>NZ_CAUHPG010000001.1 GCF_959608125.1 uncultured Slackia sp.
TTGTGTGAGGCCCGGCTTCCCTTCCGGGCCTCGACTTTTTTCAGGGGCATTCCACCGCCCGTCGCGATCGAGCCCAGTTGCGCAGTCTATGCCGAACCATAGGAAAAACCTGCGGTTCATCGGGCCTTTCATCGATTCTTTTCCGCTTTGCGACCCTATTGATGACCAGCGGTAACCCAGTCCATCAGACCTCCATAGCCGCGTCATATTTCCTCGAAACCGGGTGCGTATACTGAGTCTTGTAATTCCGAAGGCACCCTCCTTCGAGATCACCTGCTTAATAGCAGCCAAGACGGCTTCGAGCCGTCCATTCCCCTCCTTGTGTGAGGCCCGGCTTCCCCTCCGGGCCTCGATTCGTTTTTAGGACTTTTTCGTTTTACACACCCTTGCATCCGAAGTCGCAGCAAGCCGCCTACGCCTTTTCGCAGCCGCCCGCCTTAACCATAAGGTCGCGCGCATGGGCGAGCGACGCATCGCCCGCATCGCCCGATAGCATACGGGCAACCTCGCGCACGCGGTCCTCCCCTTCGAGCGCAAGCAGTTCCGTTTCGGGCAAGGCGCCGTCGACGGACACCTTCCTCACCATGTAATGGGTTTGTGCGCGCACGGCGACCTGCGCCAGATGCGTTACCACGATCACCTGATGCGTGGCGGCAAGATCGGCCAGAACTTCGGCCAACGAAAGCGCCGCCGTGCCGCCCACCCCCGCGTCGACTTCGTCGAACACGAGGGTCTCTCCCGTGTCGGCCGCACCGAGCGACGCCTTGACTGCCAGCATGACACGGCTCACCTCGCCGCCCGAGGCGATGCGCGCCAACGGACGCGGCGTCATGCCCGCCGCCGCACGGTAGCAGAACTCCATCTTGCACGAACCCCAGCGCGTCCACTTGTCGCGATCGAGCGGCGTGAATTCGCACAACAGCTCGGCCGACCCCATTTCGAGGCGCGCCATATACGCATTCACTTGCTCCGCGAAGCGCGGCGCTGCCGCGCGCCTTGCCTGGTCGAGCACATCGGCCGTTCGGGCAAGCGCATGCTCGGCCTGATCGAGCGCACGCGCGGCCTCTTCGATCCTGCGGTCGGCATCGTCGACCGACGAAACCAGGTCGGCGGCCTTGGCGCGGCGTTCCAGCACGTCCTGCATACGCGGGCCGTACGCGCGCATAAGCCCTTGCATGGCGCCCATGCGTTCCTGCAGGCGCTCGAGAGCCGCAGAGTCTCGGTCGATCGAATCGCGATAGGCGCGTACGTCGCGCGCGGCGTCTTCGACGATGTAGGACGCATCGGTCAAAGCTGCGCACAGGCCATCGAGCGACGAATCCATCGCGCGCATGCTTTCCAACTGCATGAGCGCTTCGTTCAGCGCCGCGATGGCGCCGCGTTCGCCCGCAAGACCGTAGTATGCGGCATCGCCGGCCTGCGCCAACGACTCGGCGTTCTCGACGCGCGGCAGTTCGGTGATGATTTCCTCATATTCCTCTGACGTGGGATTTACTTCGTCTATACGCTGTAAAGTAAAGCGGGCTTCCTCAAGCTGGGCCGAATTGGCTCGGCATGCCTCCCGCACCGCTTCCAATGCGCGGCGGGCCTCCTGAGCGTCGGCGAACGCCGCCTCGTACGCCGCTTTGGCGACGGAGACTTCCTCGCCCGCCCAAGCGTCCAGCATGCCCATATGGTTGGCAGGCTTCAACAACCTCTGCTGCTCGTGCTGGCCGCACAGATCGACCGTTCCGCCCACCAGCGCCGCGAGCTGCTTCACCGTTGCCATAGACCCGTCGAGCGTCGCACGGCTACGGCCGTCGGCGCTTACCTTGCGCACCGCCACATGGCCGTCAGGCGTATCGTCATTCAAAAACACGCGCCCCTCCACCACGGCCGACGCCGCGCCTTCGCGCACCGTGGCCGCATCGGCGCGTTCGCCCACCAGCAGCTTGATAGCCGACAGAAGGGCCGTCTTACCCGAGCCCGATTCGCCCGTGACCACCGTCAAGCCGGCCGCCGGGCAAAACGACGCATCGCGGATCAGCGCGACGTTTTGGACATGAAGTTCATCGAGCATGGCACACCTCGCAATGCGAACCTGCATTCGAAAGAGAACGAATACGAACTGTTGTTCGCTCCATTATGGCACAAGCGCGCTTGTTCGGCAGAGGTTTTCGCTGCAATGCGAACGGTTTCCAAGGTTTGCTCGAATAATGGTTAACCATGGAAAACTTTTTTGCTATCATGACTTGGTTTTCACAGACAAACGACGTCGCCCACCGCTCGATACGCCTTCGAAGGAGCGCCCATGAAACGACCCGTTCTGCTTGCTTGCGCCTGGATATGCTGCGCCGTCGGATTCGTCGGCATGGTGATACCCGTACTTCCCACCACGCCCCTCGTGCTGCTTGCCACGTTCCTGTTCGCGAAAAGCTCGCCACGCTGCCATGCGTGGATCCGCAAAACCCGCATGTACCGCTCGTACGTGGCGCCGTTCAAAGAACAGGGCGGCATTCCGTTCAAGCGCAAGCTGCACATTCTGGGCGTTTCCTTCACCGTAATGGGACTGAGCGCCATTCTTGCCCCCAACCCCGCGGTATGGGCGATTCTGGGAGCTGTGGCGGTGTTTCTGCTATGGCTCATGGCATGGCGCATACCCACCGTAGGCGATATCCCCGCCGCCGCGCCGGTCAAGGCGCGAGAAGACGACTAGCGCCCGAAACAAACGGCCCCCAACGACGAACGGCCGGTTCGGACGATCGCGATCGCTCGCTTTCATCCGAACCGGCCGTTTTCTTATGCCGCTGAACAGTATAAAGACACGCAGGCGAACCTACTCTTCGCCGAACGCCACTTCCAAGAAGTCGGTGCGGGCTTCGCCGCGCTGGAAGATTTCCGCATCAAGCACGCGCTTATGGAACGGAATGGTGGTGGCGATGCCTTCGATCTTGAACTCATCGAGCGCACGCCTGCCGCGCGCCAGCGCCTCGTCGCGATCTTGGCCCCATACGATGAGCTTGGCCACCATGGAGTCGTAGAACGGAGAGATGACCGAACCCGCCGACACGTAAGATTCCACGCGGATGCCCGGGCCGCCCGGCACGTCGAAGCGCGTGATGGTTCCAGGGCACGGACGGAAGCCGTTCGCCGGGTCTTCCGCATTGATGCGGAACTCGATCGCGTGGCCGTTCGGAGAGAACGGGGCACGATCGGCGCAGCTCATAGGCTCGCCCGAAGCGATGCGCAGCTGCTCTTTGATGATGTCGGTGCCGGTGATCTGTTCGGTGACCGGATGCTCGACCTGCACGCGGGTGTTCATTTCCATGAAATAGAACTTGCCGCTTTCATCGAGCAGGAACTCGATGGTGCCGGCGTTGCGGTAGTCGACGGCCTCGACGGCTTTGACGGCGGCTTCGCCCATGGCGGCGCGCAGCTCGTCGTCGAGCGCCGGAGAGGGAGCCTCTTCGAGCAGCTTCTGGTGGCGGCGCTGGATGGAGCAGTCGCGCTCGCACAGGGCCACGTGGTTGCCGAAATCGTCGGCCAGAACCTGGATTTCGATGTGACGCGGGCGAAGCACGAGCTTCTCCAGGTACACGTCGTCGTTGCCGAATGCCGCGGCGGCCTCGGCCTTGGCGGCCGTATAGGCGCTTTCCAGGTCGGCGGGGTCATGCACTTCGCGCATGCCCTTGCCGCCGCCGCCGGCGGAAGCCTTGATCAGCACGGGATAGCCCACCTCGTCGGCGAAGGCGCGGGCGTCTTCGACGCGCTCGACCACGCCGTCGGAGCCGGGAACCGTGGGAACGCCGCAGGCCGTCATGGTCTCGCGCGCGGCGGCCTTGTTGCCCATGCGCTCGATGCACTCGGGAGCAGGGCCGATGAACACGAGGCCGTTATCGGCGCAAGCGCGCGCGAAATCGGCGTTCTCGGCCAAAAAGCCGTAGCCGGGATGCACGGCTTCGCAGCCCGTGGTGACCGCGGCGGCGATGATGTTGGACATCACCAGGTACGACTTGCCCGCAGGAGCGGGACCGATGCACACGGCCTCGTCGGCATAGGCCACAGGCAGAGTGTCTTTGTCGGCCGTGGAATACACCGCGACCGTTTTCACGCCAAGCTCGCGGGCGGCGCGCATGATACGCAGCGCCACCTCTCCGCGATTGGCGACGAGAATCTTGCTAAACACGCCTTATTCCCCCTCGCCCGCATCGGCTGCGCCGTGCGGCTCGATGTAGAACAGCGGGGTGCCGAACTCGACGGCGGTGGCGTCGTCAAGACAGACCTCGCGCACCGTGCCCATCTGGGGCGCGGCGATTTCATTCATAAGCTTCATGGCCTCGACGATGCACAGCGTTTCGCCGGCGGCCACTTCGTCGCCCACCTTGACGAACGCGGGCTCGCCCGGGGCGGGGGCGGCGTAGAAGGTGCCCACCATGGGAGCGGCGACTTCGATCCAGTCGGCCGGACGCGCGGGGGCGGCTGCTGCGGGGGCCGCGGCCGGAGCGGCGGCGGCAGGAGCGACTGCTGCGACTGCGGGAGCGGCGGCGGCAACGGGAGCGGAGCCCGGCATGCGGACGCTGATGCGCATGCCCTCTTCTTCGACGGTGATTTCTCCGACGCCGGATTCTTCGACGACCTTCACCAGCTCGCGAATCTGATTGATGTCCACGTAATCGTCCTCCTTGGTCTGGCTGGACTCGCGTTCCAGCAGGAAATCAACTTGCTCGGTGGCGCGGTGCTTGGAAAGGAAAGTGCGCGCCTCGTTGGGGAACAGGGCGTACATGAGCACGTCTTCTTCGGACGTGGCCAGATCGCCGATTTCGGCCTCGACCTGATCGTAGGTGGTGGTTGCCAACGACGAGGGAGCCACGTCGGGCGGCAGGACCTCGGCGTTGCCGACGACCTTTTTGTAGATTTCGGGAGAGATGGGGCCGGGTGCCTTGCCGTAGAAGCCGCACAGGTAGTCCTTCATCTCCTTGGACACCACGCTCCAGCGCGAGCCCGTGAGCACGTTGAACACGGCCTGGGTACCCACGATCTGGCTCATGGGGGTGACCAGCGGCGGATAGCCCACCTCGGCGCGCACGCGCGGAATCTCGTGCATGACCTCGTCCAGGCGGTCGGTTGCGTTCTGAATTTCGAGCTGCGAGATGAGGTTGCTCATCATGCCGCCCGGAACCTGGTGCGAATACACCTTCATGTGGGTGAGCGAAGACACGCCGCGCTTGTAGTGGCCGCGCTTGCGCACTTCCTCCCAGTAATCGGCGATTTCGAACAGCAGGTCGAGGTCGTAGCCGGTGTCGTAGCGGCTTTCCTGCAGGGCGGCGACGATCGTCTCGACCGCAGGATGGCTGTTGCCGAAGGAAAGCGGAGCGCTCGCGGTGTCCGCGATGGCGGCGCCGGCTTCGGCGGCCTTGATGATGTTCATGGGGGCCATGCCGCCGACGTAGTGGCAGTGCACGTGCACCGGCAGGCCGATTTCGGCGTTGAACGCCTTCACCAGGCGCTCGGTGCGATACGGCGTGAGCATGCCCGCCATGTCCTTGATGGCGATGGAGTCGGCGCCGAGGTCTTTGAGCTTCTGGCCGTATTCCAGATAGCCGTCGAGCGTGTGCACGGGCGACACGGTGTAGGAGATGGCACCCTCGAACCAGCCGCCGCAGGCCTTGATGGCCTCGGCGTTGTCGACCACGTTGCGGATATCGTTGAGCGCGTCGAACACGCGGAACACCTGGATGCCGTTCTTCTTCGCGCAGGCGATGAAGCGGTTCACGATATCTTTCGAGTAGTGCTTGTAGCCCACCAGGTTCTGACCGCGCGAGAGCATGGCCAGATCGGTGTTGGGCATGTGGGCCTTGATCGAGCGCAGGCGCTCCCAAGGGTTCTCGTCCAAGAACCTCAGGCACGTATCGAACGTCGCACCGCCCCAGGCCTCGACCGCCCAATAACCCACCTTGTCCATCTTGGGCAGAATGGGCAGCATGTCGCCGAGCTGCATGCGGGTGGCCCACAGGCTTTGCTGACCGTCACGGATAGTGGTATCCATCAGTTGCAAACCTGGCATGCTTCACCTCTCCATCTTCGAAGCGCCTCTGTCGAAGCGCGTATGTCTTACCGTCTTTGCATTATAGAGATACGAAACGGCGAACGCGCCGCCGTTTCGGTCAGGAGTCACTCTGATGCACTAAAGCAGTGTATCGTTCGCCCCATCCATTGTCGAGATGCCTTTCGGCATGCGGGGCCGCGAGGGACAAGCGTTTCCCGATCGTTGCCGAAAACGCCGTCCTTTCAGGAGAAGAGCCGCCTGCGCAGCCAAGCCGAAACCGCCATCGGCCGAAGGTTTGCGACGCCGCTATTTCACGACGATGATGGCCTCCTGGAAGCACGCGGTGGCGCAGTTGCCGCAGCGCGTGCAGCGGTCCTGGTCGATCACGGCGGGCACCATGCTCACGTCGATGCAGCCCTCGGCGCATTTCGACACACAGGCGCGACAGCCGTCGCATTCGTCGGTGACGATATAGGAGCGCGCCTTCACGCCCGCGTTCATACGCTCTTCGCCGAAACGCACGGGCATGCGACGCGCCTGGCCGTCGCGGCGCTCGACCAGCTCGCCCGAGGCCTGATACAGACGAAACGCGGCGATGTCTCGGCAACCCAAGGCACGCAAGACGGCGCCTGCGTCGGGCGCGTCGGCGAAAGCCAAGACGGCCTCGACCGCAGCCTCTTCGATACGGCCTCGCAACGAGAGCGAAGCGCCTTCGGCATCGAGGGCGCCCTCGATGCCCGTAAGCGCCATGGATTTGCGAGACGCAAGCAGCTTATAGCATTCGTCGTCGCGATCGACCAGCACATATACCCCGTCGCCGTCGGCGCCCGCCATCTCGACCGAGCAGGTCGCAGGCAAACCGGCATCGTCCACCACGGCGGCGCAAGCCACGCGCACGGCGGACGCGATACGCGCAAGATCGTCTATGTATTCCATACGTCTTCCCTTCTCGGACATCCGCCGCGCATATCTTGCAGCAAGCGGCGTGTTGACCGCGCCCCGAACGGACGGCACTGCGGCTTCGAAGCCGCCTTCGTGCCGCAAACGCAGCGATGCCCGCATGACAGCGGGCATCGCGATGATTCGAAACGCGGGAAACGCGCGCCGGCGGCGTTACGTTTCCTGATTCGTGTTCACAATGAAGCGGAGTCGCCGATCGTTACTACACGCGCTTGACGAAACGGCCGTCTCGGGTATCGATCTGCAGGACATCGCCCACGTTGACGAACATGGGGACCTTCACCTCGGCGCCGGTCTCGAGGGTAGCGGGCTTGGAGCCGCCCTGGACGGTGTCGCCCTTGAAGCCGGGGTCGGTCTCGGTGACCTCGAGCTCGACGAACATCTGGGGCTCGCAGCCGATCAGCTCGCCGTCAGCGTACTCGAGGGTGACGGGATCGTTCTCTTTAAGCCACTGAGCGGTGTCGCCCACGTGGTCGACGGGCAGGGAGAACTGCTCGTAGCTGTTGGGGTCCATGAAGTAGAAGTCGGAGCCGTCGTTGTAGAGATAGGTCATCTCGCGCTGCTCGAGGCGAACGGTATCGAACTTCACGCCCGCGTTCACGGTGTCGGAAAGCACGCGGCCGGTCTTGATGTCGCGCAGCTTCATGCGGACGAACGCGCCGCCCTTGCCGGGCTTGACGTGCTGGAACTCGATGATGGTGCACATCTTGTTGTTGTACATGATGCACATGCCGTTCTTGAAATCGGCGGTAGAGATTGCCATTGACCACTCCTTCTGTATGTTCGAACCCGCAGGTCCATTTCCTTCTATCGGTCGGCAGCGCCTGCGTCGGCACGCCGCGGCGAAGCCGCCCGCGCACATTGCCGCATGCCCGCCGCGCGAAGCGGCGCATGGCCGCGGCACGGCCCTGCCTGTATACAGAGGCGATACGCCCCGCATACGGGGGATACGGCGGCGCTGCGCCGCATCCGGAAAAAATGCCGCTATATTATAACCAGTTCATGGGTCGATTTTGTGAAAACCTCGAAACCGTCTTCGGTTATCACGCCGAAATCTTCCAAACGGCAGCCCAGAACGCCGCCCAGATACACGCCTGGCTCCACGGTGACCACGTTGCCCGCCTCGAGCGGCGTCAGGTTGCGCGGCGAAAGGTTGGGCAGCTCGTGGATGTCGATTCCCACGCCGTGACCCAGGCCGTGCCCCATCTTGCCGGCGAAGCCTTCGCGGGCGAGCACCTGTTCGGCCAGCTCGTGGGCCTGCGCGCCCGTGACGCCCGGACGCAGCATGGCCTCGACCGCCTCGTTGGCGGCGCGCACGGCGGCGAACACCCGCCGCGCCTCGTCCGTAGCGCGACCCATGCACACGGTGCGCGTCATATCGGAGCAATAGCCGTTTTTACGCGCGCCGAAATCGAGCACCACCATATCGCCTTCCTCGAGGCGCTTTTCGCCTGGGATGCTATGCGGTGCGGCTCCGTTCGCGCCCGACGCCACGATCGAAGAAAACGCCAGTTCATCGGCGCCCATGCGACGCATGGTCTCTTCCAGCTCGAGCTGCACCTCGCGCTCGGTCATGCCTATGCGCATGAAGCCCGCGATGTGCTCGAACGCGGCATCGGTGATCGTCTGGGCGGCGCGCATGGCGTCTATTTCGGCGGCGTCTTTCACCGCTCGCAGGCGGCGCACGAAATCGCCCGTCTCGCGCGGGGCCTCGACGGACGGGCCGCTGGCGCGAGCAGCGTCAAGCGCCGTCGTCAACGAGCGGTAGGCGGCAAGCGTCATGGAGTCCTCGATGGCGAGCGAGCGGCAGGCGACGCGGGCGGCGACCCAGGCCGCATGCGATCCGCCCGATGCGTCGACCTGCCACGGCGTGCCCGCGGCCGCGTTGCAGGCGGCCTGGTCGTAGCGCGAATCGGTATGCATGGCGGCCTCGTCGGCCGACACGAACAGCGTGTGGGCGGGCTCGTCGTCGAACACGCCTTCGAAGCCCGTGAGCCATTTCACATTGGACAGGTCGGTGCAGAAAAACGATTCGATGCCCGAATCGGCCATGGCCGCACGCATGCGGCGCAGACGGTTTTCCATAACGCGCTTCCTTTCTCGGTTTATCAGGCATGCGACCCTGCGGGCGGCATGAAAAAGCCGCGCACGGTTTATGGCCGAGCGCGGCGGACGACCCGCATCTAGGGCCGGTAGATTCCGGCCTTCTTCAAGACGGCGGTCACTTCGGCGGCCACTTCGGCCGTGCTTTTACCCTGCACGTCGATATGGGCGCGGGCCACTTCGTCGTAGAGCGGCTTGCGCTCGCACCACAGCTTATCGGTGTCGCAGCCGTGCGCCAGAAGCGGGCGCGTCCTCAAGCTGCGCACGCGCGCCAGCGAGCCTTCCTTGGAAGACTCCAACAGCACAGCGAAACCCTGCTCGGCAATAAGCTTGCGGTTGCGCGGAAGGGCCACGATGCCTTCGCCGCACGAAACGACCGCAGGGCCCATGGCGCTGCACTCCGCGAGCGCGACCGCCTCAAGGCGTCGCAGGCCTTTTTCACCGCGCTGCTTGAACAGCTGGTTGGCGTCCTTGCCGTGCTTGCGATGCAAGTAGGCGTCCACATCAATCGAAGCGACGCCCAGGTCACGCGCGAGCCTGCGCGCGACGGTGGTCTTTCCCACCCCCATGAAGCCGACGAGGAAAACGTTTTCGGTCAGGACGGCCATGACGCTCACCGCGCCATCGCGAGCCTGCGGCGATACGCCGCCACGGCATCGTGAATGTCGTCCATGGAATCGCCGCCGAACTTCTGCAGATAGGCATCGGCCAGCACGAATGCAGCCTCCGATTCGGCGACGACCGCCTTCGCGGGAATATCGCAGCATGAAAACGACGTGGGAATGTAAGGCGCCGGCTGAAGCGCGGCCACGTCGAGGGACGCGACGTTGCAGCCGATGCGCTCGCCCGCCGTCACGCTGACGCGCGCCGTGAGCGGCATGCCCGTGGACAGGCCGCCTTCGATGCCTCCCGCCTTGTTGGCGGCGCGCGCAAGACCTTCCCCGGGCGCTGCGACAGGCGTGTCGTGAGCGGCCAGTCCGTCTTGAAGGGCGCGGCTTTCGGCGCCGAATTCGATACCCGTCACGCCGTCTATCGAAAACGCGGCGGCGGCAAGACGTCCCGCCAGGCCCGCACCCGAACGCCGAAGCTCGCCAAGGCCCGGCACCAAGCCGAAAACGCCAAGGCGGAATTCGCCCGGAAGCGTGCGGCCCTGCACCTGGGCGCGTGCTATCTCTATTTCCATGGAAGCCGTGGTCTGCGGCGAAGGACAGCGGCAGCTGGACGATTCGATATCGAGAACCGACGGAGGAACGGGGGCGTCGAACGGATTGGAGCGCAGGCTCGCGTGGCCGATGCGCGTAACGCATGAAAGAATGTCCACGTCGAGCTCGGCCAGAAATTCGCGCACGATGCCCGAAGCCGCGACGCGCATGGCGTCGAGGCGCGCATCGCAGCGCGCGTCGATCACGGACAGGTCGTCGATGCCGTATTTCTGGGAACCCGCAGCCTCGGCGCTTCCCGGGCAGGCGACGCTGCGCGGCGCGAAGCGTCCCTCCATACGCTCGGCATAGGCGCCGTTGGCGAGGGCAAGCAAAATAGGCGCGCCCGTGGTGCAGCCGTCTTTCAAGCCCGAAAGCACGGCGACGGACGGCGTTTCGTCGGTGCGGCCGTTCGCGCGGGCCCATCGCGCCACATCGACGTCGACGGCATCTTCATGCACATGCAGGCCCGCAGGAACGCCTTTGACGATGGCGGCCAGCGTGGCGCTTTGCGGATCTCCGGCTATTTCGTAGTGCATCATGCTCCCAACGTGCTCGTATTTTTCGCACCGATTGTAGCATGCGGGAATCGCCGGCGATTCCGTGCGCGAGAAGTTGCGCCTAACGTTCGGGACGAACGTCTTTCATGAACAGTTTCTCCACATGGCGCAGCATAAGAGTGTGCTTGAGGTCGGCTTCGACCAACGGCTTCACCATGACGACGCGCATACCCATGGCATGCGCGCCCCAGACGTCGGTGATCAGCTGGTCGCCGATGCACAGCGTGGAGCGGCGACGCGCCCCTACCTTCTTCATAGCCGTGAAATACGCGAACGGCAGCGGCTTGACCGCATGCGAGACGATCGGCAGGCCGAGACGTTCGGCCCATTCATGGGCGCCGTGGTGCCAGTTGTTGGTGAGGATGCAAGGGGCGACGCCCGCTTCCTTCAAGCGTTCGAGCCAGCCCTTGATATCGGCGGGAACCTCGTGGGTGTCGCGCGTCAGAAGCGTGTTGTCCAAATCGAGGAAAACATGGGCAAACCCCGCCTCCTTGATGTCGGAGACGGGGTCGAGGGCGGTGACGCGCGTGAGGAATCGGTCAGGCTTGAAGAAGGGCATACTGGTCCTTACAGATGCTCGGCGATGGCCTTCTGATGCTCTTCGTAGGTTTTGCTGAACGCATATTCGACCTGGTTGGCATCATTGGTCCAGAAGATGAAGTAGTAGTAATCGCCGTAGTCGGACGACGGAGCGCACACGGCCTGCAGGCAGTCGATGCTCGGCGAGCAGATCGGCGTGGGCGGCAGGCCCGGGTTGGCATAGGTGCTGTACGGCGTGTCCGCCTGCACTTCGGCGGCGCTGGGATCGTGACCCACTTCGTAGGCCGTGGTGGCGTCGGACTGCAAAAAGCCGTTGGTCTCGGTATTGCGCGAGCTCAGACGGTTGTAGAACACTTCGGCGACCTGCGAGCGGATTTCTTCGTCGCCGGTGGATTCCTTCTCGACGATCGAAGCAAGCGTCACGGCGTCGTAAACGCTCAGGCCGCGGCTTTCGGCGTAGGACCAGTCAAGCGACGCGGTCTCGTTGCCGAACTGCGTGAGCATCATGCGGATGATCGAATCGGCCGTGGCATCGCTTCCCAAGTCATAGGTCTTCGGGAAGAGGAAGCCTTCCAGCGAGACGCCGTCGGGAGCGCTTGCCAAGAACGAGAAGTCGGCGGCATAGGCCTTGGCATCGGAGGCGGCGGACGTGAAGTCGGCGGCGCTCACGCGGCCCTGCGTGGCCTTTTCGACCGCGGCGGCGATATCGGAAAGCTTATAGCCCTCGGGAATGGTGAGCGCGGTGGTGCCCAAATCGCCCGAAGCGACGGCTTTGATCACATCGTCGAGGGTCATGCCTGCGGTGAAGTTGTACGTGCCCGCCTGGAACATGCCGTCCATCTCGAGCGTCTTGGCGCGGGCCAAGAAATCGTCCGCGTTCGGCACGACGCCCGCAGCCACGAGCGCAGCGGCCACGTCGGCCGCCGAAGAGCCTTCGGGAACCACAGCGCGCACGTCGGAGGACACGACCTGTTCGACGCCGATCGATTCGGTGTCGGCCGAGCATCCTTTGGTCATATTGATAACGACCGCAGCCAAGCCGACCACCACGACGGCGGCAAGAACGATCGCCACCACGAAAGGCGCCTTGCTTTTACGGGGACGGATGTGGGACGTGTCGTACGTCCTGAACTGACGCTCGCCCTGGGCATGAACCATGCGGGCTCGATGATTGGGGTGGGAGCTGTACGTAATCTGCTTACGAGGCATTGATGTTCCTTACCTGTTCGGGCGCAGGAAAGCTGCGCCTGCTCAAGACTCGCTACCGTTGCGGGCGTCGAGCCACGACTGCAAGAATAGGCTCGCAGCAATCATGTCTACTTTACCCCGCATGGCGCGCTCGTCCAAACCCTCTTCACGCAAAATGCGTTTCGCTTCGCGCGAACTCATACGCTCGTCGGCGAAATAAAGCGGCAGCGCCCTGGCCTTGGCGATGCGTTCGGCTTTCTCCTTGATGGATGCCGCCTGCGGGCCCTCTTCGCCCGCAAGGGTGAACGGAAGACCGCAGACCAGGCATTCTATTTCCCAATCCTCGACGATACGACGGAATTCCGCGCCGTCGGCGAGCACGTCTTTGGCGGGCAGAACCTTCAAGGGGGTGGCCACCCTGCCCTGCGCGTCGCTGACGGCGAGGCCGATACGCACCTCGCCGATGTCGAGCGCGAGCGTTCTCATGGGATTCCTCCGTTTCAAGAAGATGGGCCCGCGCAAACGCAGGCCCATCGGACACGTCATGTTTCAAGCGAAGACGAAAGCGTCCGGGCGAATGGTGCTCGAAAGCCGCCTTTATGCGCCGAGCTCCTTGCGAGCGGCGTCCAGAGCGGCGTCCATGCCGGATGCGTCCTTGCCGCCGGCCTGGGCCATGGTGGGCTTTCCGCCGCCGCCGCCCTTGATGTTGCCGGCGATCGACTTGATCAACGCGCCGGCGTTGAAGCCTGCAGCCACCGCTTCGTCGGTGCCTGCCGCCATGATGACGGGCTTGTCGTCGTTGACGGTGCCGATCACGCAGGCGCCGGGCTTCGGCATGCGAGAGCGCAGGATATCCCACGCATTGCGCAAGGCGCCGGAATCAAGACCGTCGATGCGGGCGATGACCAGCGGGTATCCCACGTCGACCATGGCCTTGATGTGCTCGGCCACGTTGCCTTCGGCAGCCGCCTTCTTGGCGCGCTTCTGCTCGGCCTCCTGCTCCTTGATGGTGCGGATGTTGGCCGCCGTGCGCTCGGACACATCGAACATCGGAACCTTCAGCTCGGCCGCGGCCTCTTTGAGCTCGTTCTCGATCTTGTTCATATATTCGAGGGCGTCGAAGCTGGTGACGGCCTCGATACGGCGCAGGTTGGCGCCGACGCTTGACTCGGAGACGATCTTCACGAAGCCGATTTCAGCGGTGTTGGCCACATGGCAGCCGCCGCACAGCTCGCGGGAGAACTCGCCGGCCTCGACGACGCGCACGGTGTCGCCGTACTTCTCGCCGAACAGCGCGGTGACGCCCGATTCGCGGGCGGCGTCGAGCGAGGTCTCGTAGATAGCCATGGGGACGGCGCGCATGATGACCTCGTTGGCCACGCGCTCGACCTCGGCGATCTGCTCGGCCGTCATGCCTTCGAAATGCGTGAAGTCGAAGCGCAGACGGTCGGGGCCGACGTAGCTGCCGGCCTGCTTGACGTGCTCGCCGAGAACCTGGCGAAGCGCGGCATGCAGAAGATGCGTGCAGGTGTGGTTGCGGGTGATGCGCTTGCGGCGCAGCTCGTCGACCACGGCGCGCACGGTATCGCCCACGCGCACGGCGCCTTCGGCGACCTTGACCGCATGGCAGACCAGACCCTTCGCGGGAGCCTTGGTGTCGACGACCTCGAGCTTGACGCCTTCGGCCTCGATCGTGCCGGTGTCGCCCACTTCGCCACCCATTTCGGCGTAGAACGGAGTGAGGCTCAGAACGACTTCGCCCTCTTCGCCCTGCTGAAGCGCCTCGACGCGCTCGCCGTCTTTGACGATGGCCTTCACCTCGGCGGTGGCGGTCAGGCGGTCGTAACCCACGAAGCCGGTGGCGCCCAGCTCTTTGAGCAGGTCGTCATGGATGCCGCCGTAGGTGCTCCAAGCGGCCTCGGCGTCGTCCTTGGTGGCGGCGCGGGCGCGCTCGCGCTGCTCGTCCATGCACTTCTCGAAGCCCTCTTTGTCGACCGTGATGCCGGCATCGGCGCAGATTTCCTCGGTGATTTCGACCGGGAAGCCGTAGGTGTCATGCAGCGTGAAGGCGGTGGCGCCATCGAGCACCGCGCCCTCGAGCTTCTCCAGCGCGTCGGCCAGATACGCCTGGCCCTGGCGCAGCGTGACGCCGAAGCGCTCTTCCTCGGAAAGGATGACGCGCTCGACGAGCTCGCGGTTGTCGACGATTTCGGGATACACGTGGCCCATGAGGCGCACGATGGCATCCACGTAGTTGGTCAGGAAGGCGCCCTCGATGCCGAGCTTATGGCCGTGCATGACGGCGCGGCGCAGCAGGCGGCGCAGCACGTAGCCGCGGCCTTCGTTGGAGGGCAGGATGCCGTCGGCGATCATGAAGGTGACGCTGCGGCTATGGTCGGCCACGATGCGCAGGGACAGGTCGTCTGCGGCGTCGTTTTTATACTCTTTGCCGCTCAGACGCTCGCCCACGCCGATGAGGTCGCGCATGACGTCGGTCTCGTAGTTGGACTGCACGCCCTGCATGATGGCGGCCATGCGCTCGAGACCCATGCCGGTATCGATGTTTTTCGTGGGAAGCGGGGCCAGGGTGCCGTCTTCCTGGCCGTCATACTGCGTGAAGACGCAGTTCCAGAACTCGAGGAAGCGGTCGCAGTCGCAGCCGGGAGCACAGTCGGGGCTGCCGCAACCGAAGTCGGGACCCTGGTCGAAATAGATCTCGGAGCAGGGGCCGCAGGGGCCGGTGGGGCCGGCGCGCCAGAAGTTGTCGTCCTCGCCCAGACGGGAGATGTGGTCCTCGGAAACGCCGAGGTTCTTCCAGATCTCGATCGTCTCGTCGTCGTCTTCGAACACGGTGAAGTAGAGCTTTTCCTTGGGAAGCTCGAGGACCTCGGTGGCGAACTCATAGGCCCAGGCGCACATCTCGTCCTTGAAGTACTTGCCGAAGCTGAAGTTGCCCAGCATCTCGAAGAAGCTCAGATGACGGCCCGTGGTGCCGATGATATCGATGTCGTTGGTGCGCACGCACTTCTGCACGGTGGTCGAACCGATGTATGCCGGGTCGAACTCCTTGACATGCAGGAAGTAGGGCTTGAACTGCACCATGCCGGCGCTGGTGAGCAGAAGGCTCGGGTCGTCGGGAATCAGCGACGAGGACGGCATGCGCTTGCAGCCCTTTTCTTCGAAGAACTGAAGATACTTCTCGCGGATTTCCGCAGTGGTCATGTACTTCATCTAGCGGTTCTCACTCTCGTTTTCATGTATCGGCGCCGATGCGCCGCTTTTCTTGAACAGCGAAATAATAGCCAAAATGCAGGCCGCGCGCGAACGGCAGCGGCCTGCATTCCCCTCAATTTACGGATTATTCGGAAATAATACGCGGCGCGGCCGAAAATTCGAGTCGCGAAAAGCACGAACGCCTTAGCGCTTTTCGTCTTCGCGCTTATCCGAAGAGCCCGAAGAAGACCCGCCCCCGCCGCGCAAACGGGCGACGATCGACGACGGAGCGAGGCGCGAGGACGATTTCGGACGGGCGGGCGCGACGGCGTCTGCCACGGCATCGGGCAGGCTCTCATCGGAGGCAAGGCGCGTGGGCGTTCCCTTGAAGAACACGCCGTCCTCGGAAACCACCTGGCGACCCGTGCGTTTCTCGTAGTAGAAGACGAATACCGACTTGGCGATGGCGGCGAACGGGATGGAAAGCAGCATGCCCACCACGCTGCCGATCAGGCCCGCCATGGCGCCGCCCACCGCGCTGCCTACGAACAGCGCCACGATGACGAGCGCCGGATGCACATCCACCGAATCAGACATGATTTTCGGCGAGATGAACGTGTAGACGAACTGCTGCACGAAAATGGTGAGCACGAGCGCCAGCACGGCCGCCCAAGGACTCACGAACAGGCCGACCACCGCGGCTGCCGCGCCGCCGATCCACGGACCGACCACCGGAATGATGTTCATGACGCCCGTGATCAGGCCGAGCGCCGCGGCATTGGGAATGCCGATGGCCCAGAAGCCTGCGCCGCACACCAGGCCGATCAGGAAGCATTGGATGAGCGTCGCCTTGATGTAGCCGCCCATCACGCGCGTGAACGTGAGATGCAGCATCTCGGCTTCTTGCGTACGGCTTTCGGGAACGAGACGCTTCGCCTCGCGGCCGATCGCGGGAAGCTCCATAAGGATCCAGAACGCCACGACCAGCGCGAAGCCGATCACCATGGCCGAGTTGACGATGCCCGTGCCGAAGCCGAGCACGCCGTCGGCCGAAAGGCGCGCCGTGGCCGAGGCCCACGACGTGAGCGCCTCGGCGGCCGAATTGAGCCAATCGCGCACCGACTCGTTCTGCAAAACGGCGGCGTACTGCTCATAGAGGCGATTCGCCCAGTCGATCACGCCCTGCACGTAACCGGGAAGGCCTGCCAGCATATCGGAGAACTGTTCGGCTATGCCGGATGCAGGCGAGAACATGACGCCCAGAAGAATGCCGAGCACCACGGCCGTCCCCGCATACGAAAGAGCGGTTCCGAAGACGCGCGGAATGCCGAGGCTCTCGAGCTTGCCCACGGGGCCGCGAAGGCACAAGACGATGACCATCGTCCACGCCAGAATGGCCACGGGCATGGCGAGCACATCGAGCACGAAGCCCAGGACGTAGAGCACCACGGCCGCGCCGACGAGCATCCATACCTGATAAAAATGACGGCGCGCATCGTCGGTACGGTGCGCGCCTGCGTCTTTCGCTTGGGAATCGCGATTCTCCTGCAAGGGATTACTCCTCCTTGGAAGCGTACGTGAAATAGTTTTCGCCGGAACCTTCGGGCGCCTCGGTGCCGGCATGCTTGACGGCGGCGCCGGAAGCGGCGTCGTCCTGGGGGCCTGCGGCGATCGACGACGCCTTGGAAGCTTCGGCAGAGGCCGCGAGCGAAGCGGATTCGTCGGAAGCCTTGCGGGCCGCAAAGGCGTCGCGCAGTTTTTCCGTAGCGCTTTCGACCAGCTTGAGCGGCGTGTTGGCCACGGTATCGACGGCGCTGGCGGCGCTTGCCGTGGTTTCGGCGATCCTATCGACGTTTTCGAGGATGCCGTCGAGGCGCATGATTTCGAGGTTCGCCGCATCGACTGCCAGCGAAACACGCTCGACGAGCGGATCGACCTTGTCGACGGCGGGCTTGATGCTGTCGGTTATCTCCTGGACATCTTTGAGAATGGGGGTGATCTGCGCCTCCATGGTCTCGACCGTGGTGCGGGTGCGACGAAGGAACTGAATGGCCTCCACCAAGAACCAGATCAGAACCGCGCCCACGCCGACGAAGACGAGCGGAAGCACGACCTCGGAAATGATTGACGTATCCATAATCCATCTCCCTTGATATATCGGGTCTTGCCGAACCTGAAGTGTATCACTGATCGCGACGGGCCCGATCGCGACGGACCGCTTCTACACGATAGTGTTCCCAACCGTTTTCGCTGGGGTGGTAGAAGCAGCCGCGCTCGAGGCCTTCGGGCAGATAGCGCTGGTCGACCCAGTGCCCGGGATAATCGTGCGGATAGCGGTACCGCCCGTAGTCTTCGGAGCCAGGACGATGCCTGTCGCGAAGATAGCTGGGCACGTCGCGGCGCGGCCCGCGGCGCACCTCGGCCAGGGCGGCGTCGATACCCGCCTCGGCCGCGTTGCTCTTCGGAGCGAGCGCCATGTAGGTGACCGCCTGGGCCAGATTGATACGGCATTCGGGCAGGCCGATCACCTCCACCGCACGAAACGCCGCTTCGGCTACCAAGAGAGCCTGGGGGTCGGCATTGCCGATGTCTTCGCTTGCCAGGATGAAGATGCGGCGCGCGATGAATTTGGGGTCTTCGCCGCCGTCGATCATGCGTGCGAGCCAATACAGCGCGGCGTCGGGATCGCTTCCGCGCATCGATTTGATGAACGCGCTGATCACGTCGTAGTGCATGTCTTTGTTCTTGTCGTACGGCAACGATCGATGCGGGGTGGCGAGCTCGACCATATCGGCCGTAATCGCGAACGGGAGCTGCGCTTGACCGCCCGACGACGCCTGCTCGCGCGCCAGACCCGCCGACAGCTCGAGCGTGGTGAGCGCGTTGCGCGCATCGCCGCCCGCAAGGTTCACGATCGAGTCGAGCGCATCGGGGTCGAGCGCGAATTCGCCCTTGAGGCCGCGCTCGTCGTCGAGCGCACGCTCGACGATCGAAACGATGTCTTCATCGGAAAGCGAGCGCAGCTCGATGACGCGCGAACGAGAGATGAGCGCGGAATTCACTTCGAAATAAGGATTTTCGGTAGTTGCGCCGATCAGGATGACCGTGCGGTCTTCGACCGCGTGGAGCAGCGCGTCTTGCTGGCTGCGATTGAAGCGATGGATCTCGTCGACGAACAGGATGGTGCGCATGCCGTTGACCAGCAAGCGCTTTTCAGCGGCGGCGATTTCGCGACGCAGGTCGGACACGGTGCCGCCGATGGCCGACACCTCGACGAAGGCCGCGCGCGTGCTTTCGGCCACGATGTGCGCGATGCTCGTCTTGCCCGTTCCGGCAGGACCGAACAGGATGGCCGACGACAGCGTGTCCGACTTGATCGCCGCGAACAACCAGCTGCCCGGGCCGACCGCATGCTGCTGGCCCGCCAACTCGTCCAACGTGCGCGGGCGCATACGCACGGCAAGCGGCGCGGCCGCGAATTTCGCTGCGTTTTCTATTTCGGTGAAAAGGGTGTCCATACGATGCGCTCCCGCGTTCCAGGTTCAAGAAACGGCGCCATGCGGACGCCGCTTCGCTTGCTCTGTCTCCATTATATAAGAACACCTGTTCGGTTACGAGGGATGCTGCGCGGCTAGCAGCCCTTGCGGATCTTATAGATGATGTAGAGACTCAGCACCGCCGCGCCGAAATACCCCAAGAAGCCGATGATCGGCACGCCGAACAGCTGCGGCTGCATATCCGTGGAATAGATCATGGACGATCCGATGAACAGGCCCGCCGTGATGATCGCCAGGCTGAGGCGGTCGACGATATGCCCGAGCTTTTCCATGGGCTGGTTGGCTTCGGCCAGATCGAACCCCAGCTTGAGCCGGCCTTTTTCGGCCATGTCGAGCACATTCACCACACGCCCGGGAATTTCGACGGCCTTATCGGCCGCAGCCACCGCCGCCATGGTGCGCGTTTCCACTTCCTTGACGGGGTCGAAGCGCTTCGTTCCGCGCTGCTTGATATAGGTTTCGACCACCTTGAGGATGCTGATTTCGGGCGTCAGCGACAAAAGCGTTCCCTGCAGCGACGCCAGACCGCGCACCAGCATGACGAAGCTGCGCGGCATGATCACATTGGCCGTGTCCAGAATCGACATGATGTCGTTGAGCAGCGCCGCGATGTCCATCGAGTAGGCGTCTTCGGCGGCGTAGCGGTTCACGAGCGTGGTGAGTTCCTGCAAAAGCCTGCCGTAATCGAGCTTCTTGCCCGGCGCGTCGCTCACCCTTCCCCATTCGATGAACAGGTCGGTCAGCGCATGGCCGTCTTTGAACACCATGGCCTTCATCATGTCGAAGAACAGGCCTCGTTCATGCGGAGACAGCTCGCCCATCATGCCGCAGTCGATCCAGACCACTTCGCCGCGGTCCTTCTTGCCCTCGGCGCGCTCCTCTTCGGTAAGCGCCGGGCGCACGATCACGTTGGCGGCATGCGGATCGGCGTGGAAAAAACCCGTGTCCACCATCTGATGCATATAGGAATTCGCCAGACGGTCGCCGATATCGCGCAGGTTGTAGCCGGCCTTCTTCAGCTCGTCCACATGCTCGAGCGAGATGCCTTCGACGAACTCCATGACGAGCACCGTTTCGTCGGAATAGCCGGGATAGACCGCGGGGGACGAAACGCCTTTCTCGCCGCGCACGCCGCGGGCGAAACGCAGGAGATTGTCACGCTCTACCGTGAAGTCGATTTCTTCGCGCACCGTACGGTCGAATTCATCGATCACGGTGACGATATCGACGCCTGCCAATACCGTCGAACCGGTCAGATTCAGCAGGTCGGCAGCGCGGCGCATGAGCTGGATGTCGCGCTGCATGTCTTCTTTGACGTGGTCGCGCCTGACCTTTACCGCGACCGCGGCGCCGTTTTCGACGAGATGCGCCTTGTATACCTGGGCGATCGAGGCCGACCCGAGCGGCTCTTCGTCGAAATCGGAGAACACGCTCATGCAATCGTCGCCATAGATTGCCTTGAGCCGTTCGACCACGTGTTCGAACGGCTCGGGCGTGGTAGAGCTGCGCAGCGTCTGCAGCGCGTTGCAGTATTCCTGAGGAAGCATATCCGAGCGCGAGGAAAGGATCTGGCCCAACTTGATGAACGTGGGGCCGAGCTCTTCGAGCAGCGTGACGAGCTTTTCCGGGGTCAGGCCGCGCGATACCTCGGTGCGGCGCAGGACTTTCGTGATTTCACGCAGACGGGCGGCCGACGTGGTGTCTTTCAAGCCGTCGCGAACGAGCTGCACGAAATTCTTCGCACGTGCCATGAACATCCCCTCCCCCTGATACGCGACTTCGCACGGCCACATTGTAGCGCAGGGCCTTAAGCCGCCCGCGAATGACACCGCTTTGTATACAGACGGAAACGACGAAGATGCGATGCGCGGCAGGCAGCAGGACCCGCAATCCGGTTTTCATGTCAAGGGGTATCTTTCACGATTGCGTCGTATATACTCGAGCCAAGCCTTGCTTCCGAAGCCGTCATTTTGCGATGGACCGATGCATTACTTCAGGGAGCTCTAGATTACGCGTGAATACAGGGATTCGCGTCTGTCGACACGAAAGCTTTGCAGCACGTTGCGAGCACCCACCTTGTCTAGGTGGGTTCATCCTTAGGCCGGGGGCGAGGCTTCTTCACGTCTTTTTCCTTCGCGTAAACACGCTCCCTCTTCCTTCGAAAAACTCCGCTTCCCATGCCGTCATGCCGGTTTTGGGTGTAAAATGCGCTGCACTATCAAGCATTTCAGCTGTATTTCACCTGTTCGCGCATATCGACCGACCGCCTCGAGGACCGAGGCGCGCTTCGCGATTCCACAACGCCGACAGACAGAGGCTTTCGAAAGGAGCACTATGAACGAACCCGTGTACACGTACCGTCTTGCCACCACCGACGACGCCGAGGCTTTGCAGGCGATCTATGCGCCGTACGTGGACACGTCCATTACGTTCGAATGCACCTGTCCCGACGTCGACGAATTCCGCAAGCGCATCGAAGAGCGCATCTGCCTGTATCCCTACATCGTGTGCGAGGAAGACGGCGTGCCCGTAGGCTATGCCTACGCGAGCCGCCTGTTCACGCGCGAGGCCTATGCCTGGGCCGTCGAGCTTTCGGTCTACCTGTCCAAAGACTGCCGCGGCCGCGGACTGGGCCGCGCGCTGTACGACCGCCTGCTCACGCTGCTCGAGATGCAGGGCGTGCGCAGCGCCCACGGCAAGGTGACCGAGCCCAACGAGAAAAGCGACAAGCTGCACCTGGCCATGGGCTTTCGTCTGGTGGGCGTCATGGACAACGTGGGCTTCAAACTGGGCCAGTGGCGCGATGTGGCGCACTACGAAAAGCTCCTGGGCGATTTCGACCGCGCTCCCAAACCCGTCGTCCCGATCCATCAGCTCGATCCCGAAAAGGTGGCGGCCGTTCTGGAAGGCCGCGCTTAGAACCGAGCCCCGACAGCATGCACGAAGGCCGCTCGCGCAATCACGCGGGCGGCCTTTTTCGTGCGCGGGGTTCGCACCCCGATACGCGAACCGCCCGGCCTGCCAAGCGCGGACCGGGCGGCATGATGCATGGAAGCGCCTATCGAGCGGCGGCGCGTTTGTCGTCTTCGATCGCCGCCATGATTTCCTGGATGGAATACAGCGATCCGAAGCAGCAGGCCACGCCGTCTTCGCCCGCAGCGGCGCGGGCGGCGAGCGCCGCTTCGCGCGGCGTGGAGCAGGCGACGGCCTGCGGGGCCGCCATGCAGGTGGAAAAATCGCCGGCGCGTTCGTCGGCCGCGGCGCGGATGGCTTCGGCCAAATCGTCGGCCGCCAGAGCGCGTTCGTTGTCGGGCGGCTCGAAGCAATAGAAGGCGCGCGCGAGGGGCAGCACGTCTTCGATCATGGCGCGATAGTTCTTATCGCGCAGCACGCTCATGGCGAACACCACGCCGCCTTCGGGGAAGTACGTGCGCAGCGAAGACGCCAACGCGGCGGCCCCCTGCTCGTTGTGGCCGCCGTCGACGATCGTCACGGGGTGTTCGTCGACCACCTCGAAGCGCCCCTGCCAATGCGCCGCCGCCAGGCCGCGCCTGATGGCGTCGTCGGAAATGGCGAAGCCGCGCGTGCGCAGCACCTTGGCCGCCTCCACGGCCACCGCGGCGTTGCCGGGCTGGTAGACGCCCGCCATACGCAGCGAAACGTCGCGGATGTCTCCGTAGGAAAACACCTGATGTAGGCCTTCAGCATGCGATTCGACCGCCGAGAAGTCGGGATAGGTCAGCGGGGCGCCGGCGGCGTGGGCGGCCTGCTCGATCACGCGACGCGCGTCTTCAGGCTGGCGATGCGACACCACAGGAATGCCCGGCTTGATGATGCCGGCCTTTTCGTACGCGATCTTTTCGACCGTGTCGCCCAACACATGCGTGTGGTCGAGCGAGATGGGCGCGATCGCACAGACCTCGGGCGTGACCACGTTCGTGGAATCGAGCCTGCCGCCCAGGCCCACCTCGAGCACCACGGCACCGCAGCCCTGCTGCGCGAAATGAAGCAACGCAGCCGCCGTGATCAACTCGAACGCGGTGGGCTGTTCATCCATTGTCAGCGCCTGTTCGCGCACGTCGGCCGCCACCTCCAGCAGATCTTCGTCGGAAATGTCGCGACGATCGACCTGAATGCGTTCGTTGAAGCGCAGGATATAGGGCGACGTGAACAAACCCGTCTTATAGCCCGCCTCCTGCAGGATGGACGCGATGAAGGCGCAGGTCGAACCCTTGCCGTTCGTACCTGCCACATGCACGATCTTCAGGCGGTCCTGCGGACGGCCGAGGCGCTCGAGCAGCTCCTCGGTACGATGCAGCCCCAGGCGCACGTCGCGCCAGGCACCCTGCTGGAGATATTCCTTGGGATCGAAATCGTAGCGGCCGTCCGATTTCGAAGGCGCCGCGTTATTTTCTGCCATCTATCGCTCCCCTCGCGCGCACGCTTCGGCGGCGCGTCGCTTCTGTTCGTTACGAGGCCGAACCTCGCGGCTCGGCCTGCGTATTATAGGGCGATACGACCACGGCCGCGGCAATATGCGCAAAACCGCCAGGCGGCGCGATTTCTAGAATGCGGCGAAACGCCTCTGCCTGCGATTCACCAGCTCGGCCCCATCGAGCACGCACAGTTCGTCGAGCTTGCGTTCGACGTAGCGGCGCACGGCATCGGCCGCGAGCACCGGGTTCTCGCTCGCGGTGCCCTCGCCTTCCTCGAGCACCGTGTCCACGATCCCCATCTCGAAGATCTCGTAGGCGTTCATGCGCATGGCCGCCGCGGCCTCGGGGGCACGCGAGCGGTCCTTCCACAGAATCGAGGCGAATCCCTCGGGCGACAGCACCGAATACACCGCGTGCTCCTGCATGGCCACCGCATCGGAAAGCGCGAGCGCGAGCGCGCCGCCCGAGCCGCCTTCGCCCACGATGACCGTCACCACAGGCACGGGCAAGCCCGCCAGGCATGCCAGGTTCTCGGCGATGGCATTGCCCTGGCCGCGCTCTTCGGCCTCCTTGCCGCAAAACGCGCCCTGCGTGTCTACCAGGCAAACCACCGGCAAGCCGAAGCGCCGTGCAAGATCCATGGCCCGCATGCTCTTGCGATAGCCTTCGGGCTGCGGACAGCCGAAATTACGCCGGACGCGCTCGTCGAGCGTGGCGCCTTTCTCTTGCGCGATGATCACGGCGGCGCGGCCCGATACCCATCCGATGCCCGCGACCACCGCCGCATCGTCGGAAAACGCACGGTCGCCGTGCAGTTCGATAAATCCGTCCACCATGAACGACAGGTAGTGCAACGCCGTGGGACGATGCGTGTCGCGCGCAGCCTGGACGCTGCGCCACGCCGGATTGGCAGACGCATCCGTCGCAGCGCGGGCGTGCGCCGCCGTGCGCGATGCAGGAGCCAGGATACGATGCGCACGCAGCGAGGCGCGGACCGAATCCCACGCCTCGACGGACGGCGCGACGGCGGTGCCGCGCTCCTCCATGACGCGCAGTTCATGGGCCGAGGGCGCCTCCTGCAACGCGCGGGCCAGCGCATCGGGGCCCGTCACGGAACACGGCGCTCCCTTCGCGCCCGCCCCCAGAAGCGCCAGCAGCGCAGCCACCGTGCAGCGCAGCGACGCGCGGTCGACTACCGCGTCGATCAGGCCGTGTTCGAGGGCGAACTCGGCCGTCTGGAATCCGTCGGGCAGCGTTTCGCCCGTGGTGTCCTGGATCACGCGGCGGCCGGCGAAGCCCACGAGCGCTCCCGGTTCGGCGAACACCACGTCGCCCTGCATGGCGAACGACGCGGTCACGCCGCCCGTCGTGGGGTCGGTGACCGCCGACAGGTACGCCAGACCCGCATCAGTATGGCGGCGGATGGCGCAGGATACCTTCGCCATCTGCATGAGCGAGACCAGGCCTTCCTGCATGCGCGCGCCGCCCGATGCGCAGAAAATCACAAGCGGCAGGCCCTCGCCGGTGGCGCGGTCGGCCGCACGGGCGATGCGCTCGCCCACCACGCGGCCCATCGACCCCATGAAAAACGTCGAATCCATCACGCAGACCACGGCGGGCATGCCTGCGATGCGGCCGCGCGCGCACGACACCGCCTCGGACAGGCGCGTCTTCAGGCGCGTGGAAGCGAGCTTTTCGGCGTAGCCTGGAAAATCGAGCGGGTCTCCGCCTTCGTCGATATCGTCGATCGACTCGACCGTCCCCGCGTCGAACAGCAGGTCGAAGCGCTGGCGCGACGTCATGCGGAAATGCAGGCCGCAGCGCGGGCACGTCTCCTGCGCCGCGAACACCGCATGGGCCGCGAAGATGCCGCCGCACGCAGGACAACGGCGCCACGACTGCTCGTCCACCGGACGCACGAGGCCGATGGCGCACGCGCACGAGCGCCAGGCGGCGGTCATGCCGCCGAACGCGCCTGCGATCACGCGCTCGGCATCGACCGCATACACCCCGAGACCTTCGCCGCGCGCCATGCCCACGAAGTCGACATCGCCGGCGAGCGGCGAATCGACCAGAAGCACCAGATCGGCGCCGGCCGACTGAGCGGCCGCCAAGACCAGGTAGGCGTCGTCGAACGCGCCGCCATCGGCCCGCTCGCCGATGCTCACGCACTGCTCGGCCAGCGACAGGCGCGGGCTTGCGGCCATATCCTGCGTGTAGGCGACCGCCGTGCGCAGGCCCACCGACCGGACCGCCGCGGGAACCTCGTCGAACGCATGGCGGCCGTCCACGACCAGCGCGCACGAGAACCCTTTGCGCGCAAGCTCGAACAGGCTCTCGCACGCGGGACCGCCCTCGACGTTCGGCATCACTATGTAATCGGACTTTTTCCGACGCATCGAAACTCCTTAGGCCATCACGTATTTCTGCACCGCCGTCGCGGCCGGCCGGTCGTCGACGCGCGCCTCCACTTCGGCGACGCACATGCGCGAGGACGACTTCACGATGCGCGCCTCGAGGCGCAGCGTGTCGCCCGGACGCACCTGGCGGCGGAACTTCGCCTTGTCGATGCCCGTCAGGAAACCGACCTTGCCGCAGTCGTCGCCCGCCAGCAGCACGCAGCACGAAGCCGCTTGGGCGAGCGCCTCCATCACGATGACGCCCGGCAGCACGGGGTGTTCGGGGAAATGCCCTGCGAACAGCGGCAACGCAGGGTCGACGTCGAATTCGGCCACGATATGGACGCCGGGTTCGCACGACAGGATGCGGCTCACCCAGACGAAGGGGTCGCGATGCGGCAGGATGGCCAGCACCGCGTCGCGGCCGGCGGGATACGTCAGTTCCATGAAAGACCTTCTTCCTTGGTCGAAACATCGCGCGCGAAACCCTCGCAAGCAAGGTCGCGCACCGTGAGAAGCGAACGCGAGCGTCCGACAGGCGCCGCAAGGGAAACGCCGTCTGTCGGACGCTCGCGGCCCGCGCGCCGCCGCGCGAAGCGGCGGCGACGGCTGCGGGCTAGCCTTCGAAGGGAGCCAGGGCGAGCGAAGCGTTATGACCGCCGAAGCCGAGCGAGTTGCTCAGCGCCACAGCCTGCCGCCCCGTGGGTAGCGGCGCGCCCATCACCACATTGACCGGGCAGGCCGGATCGACTTCGCGGGTGCCCGCGGTCGGCGGCACCGTGCCGCGCACCGCCGACAAGGCGCACACGATCGCCTCGATAGCGCCCGCCGCGCCCATCATGTGGCCGACGGTCCCTTTCACCGAGGTGACCGGCAGCTGCGCATCGGCGCCCCATAGCGCCGCGACGGCCGCCGCCTCCATAGCATCGTTGGCCTTCGTGGACGTGCCGTGAGCGTTGAGATGCCCCACGTCGCCCGGTTCGAAACCGGCCTCGTCAAGCGCCATGCGCATCGCGCGGACGGCGCCTTCGCCGCTCGGTTCGGGAGCCGTCATGTGATAGGCATCGCCCGTGGAACCGAACCCTGCGACCTCGGCGATGATGCGCGCGCCGCGCGCGATCGCGTGCTCGAACGATTCCAGCACGAGCGCGCCCGCTCCCTCGCCCGGCACGAAGCCGCTGCGGTTCGCATCGAACGGCATGGCCGACGCGTCGGGATCGTCGGAGGTGCACAGCGCGCCCAGGTTGCCGAAACCTGCCAGGCACACCGGCGAGATGGATTCCTCGCTGCCGCCCGCAAGCGCCGCATCGGCGTAGCCGTGACGAACCAAGCGGTAGGCCTCGCCTATGCAATGCGCGCCGGTAGCGCAGGCCGTGACGATGCTCAGGCAATCGCCCTTCATGCCGTAGCGGATCGACAGGTTGCCCGCCGCCATGTTCTCGATCATCGTGGGGATGAACAGGGGGCTCACCTTCTTGGGCCCGCGCTCGTGCAGAGCCTTGCAGCCCGCCTCGAACTCGAACAGGCCGCCGATGCCGCTTCCCCACACACAAGCCACACGCGTGGGGTCTTCCTCGTGCATCGAAAGACCGCTGCTTGCCATGGCTTCGTCGGCGGCTATGATCGCATACTGAACGAACGGGGCGAATCGACGCGCCTCCTTCTTCGTCAGGCCGCATGCCTGAGCGTCGAACGAGGGGATTTCGGCCGCCAGGGTTGCCGGGTAGCCCTGCGTGTCGAAGCGCGTGATCGGCGCGATGCAGCGGCGACCTTCGTTCACTGCCTCCATCAGCGCGTCCACGCCGACGCCTGCGGGCGAGAGCGCCCCGACGCCGGTGATGGCGACGCGATGCGTGCCGTCGGGCTTTCTGGTATCCGTCATAGCGACATTCCTCCGTCCACGCCGATGACCTGGCCGGTCACATAGCTAGCTTCCTCGCCCGCAAGAAACGCCACCACGGCGGCCACCTCTTCGGGCCTCCCCATGCGCCTGGACGCCACGCGCTCGAGCGCCGCCTCCTTCGCGCGATTGCTCATGGCATCGGTCATATCGGTCTCCACGAGGCCGGGTGCCACGGCGTTCACGGTCACGTTGCGCGAGGCGATCTCCATGGCAAGCGAACGAGTCAGGCCGATGACGCCCGCTTTCGAAGCCGCATAGTTGGCCTGGCCCGCGTTGCCGCGCACGCCGACGATGCTGCTCATGTTGACGATGCGCCCGAAGCGGGCCTTCGCCATGCGCCCCACCGCTGCGCGGCAGCAGTTATACGTGCCTTTGAGATTCACGGCGAGCACGCGGTCGAAGTCGTCCTCCTTCATGCGCATCATCAGGCTGTCCTTGGTCACGCCCGCGTTGTTCACCAGCACGTCCACGCCGCCGAAGCGCTCGACGGCGCCCGCGATGAGGGCCTCGGCCTGCTCCGACGACGAGACGTCGGCACGGGCCGCATACGCCTGCACGCCGTATTCGCGCGCCAGCTCGCACGCAAGAGCCTCGGCGGCCGCCCGGCTCGACGCGCTCGCATAGTTCACGGCGACGTCCATGCCCGCTTCCGCGAGGCTGCGCGCCACGGCGGCGCCGATGCCGCGCGACGCCCCCGTCACCACGGCATGGCGACGGACGGTTTGCATCTGTGTCATTGGGGTCCCTTTCACTGACGAGCCGCGTCGCGCTGCGCTGCGAGCGCGCGGGCATCGTCGGTCGATTCGATGCGGAAACGGGCCGCTTCCTTATGCGTCCTGCGCACGAGCCCGCACAGCACGGCCCCGCTTCCGCATTCGGCGTAGGCGTCCACGCCCGCCTCTCGCAAAGCGGCGACGCTGCGGTCGAACAGCACGGGCGAAGTCACCTGGAGAATCATGTGATCGGCTGCTTCGGCGGCACGAAGAGGGCGCGCGTCGACGTTGCAGATCAAAGGGATGCGCGGCTCGTCGAAGCGCATGCCCTCGAGAAACGATGCAAGCGCATCGGCGGCGGGCCGCATGAGCGGGCTGTGGAACGCGCCCGCCACGGCCAGCATGCTCGCGCGGCGGCCGGGTCCGCGCCACGCCTCGGCCGCCCGAACGACCGCATCGCGTTCACCCGAGACCACGATCTGGCCGGGCGCATTGTAGTTGGCGGCCACCAGCACGGCGCCGCGGGATGCGTCTTCGATCAAGGCACGGACCGATTCGTCGTCGGCCCCCATGAGCGCGCACATGGCACCTGGGGTCGCGGCGGCGGCTTCGGCCATGGCATGCGCACGGACGGCGCACAGCGAGAACGTATCTTCAAGCGACAGCATGCCCGCCACATTGAGCGCGGCGACCTGGCCGAGCGAAAAGCCCGCCGTCGCATCGGCCGCAACGCCTTCGGCCTCCAAAGCACGCGCGGCGGCGATAGAGGCGGCGCACAGGGCGGGCTGCACCTTCAGCGCATCGGCCAGGGCGGCTTCGTCGCCGCAGGCCGCGCGCACGTCGAAACCGCACACGTCCGATGCGGCCTCGAACACTTCGTCCAGTTCGGGACGGCCCGAAAACGCCGCGGCCATGCCGGGTTTTTGGGAACCCTGCCCGCTGCACAGGATGGCAAGTCTACCCACGAGCCTCGCCCCCTTCGCGTAACGCCGCAACCGCCCGCGCGCTCGCATCGCCCGCGGCGAAGCCTGCGGAAAGCTCGCGCACTGCATCTGCCGCGCAGCCGCGCGCCTTCACCAGGCCCGCCGCCTGACCCGCCATGAACGAGCCGCCCTCGGCGTCGCCTTCGACGGCGCGGCGAAGCGAACCCGCATACATGCCTTCCAGCTCCGTCGCGTCGGCTGCCGTTCGCTCAAGCGCCTTCATCGATCGCGACCAGGGGTTTTTCAAGCCGCGCACGGGGTGTCCGGTCGCGCGGCCGGTCACGATGGTGTCGGAATCCCTGGCGCGCAGCACCTTGTCCTTATAGATTTCGGACACGTTGCATTCCTCCACCGTAAGAAACCTCGTGCCCGCCTGCACGCCTTCGGCGCCCAGGACGCGTGCGGCCGCAGCCGTGCGCGCATCGCCGATGCCGCCCGCCGCGATCACCGGGATGCTCACCGCGTCGCAGACCTGCGGCACGAGCGCCATGGTGGTCGTCTCGCCGATATGGCCTCCCGCCTCGCAGCCCTCGGCCACCACGGCGTCGGCGCCCAGGCGTTCCATACGAGCCGCCATGGCCGCCTGGGCCACCACCGGCACCACCTTCACGCCGACGTCTTTCCAACGTTCGATGAAGCGGGAAGGACTGCCCGCACCCGTCGTGATCACGTCCACATGCAGGCGCGCCAGAAGGTCGGCGACGCGTTCGACGTCGGGATTCATCATCATCACGTTGGCGCCCACGGGAGCGTCCGGCGCCAGCGAGCGAGCGATCGAGATCTGCTCCTCGATCCACGACAAGGGCGCGGCGCCGCAGGCCACGATGCCCAGGCCGCCCGCGGCCGAAACCGCCCCTGCGAGCCTGCCGTCGGCCACCCACGCCATGCCGCCCTGAACCACCGGATGCTCGATCCCGAAAAGCTCGGTCACACGCGTATTCATGCGATACGCCTAACGCAGAGACTCGATGTAGTCGACCAGGCCGCCCACGGTGGCAAGGCCGTCGGGCTCGCCGAACTCGATGTCGCAGCGATCTTCCAGGTCGCACACCAGCTCGACCATGTCGAGCGAGTCGACGCCGAGCGTCTCGAACGTGGACTCGGCCGTCACGTCGGCGGGATCGATGTCCAGGTTGTCCTGCAGAACGGATTTCACGATTTCGATGGTCTCCATTTTTAATTCGCCTTTCTGATTGTTTGATAGTCTTAGCTTTTTTATGCCGAAAAGAAGCGGGGCGAACCCCGCATCGATTCCTTGTTAGTCGCCAGGCTCTTCGAAGAAGTCCTTGACCTTGGTCAGCGCCCTGACAAGCACCGCTTCCTCTTCCTCGGTCAGATCGGCGAAAGCCGCATCGACCATTTCCTTATGGAAGAGCTCGTGCACGCGATAGGCCTGCCTGCCCTCCTTGGTCAACGACACCAGCACCTGACGGCGGTCCGCATCGCTGCGCGAGCGTTCGGCGAAACCCTTGGTCACGAGCTTTCCTACCGCAGTAGTGCACGTGGCGAGCGTCACGTCGAGCCGTGCCGCGATGACGTTCATCGGGCTCGACCCATGAAGGCCGATCGCATGGATCGTATGCACTTCGGATATAGTGAGCCCCTCGGTCAGACGGTTGCGCACGACGTTTTCCTCGACGCGCAGAATGCTGTTGAACGTCTCCACCAGCAGATCGTTCACATGGCGGCGACGCTGCGCTGTCTCCGTCATAGAAATCCCCCTTTCGTGCCTTACCCCACGCGCGGCGCCATGGCGACGCCCCAAGCCCCCAAGCCCAGATGAGTCGCGATCGTGGCGCCGCATATATCGGCATGCACGCTTGCGACCTCGGCGTTCGACGCCTCGATGGCAGCCGCGAGCTTTTCGGCCGCAGCGGCGTTGCGCACATGGGTGTAGCGAACGTCAAGCGGACCGTTCTGTGCAGCGCTCTCTTCGAGAACCTCGATGCAGCGCGCGATCGCGCCTTTCGAGCCGCGGGCCTTGTCGAAGAATACCACGCTTCCCGTCTCGTCGATCGTCAGCAAGGCGCGCACATTGAGCATGCCCATCTTGTCGGCCGTCTCCTTCGGGAGCCTGCCGCCGCGCACAAGCGAGTCGAGCGTTTCGGGGATCAGCAAGATTTTGGTGTTCGCGCACGCCTCGCCCACGAGGCGTTCAAGCTCGTCGATATCGTCGACCCCCGCATCGCGCAAACGGCATGCCTGATCGACCGCGATGCCGAGCGCCGAAGCCGCCAGCCTCGTGTCGATCACGCGCACATCGATCGGAGCCTGCGACGCCGCGATCGACGCCGACTGCACCGTACCCGAAAGCTTCGAACCGATATGCATGCAAAGCGCCGCATCGTAACCGCGTGCGGCCAAATCGTCGAAAAGCTCGGAGAATGCGCCGGGCGAAGGCTGCGAGGTGGTGGGCAGGCCGGAGTCCGCGTTTTCAAGCAAGTCGCAGAATCCGTCGGACGAAAGCTCCACCTGATCGAGAAGCGACTTGTCGCCGAAGCCGATGCTCAGGGGGACCATGGACACGTCGCGCGCGGCGTAATCGGCGAAAGGCCAGTCGCACGTCGAGTCGGTGACAAGGGCGATTTTCATAATGGGTTCCTTTCTCGCAAGGACAGCGAAGCGAAAGTATACCTCTTTTAGTTTGATTATCAAATTATTTTATAGACTAATTTGTTCGCGACGATAAAAAACGCACGGCCGACCGCAGTCGACCGTGCGTCCATATCGCATATGGCCTGGGGTTATCGTTCGTTTTAACGCGATGCCTTCAAACGCTCGCCCAGCGCCGTGAAATCGGCTTGGAGCGCATCGCGCTTGCTGCGATCGTAGATAGCGGCGGCCGGATGGAATACCGGATACACGGTGAAGCGGCCCGCCATGACGGGCTTTCCGTGCAGCCCCGTGATGCCGCGCTCTGTTTTCAGGATGAACTTCGTGGCGAAGTTGCCCATGGTGACCAGATATTCGGGACCGATCGCGCGTACTTGGTCGCGCAGAAACGGCGTGCAGAGCTGGATTTCGTCAGGACGAGGATTGCGATTCGAAGGCGGACGGCATTTGAGCACGTTCGCGATGAACACGTCTTCCCTCGTCAAGCCCGCATAGCCCAGCAGCTCGGTAAGATACTTGCCCGCAGCCCCCACGAAAGGACGGCCCTGCAGGTCCTCGTTCTTGCCGGGAGCTTCGCCGATCAGCATGACGCGTGCTTCAGGGTTGCCGAAACCCGGCACCACGTTCACCCGCCCTTCGCACAGCTCGCATTTGCGGCATGCGGCGATCTGGTCGGCGATATCGGCCAGCAGCAGCTCCGATGACTCGCCTTCTTGCGGGACTATCGTGGCGAAATGTTCGCTGATAACGGTCATCGCAGATACACCTTCGGCATTCGCAGGGACAAAGCGCAGCACAGCTCATGAGGAATGGTTCCCACCGCGTCGCAGAGGTCTTCGATCGATACGGCGGCGCCGTTCTGGGCGCCCACCAGCAGCACCTCGTCGCCGACATGGGGGTCGAGCCTGCGATGCGTGCCATGGCTGCGCAGGTCGACTTCGAACATGCATTGGTCCATGCAGATGTTGCCCACCTGACGACATAGATGGCCCGCATAGACCACCGAGGTGCGGCTCGACAACGCGCGCGGATAGCCGTCGGCATAACCCACGGGAATCGCGCAGATCTTCACGCTGCCCGTGCTGCGATAGTTCATGCCGTAGCTGACGCCTTCGCTCATGGGAGGCGTATTCACCGCCGTGATGCGCGCATGCACGCTCATGGCAGGACGCAGGTCGAAGTAGCCGCGTGTTTCGGGACACGGATGGAATCCGTACATGGAAATGCCCAGGCGCGCCATGTCCATATGCGTTTCGGGATAACGCAGAATGGCGGCCGAATTGGCGCAATGCACCAGGCCGGGGTCGATGCCCGCCGCGCGCATGGCCGCCACCGTTTCCTTGAAGCGGCGCAGCTGCATGTTGAAATCGAGCGTTTCGGCGCAGTCGGCCGTGGCGAAATGAGTGAAGGTGCCCATCTGTTCGAGAGCGCGATGGAACGCGATGCTGTGAAGGAACTCGAGCACCTCGTCGAAACGAACGCCGATGCGGTTCATGCCCGTATTGACCGCCAGATGGAACGGAGCGCGCACGCCGATGCGGTCGGCCGTCTCGCCGTAGGCGATCGCGAACTCGGTGGTATAGACCGACGGCATGAGGTCGTGATGCAAAAGCAGCGGAATGGCCGATGCAGGCGGCTCGGAAAGCACCAGGATAGGAGCCTCGATGCCCGCGCGGCGCAGCTGGATGCCCTCGTTCACCGTGGCAACCGCAAGCTGGGCGGCGCCGGCGGAAAGAGCCGTGCGCGCCACCTGGACGGCGCCGTGACCGTAGGCGTTAGCCTTGACCACGGCCATCAGGCGGCAGCCGGGAGACAGGCGGCGCTTGGCAACCTGCACGTTATGGCGGATCGAGGAAAGGTCGATTTCCACCCAGGACCAGCGACGCTCGGGCCCCGTCACGCTCTCGAGCTCTTCGGCGGAAAAGCCAGCCGCAGCAGCAGAAACGCCGCCTCGCGGACGCGCAGGCTGCGCCGTGCTTCTCAGCAGGTCGGAGAAGTCCTGCCCTGCCGCTCCCGAAAATGCATTGAAAGTCACGTTCTTCCCTTCTTCCATCCTATCCGAATGCGCCGCGGGCGCTTCGTCCTACGCCTGAGCGGCCTGTTTGCGCGCGTACAGCGCGTTGTTCGCGGCCAGCCAGCTTTCGACGGTGCCCGTGTCGAAACCGTCCTCCTCGGAAATGACGAGCGCGTACATCTCCTCTTCGCGCAGCACCGCATCGAGCGCGTCGGTGAGCTGGATCTCGCCGCCGACGCCGGGCTGCACGTCCGCGAGAAGCTCCATGACACGCGGGCTCAGCAAATAGCGGCCGAACACCGACAGGTTGGACGGAGCGTCTTCCAGCTTGGGTTTTTCGACCAGGCCGTCGACCTTCCACACGCCTTCTTCGACCTCGGAACCCGCGATGATGCCGAAACGGCTCACCTGGTCGTCGGGAACGGGAAGCACGGCGATCACGGATGCGCCGCCATGGGCTTCGGAGATTTCAAGCATCTTGGGGCAGATGGCGTTATCGGGGACGAGCACGTCGCCCAGCAACACGAAAAACGGCTCGCCCTGGCAGGCGTCGGCCGCGCAGTGGATCGCATGCCCCAGGCCCAGAGGCTCGTCCTGATAGACGTAGGACACATTGAGCTCGCCTGCGTGCTTGACGGCGTCCGCGAAGGCGTCTTTGCCCTTGGCGCGCAGCGTGGCTTCGAGCTCGGGGTCGGGCGTGAAGTGCTTTTCGATCGACTTCTTATCGCGGCTATTGATGATGACCACCTCGTCGGCGCCCGACGCCAGGCCCTCTTCCACCACGTATTGGATGGCGGGACGGTCGACGACCAGCAGCATTTCTTTCGGCTGGGCCTTCGTAGCGGGAAGGAAGCGGGTGCCCATGCCGGCGGCGGGAATCAATGCCTTCATGCGGATATCTCCTGTCTTTCGGCGCGCCTTCGCACGATGCGGCCCGGGAAGCCGCGACGGCCCGAAGGGGCTTTCGCGGCGCTCGACGGACGGCGAAAACGATGTTTTGTATGCATGACGGACAGTATTCTACTATCTGCCCGCAAGCCGCGCCGCCGAACACGGCGAGTTTTCGCCCGGTAACCACGAAACGCCGAAGGCCGCCTTTTTCGTAGGCGGCCTTCGGCGAATACGTTGCGATGCCGATGGACGAGGCTATTTCAGCTCGTCCACATGCTCTTCGAGCGCGGCGAGCTTCTTCTCGGTGCGCTTGAGCTTCGTGGTGATGAAAACGACGTAGCCGCACAGCACCAAGAACAAAAGCGCATAGCCGGCGATCACGAAGGGGGCCGCGTCAAGCACGGTGGAATAGATTTCAGCCAAAACGGGATCCATGGTTAATCCTCCAATTTATCCTGGATACGGGCAAGCGTGTCTTCCATAAGCTGCGTGCGCAGACGCAAGCGGTACAAACCGAACGCAATCAGCATGAAGCCGAAAAGCGACAGCAAAAGCGGCAAAAGCATTTCGGGAGAAAGGCCCGAATCGGTGCGGAAGATCACCGGATGCACGCTCGAGGGAATCAGGCGCGTGATCAGAAAGCAAATCGGCACGTCGATGAAGATCAGGATGCCGAACACGCTCGAATACACGGCGCGGCGCTCGGTATCTTCGACGGCGTTGCGCAGGATGAAGTAGCCGAAGATCATGAGCATCAGAATGAAGTACGTCGTCAGACGCGGCTCCCACGTCCACCATACGCCCCACTCGAAGCGGGTCCACATCTCGCCCGTGACCATGGTGCACAGCACGAAAATCAACGACACCTCGGTGGCGAGACGAGCGCGCACATCGTAGCAATAGCGTTTGGTCATCAGGAAACGAATGCTGTAATACGCGGTGAACACGAGTGCGGTGAAGCTGACCATGGCCACCGGCATATGCCAGTAGAAGATCTTCTGGGAAAGCAGGAGCTTATTGCCCACCAGCGTTCCGCCGATCAATGCGGGTTCGCTGACCGTGGCGCCGTTGACGAGCGGGGCCACGGTGAAGTTCACCACGAAGCCGATCGTCGCCAGAATAGCGCCGATGGCGATCGCCCACGGCGCTATGGCGTCGAGACGTCCGCCCACACGCGGCTCGCCGGCCGTTTTTTCATTGGCCATCCGACAAATCCTTTCATCCATGCCGTTCGCGAACGGCTACTGACGCTTTTCAAGGCGCGGCCCATCGCATGAACCGCGTCGCATGCCGCAAGGAGAACCCCCGCGAATCCGACCTATGCCGAAACCACGAAGTCGTAGAGCACCCATGACAGCAGAATCATCACCACATCGTATCCGCCCGCGAGAGCCATGGACGTGGTGAAGGTTTCCATGAATCCGTCGGAGCCGCACATCACGACCGTCGTGGCCGACACGCATGCCCATAAAAGCGGAAACATCAGAGGAATGAACAGCACCGCAAGCATCACGTCCTTGCCGCGCGTGTTCATCGTGATCGTGGAAAGCATGGTGCCTACGCCCGCGATGCCGACCGTGCCTGCGAGCAGAGGCACGAACATGAGCGGCCACGAAGGCGCAGCGCCCACTTGGCCAAGGAAGAAAAAGAAGAACAGCGGCACGGTGACCGCCGTGACCACGAGCAGAAACACCAGATTGGCCGTGGCCTTCGCCAAAAAAATCACCGAGCGGTCCATGGGCACCAGCAAGATTCCCTCGAGGCATCCCTGCTCCTTTTCGTGCGAGAAGGAGCGATTGAGCCCCAGCAGGCTCGTGAACAAAACGACCGCCCACAGAAGGCCGCCCGCCATCTGCAGCACGTCGAGCTCGCTTCCCGCCTGCGCCAGCGCGGCGCCGTACACCACCAGAACCAGCAGCGCGTACAGGCCCATGGAGGTGAGCATGTCTTTGGTGTGCAGCTCCTGGGAAAGGTCCTTCTTCAGCAGCGCGACATAATGCGCCCAGGTAGACGGCTTCTTCATAGCCGGCTTCGTCTGCGTCATCAGGCCACCCCCATTCCGACGGTATCGCGATAAAGCTGTTTGAACTCTTCGAAATCGAGCTCTTCCTTCGGAGCGAACGCCACCACGCGGCCGCGCGCCAACACGAGCGCATGCGTACAGGCCTCGAAGCCCTTCTGCAGGTCGTGGCTCACCATGACGAACGTGCGGCCTTCGCGCAGGCTGTCGAGCAGCGTGTCGAAGATTTCGACCGCATGGGGGTCGAGACCCGCGTACGGCTCGTCGAGGAACACCACGTCGGGATCGTTGATCAGGGCGCGGGCGATCGAGAGGCGCTGCGTCATGCCGCGCGAGAACGTACGCACCATGTCGAAGCGGCGATGGTCCAGCTCGACCGCGCGCAGCAGCTCGCGAACGCGCTCTTCGGGATCGCAGATACCGTAAAGGCGCGCGACGAACATGAGGTTTTCCATAGCCGTCAGATCCGGATAGAGCATGGAATTGTGCGAAATGAGCCCGATGTGCTCACGCACCTTATCGGGGTCTTCTTTCGCATCGGCGCCCATGATGCGAATGGAGCCCGACGTAGGTCGGGCCAAGGTTGAAAGCGTGCGAAGCAACGTGGTCTTGCCGGCGCCGTTCGGACCGAAGATGGAGAGGAAAGCCCCCTCAGGCAACGCGAACGTCACCTTGTCGAGGGCCTTTCTGTCTCCGAAGACTTTCGTCAGCTTGCGTATGTCGAGAGCATCTGCCATACATGCCTTCTTCTGAAAACGAAGCGCCTGCGAACAAGCGCTTGCCGTGCTACGCGTTATCTACGTCGCGGTGCTCGCGACGGCGACCGAGCAGCGCGATCGCTGTGCCGGCCATCAGCAGGCCGAAACCGACCCAGGCAAAGCTTACCAGCGGATTGACGCGCACGTCCATAGACAGGTCGCCCGCCTGGTTGACGCCGCGATAGACGACGAACAGGTCCTCGGTGGGCAGGCTGATGACCGATGCATTGAGCTTGGTCTGCTGCGTGGAGGAAACCAGCTGAACCGACGGAGACACGTGGCCGACGAACGACCCGTCCTCGGTGTCGAACACGTCGAACTCGACCTGGTAGATCACGTCGTCGCCATTGGCCATGGTCTCGACGCTGTTGCTGGTATAGCGCAGTTCGTAATTCTGAATCACGAAGCTTTCGGCCGTATCGTTCTCCTCGTCGAAGGCGATATAGCCCGTCTTCTCGGTGACATACATCGACGAACCGATCAGGCCCACCAAGATGATCGACATGGCGAAGTGGGCGATGTAGCCGCCGTATTTCGCCGAATTGGCGCCGAGCATGCCGAAGAAGGCGACCACAGGGTTTTTGCCCGTGGCCTTGCCGCGCTTGGATGCGGCGCGGGCGATCATGAACAACGTATTGAAGAACAGCAGGCTGGCCACGGCAAAGCCGACCACGGCAAGGCCGTTGTAGTACCACACGGGACCCTGAGCGAGCAGATCGTCGGCGGCGGCGATGGCGGCCTGGGAAGCGCCTTCGGCGGCACCGGCCTGGATGATCGCGTCATAGGCGGGATACAGCGTGGTGACGAAGTACGCCATCAGCGCGACGAAAAGCACCGCTGCGCAAATCGCAGGAACCTTGGCAAGGCGCAGGAATTCGCCTCGGTCGGTCTTGTTCCACGCAAGCAGCGGGCACACGGCGATGATCAGGCAGTAGACGATGCCGAGCGGACGCGCGATCGCGTCGTAGGTGCCGGCGGACAGGGCCTGGCCGCCGAACGGAAGGAAGCTGGGCAGCGCGCTTGCCACCGTGAGGTAGGCCAGCACCAGCGTGAACACGATCATGATCACGTTGTTGAAGTAGTACGCGGCCGACTTGGAAGCCATGGATTCGATCGTGTCGTCGGACTTGAACGACTTCCAACGGATGAGCAGGCCCACCACGCCCACGAGCACGGCCACCGCGATCAGGCCGCCGAACAGCGTCAACGACACGGGGTCGCCCGCGAAAGCATGGACCGACTGCACGATGCCGGAACGCGTGATGAACGTGCCCACCACCACGAAAGCGAAAGCGAGGGCGGCGCACATGATGCTCCAGCGCTTGAACGCGCCGCGCTGACGATACACCGTGAAGCTATGGACGAGCGCGAGCGCGACCATCCACGAAAGCAGGCTGGCGTTCTCGACCGGGTCCCATGCCCAATAGCCGCCCCAGCCAAGCACGACGTAGGCCCAGATGGCGCCGAGTCCGATGCCGATGCCGAGGAACAGCCACGAGAACATGGCGTAGCGCGTGGCGCGCTCGACCCACTTCGAGCTGGGATCGTTGACGATCAAGGCGGCGATCGCGTAGGCGAACGGAATGGTCAGGCCGGCATAGCCGATGAACAGCGTAGGCGGATGAATGGCCTGCGCCCAATGCTCGAGCAACGGGCTCATGCCGAGAGCGGATGCCATGGGGGTCAGGTTGCCTTCGGCATCGATATAGGGAGCGCCCGTGGCGATGAAGGGCATATTGCTCTCAGAGAACAGGCAGACCGCGACGAAGGCCGTAAGAACGAGGTCGGACACGAACAGGGCCATGCAATCGAGCGGCTCGAGCTTCTTCATGGCGCGCATCGCGACGACCGCGTTGAAAATCGAGATGAGCCACGCCCAGAAAAGCAGCGAGCCCTCTCGGCCGGCCCACAAGCCGCTGAAGCGATAGAGCACGCCCAGAATGCCGTCGGCATCGGAATGCTCCATGAGCACGTACTCGATCGACATGTCGCCGGTCATGAAGCAATACACGAGGATGCCGCAGCACACCGTGAGGGCGGCGGCGGTCAGAATAGAGGCGACGCATCCGCCCCACGATGCAGTGGAGGCTGCGCCCTGCTTGCCCATCTTGCGAAGAATCTGGCCCGCCAACAGGCAGACGACAGACACCGCAACGCCTGCGAAGGCGACGACGAGGGCTATCAATCCGAAGGTCGACATAAACGCTTATCCTTCCTGCGCGACGTCGGTCGCGACAAACGATCCGGAGGCGGACAAAGATCCCGTGATGACGACCGAGGTTCCGTCGACGATGCCGTCGGCCAGCGCGCCGTCGAATTCGACGGGGACCTGAACGGAGGCGTCCGTGCCGTCGGCCAGCACGAAGCGGGGCTCGCCGGAACCAGCCGCAGTCAGAGTGCCCTCGACCACCGTGCCGGTCAGCTTGACCGTGGTGTCGACGATGCTGTCGCCGTACTCGAGCATGCGGGAGACCGTCAAGGCATCGGTCGCGCTCTCATACTTGGACGGGCACTTCGTCACCAATTCGCTTGCCACCAACTCAACGCCGTTCGACGTGCTCAGACGGCCCGTACAGATAGCCGTGACGCCGTTTCCGAACGTGGAGGACGCAGCCCCCTCGTAGCGGACGCGCAACGTCTGGGATTCATCGCCTTCGGGATCGAAGATATCGAAGGTGAGCACATTGTCTTCGGTGGCAAAAGAATTATCGACCACATTGCCGGAAACCTGGATACGATCGGAGTCGTAGGACCCGCTCAGCGCTTCGGCGACCGATATCGTTTTAGCGGCGCCGCCGCTGCCGACGACAGCCAGCACGATCGCCAGGACGACGACGATCACGCCGGTCACCACGATGAGCCTGCGTTTGGTTTTCGTGTTCATTTCCCTGCTCCTTGTGACGCGAAGTCGGAATTTTCGGGGTCTATGCCCAGCATACGATTATCCAACAAAAGGGCCCGTCCAACGGGCGGGCCCTTTCGTGTTACACATCTCCTGGGAAAAGTACGCCTGGCGACGTATGCGTTCCCCTCGACGGCGTCTCACCATGCGAAGCATGCACCGTCAGCGCACTCGCAAAGCTCGAAAGCTTACAGCGTAGCGAGCTTCTTGGCCTGGGAGGTGCTCAGCCAACCGTCGGGAACGACGGCGCTGCTGTGGCACTGGGTGCAATAGTTGACGGACTGGCTGTGAGCCTTGTGGCACTGGCTGCAAGCATACTCGCCATGCTGAGCCTTATGCGGGTTGTACTCCTTGTCGAGGGACTCGGTAGCAGCCTCGAGGTCGGCGCGAGAGGTGATCTCGGTGCCGTCGTCGGTGACATGGTGGCAGCCGGAGTTCAGGCAGAACTCGTCCTCGGCGATGCCGCGGGCCTCGACCAGATCGGAAAGCTCGCGCTCTTCGAGGATGGTCTGGCCGACCTTGTTGTCGCCGGCGACCTCGTAGTTGCCGGTGATCCAATGCATGCCTTCGGTGATCTGCTCGCCCATGGTGGGAACGTGGCAGCCGAGGCAGTTGGTGGTGTCGCCCTCGGTAGTGGTGGCATGGGCATAAGCCATCATGGCCTTCTTGTCAGCTTCTTCGGTCAGCTCATTGCCGTACTTGTCGTGGCTGCCGTCGATGTAGGTTTCGACGTATGCATCCATCGGAGTATGGCAGATGGCATTGCAGAAGCTAGGCTGCTCATGCCACACGAAGAAGCCCGCGCCCGCGGCAACGAGCACCACGGCGACGACGCCCACGACGATAGGCCACTTCTTCTTGCCCTGCTTAGCCTGCTTGGCATCCTTGGCGGGTTCTTCGGTCGCAACGACGTCGGTCTTGGTTTCCTCAGCCATGGATACCCCCTTTCTCAATGTTCCTTTTCTTCCTCCGTATCCCGTGTACGATCTGGAGGGGATGCGAAGGAGCCGTGAGAAAAGCTCAGGTGCGCAACCATGGGTAAACCGTAGGCGAGATACAGCTATGACTTTAACACACATCCTTCACAGGGATAGCAAAAACGTATCACCCATTTGGGGGGAAATTACCCCTTAAAGCGTATATCCAGGCGTTTTTCTAGCCGTTCGCCGTGAAAAACATCCCTGAAAGCATAATCGTGGCATCCAGTGTCGCACGAAAGGACTTATCGAACGCGGCGTGGAAACCGCGCCGTCGCCGACCGCTTCGCCAAGCGACGGCCACTTCGCATCAGATTTTCTTGGCAATATAGAAAACGTATCCATACCGATCGCCATGCTCGCTGAAAAGACTTTCTTCGTAATGGTTGCCGGCAATGAACTCCTCGACGGCATCGCTGTCGGGATACTTCTTCAAAAGGCCGCTTTCGGCCGCGCGACGCGGCATGAAATAGCTCTCGGTCCAGCACGTCTTGGGCAATGCGAACGTCGCAACCGAGATATAGCCCGCATCCTGCAAAGCGCCGACGTTGCACGCAGCCGTGTCGAGACCGCTTCCCGCCTGGATCCAGAACTCATCGACCTCTTCGATGCGATCGGAGGTCAGCCACGACGGGCACGTAACGCCCACGTATCCGCCAGGCTTGAGAAAATCCTTCCAGTAATCGATCATCTTGGCGAATCCGACGCCGTCGATCGCACCTTCGCACCAAATAAGATCGACGCTTTCGAAGGGGATGTCCAAATCGTCCATGGAGCCCTGCTTGCCGACGACGCGGCCTTGCAAACCGAGCTTCTCCGCCCGGGCGTTAAACACGTCGATAAAATCGGGGGACAAATCGATACCCGTAATAGCTCCTGGAATATGCTTCGCCAAAACGAACGTTTGCACACCTGTGCCGCAGCCTAGATCGAGCACGCGGCCCATCATCGCAGGATCGACGCATGCCTGCAGCCGCGCGGTGGCCGCCGCCTGAACGAGGGGAATTACCGCGCTCAACACTGCGAGCGACACGAAAACACCGGACAGCCCGTCGCAAGGCCCACGCCGATGCTGCCCGCCCCGTAGGCGACAAGCCCTCCGGGCAGCATGGCATTGTGCGCCTTGCTCGCAAGCGCCGCTAGCACCAAACCGCCCGCCACCATGGCAACGCAGCCGATCGCTTCGGCAACGGCGAGCAGGGTATACGGCGCACCGAACGCGCGCTTCATCAGGAGCGGGACGAAAAGCCCGCAGAAACGCTCAGGAACATGAACGCGCCGTAGAAGCCGAGAACAAGCGCGACCGAACGATTTTCACGCGCATAGCGCAGCCCTTCGCGCACGTCGGCGAACAGGCCCGGCGCCGCGGGCGCGTCCTCGGTGCGGGCAGATGCCGCGTCGGGAATCTTCACCACGAACGCAAGCACGCCGATCGCGACGACCGCCGTGGCGATATCGAGCGCCATGACGGCCGCCATGCCGCCGAAGGCGAGCACGAAGGCGGCAAGCGGAGCCGCGGCGAACTGCGCAAGGCTTTGGACCGCCGAAGCTATTCCGTTATAGCGCGCCAACGACGCCTCGGAAACAAGAAGCGGCACGGCCGACTGAACCGCAGGCATCTGCACGCCCGCGCACACCGAGCGCAGCGCCGAGCCGACGGCAAGAAGCGCCAAGACGGCCGTGCCCTGCGGGCCGGTTGCCAAAAACAGCACAAGCGCCGCCGCCACCGCAGCCGAGGCGGCGTCGGTCACGACGATGGCCGTCTTGCGCGAACCGAAGCGGTCGATCAACGCGCCTGCAAACGGCGACACCGCCATCTGCGGCACGAACCCCGCCACAAGCATCGCCGCCGCCCAGGCGCCGGACGATGTTTCGACCGCCGCATACCAGGCGACGGCCATCTGAACGGCGGCCGACCCCAGAAGCGTGACGCACTGGCTCGTCAAAAACGGCGCGGGGACACCTTTTTCCTTCGAAGCGGATCGCATATTCGCACCCCTTTCACTCTCGCGCTCGTTACGCGGAAAAGGGATTAAACACGCTTTGGAAAGCCTGGTGTGTTAATGGAGGGTTTGCGCACGCATTTTCCCACAGAGATCGCATGCGCCTTGTCGATCAGCACGAGAGTTTTTCCGCATCGCGTTTCGCCGAGACGAGCGCGGCGCGCAGATGGTCGCATGCGCGCACCACGTCGTCGGGATGCTCGCGCCCGTCGAGCAAGCCGCGCGCCGGCGCGATAAGGCCCGCCTTCTCATACAGGCGCACCATGTTAGGATGCACGCCCATCAACCGCGCAACCCGCCCCGTGCCGTATTCCATATCGACCCTCCCCAAGGCGTGTGACGCCACGAAAAGCGTCCGCGAAGATGCTCGGACCCCGCAGCGTCGTTCCATCTCAAATAAAAAAACGCCGTTCATAAGAACGGCGTTGAAAGTTCTGGTGGAGATGATGGGATTCGAACCCACGACCCCCACGTTGCGAACGTGGTGCTCTCCCAGCTGAGCTACATCCCCAGAAATGGACAAGAAAGTATTTTGCGCTTCTACCCTGGAAATGTCAAGCTGCATTCCCGAGTTTTTTCAATCCGCAATGCGCGTCCCAGTCGCCTTCGCATGCAAGACGCCGATACGCATTCGACACGGCCGGCTAGATAAGGTCCTCGTCCTCGTCCTCTTCTTCATCCTCGTCGACGACGTGCAGCGGCGCGGCGTCTCCGCTATCGACGAAAGACCCGAACACGGGCTTGCCCGTTTCGACATCGTAAAGCTCGACCATGCCGGTCAAAACATCGACGTACTGATAAGACTGCCTTGCCTTTCGGCCGCGCTTGCGGTCGATTTCAAGAATGAACAGCGAGGGATGAGCCTGCATGAGGACGCCTTCGCACTCGATGACCTTCGAGCGACCCATGTTGGCACGCACCTTAAGGCGCGTATCGATGCGTTCCTGAAGCTCTGCGCGAATATCGTCGACGATGCGCGCCTGCTTTTCGAGTTCCATATATAGTGTTCCTTCAATCGGGTATGCGACTGTGCGAACCGCCATATTAACACGATTTGTCAAGAGGTCATTAATTCTGCAATTTCAAAACACACTTAGCCGCCCCTGTCAACACCGCAGAATGCTTTTCATGCCGAAACGATGCGATATTCGGCGTATGGCAGACGGTAGACGGCAGCTCGCGCTTTATCGCGTCGCTTCCGTGTACGCCGCGCCCAGCCCGATGAATTCCTCAAGCGTGAGGCTTTCACCGCGGCGGCGCGCATCGATACCGGCACCCTCCAGAATGGCGGGGAGTTTCTCTACCACCCCGTCGCAGCCCTTGCGGCCCGAGAAGAACGTCTTCATGGAGTTGGCGATCGTCTTGCGCCTCGTAGCGAAGGCGGCATCGGCCATAAGCGATGCCACGGCGGCCTCTTCGGCCGTGATGCCCAAATCGTCGCGGCGGTCGAGCCTTATCACGGCCGACGTGACGCGAGGCGGCGGGAAGAAATTGCCGGGGCCCACCTGGAAGCGGCCCGTGGGCTTCGCGATCAGGTTGAGCTTCACCGTGTAGGCGCCGTAGTCTTTCGTGCCCATCTTCGCCATCATGCGGTCGGCCACCTCGCTTTGCACCATGACCGTAGCGCACTGCAGGCTCGAAAAACGCTGGAAGAAATCGAGCACAAGAGTCGCCGCCACCGCATAGGGAAGGTTCGCGACGAACTTGTTCGGAGCCTCGCCTTGTGCCGCGGCCTCGCCGAAGGCCTCGTCGAGGTCGGCCTGGGAAAGCGTCAGGGCGTCTTTGGAAAGCAGCGTGAAGTTATCGAAATCGGCGCAGGTTTCCGCCAAGACCGCAGGCAAGTCGGTGTCGCGTTCGACGGAAAGCACGCGACCCGCACGCGCGAGCAAGGCTACCGTGAGCGTGCCGATACCGGGACCTACCTCGAGCACGGCGTCGTCGGCGCAGACTTCGGACAGCTCGCAGATGCGCGCAATGACCGAATCGTTGACCAGGAAGTTCTGGCCGAGGGCTTTTTTCGTGGCGAGGCCGTGGCGTTCGAGGACGGCGCGCGTGGCCGAAGGCGATGCAAGGTATGAAACGTGAGACATGGGCTCTCTTTCTCGAATGACGCGCCTAGCATACCGGACGCATCAGGAAAAACACGTTTTCTCGGACTCTTCGCGGGGCTGCCCCCAGCCGATGCGGTCGATCACGTCGGCCACGAAAAAGCCCGACGACCCGAACGCCGAGCACACGATGGCGGTCAAGGCATCGTAGCCGAACGGGTCGCCGCCCGCGCCGATCACGTGCAGGTACGCGGGACGCTTGACCTCATGCGCGCGATCGAGGCGCGCGCCGGGGCCGATTCGCCACTCCCAGTAGGGCTGCAGACGGTCGAGCACGCATTTGAAGCGACCCGTGGGGCCGGCGAAATACACGGGACATACCAGATGCACTTCGTCGGCCGTATCCAAAAGCCCGTAAAGCTCGCGCATGTCGTCGTCGATCACGCATTCCTTACGAAGCACGCCGGGGGCGAACGCTTCGCCGGCGCGCGGGCGGCAGGCCGCGCAGCCCACGCAGTCGGCCACGTCGTGCGTAGCCGCATGCCATGTCGTCACGCAAACGCCTTCGGCGCGCAGCCGCTGCTCCAGCTCGTCGCTATAACGCGACGAAACCCCGCGCAAGCGCGCTGCACCGCAGATCAGAAGCGCATGACGCTCGGCCGCGCCCTCGGAAGCGACGGCCGCGATCACAGAAGGCCCTCGTCGCCATAGGACGACTGCCACGCCGTGGCGTCGCGGTCGAGCAGGCGCAGCGCGTTGTCGTGCAGGGCGGACAGAAACGCCGCACGCCCCTCGCCCGGCTCGATGCCGCGCACTTCGGCCAGACACGCTGCAGTGAACACGGTGAACTCGGGCGCGCACTCCAATCCTCGAAACGGCACCGGCGCCATGTAGGGCGCATCCGTCTCGGTAAGAAGCCTGTCTTCGGGCACGATCTGCGCCGACGCTCGCAGGTCGTCGCTGCGCGAGAACGTGACCGCTCCGCCGAAGGCCACGTAGCAGCCGCGGTCGATCCAGCGGGCCAGCTCGTCGGGGCCTACGCTGCAGCAATGCAAGAGCACGCCCGCCGCGGGCCAGCCCTCCTGCTCGAGGATTTCGAAGCCGTCGTCGTGCGCGTCGCGCATATGCAGCACCAAAGGCAGGCCGCATTCGTGCGCCATCTGCACCTGGCGACGGAATACGTCGCGCTGGACATCGCGCGGAGAAAAGTCGTAATGGTAGTCCAAGCCCACTTCGCCGAGCGCGCAGGTGCGCGGGTCGGCGAGCATGGCCTTCAGCGACTCCTCCATTTCGGCGCTCCAATGCGACGCGTTGTGGGGATGGACGCCAGCGACCACGCGCACGCGCGGAATGGCCACCTCGGCGCAGGGGCAACGATTCGAACGCCATTCGTCGGCGCTCATGCCCTCGTGCTCCAGCGATGCGGCGGCGCGCTCGGAAGCCGACGCGGCGCGCGTGGCCTCGAACACGTCGGGCAAGATGCGCAGCGCCTCTCCGCGCCACCCGTCCACCATCCGATACGTCGCATCGCCGTCTTCGACGGCATCCACGATCGTACAGATGAAATCGACGCCGTGCACCGCGCAGCGCGCAAGCGAAAGCGGCGCGTCGGAGACGAGCTGCAGATGCGCATGCGTGTCGGCGATCGGAGCTTCGGTCAGCGGATAGGGCGATTCGACATAGCGCCAGCCGGTCTTTTTCTTCTTGCGGAACAGCGCGTCGCGAAACGCGAGATAGCCTGCGGGGCCTTCGAAATCGATCGGGCCGGCGGCCTGCTGCGGTGCCGCCTCCTGCCCCACGGTCGTTTCCTGAGTCATGCCATCCACCTTCGGGTTCGATTCGTATCCTGTGTTTCGAAGAGTTATATAACGCAAACAGGGCCGCAAGCTTACGCCCACGGCCCCGTTTCTAGACAACTCTCATGCGAAAGACGCGAAAAGCGGCGCCTGCGCGATTACAGCTGGATTTCCTTCACGTCGAGACGCGGGAACAGCGGGTCGCCCTTTTCGACCGCGTTGCCTGCGGGCAGCTGGCCCCAGACGCTTGCGGCCTTGATGTCATCGACCTCTTCGATCGCGCCCAGGCTCAGGCGGCGGAACACTTCCGCGGAGGTGTTGGGCATGAACGGTGCGAAGAACAGCGCCAGGATGCGGCATGCCTCGAGCGCGTTGTACAGCACGAACGCCAGCTCGCCCTGGGTCTCCTCGGACTTGGCCAGGTTCCACGGCGCGCTTTCCTCGACATAGAGGTTCACGCGGCTCGCGAGCTCCTGCACGGCGGCGGCGGCGTCGGTGAAGTTCACCTCGGTCATGCAGGCGTCGTATTTCTCGTACAGGGAGTCGGCGATATCTTTGAGCGGATTGGCGGCGTCGGCGAACTCGGCCGGCACGGCGGGAACCTTGCCGTCGAAGTACTTGCCCACCATGTTGAACACGCGGCTGCACAAGTTGCCCCAAGTGTTCGCCAGGTCGGCGTTATAGACCTGTGTCATGCGCTCGATGGAGATGTTGCCGTCGGCGCCGAAGCGGACGTCGGACATGAAGTAATAGCGATACGCGTCCACGCCGTAGACCTCGACCAGGTCGGCCGGCTTGATGCCGTTGCCCTTGGATTTGGACATCTTCTCGCCGCCCACGAGCAAGAAGCCGTGGCCGAACACCGTATTGGCGACGGGCAGGCCCGCGGCCATCAGCATGGCGGGCCAGATCACGCAGTGGAAGCGCGTGATGTCTTTGCCCACGAAGTGGTACTGCACCGGCCAGCGGCGCTCGAACTCGCCCTCGCGTTCGGGGTCGGCGTAGCCGTTGCCCGTGAAGTACGCTAGCAAAGCGTCGGCCCAGACGTAGCACACGTGGCCCTCGTCGAAGGGCAACGGGATACCCCAGTCGAAAGTGGAGCGGCTGATGGAGAGGTCCTGCAGACCGCCCTTCACGAACGTGACGATTTCGTTCTTGCGCGTATCGGGGCGGATGAAATCGGGATGCTCCTCGTAGAACTTCAGCAGCGGCTCCTGGAACTCGGAGAGCTTGAAGAACCAGTTCTCCTCGCCCGAAGCGCGGCGCACGGGACGATGGCAGTCGGGGCACACCAGCTCGCCTTCCTCATTCTTCTCGAGGTCGCTTTCGGCGTAGTAGGTCTCCTCGTGCACGCAATACCAGCCCTCATAGGCGCTCTTGTACAGGTAGCCCTTGTCATAGAGGTCGGTCCAGAACTTCTGCACGCTGCGCGTCTGGCGATCCTCGGTGGTGCGCACGAAATCGGTGTAGGTGATGTCGAGCATATCCCACGCCTCTTTGAACGCGGGGACCATGGAATCGCACCACTCCTGCGGCGTCATGCCGTTTTTCTCGCCCGTCTCGGCGACCTTCTGTCCATGCTCGTCGAGGCCGGTGACGAAAGACACGTCGTAGCCGTTCATGCGCTGATAACGCGCCACGGTATCGGCGGCGATGGTGGTGTAGGCGGTGCCCAGATGCGGCGCGGCGTTCACATAGTAGATGGGCGTGGTGATCGAATAGGCTGGCTTGGTCATTGGTTTCCTCTCGTGCTCGGGCGACTGATGATGCCGCCTTCGCCTCGTGGGTCGCATCGGACATGCGCGCGAAGCGGGTCTATCCCGCCGCGCCGGCGCGTGCGCCAAAACGACAACGGATGTTCAAACCCGCCCATTGTAGCGCAGTCGGCGCACGGCGCATGGCGCGCTCGCGCGTCTTAAGCCATGCGCTACGCGAAAAACGTACGGTCCGGACGCCCTAGCGCCTGATGCCGCCGCGGAGCTTGGCCTCGCGAGCGCGCCAATCGGGCAGAAACGAATCCATGAGCGCCTTGAAGCGCGGGCCGTGACTCGCCTCCAGCAGGTGACACAGTTCGTGCACTACCACGTATTCGAGACATTCCGGAGGATGCGCGGCCAACTGCACGTTGATGCAAATTCGGCCCGTCTTCACGTTGCAGCTGCCCCAGCGGCTCACCATATTGCGATACGCCACGTTTCCCGGAACGACGCCCATGACGGGCGCCCACCGCTCGATCAGCGCGGGCGTGAACGCCGCCACCACGGCACGCCATTCGGCCAGCTCTTCAGATGTCGGAGGGCCTGGATTCTGCTCGGCGCGGGCGATGGCGGCACGGCGATGCGCCTCGATCCAGCCCGCATGCTCGCGCACGAAGCGCGTGACGACGGCGTCGGACATACGCATCGGCGCCGACGCTTCGACGCGGCCGTCAGGCTCCTTTATCCTGATATAGGCTCGTTTCTGTCCCGCGCGACGCGCCACCGACACCTGCATGCCGTCGACAACCAGGATCGAGCGTTTTACCGACCGGCCCTTCCGATTCCTGTCACTCGCCGACATCCGGCACCTCCCCGCACTCCGCGACGACGCATGCAAGCACGTCCGTATCCCGAAACAAAAACCGCCGCACCCGCTGCTGCAAAGCCGAAGGACGCGGCGGCCGACACAAAAGCATACCGAAGGATGCCGAACGACGCCAAAAAAGCGCAAGCCTTACTCGACGAACAACGGCGTCGAGTAATAGCGGTCGCCCGAATCGGGCAGCAGGACGACAATCGTCTTTCCTTCGTTTTCCGGGCACTTCGCCAAAGAGATCGCCACATGAAGCGCGGCGCCGGAGGAAATGCCGACGGAAATCCCGTCCGTTCTCGCTAGCCGTTTCGCCGCCGCGAACGCGTCATCGTTTTCGACCGCGACCACTTCGTCATATACCCCCGTATCCAGCACGTCAGGCACGAAGCCCGCACCGATTCCCTGAATCTTGTGCACGCCGCTTCTGCCCTCGGAAAGCACGGGTGAATCCGCAGGTTCGACGGCAACGACGCGGACGGCGGGGTTCTTTCGTTTCAGATATCCGCCTGCACCGGTAATGGTGCCGCCGGTGCCGACGCCTGCCACGAATATGTCCACCGAGCCGTCCGTGTCCTCCCAGATCTCAGGACCTGTCGTCGCGGCGTGGATTGCAGGATTGGCGGGGTTTGAGAACTGCCCCGGAATGAAGCTGTTCGGTATTTCGCGCAATAATTCTTCGGCCTTGGCTATCGCACCCTTCATCCCCTTTGCCCCCTCGGTCAAAACCAGCTCGGCACCGTACGCTTTCATGATGTTGCGACGCTCGACGCTCATCGTTTCGGGCATGGTGATAATCAGGCGATACCCTTTTGCAGCGGCCATCGCCGCCAAAGCGATTCCTGTGTTTCCCGAAGTCGGCTCAATAATCGTCGAGTCCTCGCCGAGCAGCCCCTTCGTCTCGGCGTCTTCGATCATCGCCTTGGCAATGCGGTCTTTCACGCTGCCTGCCGGATTGAAGTATTCGAGCTTCGCCAACACGACCGCCTTCAGGCCCTCTGCCGCCTCAAGATTGACGGGCTCCACAAGCGGCGTGCCTCCGACCAGGTCGAACGTTCCTTTGTACATGCGAGACATGGTGAACCCCTTTCTACCGAGCGGCGGCAAAACCGCGCTCGAGATCCGCAATGATGTCGTCTATGTGTTCGGTGCCGATCGACAGACGAATAGTGCTTCGGGTAATCCCTTGTTCAGCCAATTCGTCGTCGGTAAGCTGGCTGTGCGTAGTGGTGGCCGGGTGAATCACGAGCGATTTCGCATCGGCCACGTTGGCGAGCAGCGAAAACAGCTGCAGGCCGTCGATGAATCTCCATGCGGCTTCCTTGCCGCCTTCTATCTCGAATGTGAAGATGGAAGCACCCCCGTTCGGAAAGTACCTCTCATAAAGCGCATGGTCGGGGTGCTCGAGGAGAGCCGGGTGGTTGACCTTGATAACCTGCGGATGCGCAGCGAGGAATTCGACGACCCTCTTCGCGTTCTCGACATGACGGTCGAGACGCAACGAGAGGGTCTCAACGCCCTGCAGCAGCAGAAACGCATTGAACGGAGATATGGCCGCCCCCGTGTCGCGCAAGAGGACGGCGCGAACATAGGTGACGAAAGCCGCAGGTCCGGCCGCGTCGACGAACGAAACGCCGTGATAGCTCGGATTAGGCTCGGCGATGGGGGCGTATCGCCCCGAAGCCCTCCAGTCGAACGCGCCCGAATCGACGATCACACCGCCCAGGGAAGTCCCGTGGCCACCGATGAACTTCGTGGCGGAGTGAACCACGATATCGGCTCCGTGTTCGATGGGACGGAACAAATACGGAGTCGCAAACGTGTTATCGACGACCAGAGGCACCCCGTGCTCATGGGCGATGGCCGCGACGGCATCGACATCGGGGATGTCCGAGTTCGGATTGCCCAGCGTCTCCAGGTACACGGCCCTTGTATCGGGCCCAATGGCCGATTCGACTTCGGACAGGTCATGCGCATCCACGAACGTCGTCGTGATGCCATATGCCGGAAGCGTATGCTCCAGCAGATTATACGTGCCCCCGTAAATCGTTTTTTGGGCGACGATATGCCCACCCTTTCCGGCAAGCGCCTCGATGGCATAAGCAATAGCCGCTGCACCCGAGGCGACGGCCAAAGCCGCAACACCACCCTCCAGAGCAGCTATCCTCTTCTCGAGCACATCCTGGGTCGAGTTGGTCAAGCGGCCGTATATATTGCCCGCATCGGACAGGCCGAAACGGGCGGCGGCGTGCGCGGAGTCATGGAATACGTAAGAAGTAGTTTGGTAGATGGGAACCGCGCGGGAGTCCGTCGCGGGATCGGCCTGCTCCTGGCCGACATGAAGCTGCAGGGTTTCGAATTTGTAATCGCTCATAATCGTGATCGCTTTCGTATCGAATGCCGTCGGTTCGTCCCTCATCGAAATCACAGGCTCCGGCAATAAAAAAAACCGGGAGCCTATAGCAGGACTCCCGGGCATATGGCTGACGATATGTCGACGATGTCGGTCGATCAATCACCGAACAGAGGCGAATGACCGCGCAAGACGCGCGACTCGCCCCCGGCCATACAACATGCCCGGGAGGAAAGCATTCGACACCACATGACGATATCCACACGTCCGACGTTGCGCTCGTTCATTTTCGCCTCCTTTCATCACTCGAATCCGACATGACGGATTTCAGCATTTTAATCATACCAAGTCAATATGATATAGAAAAAATGACGTGGCTTTCAGCTGTTCTCCATCGCATGATGGGCATCGATCCGCCCGACCTCAGGCACCGCGTCGCGAATCGCCATGAAAAAGCCTCCCTTTCCAGGACTCCGGTGACGTCATCCAAGAAATGGGAGGCGGCTTATCAGAAACCTGCGGTTTCCCCTATCGGCAGGAACCGCTCGTGAAGTCACTCGTTATCCCCGTCCTGTTCCGCAAGCGAAGGCAGGGCCGGGTCGACGAAGGCCGACAGATAGATCGCCTTGGCGTCTTCCATCGTCAGCTTCTTGAACGCGCCGAACACGTCGCCCTTCGTGGCGCGCAGGGTTTCGACGATCGCGTCGACGTCCTCTTCGCGCAGACCCAGCTCGCCCATGGTCTTGGGCATGCCCATGTCCACGAAGAACGCTTGCAGCTCGTCGATCGCGGCGGTCACGGCATCCTCGATAGCCTCGTCGCTTCCGCCGATCGGCTCGATGTCGAACACATCGAGCGCGAACTGCAAGAAACGGCTCGGGTCTTCGCGCCAGACGTAACGCATCCATGCGGGCATGATGACCGCCAGGCCCGCGCCGTGCGTGATCGAAGTATCGAACGCCGACATCTCATGTTCGAGGCCGTGGCTCTCCCAGCCGCCCGCACGGCCCGTCGGGGCGAGCGCACGGCCGCAGCCGGCGATGTCGTTGTGGGCCAGCATGCCGGCCCACATGATGTCGGCGCGGGCATCGTAATCTTCAGGATCCTCAAGCACGCGAGGAGCCGCGTCGATAAGCGCGCGAATCAAACCCGCCGCGATGTTATCGGTGACGGGAACGGCGCCCACGCCCGAGAACCAACGCTCGCAGATATGGGCGATCATATCCGTCACGCCGGCGGCCGTCTGATACGGCGGCAAAGTGAACGTGATTTCGGGATTCATGAACGAAACGGCGGGACGGAACGCGTCGCCGTTCGTGCCGCGTTTGGCATGCAGCTCGTCATTGCTGATGACGCACGAGCTGGACGCTTCGGAGCCCGCCGCAGGAATGGTGAGCACGCAGAAAATGGGCAGCGCGCGCTCGACCGCAGCCTTGCCGCAGAAGAAATCCCACACGTCTCCATCGTAGAGAGCGCCGAACGCGACCGCCTTCGCGCAGTCGATCGCGCTTCCTCCGCCGACGGGAAGAATCAGGTCGACGTTTTCGTCACGCACCATGCCGATACCCGCGCGCACGCTTTCCACCTCGGGATTCGGACGCACGCCGGCAAGGTCGACATGCTCGATGCCCGCCGCATCGAGAGACGCCTTCACGCGGTCGAGCAAGCCCGAGCGCACCACGGACCCCTTGCCGTAGACAAGCAGCGCCTTCTTGTAACCGTGCGCGGCGGCCTTCGCGCCCACGCCCTCCTCGACCCCGCGGCCGAACACGAACTCGGTCGGAGAATAGTAGGTGAAATTATTCATGTGCTCCTCGCTTTCAGCGCTTTGACTTGCGGGCATCGTATCGCGTCGTCGGCCACGCGCCAAGAAGCCCGGAACAAAACAGGGCGAATGGGCCGCAGACGGCGCCGAGCTATGCCGGGTCCGTGCTGCGCCCGCATGCGGCGCTATGCCTTCATGGCCAGATCGTAGGCTTCGTTGCGAGGGATGCCGAACTCATCGCGCAAGACCTTGACGATTTCCTTGCGCGTAAGCTCCCCGGCCTCGACCAGCTCGGCGGCGCGCCCGGCCGCCGATGCCGCGGCATCGGCGCGACGGTCGTCCTCTTCAGCTTGCGTCGAAGGGCCGATGACCAGCACGATTTCGCCCTTCACGCCGCTATCCTCATCGCGGCGGGCGAATTCGGCGAGCACCTCGGATACCGGCCCGCGTGCAACTTCCTCATGCACCTTGGTAAGCTCCCGGCAAACCGCGACCTCCCTTTTCGGCATCGCCTCGGCAACCGCGGAAAGAGCGGAAACGATGCGACGCGGGCTTTCGTAGAACATGAGCACCGCATCGAGCGACGAAAGAGCACGCAGCAGCTCTCGACGTTCGGCATCTTTTCGCGGAAAGAACCCCCCGAAGAAAAACCGCGGGTTGTTGAAACCGCTCGCAACATAGGCGGTCACCGCGGCCGACGCGCCAGGCAGCACGTCCACATGCCCGCCCGCCGCACGCACGGCTTCGATCAGGCGGGCGCCGGGGTCGGACACGCCCGGCATGCCCGCGTCGCTGCAAAACGCCACGGTCTCGCCAGCCGCAACGCGTTCGGCCACACGACCCGCCTGGTGCGTGATCGCGGCTTCATCAAGCCGCTCCAGACGCTTCTCGATGCCGAAATGCGCGAGCAGCTTTCCCGTGACCCGCGTGTCTTCGGCGCACACTGCATCGGCGTCGCGCAGCTCCTCGAGCGTACGCAACGTCATGTCCCCCAAGTTGCCGATAGGCGTCGGGCATATGACAAGGCGACCTGCCATCGTTTTCTCCTCTTCACGATACCGCCCCACGCCGAGCGTCGGCGGCCTGTTCCTGTTCGAACACACTATATACGCTCGTCCACGCGGAAAGCACGCATCGACGCCACGCGGCGGGAAACGCGCAAGCAAAACGATCGCCCCACGCCGACGGCACGACGCCTCCTTTAAATTGTTACTTCGAAAGTCGCATAATCCTGCTACGTTGACCACGAAACACGAATCGCGCCGCCTCGAGCGGCGCCCCGAGAAAGGAACGCCATGGGACTCTTCGATATGTTCGGCGGAGGCTTCGATAAGAAGCTCGAGCAGGCCCGCGCCACCGAGAACGCCCGTATCATCGACGTACGCACCGCGCAGGAATACCGTTCGGGCCATGTGCCGGGAGCCGAAAACATCCCGCTCGACCGCATCGACTCGTTCGAGGCCCCGCGCGAGGCGCCCCTGTTCGTCTACTGCCAGAGCGGCGCACGCAGCTCGCAGGCACAGCACGTGCTCGAAGGCCGCGGATTCGTCGACGTCACGAACCTCGGCGGCATCATGAGCTATCGCGGCCCGGTCGAATAGCCGGCCGCCCCGCGGCATGCGCGCCCCGCGGCGGCTTCGCAGGCACAGCGCGTGAAATGCCTGGTAAAATCAAGAAACCACCATCGGGCCCGACCGTATGGGCGGTCGGGCCCCATCGACGTAAGGAGCGCTCATGAAAGTCGTCATCATCGGAGGCGTCGCAGGCGGAGCCACGGCAGCCGCACGTCTGCGCCGCCTGAACGAGCAGGCCGAAATCATCATGATCGAGCGCACGGGCTACGTGTCCTACGCGAACTGCGGCCTTCCCTACTATATCGGCGAGACCATCCAGGACAAGGGCAAGCTCACGCTGCAGACCCCCGAAAGCTTCCGCGCGCGTTTCAACATCGACGTGCGCGTGCGCCAGGAGGCCCTCTCGATCGACCGCGACGCGAAAACGGTGGCGATCCGCCGCCTCGACGACGGCGTCGTCTACGAGGAGTCCTACGACTACCTGATCCTTTCGCCCGGCGCCAAGGCGGTCGTGCCGCCCCTGCCCGGCATCGACGACCCGCGCATCGACACGCTGCGCACCGTCGAAGACACCTTCGCCATCAAAGAGCGCGCCGACGCGCTTATGGCGGCCGGCAAAACCGACGCCGTGGTTATCGGCGGCGGCTTCATCGGCCTGGAAATGGCCGAAAACCTTAAACAGCGCGGCTTCTCCGTCACGCTGCTGCAGCGTGGCAACCATGTCATGCCCACGCTCGACTACGACATGGCCTGCGAAGTGCACGCCTACCTGCGCGCGAACGGCATCGACCTGAAGCTCGGCTTCAACGCGGTCGGCTTCGAAGCCGACAACGAACGCGACGAAGTACGCGTGCTGGGCGAAAACGGCGAGGCGCTGCGCGCATCGATCGCCGTGATGGCGATCGGCGTGGCGCCCGAATCGCATCTTGCCGAAGATGCGGGCCTTGAACTGGGCATCCGCAAGTCGATCGCGGTCGATGCGCAGATGCGCACGTCCGACCCCTCGATCTTCGCCGTGGGCGACGCCGTGCAGGTGAAGCACTTCGTCGGCGGCGGCGATGCGCTTATCTCGCTGGCGGGTCCGGCCAACAAACAGGGCCGTGTGGCGGCCGACGCCATCTGCGGACGCACGCACACCTTCGCCGCGCCGCAGGGCTCTTCCGTGCTGAAGATCTTCGACATGACCATCGCCACCACGGGCCTGAGCGAAGAGGCGGCGCAGCGCGCAGGGCTTTCTTACGACAAGGTATTCACCTCGTCGCCCTCGCACGCCACCTACTACCCCGGCGCGCGCAACATGTCGATCAAGACGCTTTTCGAGCCCGAAACCGGCCGCATCCTGGGCGCGCAGATCGTCGGCTTCGAAGGCGCCGACAAGCGCATCGACGTGATCGCCACCGCCATCCGCGCGCACATGACCGCCGCCGACCTGGAAGAGCTCGACCTGGCCTACGCGCCGCCGTATTCCTCGGCGAAAGACCCCGTGAACATGGCGGGCTTCGTGATCGAGAACGTGCGCGCCGGCCTGGTGAAGCAGCACCAGTGGCACGACGTAGACGCACTGGTCGAACAGGGCGCGCAGCTGCTCGACGTGCGTACGCAAGGCGAATACGCCCGCGGCGCGATCGAGGGTTCCGTCAACATTCCGCTCGACGAGCTGCGCGGACGCATCGGCGAGCTCGACCCGAACCGCCCCGTGTTCGTGAACTGCCACAGCGGCCTGCGCAGCTACGTGGCATGCCGCATGCTCGCCGGCCACGGCTTCGACTGCTCGAACCTGGCGGGCGGCTGGCGCCTGTATTCGACCGTCGCCGAAGACGCCGCGTTCGACGCGCGTCCGACGCACCCCTGCGGCGTGCCGCTGGCATAGCGCCGCCGCGCCTGCGCATGCTTTCCTCGAGGGCCTTCGCTTCGCAGCATGAATGCGGAGGCCCTTCGCATGTCCGCGCTCTCCACACAGTGCGCTTATACTAAGAAAACGCCCCCGCGAAAGGATGCCCATGGACATGCTGCTTCCCGACATACCCGAATTCCTCCGCACCATCATCATCGCGCTCGTCGCGACGATCGCGATGCTCGTCGCCTTTTTGGCCGCGAGCATCATATGCAGGGATTCACGGCGTCGAGGAGGCGAGCGGCGCCTTGCGAAGGCGTCCGTGGTCATGGGAGCCGTCGCCGCAGCCGAGATAGTCGTCTTCGGAGTCGTAGGAGCGCCTTTCGCGGCGGCCCTCGGCATAGGCGCCCTGATGAAGTCGAGCACCTACCGCAAACGCACCGCCGCGCGCAGCAACGTCTACCGCACGGGATTCGCCCTAGGTCTGTTCGGACTGATCGCGGCCCTGTTCTCGGTCATCGTCATCGCCGCCGTCATGCTGCTGTAACCCATAGCGGCACGTCCGCGCGCCGCGATGGCCTATACTGGACGGAATACGAACGCCTCTCGAAAGGACCCTCATGCAAATCTTCGGCCTCGACCTGTCCGAAATCCTCGTCGCCGCAACGCCCGCCATCGCTTTGTTCGTCGGCGGCGCGATCGCAGGCATCGTGCTGTGGAGGCGCGCCAAGACGGGCGCGAACAAGGAAAGCTGCGGCATCGCGTCGCTGGTCATGGGCATCATCGCCTCCATCGAAGGAACGCTTTTCGGCCTGGCGGGCATCCCGTTCGCTCTCATCATGGGCCTCGCCGCCATCGCCGCATCGCGCGCGCACAAGTCTATCACCGGCACCAACGGCAACAACGCCTCCACCGCGGGCCTCATCCTGGGCATCGTCGGCGTGGCCATGTGCGTCATCGGCCTGGGCCAGACGGGCGTCCTCGTGTTCTCGATGGGCGACTAGCCCGCGACGCGATCAGGAACGCCTTCATGCTTAAGCTCCATATTCTTGCCAGCGGAAGCCGCGGCAATGCCGCCGTCGTCGAAAACGCCGCCACCGGACGCGGCGCGCTGATCGACTGCGGCATCTGCAAGCGCGACTTCTTCGCCCGCTGCGACGAGGCGGGATTCGACCCCGCCAAACTCGATGCCGTGCTGATCACGCACGAGCACGGCGATCACACCAAGGGCATCGGCGTGACCATGCGCGGCTTGGCGAAGCTGGGCCGCCGCCCCACGATCTATGCCGCACCCGCCACGCTGCGGGCGAGCAAGCCCCTTCAAGAAATAGAAGAGACCTGCGAAATCCACCCACTTGCGGCCGAAGCGCTCGTCTCGGCGGCGGGCGTGAGCATCTTTCCCTTCGTCACCTCGCACGACGCGGCCGCATCATTCGGCTTTCGCTTCGAGGCGGACGGAGACGCGGCAGGATTCATGACCGACTCGGGCATCGTGACCGACGCCGCGCATGCGCATCTGCAAGACGTGCGCCTGCTCGCGCTCGAAAGCAACCACGACCCGCGCATGCTGAGTGAAGGGCCCTACCCCTACGTGGTCAAGCGGCGCATCGCATCCGACGAAGGGCATCTTTCCAACGAGCAGGCGGCAGACGAGCTCGCTGCGCTTCTGAGCACGCGTCTCGAAGCGGCGGCGGCCATGCACGTATCCGAGAACAACAACGAATACGACCTGGCGAAACAAGGGTTCACCGCCGTCGTTGCGCGCGAAGGGCACCCCGCCCGCATCGCCTGCGGCTACCAAGGCCGCCTGACGACGCTTTCCTAGCGCGAACGACCCCAGAACGCAAAAGAATCCGCAGACCGTTCTGCGGATTCTTTCATACGGCGGCCTTCAAGGGACCGTTTAATCCAGGATGTCTTCGGCGAAGCCCACGCGGTAGTTCGCGAGAACCGCCTCGCCCGCCTCCTGCGTGGCGTCCAGGTCGACGTCGGCCATGATGCCGAAATCGCTATCGCCGTCGGCATCGTGGAAGATCTGATGCACGTGCCACACGCGCTGCGAGCGCTCGTCGGATTCGTCCAGGACGAAATACGCGTTCGAGCGGGCGTCGGCGTCGAGCAGCAGCTCTTCGTGCGCCTCGTAGAACGCATCGAGCGCCTCCTGCCAGCGACGGGCGCCGAAGCCCCATTCCATATCCATATCGCCGAGCTGCTCGACATCGCCGCGCGCGGCCAGGGTCACGCGCCTGAACAGCGAATTCCTCACCAGCAAAGTCAGGCCGCGACGGTCGTGCACCACCGCGTCGGCATCCGTCGGCGCCGCGACGTCTTCCATCGAACCCGCCGACTCCCATTCGTCCACAAGGCTCGAGTCGACCGAACGCACCACAAGGCCCAGCCACGCGATGATGTCTTTCAGGCGGTCGTCGCGCTTGTCCTGCGGCACCGTGCGGTCGAGCACGCGGTAGGCGTCGGACAGGTAGCGCAAGAACGTGCCCTCGCTGCGGGCGATGCCGTAGCGCGCCACGTATTCCTTGAAGCCCGACACGGTCTCCAGCATGTCGCGCAGCACCGATTTGGGCGCGAGCTCGTAGTCGCGCGCCCACGGCACCGCCTCGCAATACTGGGCGAACGCCTGGTCGAGCAGCTCCTCGAGCGGCTTGGGATACGTGATGTCGGCGATGCGGTCGAGACGCTCCTCGTAATCGACGCCGTCGGCCTTCATCTCGGCCACCGCCTTCTCGCGCGCCTTGCGCTCCTGGGCGCGCAGCACCTGGCGCGGGTTCTCCAGCGTGGCCTCCACCATAGAGATCGCGTCGAGCGCGTAGGTCTCGCTCTCGGGATCGAGCAGCTCGAGCGCCGCCAGCAAGAACGGCGAAAGCGGCTGGTCGAGCGCGAAATCCTGCGGCATATCCACCGTGGCGCGATACTCGACGCCGCCGTCCTCGGCTTCCACCTTCTCCACGACGCCCGCGTCGATCAGCGTGGCGAACACCTCGTCGGCGCGCACATAGAGCTGCTCTTTCTCCTCGAGCGGCTGGGCCGAGTCGTCGATGAGCTTGCGCACGCGCGCGAACGCGTCGCCGCCGCGCGACACTACGGCAAGCACCATGGAATGCGTGATGCGCATGCGCGGCTTGAGCGTTTCGGGGGCCGCGTCGATCAGCTTCGTGAACGTATCCTCGTTCCAGTTCACGAAGCCCTCGGGCGGCTTTTTCTTCTTCAGCTTGCGCAGCTTCTTGGGGTCGTCGCCCGCCTTCTGCAGGGCCTTGGCGTTCTCGATCTCATGCTCGGGCGCCTCGGCGATCACCATGCCTTCGGTATCGAAGCCCGAACGGCCCGCGCGGCCGGCGATCTGATGGAACTCGCGGGCACGGAGCCTTCGCATCTTGAAACCGTCGAACTTCGTGAGCGCGGTCAGGATGACCGTGTGGATGGGCACGTTGATGCCCACGCCCAGCGTGTCGGTACCGCAGATCACGGGAAGAAGGCCCTGCTGGGCGAGCTTTTCCATAAGTAGACGGTAACGCGGCAGCATGCCCGCGTGGTGCACGCCCACGCCGCAGCCCAGCAAACGCTGGAGCGTCTTGCCGAACGCCGTGGTGAAGCGAGCGCCCTTAATGGCCTGCTTGATCGCCTCGCGCTGCTCCTTGGTGGCCACGCCGTAGCTCGCCAGCGACTGCGCGGTGTCGAGCGCGGCGTCCTGCGAGAAGTGGACGATGTAGAGCGGCGTCTCCTTCGCACGGATGGCCAGCTCCACCGTCGCCTCGAGCGGCGTCTTCACGTATTCGTAGCTCAGCGGCACGGGACGGGGCGCGTCGGCGATGACGTCGACCTCGGCGTCGGTGTGGCGCTTGAGCGTGTCGACGATCTGCGTAACGTCGCCGAGCGTGGCGCTCATCAGCAGAAACTGCGTCTGCGGAAGCGTGAGCAGCGGCACCTGCCACGCCCAGCCGCGCTGCGGGTCGCCGTAGAAGTGGAACTCGTCCATGGCGACGCAGCCCACATCGGCCCCCTCGCCCTCGCGCAGGGCCTGGTTGGCCAAGATCTCGGCCGTGCAGCACACCACGGGGGCGTAGGGGTTGATCGACACGTCGCCCGTGATCATGCCCACGTTCTCGCGGCCGAGCACGTCGACGAGCGAGAAGAACTTCTCGCTGACGAGCGCCTTGATCGGCGCCGTGTAGTACGACACCTTGCCCGTCATGACCGCCATGAAGTGCATGCCCAGCGCCACGAGCGACTTGCCCGAGCCGGTCGGCGTGCCCAAGATCACGTGGTCGCCCATCATCAGGCCCATGAGCGCCTCTTCCTGATGCGGCCACGGCTCGATGCCACGCTCGTCGACCCATTCCAGAAACATCTCGAGCGCTTCCTCGGAGGTGGGGAGAGGGGGTATCTCGTGCTCGCCCGCTTCTCCGCCGCTCGAAGGAAGAGGAGGGGTGTCACGCGCAGTTCCGCACGAGCCGATCGCCCCGGCGGGGCGATCGTGCGAGCTCAGGACCGTTTGAGCATGACGCCCCTCCTCTTCCGCCCCCTCGGGGCCGGAATCGCCCGGCAACGGCGCATCGGCCTCGTCGGGTTCTTCGTCCTGAGAGTAGTCCCAATATTTGTCCCAGACCGCCTGCGGCACCAGCGCGCCGAGCGATCCGTAAGCGTCGGCGCCGCCGCCGACGGTTTCCTGTTCGTCTGCCATAGAACCTCTATCCGTCATCGAGAATCCGTCCGCACACGGACGGCGAAGGCGTGCGGACGCAGGCGCCGCAAGCCGTAGTTATCGTGCAAAATGACGCGCCACCTCCCCGGGCGTGCGCGCATGTGCCATTGTACCCGGAATACCTTTTCAGGGCGGCGGCGTTTCACGCGCGCCGCCCGCCGATGCGCAACCGACGAATTCCAAGGAGACATCGTGTTCACCGACCCAGCACAACCGAACCTGCCCCGCACCGCGAGCGACCAGACGCCGCCCGCCTGCGACCAGGACGAACGAACCGACGACCCCATCCTGGTCGAAGAGCGTCGGCACCTGAGCGAGACCTATGCGAAGCTCGAGGCCATGGAACAAGCTCTGGTCGCCAAGATCAAAAAGCTCGACGACGACGTGGCGGCCGATAAGGAGATGCTCGCCGACGAGCTCACCGGCAACTTCGCCAGCATGGGCGAAGCCTTCGAGACCTATGCGGAATTCGCCTCGGCCAATAAGACGATCGACCTGTATAACGCCACCCAAGAGCTCAACTTCCAGAACCTGCAGAAGGTGCGCCTGCTCATGCACCAGCCCTACTTCGCCAAAGTAGCGCTGCAATTCAAGCCTGGCGATGCGCCCAAGGAGCTCTACATCGGCAACGCCGGCATCTCCGACGACGACTACAAACGCCTCGTGGTGGACTGGCGCTCGCCCGTGGCCGAGGTGTACTACAACCAGGAAAACGGCCCCACGTCGTATAAGGCCAACGGCCGTACCATCGATGTGGACCTCAAGCTGCGCCGCCAGTTCGATATCGAAGCCGACCGTCTGAACGCCTATTTCGACACCACCGTGGCCATCCAAGACGCCATGCTTCTGGCCTCGCTTTCGCAGGAGCGCTCCTCGCACATGAAGGCGATCACCGCCACCATCCAGAAAGAACAGAACGAGGTCATCCGTCACGAAGACGTCGACGTCCTGTTGGTCAACGGCATCGCGGGCTCCGGCAAGACCTCCGTGCTCATGCAGCGCATCGCCTATCTGTTCTACCAGCATCGCGAAACGCTCAAACCCGAAGAAGTATGCCTGATCACGCCGAACCCGGTGTTCAGCCGCTACATCGAGCAAGTGCTGCCCGACCTGGGTGAAAGCAACCCCGAGACCATGACGTTCGACCAGTTCATGGCAAGCGTCATGCCGGCCGATCGCAGCCGCGGGCGCGCCGACATCTCGCCCGACGCCCTGGCGCGCATCGACGAGGCCGTGCGCGGGCTCGCGTTCGACCCCGACGACTTCAAAGACATCGTCTGCGACGGCACGCAGCTCATCTCCGCCGGCCAAATCCGCCAGGCGGCCGACAAGTTCCGCCGCATTCCCGCAGGTCCGCACCTGGTCACGCTCATGCGCGAAGAACTGCACAAACGCCTGGAAAACCGCCTGAGGCAGATGGCCGCCACCGAACGCGCGCAAAACGAGGCCACGTCGCTTTCGGTCCAGGAGCAAGTGCGCATCTTCCACGAGACCATCGCCCCGCAGACCGACGCCGAGCTGCGCGAATGCACGCTGACCTACCTTCACGACCGCTACGCCGCCGCCTTCGACATCGTCGAGCGCGACGAATGGCTGCGCATCGACCGCATCGGCATGCGCATCCTGGGCGCCGAAGGCCTGCTGCCCGTGGAATGGGTCTATCTGAAGATGGCCGTGAGCGGCATGGGCGACGCGAGCGTCAAATACGTCATGGTCGACGAGGTGCAGGACTACACCTGCGCCCAGCTCATGGTGCTACGCCGCTACTTCCGCCGCGCGCGCTTCCTGCTTCTGGGCGACGAGAACCAGGCGATCAAGGACCATACGGCATCGTTCGCCGAAATCAAATCGGTGTTCGAGCGGGCGGGCTCCGAAGTGCAGGAATGCCGCCTTCTAACGAGCTACCGCTCCTCTCCGCAGATCACGGAGCTGTTCACGAAGCTCATGCCGAAAGGGGATCGCATGCGCGTCTCCTCGGTGCAGCATGAGCGCGCCGAACCGCGCATCGCCGCCTTCAACGACGAGGGCGCCTACGAAGACGCCCTACGCGATGCCGTCGCGCAAGCGCGCGGCATGGCCGGCCTGACCGCCGTGATCGCCGACAGCCGAACGTCGCTCAAGCGCGTCCGGTCCATCCTGGGCGAAAACGCGCCTGCCGTGATTTCCGACGACGCCACGCTTCCCGCGAGCGGCGTGGTGCTCATGACGCTCGAGTTCGCCAAGGGCCTCGAGTTCGACCAGGTGATCATCCCCGACGCCCGCGCCGAGGTGTTCGGCGACGGACGCGTGGCGCGCAATCGCCTGTACACGAGCATCTCACGCGCCACGGGACGCATCGTCATCCTGGCGCCCGGCGCCCTGACGCCCTTGCTCGACTAACGAAAAGCCGCATCCATGCGCCGCGTTCCATTCAGGAGCGCGGCGCATTTTTCATTCCCGCACCGAATCCGATGCCCGAGTTCGGCGTTTTCGGCGCACGGAAATCGCCGACCGGATACCCGAGCCGATTTGTTTCGATATTTTGAATAATCGCCGCAAGATGCCGCTCCCGCCGTTTCGCAATCCTTTGGGGGTATACTTGCCTTTTCAACACAACAACCAACGATGAAAGGTGCGCAATGGGCGGATTTTTCGGAGCCGCGTCCCATCATGACGTGGTTCTCGACGTGTTCTTCGGCGTCGACTACCACTCCCACCTGGGAACGCGTCGCGCAGGCATGATCTTCTTCGATTCCGAGACCGGATTCCAAAGGGAAATCCACTCGATCGAGAACACGCCGTTTCGAACGAAATTCGAGGCCGACCTCCAGAGCTTTCACGGAGGAAGCGGCATCGGATGCATCAGCGACACCGATCCTCAGCCCCTGCTCGTCCGCTCCCATCTAGGCACCTTCGGCATCACCACGGTAGGCATCATCAACAATGCGGAGCAGCTGATCGAGGAATGCTTCTCGGCGGGCGGCAAGCAGTTCATGGCCATGAGCTCCGGCAAGGTGAACAACACCGAACTGGTGGCCGCTCTGATCAATCAGAAAGACAATTTCGTCGACGGCATCAAATTCGCCCAGGAGGTCATCGACGGCTCGCTGACCCTGCTCATCATGACCGATGACGGCGAAATCCTCGCCGCGCGCGACAAGATGGGCCGCCTGCCGGTGCTCGTGGGCAAAAACGACGAAGGCCACTGCATCTCGTTCGAATCGTTCCCCTACCACAAACTGGGCTACGACGACGAATACGAGCTGGGGCCCGGCGAGATCGTGCGCGTAAACGCCGACTCCTACGAAACCATCTCGCCCGCAGGCGACGATATGAAGATCTGCGCGTTCCTGTGGACCTACTACGGATACCCGAACTCCAACTATGAAGGCCAGAACGTCGAAGTGGTGCGTTACCGCAACGGCGCCATCATGGCCCGCGACGAAGCCGCCCAGGGCAGGCTTCCCGAGGTCGACTACGTCGCCGGCGTGCCCGACTCCGGCGTGCCTCATGCAATCGGCTACTCAACCGAAAGCAAGACGCCCTTCGCGCGTCCCTTCATCAAATACACGCCCACGTGGGCGCGCTCGTTCATGCCCTCCAACCAGGAAGTGCGCAACCGCGTCGCCAAGATGAAGCAGGTTCCCGTTCCCGAACTGATCGCCGACAAGAAGCTGCTGCTGGTCGACGACTCCATCGTGCGCGGCACCCAGCTGCGCGAGACGGTCGACTTCCTCTACGGCGCGGGCGCCAAGGAAGTGCATATGCGATCCGCCTGTCCGCCGATCATGTTCAGCTGCAAGTACCTGAGCTTCTCCAGCAGCAAGTCCGAAATGGACCTCATCTCGCGCCGCACGATCCAGGAGCTCGAAGGCGACGAGGGGCAGAAGCATCTCGACGAGTATGCCGACGCTTCCACCGAGCGCGGCAAGTGCCTCCTGCGCACCATCTGTGAAAAGCTCGGCTTCGACTCGCTGGGCTACCAGTCGCTCGACGGCATGCTCGAGGGCATCGGAATCGACCCTTCGAAGGTCTGCACCTATTGCTGGACCGGCAAAGAATAAAAATTCGTCCCTGAATTTTCCAAGGAGCCTCCCTCGGGAGGCTCCTTTCGTTTTGCGATCCGCCCTGACGGCGATTGTCTGCGCATCGTGTCAGATCGACGTCATTTCCTCGCATATTCGACTATGATGGTGGGAATTAGGCGTCTCGAACTCGACAGAGGAGGCCTTCGTGATCGAATACTTCCACACCGACGAACAGTCCCGCATCCTGACCAAAATCGACGAAGAACGGCCCGGCTGTTGGATCGCCTTGTTCGAACCGACCGCCGACGAGCTTTCCTCCGTCGCCCGGCGTTTCTTCATCGACGAAGACGACATGCGCGCCCCGCTCGACCTCGAAGAGGTCTCGCGCATCGAGCGCAACGTCGACTACACCATGTTCATCGTCGACACGCCCATGCATGTCAAAAACGCCGAACGCAAGCGCTACACCACCATCCCTATCGGCATCTTCGAAACGTCGAGCCACGTCATTTCGGTATGCTCGGTCTATCGCGTGCCCTTGATAGCCATCCTGAAATCCTGGCGCAACGTGCACGACACATCGGATATCAAGGCGTTCGCGAGCGACATACTCATCGCTTCGTCCGAGGCGTACTTTTCGACGCTGCACGCGATCAACAGACGCCGCATCGGGCTTTCCGACGCCACCGACAAACCCGAGCGCAAAGACCTCGAAGAGCTCTATGCCCTGGATGCATCGCTCGTCTACATCAAGACCTCGCTCACCACGAACGACAACATCTTCGAGCGCTACCGACGCTATGCCGCCTCTTCCTATACGCCGGAATCCCTCGAGGTTCTCGACGACGCCATCATCGAGAACAAGCAGGCCCTTGAAACCACGAAGATCTATTCCGAAATCCTCGATTCCACCATCAATCATTTCGGCCTGATGATGGACTACGACCTCAACCACACCATGCAGCTGGTGGCGACCATCACCCTGGTGCTCTGCGTTCCCACGGTGATCGGCGGCGTATTCGGCATGAATCTCGAAGGCATCCCGCTCGCCGATTCGCCCTACGGATTCGCGATCGTCACAGGCGTCACCGCAGGCGTGCTTGTCATCATGCTCGCCATCCTCAAGCGCTTGAAGTGGTTCTAGGCGCCTGCATCCCCAAACGCACGAAAGCCCGGAGCACGCAGGCGCTCCGGGCTTTCTCGTTGTCCGATCGAATGGCGCAAGGCGCTATGCGGCCAGGCGTTTCGCGATCGCCTTGATGAACTCGCGCGTGGAAAGCTTCACCGGGTTCTCGATCGTGGTGATCAGGGCCAAATCGCCCGTCATCTCTCCCGCCTCGATCGTGTCGATCGTCGCCTGCTCCAGACGGTCGGCGAAAGCCATGAGCTCCGGCAGGCCGTCGAGCTCGCCGCGCTTGCGCAGCGCACCCGACCACGCGAAAATCGTAGCCACCGAATTGGTGGACGTCTCCTCGCCCTTAAGATGCTTGTAGTAGTGACGCTGCACCGTGCCGTGGGCCGCCTCGTACTCGTACACGCCGTCGGGCGAAACCAGCACGGAGGTCATCATGGCGAGCGAACCGAACGCGGACGACACCATATCGCTCATCACGTCGCCATCGTAGTTCTTGCAGGCCCAGATGAAGCCGCCCTTGGACTTCATCACGCGCGCCACGGCGTCGTCGATCAACGTGTAGAAGTACTCGATGCCGGCCTCATCGAAGCGTTCCTTGTATTCGGCGTCGAAGATTTCCTGGAAGATGCCCTTGAAACGATGGTCGTACTTCTTGGAGATGGTGTCTTTGGCAGAGAACCACACGTCCTGGTGCGTGTCGAGCGCATAGTTGAAGCAGCTGCGCGCGAAGCTTTCGATCGACGCGTCCAGATTATGCATGCCCTGCACGACGCCCGGGCCGTCGAATTCGTGCACCAGCTCGCGCTGCTCGGAGCCGTCGGCCGCGGTATAGACCAACTCGACCTTGCCGGCGCCGGGAATGCGCATCTCGGCGTTCTTGTACACATCGCCGTACGCATGGCGGGCCAGCGTGATGGGGGCCTTCCAGTTGCTCACGCACGGCTCGATGCCGCGCACCACGATCGGAGCGCGAAACACCGTGCCGTCGAGCATGGCGCGGATGGTGCCGTTGGGGCTCTTCCACATCTGCTTGAGGCCGTACTCCTCCACACGAGCGGCGTTGGCGGTGATCGTCGCGCACTTCACGGCGACGCCGAGGCGCTTGGTGGCCTCGGCCGATTCGACCGTCACGGCGTCGTCGGTCTCGTTGCGATGCTCGAGGCCGAGGTCGTAGTACTCGGTCTTCAGGTCGACGAACGGGCAGATCAGCTCGTCTTTGATCATCTGCCAGATAATGCGGGTCATCTCGTCGCCGTCCATCTCAACCAGCGGCGTGGTCATCTGAATCTTCGCCATGGTCCACCCTTCTTCTCGATCCGTCGAACGCGAAAGGCCTTGGTCGCAGGCGTCGCGCCCGAGGCTTCGTTGCTATTGCATGCTAAAGCATGATAGCGCCGATATGCTCGACGGAAGCACGAAACCCGTGCAATTTCGCGAACGGCCGGGCGGCGGCCTCAGATATAGGCGAAGGCGTTGCCGACCGAGCACCGAGCATTACGCCGCTCGCCCTTCATTGCAAACCGTTCACAGCGATGCATGCGTCAAAACCCCTTTCTTCGATGCTGAAGGAACTTTTTCTTGCATATTCGCGCGCTTTCGTACGATAATGCCAGCCATACCATTTCGTTGAAGCTTTCGGGATCGATCGAAACCGGAAGTGGAGAAACCTCTGGAGAACTCTTAAATGAGTGCCGACGGTGCAAGGCTTTCGGGCAGCGCGCATTCCCATGTGCCCTGGAACAAAGCCGAATCTCTCAGGCAAAAGGACAGAGAACGGTTCTTCCGACGACAGTCGGCGGATTCATTCGCTCCCCAGAGGCTTCTCGATGTGCCCTGAGGAGGTAACGTGGAAGCCGCACTGCTCACATTCGTCCAAACCGTCAATTCGTATCTTTCGAATTACGTGCTAATCGTCTTGCTTATCGGCACCGGTCTTTTCTTCACCATCAAAACGCGCTTCGTGCAGGTACGCTGCTTCGGCGAAGGCCTGAAGGGCGTCTTCGGCAATTTCTCGCTCAACGGCGGCAAGCATAAGAGCGGCATGAGCTCGTTCCAGGCGCTCGCAACCGCCATCGCCGCGCAGGTCGGAACCGGCAACATCGTCGGCGCCTGCGGCGCCATCCTGATCGGCGGACCCGGCGCCATCTTCTGGATGTGGGCCATCGCGTTCCTGGGCATGGCCACCAACTATGCCGAGGCCGTGCTCGCCCAGAAAACCCGCCGCGTCGACGCCGACGGCACCGTCCACGGCGGCCCTGTCTATTACATCAGGACCGCGTTCAAGGGCAAGTTCGGCAAGTTCCTCGCAGGATTTTTCGCCGTCGCCATCGTGCTCGCGCTCGGCATCATGGGCTGCATGGTGCAGTCCAACTCGATCGCATCCACCTGCAACACCGCGTTCGGCATTCCCACCTGGGTCATGGGCCTGATCATCGTCGTCGCCGGCGGCTTCATCTTCTTGGGCGGCGTGAGCCGCATCGCCTCGGTCACCGAGAAGATGGTCCCGATCATGGCGGTCATCTATCTGATCGGCGGCATCGGCGTGCTCATCGTGAACGCTTCCGAAGTTCCTGCAGCGTTCGCCCTGATCTTCGAATGCGCCTTCAACCCGCAGGCCTCCGTGGGCGGCGTCACCTTCGGTCTGATCGCCGCGCTGTCCCAGGGCGCCAAGCGCGGCCTGTTCTCCAACGAGGCAGGCATGGGCTCCACCCCGCACGCGCACGCCATGGCCAACGTGAAGACCCCGCACGAGCAGGGCGTCGTCGCCATCATAGCCGTCTTCGTCGATACTTTCGTCGTAGTCACCATCACCGCTCTGACCTGCATCGTCACGCTCTACGTAGGCGACGGCACGCTCGCCCAGGGCCTCTATGACGGCATCGACAAGACCAACATGGCCCAGATCGCATTCGGCAGCCTGTTCGGCACCACGGGCGGCAACGTCTTCGTGGCCATCTGCCTGCTGTTCTTCGCGTTCTCCACGATCATCAGCTGGAATCTGTTCGCGAAGATCAATATCGAATACCTCTTCGGCAAGAAGGCCGTGCCGGTGTTCTCCTGCATCGCCCTGGTGTTCATCTTCATCGGCTCGCTGCTCGCCAACGACCTGGTCTGGGAACTCGCCGACATGTTCAACCAGCTCATGGTCCTTCCCAACGCGATCGCGCTCATCGCGCTCGGCGGTGCTGTGAGCATGTGCGCCAAAACGCGCGGGCAGAAGATGGAAATCATCGATAGGAAGGCGAAGGCTGCCGAAAAGGAATAGCCTCGCTCGTCCGAACCGCATACGTCGCATCGAAGCCGGCCTTTCGGGGCCGGCTTTCTCGTTGCCGAAACCTCCGCGAAAACGGATATTTCGCGACACGGGCGAAATGAGCGAAAACGAAAAGAAGCCGAATGCAGCGCCGCGCGCATCGAAGCCGCGAATACGTCCGGCCCGTCGAGAAGGAGCGGCCGCTTCTGCTAGAATCGCTTTCGGATTATCGATTCGCAAAGCACCGTTCGAACGCGACGGATACGGCGGACGGAAACGCGAGAAACGCCGCCGACGTTCGCGCGAGGCCGCGCGTCGGACAACGCACCCTGGAGGCGAATGCCTATGAGCTTCACGCTGAAACCCTACACCCCGCCCGACTTCGCACAATCACGTTTTCTGGACGCTCCGGACGCGATGCTTGCGCCCGCGCCCAAAGACTCCGTGGCGCCCGAAGGCTACCATGCCCTGAGCATCTACCCTGAGTATTTCAAAATCGACGGACGTTGGCTTCTTGCCGAAGACAGCCGCATGGACTGCGTGGCGGTCTACGAAGACGGCCGCATCTTCGTACGCGAGTTCCGCTTCATCAAAGAAGGCGACGCCATCGTGTGCGGACGCACCGAAAACGCCGAAGAGGGCATCTACGTGCATACCGAAGGCTTCGACGAGCCCGACCGTACGAAAGAAAGCTTCGCCTTCCGCCTGGGCCGCAGCCGCGAAACGGCATTCTCGCGCGACTACGACGAACTCTACGAACTGCTGAAATACGAACGCGACCACGGCTACGTGGTATGGGTCATGGGACCGGCGTTTTCGTTCAACGGATTTTCACGCACGGCCTTTTCGAAAATCATCGAAGCAGGCTACGTCGACGCGGTGTTCGCCGGCAACGCGCTGGCCACGCACGACTTGGAAGGCGCCTACCTGCACACCGCGCTCGGCCAGGATATCGATACGCAGGAAAACAAGCCAGGAGGCCACTATCACCACCTCGACACCATCAATCGCGTGAAATACCACGGATCGATCGCGAAATTCATCGAGGAGGAAAGCGTGCATGACGGCATCATGTACAGCCTCGAAAAGAACCACGTGCCCTATGTGCTGGCGGGTTCTATCCGCGATGACGGACCGCTGCCGCCCGTCATCGGCAATGCTTACGAGGCGCAAAACGCCATGCGCGACCACATCCGCAAGGCCACCACGGTGATCTGCATGGCCACCATGCTGCACACCATCGCCACCGGCAACATGACGCCGTCGTATCGCGTGCTGCCGGACGGCACGGTACGCCAGGTGTACTTCTACTGCGTCGACATCGCGGAATTCGCCGTGAACAAGCTCACCGACCGCGGATCGCTTTCCTCGCGCGGCATCGTGACGAACGTACAGGACTTCATCGCGAACGTAGCCAAAGGCCTCGGACTCTAGCACCGCGAATACAGATGGAATCCGAACGGATGCCCCGCCCGACGGCGGGGCATCCGCGTATCGGGGCAAGCGGCGCGGTCGTCAGGCGAACGGCGGCAAGGCCGGCACCGCGACGGGCTCTCTTGACAAGACCGACGCTCATCTGCCGATAATGGAACAGACCGCGCCGAACCGAGGAAATACGGCGGCGGGCGACGAAAGGGGTGCGCGATGTCTGCGAATCGCATGACGAAAGAGGGCCGCGGCGTCAACCGATGGGTCGTGCTCGCGGCGGCAGGAACGCTCAATGCGCTGGTCGGCTCCATCTATGTCTGGAGCATCATCAGCGTCGCGCTTTCCTCCGAACACGGATGGGCCGCCCCCGAAGTCGCCTTCGCCTACTCGTTCTATATCGTATGCGAATGCTTCGCGGGCTTTTTCGCAGGCTATCTGCAGACAAGGGCGAACCCTCGCCTGCTCATGATGGGCGGAGGCCTCTGCCTTGCCGCAGGCTGGTTTCTCGCAGGCTTCGCCGACCAGGTGTTCCTTCTGTACCTGACGTTCAGCCTGCTCGGCGGCGTCGGAAGCGGTTTCATCTACAACGTATCGGTGGCCACGGCCACGGCATGGTTCCCCGACAAACGAGGACTGGCCAACGGCGTATGCGTCGGATGCCTAGGGCTTTCTCCCATCCTCTTCGCGCCGCTCGGCACGTTTCTCATCGCCACGTTCGGCCCTGGCGCGACGTTCCATATCCTCGGCGGGTTCTTCGCCGTGGCCGCCGTGGCGGCGGCGAGTTTCATCCGCAAGGCTCCCGAACGAAAAGAAGATGCCCGATCCGAAGCTCCTGCGAACGCAGGCGGCATGACCATGGCGCAGATGCTCCGTCAGCCGAGCGCCTGGCTGATGTGGCTGCTGTTCGCCGTATGTGCAAGCGCGGGCATGATGGTCACGGGCCACGCCGCGGGCATCGGCGCAGAGCTCGCCGGGCTCACAGCAGCCCAAAGCGCCGCGCAGGTCGGCATTCTCGCCCTGGCCAATTTCAGCGGACGCCTGGTATTCGGCATGCTTTCCGACCGTCTGGGCCGCTACACCGTCCTCGGCCTGTGCATGGTAGGCACGGCGGCCACGATGGCGCTTTTCCTCGGCAAGGCCGATGACTTCATCTCGATCACCATCGCGTTCTGCGTCATCGGCGCGACGTTCGGAGGCTGCATGGCCGTCATGCCCGCCCTGACCGCCGACCTATTCGGCATCGAGCATTTCGGGCAGAACTACGCATTCATGTTCTCGGGCTACACATGCGCGTCGGTCATCGGCCCCATGCTCGGCGCGAGCGTCTTGGCCGCGACGGGCAGCTATCTGGCGGCTTTCCCCGCCGCCGGCGCGCTGACCTGCGTCGGAATCGTGTTTCTCGCAGCTACCGCCATTGCCGCCAAGCGCATGCGGCGATTGCAGGCGGAAAAAACCCGTTCGTAACGAAACGCAGACATCGAACGGACCTTGGACGAAAAGAGCTCGGAGGCTATGTCCGAGCTCTTTTCGTTTGCAGAAATTCTCTGAAATGCGAGGATTTTCTTACAATTCCCAGCTAGCGGGGCTCTTGCGCGGCTGACGCACGTTGATTTCGACGCCCTTGACGCTGACGCGCGAATTGGCGGGAATGGACTCGGTGACGAACGCGCCGCCCGCGATCACCGTGCCCTCGCCGACCACCGTCTCGCCGCCGAGAACGCTGGCGTTGGAATAAATCGTGACGTTGTCCTCGATGGTAGGATGACGCTTGACGCCGGAAAGCTGCTGGCCGGCGCGCGTAGACAGAGCGCCGAGCGTAACGCCCTGATAGATCTTCACATGATTGCCGATCGTGGTGGTTTCTCCGATAACGACGCCGGTGGCGTGGTCGATGAAGAAATACTCGCCGATCGTCGCACCCGAGTTGATGTCGACGCCGGTGCGGCCGTGCGCGTACTCGGTCATGATGCGCGGAATGAGCGGCACCTTCTGCACGTAGAGCTCATGGGCGATGCGGTAGACGAACACCGCGAAGAATCCAGGGTACGAGAAGATGATCTCTTCCTTGCTCTGCGCGGCCGGGTCGCCGTCGAAAGCGGCCTGGACGTCTTTGAGCAGAAGCCTGTGCAGCTCGGGAAGCTTCGCCAGAAACGTCGAGCACACTTCTTCGACACGCGCGTCGATAGCGGCATCGTCCATGGCGTCGCCGTCGCGGAACAGCAGCGCTTCGCGCAGTTCGCGACGGAGCGAATCTTCGATGCGGATCAGGGTTTCACCGATGAAGTAACGCGGATCCGAGCCCGTCGGGGTCTCGTCGCCGAAGTAGCGGGGAAACATCAGATGACGCAGGTCGGCGAGAATGCCGATGATCGCATCGCGATTGGGAAAATGGCGATCGGGGTCGGTGAAAAAGATTTCGGGCGACGCGTAGTTGCTCGCGAAGCCGTCGACGATGGAATCAAGGTTTTCGTTGAACATAAGCCCTCTTTCGGCCGCCGCAGGGGCATCCGTCGCCCCGGCATCTTGCATGCGCTTATCCTAGCAGCACACACGCCGCTATACGACCACGAATGCCGCAGGCGGGCCGGGCTTTCGAAACCGGTGCGGCGCCTCGGGCTTCCTACACGCCTAGAATGCGCGCGCTCGTGGCGGACAGCACGGCGCGAAGCGTTTCGACATCGTCGCCGCGGGCCTCGGCGAGCGCCGCAAGCGAACTTTCAAGGGAATCGCGCCAAACGTCCGCAGAAAACGAATCGCCCTCATGGGCCGGCATATCGGTTTCGAGCAGCAGCCTTTCGACGGGAATGGCGCGCACATAGGCACGACCCCGTTTCGCGGCCAGCATGCGCGGACCGACCGAGAAGAAAAATCCCGCCTCGATCGCTCGATGCAGCTGGTCGGACGTGCCGGCGAACGAGTGCAAGACAAGCGCTCGTCCCGATGCGCTCGCAGGCTGCGCGAAACGCGAACGCGCCGTGGCACCGCAGCGTTCGAAGGCGTCGATCGCCTCGTCGGCGGCATGGACCGCATGAATCGATACGATTCCGCTCGCGAACGACGAGTCGCCCTCGACGAGAGCGCGCACGACACGGTCGAACGCGCGCATCTGCGCCTCGCGCGTCTGCAGACGGCGCGGCGAGAAGTCGATCCCCACTTCCCCGACGAACGGACACGCCGCCGCGCGGGCGACGAACCGCTCCACCTGACCGTCGAAATGCGGCGATGAAGCCTGCCACGGATGCAGGCCCAGCCCCACGCGCACCTGCGGCGCGCAGGCCAGACGACCTATCACGCGGTCGAAGCGGTCGGGGTCGACCGTCGCGGAAAACGCCGAGACAAGCCCCGCCATCGAACGCGCGATGGAGGGGCCCTCGTCGGAAAAATCCAGATGGCAATGCATGTCGTAGAGCATAAGGCTCCTTTTTAGAAATAAACCCGCACAAGGCGACGCCGAAAACGACCGCTAGAAAAGAACGACGCTTGCAGCAGGCGTGCCCGAAGACGAGCCCGCCTGGCTCGACGAACCGGCCGAAGCGTTCGGGGCGCCCGTCTGTCCCGACGAAGCCGACCCCGACGCATCCGATATCCCCCCGCTCGACGAAGCGTCGGAACCGGAAGACGACCCTTGGCCCGCCGACCCCGAATCCTGCGAACCTGATTCGGCATCGCCTTGACCGGCGGCTCCCGCCGACGATCCATCCTCAGACTGAGCCGAATCGCTCTGCTGGCCGTCAGACGAAGCCGCCTGGGAATCCTGAGAATCGGATGCGCCCCCTTGCGAGGACGAGGCATCTTGCGCCCCATCCTGCTCGGACGACCCCGACTGGTCGGACGACGAAGCCGCGCCGCTCGCAATATCGCCTTCGGCGGGCGCGGGCGCCTCTTTCGCAGGCGAGCTCCATAGCGCAGACGGCATAAGCGGTTCGGGTTTGGCGCCCACGCCTTGACCCGCAGTCACCACTTCGATCACCACAGCACTCAGCGCAATCGCGACAAGGGCCGACAGGACGGCAACGATCACGGCGTTGCGCTGGATCCTCGCCTTGCGCGCGCGGGCCGAACGCGAACGTACGCGGGCCGCTTCGGCATAGACGTCGGATTTCGTCGAACGCGCAGACGCGGGACCGCCGCCTTGCGCGGCGGAAGCGGGCAGGGCGGCCGTCTCGGCCGCAGGAACGCCCGCAAGCACCGCGGTTTGCGCGCTGCTCGCGGCGTCGTCGTTCTGAGAATCGCCGCGATGCGATAACGAAGCGAACGGCCCGTGGTCGGGAGCCATGTCTTTGAGCTTTTCGGCCGAGGCCGATAGGAATTTCTTATACACCTGCGACGCGACGGCCGAGACGATCGAGCCTACCGCGACGCCGATCACCGAACCCGCGATGCCGATTCGCGAGGCGAGCAGCATCGATGTGACGGCTGCCAACGCGCCTGCAAGCAGCTGGGCGATGGATATGTCGTCGAACAGGCTCCGCCAAAACGACAGCTCGGCCTTTTCGGCCGCTTTCGCTTCCTCAGCCATGCATCCTCCCTTCGACATCGTCTGTACGATGAAGATACGCGCCGAGGCGCCGCGAAAAAAGCGGCAGGGAGGGCTTTCACGCAAACGTCACCGCTGCGTTACAGGATGTGCGCATTCGCTCCATGGACGAGCGGCGGCACGAAGCCTAGCGCTCGTCGTCCATCGCATGCGCGAGAATCTGCATGCGCTTCTCGACGTCTTCGATCACGCGGCTGCAGTCGCGTAGCTCGTCGAAAGAGTCGATGCCCCTTACCGCATCGACGGCTTTGTATTTCAGACCGTGCTCGAGACTCGCCCAGAAATCCATGGCGATGGTCCGAATCTGCACCTCGACGGGCACGAACTCTTTCTTGTCCATGAAATACACCGGCATACGCACGATGGCATGCAGGCTGCGATAGCCGTTGGGCTTGGGTTCTGCGATATAGTCTTTCACCGTGACGATTTCAAGGTCGTCCTGACGTTCGAGCAGTTCGAGCAGGCCGTAGGCGTCGTCGATATACGAGCAGATCACGCGCACGCCCGCAACATCGGTGAGATAGCGTTCCATGTTGGCCAGCGTGGGTTCGTATCCGCGGCGACGAAGCTTCTCGACGATGCTCGACGGGCTTTTCACGCGCGATTCTATATGGTGGATGGGATTGCGGTTCTTCTTCAGGCTCAGGTCTTTATCCAAGACCTCGAATCGGACCTCCATCTGGCGCATGGCCGCCTGATACTTCTGAAGGGTCTCCCTCACAAGCATCACATCGGCGGCGCGCGCATCCGCGGCTTTCTCCACGGCGTCGGGCGGCACGATGACCTCAGTGCTCATAGGTCGGTCCTCTCTCGGTAGAAAACGGCGGAAACGCCGTCCGTCTCCATGATAGGCGTACCCGAAGCAAGACGCCCCGATGTGTTGCCGAACCGGCATCGGGGCATGCCCTAGCGACGCTGCGAGCCCTTCTTCGGACGCGAAGCCGGCGCGCCCCCGCCGTTCGACGACCCCTTGGAGCGGCGGCGATCCGACCCGCGGCCCTGCTTCGATCCGCGCTCGTCGCGAGCGCCGGAGCGGTCCTTCTGCGGACGCTGCTTGCGCTCTCCGCCGCCCGATCGCTTCGACGCCGCCTGCTTGCCCCCGCCTTTGCGCGGGCGCACCAGGCAGTGTTCATCGAACCCGATCAGGTCTTCGCGGCCCGCCTTGCGCAGCGCCTCGACCACCAGGTCGTAATTCTTCGGGTCGCGATACTGGATCAACGCGCGCTGCAAGGCCTTTTCGTGCGTGCTCTTCGGCGTATAGACCGGTTTCATCGTTCGCGGATCGACGCCCGTGTAGTAGATGCACGTCGAGATGGTGGACGGCGTGGGATAGAAGTCCTGCACCTGTTCGGGCATATAGCCCAGATCGCGGCAGTATTCCGCCAGCTCGACCGCCTCCTTGAGCGTGGAGCCCGGATGCGACGACATGAGGTACGGCACCAGGTACTGCTTCTTGCCCAAGTCGGCGTTCACGCGCGCATAGCGCTTGCGGAAGCGTTCATAAACCTCGTTGCGCGGCTTGCCCATCACCGACAGCACGGCATCGGACACATGCTCGGGCGCCACCTTGAGCTGGCCGCTCACGTGATGTTCGCACAGCTCGCGGATGAACGTGTCGTCGGGATCGGCCAGCGCGTAGTCGAAGCGCACGCCCGAGCGGATGAACACCTTCTTCACGCCGGGCAGCGCGCGCAAGCTGCGCAGCACGTCCAGATAGTCCTCGTGATCGACCTCGAGTTTCTTGCAAGGCTCGGGAAACAGGCAGCTCTTATGCGGACAGGCGCCGTGCGACATCTGCTTTCGGCACGCAGGCGCGCGGAAGTTAGCCGTCGGCCCGCCCACATCGTGGATATATCCCTTGAAGTCGGGGGCGTCAACGAACAGCTTCGCCTCGTCGACCAGCGATTCCTTGCTACGCGACTGCACGATGCGGCCCTGATGGAAGGTAAGCGCGCAAAACGAGCATTCGCCGAAGCAGCCGCGACTGCTAGCCAGGCTGAACTTCACCTCGGAGATGGCGGGCACGCCTCCTTCCTCCTCGTACATGGGATGGTAGGTGCGCGCATACGGCAGGCGGTAAACGGCGTCCAGCTCGCCGCGCGAAAGCGGCTTGGAAGGCGGATTCTGCACCACGTAGACGTCGTGAGGATACTCTTCGACCAAGCGCTTGCCGGTAAACGGGTCGGAATTACGGTATTGCACGCCGAAGCTTTCGGCATAGGCGAGCTTGTCCTGCTGCATGCGTTCGAACGACGGCAGCGTCACGGCGTCGTAGACGTAGTCGAGCGAGCGCGTCTTGTACACCGTGCCGTCGATGAACGTGATGTCCTCGATCGAAAGGCCGCTCGCCAACGCGTCGGCTATTTCGACGATCGAGCGCTCGCCCATGCCGTACGACACGATATCGGCGCCCGAGTCCAAAAGGATCGAGCGCTTGAGCTTGTCGGACCAGTAATCGTAGTGGGCCAGGCGGCGCAGGCTCGCCTCGATGCCGCCCACGATGATCGGCGTGTTCTTGTACGACCTGCGAATGAGGTTTCCGTACACAGCTGCGGCGTGATTGGGCCTCAAACCCGCCTTGCCTCCCGGCGAATAAGCGTCGGAGCGACGCGGCTTCTTGGACGACGTGTAATGGTTGACCATCGAGTCCATATTGCCGGCGGACACGAGAAAGCCGAGGCGCGGCTCGCCGAACACCGAGATGCTGTCGGGGTCTTTCCAATCGGGCTGCGCGATCACGCCCACCTTGTAGCCGTTCGCCTCGAGCACGCGCGTGATGATGGCCGCGCCGAACGAGGGGTGGTCGACGTAGGCGTCGCCGGACACGTAGACGAAATCGACCTGGTCCCAGCCGCGCTCGCGCGCCTCTTCCATGGTGACGGGAAGGAATTCCGCGTTCATTTCACGTCCTTTCTCAAAAAGGAGAACAGACAGGGGCGTGTAGCCTCGGTCACTCGATGCCCACGATGGATTTGATCACGTCGCCCGCGATCATCTGCCCCATGATCGGCGGCATGAAGGAAAACGTGCCGAGCTCGGTACGCTCCCTGCGCAGCGCGCCTTCCGCAGCAGCAACGGGCACCGGCTGCTCGGCGGAATACAGCACGCGCATGCGTTCGATCCCGCGCTTGCGCGCCTGTTTGCGCACCGCGCGGCACAGCGGGCAGGTCTGGGTGTCGTAGATATCGGCGAAGCGCAGCTCTTCAGGGCGACGCTTATTCGCCGCCCCCATGCTGCCCACGTACGCGATGCCCGCCTGTTGCGCGTAAGCGGCCAGCGCGAGCTTGGTGGTCACGGTGTCGAGCGCGTCGACGATGTAGTCCACCGAATCGTCGATGAATTCGCCGACGCGGTCTTCAGTGACGAAGGCGTCGTGCGCGACCACGCGGGCCTGCGGCGAGATGTCGCGCACCATGGCCGCCATGACCTCGGCCTTCCTGCGACCGATCGTGCTGTAGAACGCGAGCGCCTGGCGGTTGATGTTGCTTTCCTCCACCTCGTCGCGGTCGATGAGCACGAGCGAGCCGACGCCGGCGCGCGCCAAGGCCTCGGCGCAGCTCGAACCCACTCCGCCCAGGCCGAACACCGCCACCGTGGCGCCGGCCAAGCGCTCGACGCCCTGTGCGCCGATGATGCGGGCGGTGCGCTCCGTGCGCGCGTCGCTCGTCGCGGGCGCCTTCGCTACCTGCGCGTTGCCTTCGTCTCGATGCGCATCGACCTGCATACCCGGCATCCCCTTTCGCGACACGACGCCCGCGCGCCTTCTCGAGCTACTGCGACGTGCGGCCATCATTTATCTTTACGCTGTATAGTCGAATCGATTCCCCGCAGACGGGCTGCCGTGCGCGAATACGATCGCATGCGGCCCTTGCAAAGGGTCGATGCATCATAGCGCAGGCGAGCCCGGTAGCGATGTCACATCCGCCCGCCAGGACAAAAGCGCATGAAAAAGCCCGGCTTGAAGCCGGGCTGAGAAAACGATGCGGGTGGATTATTCCTGAGCGGGCTGCTGCTCTTCCTGAGAAGCATCGGCCTCGGCGCCGTCGTCTTCGGCGGAAGCTTCGCCGCCGGCGAGTTCGGCCACCATGGAGTCGGCCTTGGACAGGTGCGCCATGCCGCTGTCGTAGCGGGCCTGGATGTCGGCCACCTGGGATGCGAACGTCTCGGTATCGACGCTCGGCGCGGCCGTCTGGTTCTTTCCAGACGTCTGCGCGGTGCTCTTGCTCGCGGCGTCGGCGGAACTCTGAAGCGCCGCGTAAGCTTCCACGTACTCGGATAGCGCTGCGGTCAGGTCGCTCACGCCGGCCTTGTATTCCTCGTGCACCTGGGCCAGCGGCTCGGGAGCGGTCATATCGGAAATCTTCTCGAGCTTCTTGGCCGCATCGGAGGCCGCAAGGCGCATGGCCGCAAGATCGCCTTCGGAAACGGCGGTATTGAACGAAGACAGCGAATCGGCCGCCTCGGCGCTAATGCTGTTGACGCTGGCCATGTATTCGCGGTTGAGCTGAGCGGGCGACTTCTGCTGGCCGTCGCCGCCGCAAGACGCGAGGACGAAGCTCAGCAGGACGGCCGCGGCCGTGCAAGCCACGACGCAGGAAATTCGTTTCATAGACATGTTCATCGGAACCCTTTCATAGTGCCGTGAAACCGCACTATACCAAAAAGAAGGCGGCGCCCCGAGGCGCCGCCGGTATTTCCACACGAGGTTGACGAGCCGTTACGTCATGAAACGCACGACGCGCCCTTCCCCGGACGGACGCATGGCCTACTGATGGTCCTGCAGATGACGGATGACTTCCGCCACGCCCTGGGCTTCGATCGAGCTTCGGCACATGACGAAAATCGTATCGTCTCCCGCCAGAGTACCCGCCACGCCTTTGAGCTGGGCCGCATCGAGCGCGACCGCCACGCCGCTCGCAATGCCCGAAGGCGTGCGCACGACCAGGAAGTTGTTCACGATTTCGATGCCCTCGACCAGCTCGCCGACCATGCGCTGGAGGCGCAGGTCTTCAGGAAGCACGTAATAGCCGTCGCGCGATTTCGCCAATCCCATGCCGGCGATATCGCGCGACACGGTGGCCTGCGTGCAATCGTAGCCCTCGGAGCGCAACTGCTCCACGAGGTCGCGCTGCGTCTTGATGTTGCCGCGACGGATGATTTCTCTGATCACGTCGTGGCGCACTGCTCGCTTCGTCATAATTCTCCCCTCGATTTTATGCAAAGCACTGGAATGCGATACGAATCCAATATGATTCACCAACGAGAAAATACAGGACGATGCATTATTTTTCAAGCAGTATTCACGCAGGCGAGCTTTATGTCATCGAATCGTAGCATATATGAATATTCATCGAATCACCTGCCGTCGCGCGGGCGCCGCCGACCGGCAACAACTCGATGGCAGCTCTGTGATGCGTTGCGCTCCCGCGTCGCACACGAGGCCCGCGTGCGCTACCATGAGCCAAAACCCCGATCGAGGAGCAATTATGAACGCATCCGACATCTTCTCGGCCTCGCAGGCGACGCACGGCGACCAGCCTGCCCGCGCCCATAACAAAGCGGCCCTCGTGGCATATTTCGAAGAAGGCTCGGTCGCCGACCCGCGCGAGGTGGGAATCGAACTCGAGCACTTCCTCGTCGACGGCACGGGCGAGCCGCTGTCCTACAGCCAGCCGCACGGCGTGCGCGACGTGCTGACGACTCTTTCCAAGCGATACCCCGATGTCACCGTGCACGACGGCGACCTTCTGGGCGTGGCCAAGCCCTCGATGAACGTGACCATCGAACCGGCCGCCCAGCTCGAGCTTTCCGCCGGCCCTTTCGCTTCGCTCGACACCGCGCGCCGCATCTTCGACGAATTCGAAGCCGATGTGGCCGACGCGCTGCGTCCCGTCTGCGGCCGCGCCTTGGCCATCGGCTACGACCCCTCGGGCCGCGCCGTCGACAAGGAGCTCATCCCCAAAGCACGCTACGCCTACATGAACGAATATCTCTCGGCCATATCGCCGTGGGGCCCGCGCATGATGCGCGGCAGCGCCTCCACGCAGGTGTCGATCGATTACCGCGACGAGGCCGATTGCGTGGCGAAGATGCGCGTGGCGTCGGTGCTCTCTCCCATGTTCGCGCTGATCTGCGACAACGCCGCCATCTTCGAAGGCGGCCCGCGCCCGCATGCCTGCATGCGCACTGAAATATGGAAGTACTGCGACCCCGACCGCTGCAACACGGTGCCGGGGCTTTTAGACGACGATTTCGGCTACGAAGACTACGCCGACTACATCCTGAACACGCCCGCCATCGTTCGCATGGACGAACACGGCGAGGCGCACTACGACCCCAGGCCTTTCGGGGAGATCTATGCCGATACGCCCATGACGCGCGCCGATGTGGAGCACGCCCTTTCCATGGTGTTTCCCGATGTGCGCCTGAAATCCTACGTGGAAATCCGTCCCGCCGACTCCATGCCCGTACCCTACGCCATCGCCTACGCCGCGCTGGTCAAGGGCCTGTTCTATTGGGACGAGAACCTCGAGTCGCTCGAAGCGGCCTGCGCACAAATCGGCGCCGAAGACGTATGGCGCGCCAAAGAGGCGATCATGCGCGGCGGCTACCGCGCCCGCGTCTACGGACGCGAAGCAGGACCGCTCGCCGACGAGCTGTTCGACATGGCGCGCAAGGGCCTTACCGCCATCGCCCCGCACGAGAAAGACCTGCTCGATCCGCTGGCGTCGCTTGTCGCCGCGCGCACCACGCTAGCCGACCTGTCGTAGCCGCAACGCTCGACGAGGCGCGCAAGGCGCATACCGCCCCATGAATGAGAAGAGCCTCCGACGATCGACCGCGTCGGAGGCTCTTTTCGTGAAGGGCGGCCCCGCTTCGAAGGACCGCCCGTTTACGGGATACGGAGCGAACCGTTATCGCCCGCGCCCCAGGCAAACGCTACCCGCGCACCTCGGCGCCCGTGGCCGCGCAAGTCTTTTTGACCAGGCGTTCATGGGCCTTGTCGACCTCTTCGCTGGTCAGCGTGCGATCGGCCGCGCGATACGTCAGCGAATAGGCCATGGACTTCTTGCCTGCGCCCACGCGCTCTTCATCGCGATAGACGTCGAACAGACGCACGTCCTCGAGCAGCTTGCCGCCTGCGGAGCTCATGCATTGCATCAGCTTCTCGTGCGTCACGGACTCGTCCACCACGAACGCGGCGTCGCGCTCGACCGCCGGGAACTGCGGCACATCGACGTAGTCGCGGGCGGGACGGCAGGTGCGCTCGAGAGCGGCCATGTCGAGCTCGAAGGCGACGACCGGCGCCGCCGCATCGAAGGCGGCCGCGGCGAGCGGGTGGATTTCGCCGATCCAACCGATCACGTCGCCGCCGGAAAGCATCTGAGCGGCGCGGCCGGGCTGCAGATGCGGAGCCTCGTCGGCGGGAAGGGCCTTGAAGCGCACCTTGGGCAGCGCCAGCTCGCGCGCGATGGACTCGAGCACGCCCTTGCCGTCGAAGAAATCGAAGGCGGCGGGAGCGTTATTCCACGCCGTATCGCCCATGGCGCCGGCGAGGACGCCCGCCAGCTTGCGGCGCTCCTTGGGCTTCTGAGAGCCCTCGTGTGCGGAGAACACCGTGCCCATCTCGTAGAGCTGGATGTTGGCCACGCCGCGGCTCTGGTTGTAGGCGACGCTGCGCAGCAGGCCGGGAGCGATCGTGCGGCGCATGCAGGACTGGTCGGCGTTCATCGGGTTGATCAGCTCGGCGGCCTCGCCCAGGCCCTCTTCGCTCATGCGCAGCTTCTCGACGTCGTCGGCGGCGGCGAACGAATAGGTCATGGTCTCGTTCATGCCGCACGCGGACAGGGCGGCATGCAGCTTGGCGTCGACGGCCTGGCGCTGCGTGCGCACGCCCAGACGGCCGCGGCCGGCGGGAAGCGTCGAGGGAATGCGGTCCATGCCGTACAGGCGCAGCACCTCTTCATACAGGTCGATTTCGCGCTCGAGGTCGGGACGAAACGTCGGAGCCTCGATGGCGAGCACGCCCTCGGCCTGCTCGGAGACGCCGCAGCCCAGACGCGTCAGGCAGTCGACGATGAAGTCGGCCGGAATGTCGGCGCCCATCATCTTCTGGAAGCGGTCGATGCGGAACGTCAATGCGCGCGATCCGTCGCTTTCGCCGGGCCACACATCCACGAGACCCTCGCACACCGTGCCGCCCGCGACCTCGGCGATCAGGCTCGCCGCGTAATCGGCGCGCGCATCGATGCCGTTGTCGTCGACGCGACGTTCGTAGCGCAGCGAGGACTCGCTGATCAAGCCCAGATTGCGGCTCGTGCGGCTCGTGCGGCCGGACTCGAACGCGGCCGTCTCGAGCAGGACGTTCACCGTGGCGTCGGTAACCTCGGAATCGAGGCCGCCCATGACGCCCGCGAGCGCCACCGCGCGCTTCGGCGTGGCGATGACGGTCATGTCGGACGTAAGCTCGCGCTCTTCGCCGTCGAGCGTGACGAGCTTCTCGCCGTCCTGCGCGGGACGCACCAGGATGCGTGCCTTGCCGTCTTCCAGGTCGAGCGTATCGAAGTCGAACGTATGCAGCGGCTGACCCAGCTCGAAGAGCACGTAGTTCGTCACGTCGACGATGTTGTTCACGGAACGCTGGCCGATGGCGGTCAGGCGCTCGACGAGCCACTCGGGGCTCGGGCCCACCTTGACGTCCCTGATCAGGCGCGCGGTGTAGCGCGGGCAGCGGTCGGCTTCGACGATTTCGACGCTCACCGCATCGGCCGTCTTATCGCCCGCCTCTTCCAGCTCGGCGGTCGGCTCGCACCAATCGCGGCCGTACATGGCGCCCACCTCGCGCGCGAAGCCCACCATGGACAGGCAGTCCGGGCGGTTGGGCGTGATCTCCAGGTCGAGCACCGTGTCGGTAAGACCCAGATAGTCGGCGATCGGCGTGCCCACGACGGCATCCTCGGGCAGGACCCAGATGCCTTCGTGCTCGGTGCCCAGACCGAGCTCGCGTTTAGAGCAGCACATGCCGCAGCTCGCCACGCCGCGCAGCTTGGATTTCTTGATCTTGAAATCGCCCGGCAGCACCGCGCCCACGGTGGCCACGGGAACCTTGATGCCCTGGGCGATGTTGGGAGCGCCGCACACGATCTGGATGGGCTCTTCGCCGCCCACGTTCACCGCGACCACATGCATATGGTCGCTATCGGGGTGCTCCTCGCACGTTTCGACATAGCCCACGACAACGCCGTCGAACGCGGCGCCGAGCGTTTCGACGCCCTCGACGCCCGTGCCCGTCAGATCCAGGCGGTCGCAGAATTCCTTGATATCACCGGGCACGTCCACGTAGTCGGACAGCCACTTCAGAGAAACCTTCATATCGTGATCTTTCCCTTCGAAACCTAGAACTGACGCAGGAAGCGCATATCACCTTCGAGCAGCATACGCAGGTCAGGCACGTTGTATTTCAGGCAGGCGATGCGCTCGACGCCCATGCCGAACGCGAAGCCGGAATACTTTTCGGGATCGATGCCCACGAAACCGTAGACGTTGGGGTCGACCATGCCGCAGCCCAAGATCTCGAGCCAGCCGGTGCCTTTGCACATGCGGCAACGCTCGCCGTTGTGCAGATGGCCCGTGCCGCCGCACACGCCGCAGCTGACGTCGGCTTCGGCGGAAGGCTCGGTGAACGGGAAGTAATGCGCGCGGAAACGCGTCTTGCGGTCCTCGCCGAACATCTGCTTGCAGAAGTACTCGAGCGTGCCCTTCAGGTCGCCGAAGGTGATGCCCTCATCGACGACCAGGCCCTCCACCTGATGGAACTGAGGAAGGTGGCTGGGGTCGGCCACGTCGCGGCGATACACCTTGCCGGGCGCGATGATGTAGATCGGCGGTTTCTGCTCTTCCATGGTGTGCACCTGCACGCCGGACGTCTGGGTGCGCAGCAGGACCTTCGACTCGCCGCGGACCGCCGCGTGGTCGCCCGAGCGGTCGACCATGTAGAAGGTGTCCTGCATGCCGCGGGACGGATGGTCTTCGGGAGCGTTGAGCGCCTGGAAGTTGTAGTAGTCGGTCTCGACCTCGGGACCCTGGGCCACCGAATAGCCCATGCCCAAGAAGATGTCGGAGATTTCATCGATGATGCCGCTGATCAGATGGCGCGTGCCCATCTGCTGCACGCGGCCGGGAAGCGTGATGTCGACGGCCTCGGCGTCCATCTTCGCCAGAAGCTCGGCCTGCGAGAGCTCGGCTTTGCGGGCCTCGAGCGCCGCCTCGACGGCGTTGCGCACCTCGTTGGCGGTCTTGCCCACCGTGGCGCGATCCTCGGGAGCGAGCTGTCCCATGCCGCGCAGATAGCCCGTCAGCGTGCCCTTCTTGCCCAGCACGCCGACGCGCACGCTCTCGAGCGCGGCCGTGTCGCCGGCCTGCGCGATCCGCTCGAGCGTCGCGGCCTTCAAATCGATAAGTTCGTCGATTATCGCCATGTCACCTTCGCCTTTCCTTCGAACGGGCCTTTGCCCGGGGTTCATATGCATCGTCGCCGGCGCATGGAGGCCGACAACGAAAAAAAGCCTTCTTTCATCCCGGCGCATCGATGATGCGCGTCCAAGGACGAAAGAAGGCTTTCGCGGTACCACCTTGGTTGACGGCCGCACGGCGCCGCGATCGATTTCCCGTGCGCCCCGATCGGGCACGTCGGAAGGAAAACGATCCCGCGCGCGGGCTGCCGCCCACTCGTTCGCTCTATAACGGGAGCACCCGGCAACGCCTACTGAGCATCCGTGCCGTCGCGCGGCATCGGGCGGCCCATGCCGTGCGATGCCGCAAGACCGCGCACCCCGCGTTCAGCCTTGCTGCTCGGAAGGGAATCGGTGAGCGCTTCGCCGGGCTCTTCCAGCCTAGGAGCCCTTCTCTGACGGCTACGCCTGCGCACCGCTGTCTTCGTCGACGCATTTCGTATCATAAAACGATACAGACCGCGATTATATCGCAAGTGCCCGCGCGTCACGAAGCGAATCGAACAGTCGGTACGGACTGCATCGAAAAAGCGCGATGATCAGGCGGCGCGGCGCGGAAAAGAAACACGCCGGCAAAGGAACGCGACGGGCCGAGCGCGACATTGTATGATGCAGGAAAGACCGCCATCCCATTCGACGGAAGGACCGACCGTGCAGCAGCCCACCGACCCGACCAAGCAGCAGAACGCGCCTCAAGAAGCGCCCGAACATCCGGAACCCGTGCCCTCGCAACCCGCGGCGCCGCAATCCGAACCGGTTTCGCAACAGCCCTCGCAGGCGCAACCCGAAGCGGCGTATCGGCAGCAGCCCGCCCGACCGGCACAGGAGATTCCCTACGCCCCCGCACCGCAGCAAAACCCTTACGAGCAGCAAGCCTATCGTCAACAGACAGCGTATCAGCAGCAGCCCTATCAGCAGGCGCCTTCACCCTACCCCGCCGCCTACCCGATGAGCGACTTCGACCGCACGCTGCGCATGGTCGCCTTCATCCTGAACATGGTCTCCCTGGCCGTGTCGGCCATCCTCATCATTCCCTTGGCATGGATGATTCCCATGTGCATCACGTCGTGGCGCATCTACAAAGGCACGCGCCCGAACACCACGGCCTTCGGCGTATGCACGCTCATCTTCGTATCGCTGTTCGGCGGCATCCTGCTGCTCATCTCGAAAAAGGACCGCTAAGTGGAAATCTACGAAGACATCGAGACGTACACGCCGTTCAACGAGCAGGAGGCGGTGGACAAGCGCACCATCTTGGCCGTCCTCGAAAGCGACGAAGCTTGCTTCGATCGCAGCGCCCAGGCGCATATGACCTGCTCGGTCTGGACCGTCGATGCGGCCATGGAGCAAACGCTTTTCGTCTATCACGACATCTACGATTCCTGGTCGTGGATCGGCGGCCATGCCGATGGCGAACACGACCTCGCCTCCGTGGCCCTGCGCGAACTCGAGGAAGAAACGGGCGTCGCAGGCGCACGGCTCGTGCCCTGCTGCGGAAGCGACATCCTTTCGCTGGAGACGCTCACCGTGGACGGCCACGAGAAACTCGGCGTCTACGTGAGCTCGCATCTGCACCTCAACGTGACCTATCTGGCCGTCGCCGACCCGGCCGAACCGCTGCGCTGCGCGCCAGGCGAAAACAGCGCCGTGGCTTGGATGCCGATGGATGAAGCACTGAAGCGATCGACCGAGCCGTGGATGCGCGACCGCATCTATCGCAAGATCGTCGCCAAGCTGGCCGCCGCACGGAGCGACGCATAGGCCGACGGCCTCTGTGCATCGCGAATCCATCCCGAAAAGCAAAAAGCCCGTCTCTTACGAGACGGGCTTTGCATTCACGCGATGTATGCGCCGTTACTCGGCAGCATTCTCCTCCGCGGGAGCCTCGGCGGCCTCGACGGCCTCTTCAGCAGGAGCGGCAGCCTCTTCGGCAGCAGCCTTGGCGGCAGCGGCCTCGGCCTTCTTGGCATACTCGGCAGCACGGGCGGCCTTCTCGGCGGCCTTGGCCTCGCGCTCGGCCTTCTTCTTGGCCTCGAGCTCGGCAGCGGCGGCAGCCTTGGCGGCCTTCTTGGCGGCCTCGCGCTCGGCGACGGCGGCGGAAGCGGAACCGAACTTGTCAGCGAAGCGCTGGACGCGTCCGCCGGTGTCGATCAGCTTCTGGGTGCCGGTGAAGAACGGATGACATGCGTTGCAGATGTCGATCTTCAGCTCGGGCTTGGTGGAGCGGGTAACGAAGGTGTTACCGCAGGTGCACTTGACGGTGCAGTCCATGTATTCGGGATGGATACCCTGCTTCATGTTGGTTTCTCCTTTTCAGGCGCCTTGGTTTCCGACCAAGACTAGACAGCCTTGGTATTCTATCACACACGGTTATACCGATGGAAGGATCGTTTATGGAGATTCGCCGATCGCGCAGCATTCATGCAGGCGGCGCGGCGCGGCGCACGCCGTCGTCCAAATGCACTAGAATACCGATATCGACGAGGGCCTGCGCAGACGCGGGCGCTCGTATCGCAGGCGCCCCATCCGCATGCGGGCGAAACGCGCTTCGCGCGACCGACGAAAGGACGGCCATGGCCACCATCGATACCATCAAAGACATCCTGAACGAAAAGCTCGACATCGATCCCGCCGACGTGACGGGCGAGTCCACCTTCGAGTCGCTCAACGTCGACTCCCTCGACATGGTCGAACTGGTCTGCGAGCTCGAGGACCGCTGCGACATCGACTTCGGCGAGCCCGAGGGCCTTACCACCATCGACGAGCTCGTCGCCTACGTCGACAGCCTCTAGACCGACCGAACCGCCGAAACGCCCGCCGATGTGCGGGCGTTTCGTATGCCCGGGCGTTCGTGCGCACGGGCGAACACGAGACAAGCACGGCTCGCGGCCGCGGACCCGCCGCCGCGTCAGCCGACGAACGACCGCGCATGCGGGCGGCGCCCCGTGCGAGAAAGGCACGCCATGGACACCAAGCAACACGCGCTCGAAGCGCACGAGAACTGGCACGGCAAGATCGAGGTGGTCAGCCGCGCTTCCATCGAAAACGCCGCCGACCTCGCCGTGGCCTACACCCCGGGCGTCGCGGAGCCGTGCCTTGCCATCGCCGACGACGTCGACCTGTCCTACACCTACACGCGACGCGGCAACCTGGTGGCCGTGGTCACCGACGGCAGCGCCGTGCTCGGCCTGGGCAACATCGGCCCCGAAGCCGGCATGCCGGTCATGGAGGGCAAGTGCGCCCTGTTCAAGGAGTTCGCCGACGTGGACGCGTTCCCCCTGTGCGTGCGCACGCAGGACGTCGACGAAATCGTACGCACCGTTTCGCTTCTCGCCGGCAGCTTCGGCGGCATCAACCTGGAAGACATCGCCGCGCCGCGCTGCTTCGAAATCGAGGCGAAGCTCAAGGAGTGCTGCGACATCCCGGTGTTCCACGACGACCAGCACGGCACGGCCGTGGTCACCAGCGCCGCACTGATCAACGCCTGCAAGCTCACCGGCCGTTCTTTCGAAGACACCCGCGTGGTGTTCTCGGGCGCGGGCGCCGCGGGCATCTCGATCGCGAAACTGCTGCTGCGCCTGGGCGTGCGCGATATCGTGATGTGCGACATCGACGGCATCCTATGCGAAGGCGATCCGTCGCTTAACGCCGCACATGCCGACATCGCCGCGCTCACCAACCCGCGTCGCCTGACCGGCGCGCTTTCCGACGCACTCGAAGGCGCGGACGCTTTCATCGGCGTCTCGGCGCCGCGCGTCATGTCGCGGGACATGGTGCGCCTCATGGCCGACGACCCGATCGTCTTCGCCATGGCGAACCCCGTGCCCGAAATCATGCCCGACGAGGCCATCGCGGCGGGCGCCGCCGTCGCCGCCACCGGCCGCTCCGACTTCCCCAACCAGATCAACAACGTTCTGGCCTTCCCCGGCATCTTCCGCGGAGCGCTCGACGTACGCGCCCACGACATCGACGATGACATGATGGTGGCTGCCGCACATGCCATCGCCGACCTGGTCGACGACGAGCATCGCCGTGCCGATTACATCATCCCCGACGCATTCGACCGCCGCGTCGTGCCCGCCGTGGCGCAGGCCGTAGCCGCCGCCGCGCGCGAGGCGGGTCTTGCGCGCGCCTAGCGCGAATTCAGCCGCACGCATGAGAAACGCCCGCTTCGAGCCGATGCTCGAGCGGGCATTTTCGTATATCCGAACGCCGGCGGCGAGACCCGACTCCTAAGCCTGCTGCTTCGCGGCGAGCAAATCGCGGATCTCGCGCAGATAATCCTCCGCGGAAGGCTCGGGCGCGGCGGCCTCTTCTTCGGTCTCCTTCCTGGACAGCGCCTCGGCGCGAGCGCGGGCCCCATTGGCGGCCTTCACCACGATGAACAGCACGAAGCCCGTGATGAGGAACGTGATGACCGAGCTGATCACGGCGCCGAACTTGAACGTCGACCCTGCGACCGTCACATCGAGGACCGACAGCATGCCCGCGAGGTCTCCCCCGCCCGACAGAAGACCGACCACCATGCCGATGAGCGGCGTGATCAAACCGTCGACCATTCCCGTAACGATCGCCGTGAACGCGCCGCCGATCACGACGCCGACGGCGAGGTCGAGCACATTTCCGCGCATGATGAATTCTTTGAACTCCTTGATCACAGCGATCCCCTTTCCTGCATAAGCGGCCCATCGCCGCATCCTGACGAGACGACACGACTCGCCGCATCGCAGGCAAAAGCATACCAAAGAGCACAGACGTCGTTCAGAGGCGGCCGATGCGGACGATACGCGAAGGCGGCGGACACCGTCGGGGCGATTCCTAGCGGATACGAATCGCGATGCAGATGAACGCGCCTACCGCGAACGCGGCGGAAAGCCCGAACGCCGCATGGAACCCGGCGCTTCCCGCGAGCGCCGCCCCTTCCACGCAAAACACCATCATGGCCGTGCCGATAGACGCACAGGTCTGACGCACCGCCGTGGCGAACGCACTGCCATCGGCGATGCGCTTGCCGGCAAGGCCCTTCAAGCTCCATGAACTGAGCGGTCCCACCAAACCGGAAACGCCTAACGCGCGCACGCCCTGCATCACGCACACCAGCCACAACGGCGTGGTTTCGTCGCACAGCACCATCGAAAGCGCGCCAACGCTCAAAAGCACGCCGGAAACCAGCGCAACGGGACGTATGCCCGCTTTATCCGTCAGAAGACCTGCCAAGGGATTGACGATGAGCGCCGCCACCGTGCCGGGCAAAAGCACCATGCCCGCCTCCATGGGCGTTCCGCCGCACAGATTCTCGATATACAACGGCACCAAGAGCGTGATCCCCATAAACGATGCGAACAGCAGGCACTGCGCGACGAAACCCGCGCGAAAACCCGCGTCGGCGAAAATCCCCATATCGATCAAAGGGTCGGCAATGCGGCGCTGCCGTATGACGAACCACACGAGAGCCGATGCGCCCACCAGAATCGGAGCCCATACGAAAGGATGGGAAAACGGCACCGAAGACGCCTCGGAACAGCCGACGAGCATGCCGCCGAATGCCACCGTGGAAAGGACGAACGAAAGAAAATCGAGAGGCGTGCGACGCGAGGCGTCGTCGCGGCGTTCGATGAACAGCAGGCAGAACAGCAGAACAGCGCACGAGAGCACGGATAGCAGCACGAAAAAGCTTCGCCACCCCGTCGAATCGACCATTGCGCCGCCGATCGTAGGGCCGATATTCGGCGCGAACCCCATCGCCACGCCGGCGATCCCCATCGCCGTGGCCTTGCGCCCGTCGGGGAAATGCGTCATCGCGACAGTCTGCAGCACGGGCAACAACATGCCGGCCGCAGCGGCCTGCATCACGCGGCCGACGAACAGCGACACGAATCCCCCGGCGCATGCGCATACCACAGACCCCGCCGCGAACAACGCGACCGAACCTGCGGAAAGGTCCTTCAAGCGAAAGCGTCCCATGAAATATGCCGAAAGGGGAACCACCGCGCCGAGGACGAACATGTACGCCGTGGTAAGGGACTGGCCCAGGCCCGTTGAGATTCCGAACTCCGCGCACACCGTGACGAGCATGGCATTGAGGCCCGTTTGCGAGAGATTGCCCAAAGCCGATCCCAGGACCACGACGCCGAATATCGCGTAAACCCAGCTTTTTCCATTCCTTATCAACATGCCGCCCCCTAGAATGCGCGCGAAAAGGGGCTGTCGGGCACGCTCCGGCGGACGGCAGCCCTCTTTCGTATCGAAGAACCATCCCATCATAACGCCGCAAAAAAGCGGGCGGTTCGATTCCGTCCCATTCGCGCCACACTTCCAAGCGATCGGGGCAGAAAAGATACGGAAAACGAACATCGAAGCGAAACCGGCGGCGAAACGCGCTTTCGCATGAAGGCGACGGCAGGCCGTAGCCGACGAACGCCACGGCATGAAAAAGCCGCCCCGAGGGCGAACCCCGGGACGGCCCGGTCTGCACGGGATAGGCCGCGCAGACATGCGGATCGGCATTTTCACGCGTCGTTAGAACTCGATGTTCTCCGAATCGCGATTGCCCTGCGCCTTCTTCGCCGTGCGAAGAAGGAACTCGTTGTTGTCGTTGGTCTGCTTCAGAGACTTGATCAGCATATCCATCGCACGTTCGGTGCTGTTCATGTTCGACAGGATGCGGCGCACCGCCCAGATGAGCGGGGCCTCCTGGGGATCGAGCAGCAGGTCCTCGCGACGCGTGCCCGACGCCACCGGGTCGATGGCGGGGAAAACGCGACGGTCGGCAAGCGATCGGTCGAGCTTGAGCTCCATATTGCCCGTGCCCTTGAATTCCTCGAAGATGACCTCGTCCATCTTCGAACCCGTCTCGATCAGGGCAGAAGCCAGGATGGTGAGGCTGCCGCCGCCTTCGATGTTGCGCGCCGCACCCAGAAAGCGCTTCGGCGGATAAAGGGCCGTGGAATCGACGCCGCCCGACAGGATTCGTCCGCTCGCGGGCTGGGCGAGGTTGTAGGCGCGTGCAAGGCGCGTCAGGCTGTCGAGCAGCACTACGACGTCTTCACCGCGTTCCACCAGGCGCTTCGCGCGCTCGATCACCAGCTCGGACACTGCGATGTGGTTTTCGGTAGGCATATCGAAGGTCGAGGCGATCACCTCGCCCTTGATGGAGCGCTGCATGTCGGTGACCTCTTCGGGTCGTTCGTCGACAAGCAGGCACATCAAGTGCACCTCGGGGTTGTTCGCCGTGATCGCGGCCGCGATATCTTTGAGAACCGTGGTCTTGCCGGCCTTCGGAGGACTGACGATCAGGCCGCGCTGGCCCTTGCCGATCGGCGAGACCAAGTCGATGACGCGCGCCGTGATGGTCGACTTGCCATGCTCCATGGTCAGGCATTCATCCGGGAACACCGGGGTCAGATCGCCGAACTTCACGCGCGGCGCCTGAGCGTCGGCCGAATCGCCGTTGACGAAACCGACCTGGTGCAGCGCAGCGTATTTCTCGTTCGGACGCGCAGGACGCGTCTGGCCTTTGACGTAATCGCCTTTACGAAGACCGTTGCGACGGATGGTGGAAAGGCCCACATACACGTCGTTCTCGCTGGGCAGATAGCCCTTCGTGCGAAGGAATCCATAGCCATCGGGCATGATGTCGAGCACGCCTTCGACCTCGATAAAGCCCTCGGCGCGTACGGACGCCTCGAAGACCTTCTCGACGAGCTCCGCCTTCTTCAGGCCTGCGACATCAAGCTCGAGCTCGGCAGCCTTTTCGCGCAATTCGGCCACCTTGAGCTTTGCCAGATCCTCCATCGTGGTTTTGGGCATGACAGGCTCGCGGTCATGACCGCGACGCTGCCTGCGATGATCGTTGCGGTCGGCGTTGCGGTCGTTACGATCATAACGGTCGTTTCGGTCGCGGTTCTGATTCTGACGGTCCTGACGGCGCTCGCCGTTCTGCTTGCCTTGACGGTCCTGACGGCGCTCGCCGCGGTCGTTGCGCTCGTTTTGCGCCTGACGACGCTCACGCTGCTTGGATTCGTAGCGGTCCTGCTTCTCGCGCTTCGCCCTCTTGCCTTCAGAAGCCTCGCCTTCCTGGTCGCGATGCTCGTTTGCCTGCCGCGCCTGAACTTCTTGAGCCTCGGGCGCGTCCTGGCGCTCGGGCTCGACGGCGCTTTCTTGGGATTTCTCCTCCTGCTCGGCAGGCTTGGCCTTCGCGGGGCGTCCGGGACGGCGACGCGCAGGCTTTTCCTGAGCGGCATCGTCGTCGGAAACGACGGATGCAGGCTCGGCGGCGCGCTCGTCGGCGGCACGGGCCTCTTCGATGCGCGAAGCCTCCACCGCAGCACGCAGCATAGTGGAACGACCGGGTCGCTTGCGTACGACCGGCTTTTCTTCGGTTCGAACGGGTTTCGCGGATTCGGATTGGTCGGATACGGCGCTCCGGGCGGAATCGGAGCCTGCGACGGCGGAAGTCTTCTCCGCGGCGCTTCCCTCGGATGCGGTCTGGTCGACCGTCGGCTTCGACGTGCGTCGACGACGCGGGTTCACGGGGGCTGCGGCGCGCTTCGGCGTCGCGGCCTCGTCGGGTTCGACCGTGCGCTGCGCGGAATCGGCCTGCGACTCGAGCGCCTCGGGCGCTGCGGAAGCGGCAGGGGCTGTTTCGGCGGGAGCGGCGGCCGTTTTGCGAGAAGATGCCCGCTTCGTCGCACGTGCGGGCTTGGCCTTGGGTTTCGCCTCGGATGCAGCATCGGCATCCTGGGCGGCGCGGCGCGTACGACGGCGCGGCGCGGGCTTCTCGGGCGCTTCGCCCGATGCTGCAGATTCGTCGGATCCGTCTGTAGCGCGGGAGTCGGAATCGGCCTGCGGCTCGACGGGGTTCTTACGCGGACGGCCCGGGCGCCTTTTCGCAGGCGCGGGCGCGGCTGCCGCGGCAGGCTCCTCGAACAAAGGAGCCTGCTGCGCGACAGGGGCCTCCGGCGGTGTTATTTCGTCGGAGATCATGCGTTAGCAACCTTTTCCCAGTCCTTGAGGAACGACTCGAGGCCGCGGTCGGTCAGGGGATGCTGAACCATTTTCTTCAGCACGCCGAACGGCACGGTGGCGATGTCCGCGCCCATCAGAGCGGACTGCGTGACATGATTGGCGCTGCGGATAGAAGCGGCGATGATCTCGACCTGCTCGCCGTTGACCGTGTTTTCGGAATAGTCGTAGTTGCCGATGGCGGTCACGACGTCGCCGAGCTGGGACAGACCGTCTTCGGAGATGTCGTCGAAACGACCGACGAACGGAGAGATATAGCGGGCGCCGGCGCGGGCGGCGAGGATGGCCTGGGGCACGGAGAAGCACAACGTCATGTTCACGCGGATGCCCTCGTCGGCCAGGGCGCGGCATGCAGCGAGGCCCTCGACCATCGTCGGGATCTTCACGACGACATTCGGCGCGATCTTGGCCAGCTCGCGGCCGTCGCGGATAATCTCATCGCGGGTCATGGCGACGCTCTCGGCGCTCACCGGACCGTCGACGATCTCGCAGATGCGAGCGATATGGTTGTGGAAATCGTCGAGCTTGCCGCCGATGCGCGAATAGAGCGTGGGATTGGTGGTCACGCCGGCAAGGGCGCCCCAGCTAGCCGCCTCTTTGATTTCGTCCAGATCGGCGGTATCCAGAAAGAACTTCACTTTTCCTCCTCTAAACAGGAATCGCCCTCGTTCCGCAGAGGGCATATGACACGTAGGGAAACGCGACGCTGCGGTCGCACGCGATATCAGAATGTAGCGATGGGATTCGAATGAACGAATGGGGCGATAATACCACGAAGAAAGCGAAGTGCGCACGTCTTGAGCGAAAAAGCCTTCGCGCGGCCCCGCGCGGACGCGCAAGGAAAAAAGGCGGCCGCTCCGAGCGGCCGCCGCCATGAAAAGCGCTATGCGAAACGCGGGTCGCGAGCGGCCGCTTCTATGAAACGGTCGCATGCCCTTTCGAGGACCCTGCGCGGACACGCCAGATTCCACCTCTCGAAGCCGGCGCCGCCGCAGCCGAAGATCTTGCCTTCGTCGAATGCGATCCTCGCTTCGTCCTGCGCGAAACGCTCGAGGGAATCGGCGTCGTCGAAGTAGGCGCGCCAATCGGTCCAGGACAGATAAGTCCCTTCCAGAGGCGACCAGTTCATTTCGGGGAATGCCTCCCCCAAACGAGTTTTGACATAAGCGTCGTTGCCGCGGATGTAGACGATAAGCTCATCGAGCCAGTCCTCGCACTCCCCGTATGCCGCCATCAGGGCTGCGCGGGCGAAGTTGCTCGGCCCGTTGATGACGACGCAGGCCATCTTCTCGTTGAACGTCCTGCGCAATTTCTCGTCGCAAATCCAGATGTTCGAATTCATAAGACCCGCCTGATTGAAGGTCTTGGAAGGGGCCGTGCAGACGATGGCGTTGCCGCGAAGCTCATCGGAAAGCGTCATGACGCTGGTGAGCGGGCGATCGCCCATGATCAAATCGCCGTGTATCTCGTCCGAAACCAAGATCACATCATGCCTCTTGCAGATTTCGGCCACCCGGCGCACCTCTTCGGAAGTCCATACGCGCCCCACGGGATTATGGGGATTGCAGAACAGCATCATGCGCACGTCTTCTCCCGACGCTGCGGCCTCGAGGCCTTCGAAATCGATGGAGTAAGCGAGCCGCCCGTCCGAGTCGAGGCCTTCGACCAGCGGGTTGTTCACCACGCGGCGACCGTGCGCTTCGATGCCTGCGCGGAACGGGTAATACACCGGCTCCTGTATGATCACGCCCTCGCCTTCGCGCACGAAGACCATGATCGCAGCGCAAAGAGCCTGCACTACGCCTTGGGCGGGAACGAGCCAATCCTGCTCGGCGACCCATCCCTGGCGGCGGGCATACCAGTCGCGGCATGCCTCGAAATAAGGCTCGTCGGCATTCTGGTATCCGAAAACTCCGCGATCGACCACGTCGCGAAGCGCGCGGCGCACCGCAGGAGGCGCCACGAACTCCATGTCGGCGACGGAAAGCGGGACGACATCCTCGAGCTCCCCTTCGGCCTTTACGTTCACCCACTTCGACGCGCCGGTACCGCGACGGTCGACCAAGGTCTCGAAATCATACATGGCAAGCCTCCTTACGCGCGACGGGCCTTCCAGAATTCGGCGCTGTGCTCGATGCATTCGTTCGCCGCGTCGAGCATGCGCGTATGATGGATGAAGGCGTGCAGCACGCCGTCGAAAACCTCATGGCGGTATTTCACGCCGTTGTTCTCGAGAATGGCGGCCAAGCAGGCGCTGTCGTCGCGCAGGGGATCGAGCCCCGCCGCTGCCACATAACACGGCGGCATCGAGGTTTTCAGGTCATTGCTCAGCATGTCGAAATACGGACTCTTCAGCTGGTTTTCCATATCGTCGAGATACAACCCCATATAGAACATGTAGTCTTCGCGGCGCATACCGTCGATTTCGTTGCCGAACAGGCGGAAAGATATCGAATCGGTCAGGCCGAAGGCGCCATAGTACAGCATGAGGCAGCTGATGAAGGAATTGTCCCCTTCTTCGTCGCGCAGCCAAAGATTGGACGAGAGGCTCAGGAAGGCGCCGCCGGAGTCGCCCGCGAGGGCGATGTCGTCGCCGTCGATGCCCAGCTCCGCCCCGTGCTCATGCAGATACTGCGCTACAAGGGCGCATTCTTCGATATTGGTGGGGAACTTGGATTCGGGCGACAGGTGGTAGTCGACGCTTGCCACGCAAGCTCCGGTCTTCTCGGCCAAAACGCGGCACGCGCGATCGTGGGTGTCGATATTGCCCAGGATGAAACCGCCTCCGTGGATGAATTCGACGACAGGCAAGACATCGGCCTCGACGGGATAGTACAGGCGGACCGAGAACGGACCCATCGGCCCTTCGACGACGATTTCCTCGGTCTTGGCCATAGAGGGTCCCCCCTCGTTCCAGAACACGCGCTCCTTGATGTAGTTCTCGCGCGTCTTCTCGAGGCCGACCGACGTGTCGAATGCATTCTCGACCAATTCGTTCTGCTTTTCGACCACGGCTTTCATCTGGTCGTTCATCAGCTTCATGACGTCGAGCTTATTCTCCATGATGCGTTTTCCTTTCCTTCGATCGAAAACCCGTCGTTTTCTATGATGCTACGAGCGAAGCGCGTCGAAAGCGGCCTTCGGATATCGTTTTCGAAACGGCACCCGAAGGCCCGGACGACGCAAGCGACGCTTCTTATCGATTCTCTTCGGAGCCTGCGTTCTTACGCTCGTTGCGCCTGGAGACGCGTATGGTCAAGAACGCGAACACCATGATGAGGACGCAGCATGCGATCATGATCATGAAGATGGTGTTGAACGCGTCCGCGCCCTGAGCATCGATCATGGAGCCGAACCACGTATGGATGAACGCGTCGGGCAGAAGACCGATAACCGAAACGAGTCCGACGCCCGCGCCGAACAGATGCGGCGGAATGTGGGTTTCGGCGAGCTGGCCGGAAGAAATGCCGTACAGACCATTGGTGACGAAGGCCATCAGGCAGACCAGGACGGCGACCACGATGATCATCGACGGCGTGCGCGGCATGACGATCAGCGCGACCAGACACGCGATTGCGCCGAGCGTGCCGACGAGGATGACCTTCGACGGCGATTTCGCGATCTTCGAGAACCAGCCGAACACCGGGGCGGAAATGATGGACACGCCGAAGGAGCGGATGGTGCCGATCAGGCTCACGACGGCCACGGGCGCGGCCAGGCAAGCGGTCATGAACGGCGTAGTGAACGTGGTTCCGATATAGACGAAGTAGATGAAGAACATCGTCAGCGCGGCGCACCACACGCCGGGATTCTTCAATGCCTCGGCGGCCTCATGCAGGCTGAACGCGCTCTTGGAATCGCGCTTGATTTCGCCCTCGAACTTCGGAATGAAGATAAACGATGCCACGCCGCATGCAGCGATGACCACGGCGGATACGATCAAGACCACCTGCACGGCCTGGGTCGCATCGATGATGCTCGACACGATCGCCGTCTGGATCAAGCTCAAAACCAGGCCGACCGCGCCGTAAATGCCGTAGGACATGCCGATCTTCTGGGGATATTCCTCTTCGCTGCAGATCAGTCGGACGAGCTTATAGCGCGTGCCCCACCAGATGAGGATGGAGAACACGGCGTAACCCACGAACACTCCCATCAGGACCGTATACGAAGGCATGAGCGCGTACACCAGCGTCAAAGCAGCCACGCCCGCATATCCTATCCAGGAAAGCGTGCGCACGCGCACTTTGTCGGCGATGATGCCGGACGGCAGGTAGAAGACGAGCGCGGCGATGCCGTAAACGGTCACGAGCGTGCCGAGCTGCTCGTTGGTACAACCGAGCGCCTGCATCAGCGGGTCGTAGAACACCATCTTCAGGTAAATCGGACCGTACAGAACCGACGACCCCATACTGACGAGAATCAGCAGGAGCCATCGACGCGCTTTCGACAGGTCGGTGTATTTCTTCTCCCCTGCCGCGATCGAATTCGTCATGGAAATCCCCTTTCCCTTGAAACATGCATCGTCTCGCATCCTCCCCGGACTCTCTGCTTCGTCGCGGATGCGAAACATGCATTCATCATGGGAACCCTCCATCGCGAATGCATCCTCAAACCTTCATTAATCGACCGGGAAAAGGACGCGATAGAGGTACTCATGCATACATAATGATTTATTAATGATGCCTCTGGTAAGGCCTTTTGCTAAAATCGCGCAGCACTGCCGCGTCGACCCGGAGCGAAGGTACGCGGCGATAGGATTTCGAATCGCCACACGGATCGACGACCAGGAGGGTAGCCATGAAGCTTTCCGAACACGCCCTCGCGGCCAAAGCGGCCCGCATTCCCGACATGCCGTATCTCGGCGTGTCGCTGCTTCTTGCGTGGCATTACTGCCTCTGGTTCGTTCCCAGCTCGACCGCTTCTTTGGGCCTTCTTTCGGACCAGGTGACGAAAACGTGGCTCGTCACGCTCGCCTGCACGGGCGTATTCGCTCTCGCAGGAGCCGCCCTGGCCGGCCGTATGAAATTCGCCATGGGAAAAACGGCGGCAGCAGCAGCCGTCGTCATGGCCGCAACCACGCTTATCTTCTGCTTCGCGGCCCCGGCATGCCCCGACCCCGGCCCGCTATGCCTCGTTTCGGGCGTGGCGTTCGGCATTTCGAACGCAGTGCTCATCCTCGCCTGGGCCGAGCGATACACCGCCATTCGCGCCTCATTCTCCATGAAAACGGTGGAGCTGTCGTTCGCCGGAGCGTTGTTCGCATCCATGCTGTCGACCTTCTTCACGCCGTCCTTCGTCTCCGCGACCATAACGGCGCTGCTTCCGCTCGCATCGTTCGCCGTCTATCGACGCAACGAAAAGGAAGTGGAGGGGAAAGAAGCGCCCGTGCCCCTGCCTCGGGAAAGCAGGGCCTCCATGATGCGCTGCGTCAAGACGCTCTGCGTTACGACCGTGCTTCTCGAATTCATGCTTTCGTTCGTATGCGGCATCACTCCCCACGAACTTCGCGGAATAGGCCAAGACGGCACGCTCTTGCCCTGGAATACGGCCGTCGGCATCATCATCATCGGATCGGCGCTTCTTGCAGCCGCATCGCGCAGCAAACGAGCCGATGTCTACGCGCTGATTCCCTTCCTCGTCGCATTCGGCATCGTCGCGCTTTGCCTCTCCGTTCAAGGAGCGGCGCTCTGTTCGCTTGCCGCCTTCGCCATCTGCATCGGAACGTGCATGATGCTCGAGGTGCTTCTCATGGCCTTTTTCGGCACGCTCGCCTCGAAGGGCTATCTCGCCTCGGCGCTCTCGTTCGCGCTCGCCATGGGCTTGCCGCGTCTCAGCACGGCGCTCGGCGACGGATGCGGCATCGCATTGCGCGAAACCTGGCAGGACGGGATCGGCTTGGTCTCGACGGTCTGCCTCGCCTTCGTCTGCGTGCTCGCCTTCCTCCTCATCGCCATCCTTCACCAGGAACGGACCATCGCATTCTTGACAAGCGACGCGCCTCAGGCCGACGACACCGAAAAGGTCTGCGAATCGGCCGCTCAGGACTTCGGACTTTCGCCCCGCGAAACGGAGATTCTCAAGCTCATCGCACGCGGCCACGCCGTCGACGCCGTGGCGAAAAAGCTCGTCGTGTCGCCCTATACCGTGCAGACCCACATACAGCATATCTATCGCAAGATGCAGGTGCACAAACGAAGCGAGCTGATGGACTATCTGAACCTCCGTCGCGACGAAGACTGACGCACGCCCTCGCGAAACCGGATCCGTCGCAGAAAAAAACGGGGCGAATCCGCGAAGGATCCGCCCCGTCTATTCCGAACCGTCGCTCGGCTGAAGTTTTGCTAACGTTATTCGGCGATTTCAACCAGTTCGATTTCGAACGTGAGGTCTTTGCCCGCAAGCTCGTGATTCATGTCGAACACGGCGTTTTCCGCATCGACGGAAACGACCTTCGCGGGGAAGGGGCCCATGGGACCCTGGAAATACACGGTCTGGCCCACAGGCAGCTGAGCCGCATTCGGAATCTGGGAAACCGGAACGGTCTGAACGGCCTGAGGATTGTACTCGCCGTAGGCATCCTTCGCGGGAATGGTGACGGTTTTCTTCTCTCCGAGGGCCATGTCCTTCACGGCGGCGTCGAAGCCGGGGATCATCTGGCCCGCGCAGCAGGTGAACTCGAGCGGCTCGCCGCGATCGTAGCTGGAATCGAACTGGGTGCCGTCGGCCAGCGTGCCGCGATAGTGGGCCTTGACCTTCTTGCCTTCGTTGCTCATTGAGCGTCCTTTCAAAACGGATAGTGATTCTGCGTATGATACCCGTTCGTGCGGCCTTCGGCGGCGGCGTGCGGGAAATGCGCACAGACGTCGATGACGACGAACGGGAACCGGTCGATGTTAGCCGATGAACTTCGGCGGAAGCGAGTCGATTCCCGCCCTGCGCGCGGCCATCGAAATAGTCTGGATTCGCGGCGACACCAGGAATTTCGAAGTGGCGTGGGCCAGAATGCGTCCCTGCTCGTCCTTGACGACGGCCTCGCTCAGGCACAGAGTGCTTCCGTACTTGATCGCATGCCCTTCGGTGACGATAAGGCCCTCGTGCACCGAACGCAGGTCGGATACGTTCAAATCGATCGTCGTGAAACCCGTGTCTTCATCCATGCCGCAATACAGGCACCAATACGATGCGTTGTCCATCATGGCCGCATACGCGCCCCCGTGAATGCCGCCGAATGCGTTGAGCAGATCGGGCGTCACCATGACCTCGGTTCGGCAATAGTCGACGCCGAGGTCGACGAGCTTCACGCCAAGCAAGCCGAGAAACGGACTGTTGTCGGCGAGACGCTTCACCTGTTCGAGATGAGCGGGGTTAAGACGCCTGTTGGATTGCATGCCATTGCTCCTTTCACGACGCGCCGATGCGAAACGCGGACGCGTCGGCGAACAGAAGACCTATTCTACCCCTCCATGCGGAAAGGAGCGTCTTTTTCGCGCCTTCCCCGCAGGCGCACGCTTCGCTTTATGCGACGCGCACGATACAATGACGCCTGGGGAGGAACCGCGTCGAACGCGGCCGACATCAATCCACCGAGGAGGAATATCTATGAAAACGAAACGCCTGTTCTCGATGCTGCTTGCAGCGTCGGCGCTGGCCTGCGGCCTTATGCTGACGGCATGCTCTTCCGGGCCAGGACCCGAAGACGCGATCAAGACGGAGGTCGCTTCGCAATTCGACGCGATCAAGAATCTCGACCAAGAATCGATCGACCAGCTCGCCTCCGACATTTCCGCCAACAACGACCTCGAGGCGTATGGCATCGACGGCGTAGCCTATGTGACGTCCATGCTCACCGGGTTCGACTATGAAATCAAAGACGTCGTCGTCGACGAAAGCGGAGAAAACGCCTCTGCGACGGTCGCCATCACCTGCAAATCGTTCTCCGATGCGGGCGAGCGCGCAACCGCGCTTTCCGAGGAATTCGCCTCCAGCGGCGAAATGATGGATATGACCATGGACGAAATGAACAAGAAAATCGGTTCGATCATGGTGCAGGCAATGGACGAGACCGCCACGAAAACGACCGATTGCACCTTCGAATACTCCTTGGTCGATGGAACGTGGACGCCCAAAGACGGCACCGACCAGCAGGTATACGCCGCGTTTTTCGCCTAGGAAGACGATTGCCGCTTCTTCAGGGGGCCGCTCATGCGGCCCCTTTTTCATGCTCGAAGGAGTCATGTGCGCAAGCACGCATAGGCCCTCGGGCGACAAGTCATCGGGCCGCATCTTAGGAAACGGCGGCCATGACCAATGCCACGACCACGAAGCTCGAAAAGAAATACGCCGCGAAAACCGCCGCCTGGCGCAGAAGGGAAACGCGCGGCAAACGCGGATACGCTCGATACAGCCTTCGTTTGTCAAACACCACATAGGCCCCCAAAGCGACATTCGACGCGGCGAAACCCACATATTCGACGACCCTGAACCACAACGGATACGACGCATCGGCTTGATTGGGGAAAAAGGCGGCCCAAACGCATCCGACGAACAGCACTCCTGCGGCGATGGTGACCAATGCGTTCCACGCGATGCACAACGGCACGGGGATACGTTCGGCCGCAGAGCGAACGGCGGCGCGCAACGAAACAGGCCGTCCCGCATGCGGTTTTCGCCCGCGAGCAGACGGGGTTCGCCCCGTATCATCCGCCGATACCGATACGATGCCGCCGAAACCGCAGGTCGCAACAGCTCGACAGAATGCGACGCGCAGCGTGCGCGCATCGGCGAAACGACGGGACGGATCGAACTCCGTCGCCTTAAGCAGAACCGCACGCACGGGTTCGGGAATACGGGAGTCGTGGAAACCGTTTTCACGAGATCCAGAATCGGGATCGCACCCCGTCAGGCAGAAATACAGCAGCATGCCGAGCGCATACACGTCGCTTCGAACCGTAGTCTGGCCGAAACCGAACTGCTCGGGAGGCGCATAAGCACGTGTGCCGAAATGCCGCGTATCGTTATGGGCGCCATCGCGGTAAAGCCGCGCGATTCCTAAATCGATAATCGTCAAAGAATCCCTCGAAATCACGATGTTCGACGGCTTGAGATCACGATGGATGATGGGGGCATCGAGGCTTTCATGCAATTCGGAAGCCGCGTCGCAAAGCCATGGAAACACATCGGCCGCAAGCTCCATGGACGCGCCGCAGCGCGCTACCGCATCCCGCAGCGTCTCTCCCTGCACATACTCCATAATCACGACGTCGTCTTCGCCCGTCGTATAGCAGTCGACGATGCGCGGAATAAAACGGAAACGGCATCCGTTTCGCTGCGCTTCGCGAATACGTACATACGCCGACCCCATCCCTGAGTCGCGCTTGATGTACTTGCGTACGTACGGACCCCGTTCGGACCCGTCCTCGTCTACGAACATCACGCGTTGGGTGGTTTCGCACGAACCTTCCTTCAGCACCGCATCGACGCGATATCGCGCATCGCGTTGCAGGGAGTCGAGATATTCTTCCAATTCATCGGTTTTCATAAGGGCTATGCTACCAAAAAAGAGACGGGCGACTCGACGCCCGTCTTCCCATCCCCGCCGAAGCTGTCGCACATTCGGCGGATATGGCGATATGCATCGACTTAAGTCGGCTGACAGAGAGTCTGCTCGCAAAGACGATACAGCTCTTCGTCGGTTCTGCGCAGCGAATAGCCCCTATCGAGGCAGAAAATGATAATGGCGTCGCGGCGGTTTTTGCAGTACAGGTCGCTCACGCCGGCGATGCGTAACAGCCTATTGGCTTCGCGTAAATCGAGATGCATGGCAAATGCGATTTGGAGCACTTTGTCACGCGAGGGATTGCGTTGCCCGACGAAGATCTGGTAGCCGAATGTCTCGTTGAGGCCCGCTTCGCGAATAACATCGATGCGAGCCAGCCCTTTGCTTTCAAGGAGCTCGTTGAGATATTCCGACAGCCCTTTCTCGGCGATGCGATGCTTGCGCGCGAACTGCGCGGGATCGGGCGATACGAGCAGCTCTTCAAGCAGCTCTTCGGTCAACGGCTCTTCCACGCGGCGCCTTCTCCTTTTCCGTCGGGGTTTTTCGCCATTCATTATAAACGCCTCCCCCCGACGAAAAGAAACGAAGCCTCCGAACCGGAGCAAGCATACGGACCGAAGGCATCGAACAAAGCGCGCTCAAACAACGTCATCGGCCGATGCTAAGCAAGGGTGAACACCTGCTCTGCGAGCAACGTGTCGTCGAAGGAAATCAGTTCGGAAACCTCGACAGTCACATCGGACTGGTCCTCGATAAGGTACGCCATCTGGTACGTCGTCCCCGCGCCAGGCTTGACCTCGGCCATGTAGCCGTCATTGTCGATATTGCCCGATACGATGGCCGTCTCGAGCTGCACGCCGTTCTGGAACGCCTTCGCCATGAGGGCGACGGCAGCGCTCGTCGCCTCATCCGAATTGTTCGCCCACGTATACGTCACCACGACGGCAGGCTTACCTTGGTAGTCAGTGGTCTGGCTCAAAGCGTCGATGCTCACCGTGTAATCAGACTCGGCTGCCTTCTCTTCAGCAGGCGTAGCGGCAGCAGGCTCAGAGGCATCCTGCGCGGGCTCCTGCGTGCCCTCGCTCGAGCAGGCGACAAGCGGCATGGAGGATACCAGCGCGCATGCGGTCACGAAAGCGATGATCGGTTTCTTCATATTCGTCTCTCCTTCAATCGAGGTGCAACAAGGGAATCCGCAGGTTTTCAACCTCCCTTTCGGACCCATCATAAAAAAGAGCTTCGTGTAAAACATTAGCTACCAGCTAATGACGGAACGAGCGGCGATTATTCGAATCGCGCATTAAATTAATGCAAAACACCAGTTAAAACACCATATCAAACGCCTCAATCCCTCACTACTGTCCCGATTTAGGAAAAGAGAAAAGGGTGCCGACCGAAGTCGACACCCTTCGAAAAGGAATCCTTATACTCGGGCGAGCGGCTCAACTAGCCGAGCTTTTTCGCCAGAATCTGATTGATCATCTTCGGGTTGCCCTGGCCGCGCATCTGCTTCATGCACTGGCCGACGAAGAAGCCGATCAGCTTGGTCTCGCCCTCTTTGTAGCGAGCGGCCTCGTCGGGATGGGCGGCGATGACCTCGTCGACCACAGCTTCGATCGCGCCCGTGTCGCTGACCTGCTTCATGCCGCGCTCTTCCACGATGACCGCGGGATCTTTATCCTCGTCGACGATGGCGGCGAAGACCTCCTTGGCCTGTTTGGACGAAATAGCGTCGCTCGCCGTGAGCTTCACCAGTTCGACCGCACGGACGGGAGTCAACGCCGAAGCTTCCAAGTCGAACGACTCATCGGCATTCATGCGCGCCGTGATGTCGTTGATCACCAAGTTGGCCAGCGGCTTGGCAAGCTTCACGTCGCCGGCGGCCTCCATGGCCGCTTCGAAGAACGTCGACGTCACGCGATGCTCCACCAGGTGACGAGCGTCATAGGCCGACAGGCCGAACTCGGCTTCGAAGCGTTTGGCCTTCTGGTCGGGCAACTCGGGAAGGCGCGAACGCACGTTGTCGATGAACTCATCGGACAAATCGAACGGCGCCATGTCGGGTTCAGGGCACAGACGATAGTCGTCGGCGGTCTCTTTGACGCGCATCACGATGGTGCGTTTCGCGGAGGGGTCCCAGTGACGCGTTTCCTGATAAATCGTGCCGCCCTCTTCAAGAACCTGGGCCTGGCGGCAAATCTCGTACGCGAGGCCGTCATGCAGGTTCTTGAAGCTGTTCATATTCTTCAGCTCGGTCTTGGTGCCGAACTTCGTCTCGCCGCGGCGGCGCAGGCTGATATTGCCGTCGCAGCGCAGGCTGCCTTCTTCCATCGAGCAGTCGGAGATGCCGATGGCAAGATAGACCTGACGCAGCTTCTGCATGAACAGGCGCGCCTCTTCGGGCGTGCGCAGCTCGGGCTCGGTGACCAGCTCGATCAGCGGGGTGCCGGCGCGGTTGTAATCGACCAGGCTGTGCGTGGCGCCGGCGATGCGTCCCTCGCCGCCGCCGATATGCACCATCTTGCCTGCGTCCTCTTCCATATGGATACGCGTGATGCCGACGTGCGCCACATAGCCGTCTTCGGTACGGGTGACGTTGCCGCGGCTTTCGCCCGGCTCAAGGCCGTCCAGATCGGCGCGCTCTTTGGCGCCCGGGCCGTCCACATCCAGGTCGAGATGGCCGCGCATGCAAAACGCGATCGGCCCCTGGGTGGTCTGGAAGTTCTTCGACATGTCGGGGTACATGTAGTTCTTGCGGTAGAACATGGAATGCTTCTCGATGTCGCAGTTGGTGGCCAGGCCGGCCAGTACGATCGACTCGATGGCGGCCTTGTTCGGCACGGGCAGGGCTCCCGGCAGGCCCAGGCATACGGGGCACGTGTGCGTATTGGGCTCGGCGCCGAACTCAAGCTTGCAACCGCAGAACATCTTCGTGTTCAGCGTGGTCAGCTCGGCATGGACCTCCAGGCCGATCACGGCCTCCCAATCCTGCAGTACTTCTTCGAGGGTTTTCATGCTCTATTCACCTGCCTGGAACGCCGGCGCCACGGGAGCCGGGCCGTAGGCGGCCTCCAACGCGGCGGCCGCACGGAACATATTGACGTCTTTGAACTGAGGGCTGACCAGCTGGACGCCGATCGGCAGGCCGGTTTCGCTGCCCGGACCGCACGGAACGCTCATGCCGCCGTTGCCGGCGATGTTGATCGATACCGTGAAGATATCGGACAGATGCATTTCCACGGGGTCGCCGATTTCGCCGAACTGGAACGCGGCGCGCGGGCTCGTAGGAATGAGGATGACGTCGCAGCTTTCGTAAGCGCGCTCGTAATCCTGCGTGATCAAACGACGGACCTGCTGTGCCGGATAGTAATACTTCTCGTAGACGCCCGCGGAAAGCAGGTAGCTGCCCAGCATGATGCGACGCTTGGCTTCCATGCCGAAACCGCCGGCACGGCTGCCTTCGTACTGGCCGCCCAGGTCCTTATGGCCTTCGGCGCAATAGCCGTAGCGCACCGAATCGAAGCGGGCCAGATTAGAGAACGCCTCGCAGGGACCCAGCACGTAGTACGCGCTGATGGCGGCATCGGCATGGGGAAGCTCGACCTCGACGAGTTCGGCGCCGGCGGCCTCGAGCTTGGCGGCGGCCTCGTTCACCTTCTCCTTGACCTCTGCGGTCAGACCAGGCGCATCCATGAATCCGGGAACGATGCCCACCTTCATGCCCTCGACGCCCTGGGAAAGCGCGTCGACGAAATGCGGCGTGAAGTGCTGCGAGGTGCAGTCGCGCGGATCGAAGCCGCACAGGGCGTCCATCGCATAGGCGGCGTCTTCGACGCTTCGCGTGAAGGGGCCCACCTGGTCGAGCGAGCTACCGAAGGCGACCACGCCATAGCGAGACACCATGCCATAGGTGGGCTTGACGCCCACGACGCCGCAAAAGGAAGCGGGCTGGCGAATCGATCCGCCGGTGTCGGAGCCCAGCGTGATGCACGCCATGCCCGCAGCGGCCGCGGCGGCCGAACCGCCCGACGAACCGCCGGGAACACGGGAAAGATCCCAAGGATTCTTCGTAGGGCCGAACGCGGAGGTTTCCGTGGAAGAGCCGAACGCGAACTCGTCCATATTGAGCTTGCCCAGCGGAAGGCCGCCCGCCTCGACAAGACGGGAAACGCACGTCGCGGTATAGGGAGACACGTAATTCTCCAGCATCTTAGATGAGCAGGTAGTATGCGTGCCCTCCATGTTCATGTTGTCTTTGAATGCCACGGGCACGCCGGCGAGCGGACCCATCTGCTCGAACGTGCCGTCCGCAACGGCCGCATCGATCCTGTCGGCCGCGGCGAATGCAGCGTCTTCGGTCAATTCGAGATAGGCGTGGACGTCGGCATCGGCTTTCGCGATATGTTCGAACGACGCCTGGGCCACCTCGCGCGCGGAGAATTCGCCTGCGGCGATTCCCTCATGGATCGCACGCACGCCCATATCGGTGTTGTATGCCATTACTGATCACCTCCGCCGAGGATGGCCGGAATCAGGAAGCTGCCGTCTTGCTGCTTCGGAGCATTGGCGAGCGCCTGCTCCTGCGTGAAGGACTCCTCCACCACGTCTTCGCGCATGACGTTATGAAGGCCTCCGATAGGATGGAACGTAGGCTCCACGCCATCGAGCTCGAAGTGCGTGATCGGCTCGAGCGTGGCGATGATATTGTTAAGATCGACGGTCATCTGGGCGACTTCCTGGTCGTCGAGCCCGATGCGCGCGTACGTCGCAATGTCGCGCACGTCTTTTTCAGTCAGGCGTTCTGCCATGCAGCATCCTCCAACCTCTCGTGTATTCGTTGGTTTCGCTTAACTCGCCTATGATAGCAAAGGGCGAAGGACGCACGATCGCAAACGACGCAAGGGCACGATAACGACGGAGCAATTCGGCGCTATTTCGGCGCGTCTCGGTCGACAGGCGGCTCCATATCGAGTCTCAAAGCCTGCTCCACCACGCGCATCAGCTTTTCATCGCTTATCTGCGGATCGATCTTCAAAAGACCGACCAGGCCGAACAGCATCACGCAGAACATCTCGAACAGCAAATCGATTTTCACGTCGTGATAGCGCCCATATTCCTCCGCTACGTTCTTGCACAGGAAATCGGCCGTCTCGCGCACGGCGCGGACATCGAATGAATCGCGCACTCCCAGCTCTTCGAGCACCGCGATCATCGGACGCGGGCCGTTGGCATCGTAGAGCGTGCGACGCAGCGTCGCCATGCAATCGCGCAAGGCCTCGGGCATCGCTCCGAGGCGACGCGTCTCGTTCCATACCGCGACGCTTTCGACGATATCGGCGACGTAGTCGTCAAGTACGGCGGCAACCACGTCGTTTTTACTCGAGTAATAATAGTAGAAGAGTTCGCGCGTGATGCCGGCCTCGGCCGCAATGTCTTTGACGGTGGTAGAGGCCACGCCTTTCGCTTCGAACAGATCGCGCGCAGCTTGCATGATGTCGCTCGCTCGCCCCTCGATGCGCCGGCCTTTTTTATATGCCTCGCGCGCCTCGGGCGACGAAGCCGTCGATTCGAATCGCATGCGCTCACCCTCCCCTGGAAACACGACGCATTCCCCCTGCGCCGCATGCATGCAAAAAGGCGTCCGCGACGAAAAGCGGACGCCTTCATTATATCGCTCGAATCGACCCCCATCGGATCCATTCGTTTGAGCGGCATGCGCAGAAAAACACGATGCCTAGATATTCTCCTCGAGGACGCTCTTGTACACCTTGGTATCGGCGTAGAGCTCGTCTTTGACGGGGTTGAGTTTGTTCTTGCGAATCTTGTTGAACTGATAGATCGCAAGGGCGACGTTGCTCGCCAGAGCAACGAAGCTCACCGCGAAGAAGGCTGCGGGATTATGCGTGGTGGGAATGGGCGCCAGCACGTCGGCGAACTGCGGGACGGTCATCACGAACATGATCCACAGCGCAAGCGTCTGGGCGCGATGCTGCAGCCAGGCACCGCGCTTGATGAAAAACGTCGGAATGGTGCAGGAGAGAAGCAGGGCCAGGCCGCAATAGGCGGAGTGGTCGGAAATGCAGTTATAGGTGTAGGCGAAGTTCCAGAAATCGTATGCCAGAATCCATGCCCAGATCATATCGGGCCAGATCATGTCGCGGGTCTTATCCTTCGAGATGACGATGCCGACCCAGCCGCATATCGTGACGATGTTCAAGATGCCGGCGATGCCGTTCATGATGTTCCAGGGGCCGGACATGGTCCAGAGGTTTTCCACCGTGCCGCCCTGCCACAGGCCGAAGCTGAACACCTGGAAATCGCGGATGACGGCCTCGGCGATGTTGATGGCCAAGATCAGCGGCGGGAAGCACAGCGCCCATTTCTTCTCATACAGATAGCGGGCCTTGCCGTCGGCGCCCTTCCAATGCACGAAACGCAGCGCCATGAAGCCGAGGCAGCCTGCCAAGGCCGAATAGGTCTTCACCCAGTTGAACCACGTGCCCGTGCCGTATTCGTTGCCCGGAGCCGCAGTGGTGGGCCACACGAAGATCGTCAGCACGACGGGCAGCACGGCGAACAGCGCGATGCCGCCCCATTTGCTCGTGCGGCCGAACTCGTTGAACGCCATCAAAGCGAATAGAATGAACAACCAGATGGCCCAATACGACATGTCGGCCGCTTGATACAGGATTCCCATGCGAACCGCTCCCCTCTCGTTCGATTCTCGCGCGCATCGCGCGCATTCCCCTTCCATCACAGGCGGCGGAACGCGTCGGAGAAAACGAACGGCCGCACCGAGACGAATTCGATGCGGCCAGTATAAAAGCCATCCCATCAGGGGTCTTTACAGGACTCGCTTGACTGTGCAAAGGACGGACACCCCGGCTATCGGACGGTATCGGAAACCTGATCGCAGCCCGATACGCGCCGTAAGCATTCCTTTTTCACCCTTTTCGCATCCACCTTTCCCGAAGGCGTGCGGGGAAGCTCGTCGAAAATCACGACATGGTCGGGGATCTTGTATTTAGCGATGCGTCCGCGCGCGAACTCTCGAAGCTCCAAAGGATCCGTACAGGAAGCTGCTCGAGAAAGCCTTACCGCGATGCAGGTCTGCTGGCCCAACACATCATGCGGCAATGCCGTGACGCAGCATTCCACGACATCGGGGCATTCGGCATAAACGTGCTCGAGTTCCGATCCGTAGATATTGTATCCGCCCCGGATGATCATATCGTCGATGCGCCCGCGAATACGCACATAGCCGTCTTCGCCTATCAAGGCGGCATCGCCCGTATGGATCCATCCGCCGGACATCACGGAAGCGGTCAGGTCGGGCCGTTTGAAGTAGCCCTTCATCTCGCAAGGGCTCGTGCAAACGAGCTCGCCTTCGCCGCATTCCAGCCATTCGCCCGTCGACGCGTCGATGACGCGAATATCGACATCGTCGAACGGACGGCCGACCGTCTGCGACACGCGTTCGGCGGAATCGTCCATCGAAGTCGCCGTGACGGCGCCCGCTTCGGTCGAGCCATAGCCCACCACGACATTGCAATGCAGGATATCGCGGATGTCGCGCACCAAGGCTTCGGGGCAATTGGCGCCGCCGATCAGTCCGGTACGGAGCGAAGAGGTATCGCGCGGATCGACCCTCATGACATCGAGGGCACGCGCAAACATAGTAGGAACGCCGTAAAGCACCGTAGCCCTTTCGTTTTCTACCAAATCGAGCAGCCGCTCGGGGGTCGCATTGTCAGTCAGAAGAATCGTAGCCCCCATCGAGAGGGGCAAAATGACGCCTGCGTTCAAGCCGAACAGATGACAGACAGGCATCGGCATGGCGAATACGTCGTCGGACGAAATGCGCATCGCCTCGCCGTAATCGCGCGCGGAACTGAACAGGGCGCGATGAACCAGCTCTATGCCTTTCGGCTCGCCGGTCGAACCCGACGTGAACGCGATGACGAGCGTCTGGGTTTCGGGGTCGAGCTCTACGGGATCGAAAACACCCTCGTCGAGCACATCGTCGAAGGCGATGCAGCCCTCCATCGCAAAGCGAACCGCGATCACCATGCAGTCGGGACGGACGCGCATCGTGAAGCAGGCAACGTCTTCACGCGCGGCGAAGACGGCCTTGGCATCGGTCATCTCAAGACGCTCCTGAGCTTCGAGTCTGCCTGAAATCGCATTGTTCGGAACCAGGACGAGACCCATCTTGGCTGCGGCAAGAAACACCACGACAGCTTCATGCCAATCGGGAAGAGCCGAAATGACCACATCCCCCTTTTCGAGCCCTCTTGCCGCAAGACCGCGCGCAAGGGCGTCGACGAGGGCGTCGAGCTCGGCGTAACCCACCGTTTTCCCGCCAGGCTCTTTGATGGCCGTCTTATCCGGGTCGAGCCTCGCTCGATACGAAACCATCCTTTGCAGGTCGCACCATTCCTCGCTCGCATATCCCCTATACCCATTCGACACAGGACCACCGCCCCTCTTCCGGATTTCCAGGCACCTCTTTCGGGAATCGTATCCCGCTCAAAAGGCAAACCATAGGGGCGATCGACCCGCATTGCCCATCGTCGAATATGCAGGTAGACACATTGAACGCCGTTTGCGGACATCCTTTCGAAAGCGTCCGGAAACACGACGCCCCCGATGCGTCGAAATCGGGGGCGTCATGGAGCCTATCTGTAGAAATAACCGAGCCGCTCCGATCACCGCTCTGCGGAAAATGCGGCGATTTCGCCCAGGAACAGCGTCCCGTAACGCTCGAGTTTGCGCTCGCCCACGCCGTTGACCGTGAGGAATTCGTCGTCGTTGCACGGCATGCGGGCGCACATATCATGAAGCGTCTTGTCCGAGAACACCACGTACGGCGGGATGCCCTGCTCGTCGGCAAGGCGCTTGCGCAACGCACGCAATCGCTCGAACAGTTCGGCGTCGCCCGAACCCGACGAGCCGAACGCGGGCGCGCGCAGCGGGTCCCCCGAAGGCCGTTCACGCTTGATCTTCTTCATCGAGAACACGAAGCCATCGGCTTCGGCCTCAAGGACGCGCGGCCCGGCTTCGACCACCGGATACGTTCCGTCGGAAATGCCCAACAGACCTTCGGCCGCCAACAGCTCGATGACGTCTTTGACCAGGTCGGCCGAATCATTCACCGTACCATAGCAAGACAGGCGGTCGAGCCCGCCATCCAACAGGCGCTTCGCCTTCGATCCGCGCACGATGTCGGCGATCATCGACTTGCCGAACGAACCGTGCAGCTCGAGCACGCAGCGCACGCAGGCCTTTGCCACATCGGTGACATCGATCGTCTCGAAATCTCCCAGGCAATTCGAGCAATTCCCGCATCCGGGCGCATCCGCCTGCTCGCCTTCGACCGCTCGACCCGCGAATTCTTCGCCGAAATATTTCAGGATATATGCACGCAGGCATCCCGTCGTGCGGCAATATCCCAGCATCCAATCGAGCATCCTGCGTTGAATCGCCTGAACGCGCTCGACGTCGTCTTCGACGACGCCATCGCTCAAGCCTACCCTGTCGATGAAATACCGGCAGGTCGACGTATCCCCGTCGTTCCAAAGCAGCAGGCATTCGGAAGGCTCACCGTCGCGTCCTGCACGACCGGCCTCCTGATAATACGCCTCGATGCTCTTCGGCATATTGTGGTGGATCACGTAGCGCACATTCGACTTGTCGATGCCCATGCCGAAGGCGTTGGTGGCCACCATGACAAGCGCATCATCGTCGATGAAGCGCTGTTGGCTCTCTTGACGTTCGAGGACGCCCATACCCGCATGGTAGCGCGCCACTTCGACGCCTTGCGATGCGAGCCAATCCGCCAAGTCGTCCACTTCTTTGCGTTTGTTGCAGTACACGATGCCGCTTTCACGCGGATGCTCGGCGATGTATCCGGCCACGCGGCGGCGCTTCGCCTTCGCATCGAGACGCTCTACCCCGAACGCCAGATTAGGACGGTCGAACCCCGTGACGATCGTCGCCGGATCGCGCAGCCCGAGCATCTCGGAGATATCGTCGCGTACGCGCTCGGTAGCCGTGGCCGTCAAAGCGACCACCGTCGGCCTTGTCGAGAACGATTCGATGAAATCGCGGATCTCGAGATAGGACGGACGAAAATCCTGACCCCACTGCGAAACGCAATGCGCTTCGTCGATCGCCACCAAAGGAACGTGCACCTGGGCGATGAATTCGCGGAAGGAGGGATCCGCCAAACGCTCGGGCGCGACATACATGATCTTGTACGTGCCTTCGATCGCGCGACGCATGACGGTGCGCTGCTGGCCGGGCGTCAACGTAGAATTGATATACGAACCCCTCACGCCCGCATCGAGCAGCGCATGCACCTGATCGGACATAAGCGAAACAAGCGGCGAAACCACAAGCGCAAGGCCGGGCAAAACAATGCCCGGCACCTGGTAACACATGGATTTTCCCGCGCCCGTCGGCATGATTCCAAGCGCATCGCGCCCTGCAAGGACGGCATCCACGATGAAGCGCTGGCCTTCGCGGAAATCCTCGTATCCGAAATAACGGGACAAAGCGGCACGAGCGTCGTCCATCATCGGACGAGGCGCGTCGGCGGGTATGTCGCGCGCCCCGATTCCTGCGAATTCAGGGCGCGCGCCTTGATTTTCGAAAACGGACATGAACGCCTTATTTCTCGAACAGCTCGGCTGCGCGCTCGAGCTGGTCGATGATGTCGATCTTCTGCGGGCACACTTCTTCGCATGCGCCGCACTGGATGCACTTGCTCGCCTCGCCGCCCGTCGCATTCCAGATGTAGTTCTCCTTGGCGCGATGCATATCGCCGAACACCGACATGATGTTGAGCGAATCCATGATCGTGGGAATATGAACGCCCTCGGGGCATCCCTTCATGCAATAGCGGCAGTCGGTGCAGGGAACCGTTTCGATGCCATCCAGCACGACGCGCACGCGATCGAGCACGGCACGCTCGGATTCGTCGAGCGGACGGGCCTCGGTGAACGTCTTCACGTTGTCGCGCACCTGCTCGATCGTGGACATGCCCGAAAGCACCGCCATGACGCCGGGGAGCGACGCGGCGAAGCGAAGCGCCCACGAGGCCAACGATGCGCGCGGGTCCGCCTCATGCAAGATGTCGGCCGCGGCGGGAGGCAGATTCACAAGCGACCCGCCTTTGACGGGCTCCATGATCACGACAGGCAGGCCGTGGGCGCGGGCGACCTCGTAGCACTTGCGCGATTCGATGATGGTGCTTTCCCAGTCGGCATAATTGATCTGCAACTGCACGAAATCGAGCTTGATGTCGGCATGCTTGGCCAGAACCTCTTCAAGCGCTTCGGCCTTGTCGTGGATCGAAAAGCCGAGATGGCGGATAAGACCCTGCTCGCGCTTTTCGGCGACGTATTCCCACAAGCCGTATTCCTCGAAAGGCTCGGTCAACGGGCCGCCAAGATTATGCAGCAAATAATAGTCGAAGTATTCGATGCCCAGCTTCTCGAGCGATTTGTCGAACATATGGCGAGCATGATTCGCATCGTTCGCCAGCCAGGCGGGCAGCTTCGTGGCAATGGTATACGAATCGCGAGGATAACGGTCGACCAGGGCCGCTTTCAGCTCGCATTCCGATTTCCCGTTGTGATAGCCGTACGCGGTATCGAAATACGTGAACCCGGCCGCCATGAACTCGTCGACCATCGCGCAGATTTTCTCGTGTTCGAAAACGGTTCGACCATCGCGTTCCGTTTCGGGCAGACGCATGAAGCCGAAACCCAGCGGTGCGAAATCGTAATCGGTGCGAATATCCGACATGGCTCTCCCTTCATCTGAGCACCGTACGGGCGCTCCTTCGGAAAACTGAGACCGCCGCGCTGGCCGCTTGCGCGCGCTGCACGGTGCATGGCTTATCTTACCGCGCGGAGCCGGCCGCAAGCTTGCTCGCAGCGGAAAAGCCTAGGTCGGCGGCCGCCGCGCAAAACCGCTCTTCCTGAAAACGAAAGGCGCCCTCGCAACGAGGACGCCTTCCAGCGCGATATTCGAGACGGCCGAACCCCGCCTTACACGTTGAACTTGAAGTGCATGACGTCGCCGTCTTGCACCACGTATTCCTTGCCTTCCTGGCGCAGCTTACCGGCTTCGCGGCAGCCTTTCTCGCCGCCTAGGGCGATATAGTCCTCGAAGCTGGCGGTTTCAGCCTTGATGAAGCCGCGCTCGAAGTCGGAATGAATGACGCCCGCGGCCTGCGGCGCCTTCGCACCGACCGGAATGGTCCAGGCGCGGGTCTCGATTTCACCGCTGGTGAAGTAGCTCTGCAGGCCGAGCAGCTTGTAGGCCTCGCGGATCAGGCGAGCCAGACCGCTTTCGGACAGGCCCAGCTCTTCCATGAACATCTTGGCGTCTTCGGGGTCGAGCTCGGACAGGTCGGCCTCGGTCTTCGCGCAGATGGGCACGGGGATCTGGCCGTCGATTTCGGGAAGCTCGGCGTCCAGCTGGTCTTCATCAACGTTGGCAATGTAGAGCATAGGCTTGCAGGTAAGCAGGCACAGGTCCTTGATGGCCGCCATCTCATCGTCGCTCAGGCCCAGCGTGAGCGCGCGATGGCCCTCGTTGAGGCCCGCGAGAACCTTCTTGGCAGTCTCGAACTTGAACACGGCGGTCTTGTCGCGCTTGGACTCCTTCTCAAGACGAGGCAGCGCCTTTTCGAGCGTGGCGATGTCGGCCAAGATAAGCTCGGTCTTGATGGTCTCGACGTCGGACTGCGGGTCGACCTTCTTGGAGACATGCTCGACGTTGGGGTCGCTGAAGAAACGCACCACCTCGCAGATGGCATCGGTCTCGCGGATGTTGGCCAGGAACTTGTTGCCGAGGCCTTCGCCTTGGCTCGCACCCGCCACCAGACCTGCGATGTCGACGAACTCGACCGTGGCCGGGACGATCTTCGTGGGATGGTCCAGCGTAGCGAGCGCCTCGAGGCGATCGTCGGGAACGGGGACCAGGCCGACGTTGGGCTCGATCGTGGCGAACGGATAGTTGGCGGCGAAACCGCTCTTCTTCGTAAGCGCGGTGAACAGCGAGGACTTGCCGACGTTCGGCAGGCCCACGATACCGATGGAAAGCGACATGGCGATTCTCCTTGAAGCCGTGAAAGCGACGAATAAACGTACCGTCCATCATACCAAACCATGCAAGCGCGCATGAAGAGACCCGAATCCAAGCAACCTGATCAGCCGCTCGGCCCAAATAAAAAAACCCGCGCTCCAAAGAGCGCGGGTCCTAAAAGCCCAAGCGATCGGACGAGTTACAAAGCCGTCCAAAAGCCCAAGCGAGCGGGGTCGCGATCCGAATCGCTCGCTTCCTCACACTTCCCTTTTCATAGGCCGTCAAGCGGAGCTCGACGCATAGCGAGCGAAGCGAGCGGTAGGAGAGCGGGCGATATCGGGCGCGACCCCGCGAGCGCTACATGGAGAACAACCCCAGCGTCTGCGCTACGTAGGCGATCAGAATGACGACGAGGACGACGGGGGCGATATACTTCACCATCACGGTCCACACGCCCGCCAGCTTGAACTTGGCGGATTCGCGGACCTCGTCGATAACGACCTTGGGGCCGATGATCCAACCGACGAAGATGCAGGTCAGCAGAGCAGCGATCGGCATCATGACGGAATTGGAAACGAAGTCGAGGAAGTCCAGGATCGAAGAGCCCTCGCCCAGCGGCTGGATGAACGACAGCGAGCTGTAGCCCATATTGACGACGATGCCCATGATCGTAGTGAACGCGATCACGATGACCAAGGCGCGGCGACGGGAGCACTTGGTGCCGTCGGAAATGATCGAGGTGCACGTCTCGACGAGCGAGATGGAGCTCGTCAAAGCGGCGAACAGAACCAGAATGAAGAACACGAAGCCCAGCACGGAAGCCATGCCGCCCATGTTCTCGAACACCTGAGGCAGGATGATGAACATCAGAGACGGACCGGAATTCTCGGCTACGGCCTCGCCCGAACCAAGAGCTGCGAAAGTGGCCGGAATGATCATGAGACCCGCGAGCAGCGAAACGCCGAACGTGGTGCCGGCAATCTGCGTGACGCTCGAGGTGAGCTTGGTGGACTTCTTCAGATAGGAACCGTAAGTCACCATGATGCCCATGGCCAATGAAAGCGTGAAGAAGGTCTGTCCAAGCGCCGCGATGATCAACTCGGGGGAAAGGGCGCTCAAATCGGGCAGCAGATAGAACGCAAGACCGTCCATAGCGCCCGGCAGCGTAAGCGAATAGATCGCGACGCCGGCGGCCATGACGATCAGCAGCGGCATCATGACGAGATTCGCCTTCTCGATGCCTTTATTGACGCCCAAAGCGACGACCAGATAAGTCAAAGCCATGAACACCAGCATGAAGGCCATGCTCTCGGAACCGCTGGAGATGAAGTTCGTGAAGAATCCGCCGCCGTCGGCGAGCGCCGCAGGCCCCTCGACCGCATAGCCGACCAGATACTTGGTAACCCAGCCGCCGATGACGCAGTAATACGGCACGATAATGAACGGAACCGCCGACATCAGCACGCCGATGAACATGTACTTCTTGCCGAACGCCTTGAAAGCGCCGATCGAGCTCTGCCCCGTCTTACGTCCGAGTGCCGTTTCAAGCAGCAGCAGCGCCAAACCGATGGTGAATACGAACACGAGATACACGAACAAGAACGTGCCTCCGCCGTATTTCGCCGCCAGATACGGGAAACGCCACATGCTGCCCAGGCCGACTGCGGAAGCGGCGGCAGCCAGCACGAATGCCAACTTGCCCGACCAAGACGCACGTGCGGGAGTAGCCGAATCTGCCATGGTCCGTCCTTTCTATCCAGGCGGGCATTCGCCCGCGAGCCGAGTGAAAGCGGACCGATATGAAAATGGCTCGCACATTCTTGCAGCTGGATGTGCGAACCTTTTAGCCAACAAAACGATCCGTTTCGCGAATATGGCACTTTATTGTAACGTAGCGCCCTGATTCCACATGGAAGAATTCATTTCGAGCGACGAACGGCAACACGCCAGAAACGTTGAAGGCCGAAAGAAACGCCGGGGCCGCCGCTCGCCGCCGAAGATGGGATTCTACCGAACGGCATCGCTTTGATAGTCGTCGTAACCCACGCGCCAGAACGTAAGACCGGCAGCCGGCGCATTCTGGCCCGCCGCCGAACGGTCGCGAGCAGCAAGCACATCGTTGACCCAGGCGGCGTCGCGCTTGCCGCGGCCCACCTCGACCAGCGTGCCCACCATCGTGCGCACCATCGAATGCAGGAACGCATTGCCCACTACGCGAACGGTGACCACGGGCGTTCCCGCGAGCATTTCGGAATAGACGTCGCACGACATGACATTGCGGCATGTGGAACGGCCGTCGGCCTCGATGATATGGGCCGATGCAGCCATGCAGAAGCTCTTGAAATCATGCTCGCCCACCAGGCGCGATGCTGCAGATCGCATGGCTTCCACGTCTAGATCGACCCCGCCGAGATGCCACACGAGCGGCATGACCAGCACGGGGCGCGCACTCTGCGTGCAGATATGATAATGATATTCGCGCCAACGCGCGTCGAAACGGGCGCTGAAGCCGAACGGGCGCTCCTCCACCGCCGAAATGGAAATGCCGTCGTCCACCAGTGCATTCATCGAACGCTGCAAAGAACGCGGCGTCTTGGCGCGCATTTCGTCTTCGGTCAAGTCGAAACTGACCACCTGGCCCAGCGCGTGAACGCCCGCATCGGTGCGACCCGCGCAGACCGTCTTGACCTCGCGACGATACAGAAGCGAGAGCGCCTGCTCTAGTTCGCCCTGTACGGTTTTGACATGGCTTTCCGCCTGGCGCGCGAAACCGGCGAACGGGGCGCCGTTATAGCCCAGAGTAAAAGACACGGTATGGCAGAGACCTTCGGCCTGCTCTTCGTTGGATGCGCCGATCACAGGCGCCTGTTCTTTCGTCATCATGCAGCCAAGTATAGCAAGACCGCGCCCCGTTCCCGCCGCGAGACGGCCAACGAAAACGGGGCGGCCGCGTCGAATGCGGCCGCCCCGCGGCGTGCTCGCGTCCCAAGCCGAACCTAACTCGCCTTCCATACCGGACGGCCGAACAGGTCGAGGATTTCCGAATACAGCAGATTGTTCGTCACATCCACCGTCATCGGAAGCTCGGCATGAAACTTGCGTCCATCGGCCTGCTGGATCCTGAGTACCACGGCGTCGCGACCCGGGTGGCTCTTCAGAATCTTCTGCAGCTGGGCCGAGGTCGCCGCATCGAAATCAGACGAATTGAGTCTGATCTCGAGATGGCTCGGGCCGGCATGGGCCTCATCCAGCTCGAGACGCTCCACCTCGAACGCCATGATCTGGTCGCCGCGGTCGGAGTGCTCGAACTTGCCCTTCACCTTCACGATGGCGTCTTCCTGCAAAGCGTCCTGGAAGTCGTCGTACTTGAAGCACACGCCCTCGACATGGCCCGTCGTGTCTTCAAGCACGAAGTTGGCCATCTTCTTGCCCTTCTTGGTCAGTTTCACGCCGACGCTCGTGATCAGACCGGCGAACACGCCGCTGTTGATGTCGCCCTTGTGCTCGGCAAGGTCGCCCAGGTGGTATTTGGTTATGCGACGCAGCGCGCCTTCGAACGGACGCAGCGGATGGTCCGATACATAGATCTTCAGAATCTCTTTCTCGTAGGCGAGCAGCGTGCGCTTGTCCCATTCCACGCCGTCGGCGGGCGGAACGTCTTCCTTGAAGCCGCTGTCCTCGACGCCTGCGAACATATCGAACATGCTCACCTGGCCGGCGTCGCGGTCGCGTTGGCGCTTCGAGGCGCTTTCCAAAATAGGCGTCTCCTCGATGAAGTACATGAGCTGCTTGCGCGTATAGCCGGTGCTGTCGAATGCGCCCGCCTTGATCAGCGCCTCGAGCGTCTTGCGGTTATAGCACTTCGTGTCCAATCGGTTCACGAAGTCGTGCAGACTCGTGTACGGACCGTTGGCGTTGCGTTCGGCGATGATCGCCTCGGCCACCGCGCCGCCGACGCCGCGCACGCCGGCCAGACCGAAGCGGATGCCTTCGTCGAGCGGCGTGAACTCGAGGTTCGACGAATTGATATCGGGCGGCAGAACCGGAATGTTGCTGTGCGTGCAGCTGGCGATGTACTTGATCAGCTTGTCGGCGTTGCCCATGTAGCTGGACAAAACGGCCGCCATGTATTCGTGCGGATAGTACGCCTTCAGGTATGCCGTGCGCATGACCAGAATGGCGTACGCCGCCGAATGCGACTTGTTGAACGCGTACTTCGCGAACTTCTCGGCGTCTTCCCAGATCTTCTCGGCGATTTCGAGCGAATAACCGTTCTCGACGGCTCCGTTGCACCAGTCGTCCTTCAGCTTCATCATGACGTCGAGCTTCTTCTTGCCCATCGCCTTACGAAGCTTGTCCGCCTTGCCGGCCGAGAAACCGCTCATCACCATGGAAATCTGCATGATCTGCTCCTGGTAGACCATGGTGCCGTAGGTTTCCTCGAGCAGCGGGCGCAGACGGTCGTCGTAGTAGTGCACCGGCGTCTTTCCGCTTGCCACCTTGATATAGTCTTCCACCATGCCGGACTCGAGCGGGCCCGGACGGTTCAGCGCGATCGACGCCACGACGTCGGAGAAGCGCTTGGGTGGGAGGCGAGCGAACAGGCCGACGTACAACGCGCCTTCGACCTGGAACAATCCGTCCATGTTGCCCGACTGCATGAGTTCGAACGCTTTGTCGTCCTCGGTCGGGATCTCTTCAGGAACGATTTCGATGCCGAAGCGCTCTTTGATGTTGCGGCACGCACGCGAAAGCACGCCCAGCGTGCGCAGACCGAGGAAGTCCATCTTAAGCAGACCCAGGTCGGGCGTATAGTGGCCGTCGTACTGCGTGATGATGCCGCCGCCCTTGGTATCGCGCTTCATAGGCACGTGATCGGACATCGGGTCGCGGCAGATAATCGTTGCGCACGCATGCACGCCTTCGCCGCGCACATTGCCTTCGATCGAACGCGCCGCGTCGATGACCTCGCGCGATTCGGGCTCGCCGTCGTAGGCCTTCTTGAAATCGGGATTGGTGGCCAGCGCCTTGTCGATCGTGATACCCAACTCGTCGCCGACCATCTTGCACAGGCGGTCGCCCACGCCGTACGGATGGCCCAGCACGCGCGCCGCGTCGCGAATGGCGTTTTTCGCCTGCAGCTTGCCGAACGTGATGACGCCGGAAACGTGGTCTTCGCCATAGACGTCTTTGATATGCTCGATGACCTCCTGGCGGCGCTCATCCTCGAAGTCGACGTCGATATCGGGCATCTCGACGCGCTCGGGAGAAAGGAATCGTTCGAACAGCAGGCCGTTGGACAGCGGGTCGAGGTCGGTAATGCCCATCGCGTACGCCACGATGGCGCCTGCGGCCGAACCGCGGCCGGGTCCTACGCCGATGCCCTGGCTGCGGGCCCATTCGATGTATTCCTGCACGATGAGGAAGTACGCAGGGAAGCCCTGCTGGATGATGATGCCCATCTCGTAGTCGGCGCGTTCCTGCACCTCGTCGGGCACGGGGTCGCCGTAACGCTTGACCAAGCCCTCCTGGACGCGCTTGCGAAACCAGCTCTCCTCCGTCTCGCCGTCGGGCAGCGGGAAGCGAGGCAGGATCGAATCGCGCTCCAGCTCGACGTTGCATTTCTCGGCCAGCTCCACCGTGTTATCGCACGCCTCGGGGAAATCACGCAGCGCGGCGCGCATCTCCTCCTCGGTCTTCATATAGAACTGATCGTTGGCGAAGCGCATGCGGTTCTCGTCATCCATGTTGGAGCCGGTGCCGATGCACAGCATGATGTCCTGCGCGCGGGCGTCGTCCTGCGTCAGGTAATGGAAGTCGTTGGTAGCGATGGTCTTGAGACCTAGCTCGTTGGCGATTTTCGTCAGCTCGACGTTCATGTCGTGCTGCGTCATGCCGCCGTTGGTCGTAATGCCCTGGTCCTGCAGTTCGATATAGAAGTCGCCGGGCTCGAAAAGGTCGGCGAACCTGCGGGCCCATGTGCGGGCGCCGTCGAAATCGCGGGCATCGATGCAGCGCGGGATGATGCCGGCGATGCAAGCCGATGAGGCGATGAGGCCCTCGGAGTAGCGCTGCAGCATATCGAAGGTAGTGCGCGGCTTGTAATAGAAGTTATCGACGTGCGACTCAGACACCAAACGGACCAGGTTGTGATAGCCGACGTTATTCTTGGCCAGAAGCACCATATGGTACAAGCGCGACTTGTTCTTCGTTCCCACCTCGGGGTCTTCGGTGAAATAGATTTCGCAACCGTAGATCGGCTTGACGCGCGTGCCGGTCTCCTTCTCGACCGCGTCGCATGCGTCGCACAGTTCGGGCACGCCGCACATGACGCCGTGGTCGGTGATCGCCACGGCAGACATGCCCAAGTCGGCGGCTCGACGCACCATGTCCTTGATCTTGGTAGCGCCATCGAGCATCGAATACTCGGTGTGATTGTGAAGATGAACGAATGCCATAGTGTGCTTGCTCCTTGGTGCTCATGCTATCCGTCATACGGCAGATGCGCGAACGAAACGGATCGGGTACGCCGTCGAATGCAGCCGGCGATCCGCCGCTTTTCCGCGCGCTTTCGAATGGATTCCGCATCATCATACCGGCCGTCAGCCAAACGAAAAGCGAACAGGCTATGGAGTTTTAAGCACAACTTTTTCGACGAAAGGTCCCGCGGCCGAAACGCTTCTCAGATGCGCGAATCGGTCTATTTCCCCAACGAACTTCACCGCACAAGGCAACGGCGGCACGGACCGCACGCTTTCGCGGGTGTATCATGGCACCGTATTCGCATCGACGGCCGAGCCCGTCGATTCCTCCGAGGAACGGAGAATTCCATGCACCGCTACGACATGCGCAGGGCATCGCGACGAATGGACGACGACGCCATATGCGAAGTTCTGGCACGCGGCAGATACTGCACGCTCGCCTGCATCGACGCAGACGGCCTCCCCTACGGCGTCCCCCTCTCTTATATCTACATGAAAGACGATAGAGAAGGGCACGCCGGCCTGGGCGCCATTTACTTCCACACTACGAACGAGGCGGGACGCAAGCTCGACGCCTTCGCCACGGGTCGGCACGCATGCGCCACGATCGTCGAAGATGTGGCGGCGCGCTTTCAAGACGGATCGTTCACTACAGGCTTTTCATCGGTCATGGCATTCGGGCGCGTCAGGCATGTCGAAGACCCCGTGACCGCACGAAAAGCCCTTGTGGGGCTATGCATGAAATATCTGCCCGAACACAAAGACGGCATCGAGGCCGCGCTCGAAGCCGATTTCGAAGCGACCGCCGTCTGGGCGCTCGATATCGAGGAGATTTCGGGGAAGAAAAACTGACCCGCAAATTCGCTATACTGCATCGAATAAGAACAAGTAGCGGATTTTATCGCATGAAAGGTTACTTATGCAGCAATTCATCGCCGAAGAAAGCTTTTGGGACCTCTTCCCCGACGCCGCCGTCGGCATCGTCGTGGCACGGGGCATGAAAAGCGCCGCCGACGTCTCGCCCGAAAAGGCGACGATGCTTTCCCAGCTGCTCGTCGCCGCGAACGGCATGGCCGAAATGCATTTGACGAGCGACACCATCTCCGAAAACGACGTCGTCAAAGTATGGAGAGACGCCTATCGTTCATTCAAGACCAAGAAAGGAGCGCGCTGCTCCATCGAGAACCTGCTTAAGCGCGTCCTCAAAGGCAATCCCGTGCGCTCCATCAACCCGTCTGTCGACATCTATAACGCCATCTCGCTCAAATACGCCCTTCCCGTCGGAGGCGAGGACATCGACGCCTTCGTCGGAGACGTGCGCCTCGGCCTCACCGAGGGCGGCGACTCCTTCCTTCCGCTCGGAGAAAACGACGAGGACCCCACCCTTCCCGGCGAGCTTTGCTATCGTGATGACGCCGGCGCGATCTGCCGCTGCTGGAATTGGCGCGATGGGCAACGCAGCGCCCTTTCCGACGATTCGGAAAATGCCTTCCTCGTCATCGAATGCGTCGACCCCGCACGTCTCGACGACCTGAAAGCGGCCCTTGACGATCTGGCGAGCCTCGTCGAATCCTGTCTCGACGCGACGATCGAGCGCAAGACCGTGATTACGCGCGAAAACCCCTCCGTGACGATCGCCGATTAACGACACGCAAGAGAGAAGGCCGCCCCGCTCCTTCACGAAGAAGAATTCGGGGCGGCCTTTCCCATAAAGCGAACGCCGCTACGAATGCATGCGGAAGTCGCGCATAAGATCCTGGCGGTTCGCCTGGCCCGTTTTGTGCAGGATGTTGTGAACATGCACCTTGACGGTCGAAAGCGCCAAGCTCATCTCGGTGGCGATGCATTGGTTGTCTTTTCCCAACAGCACTTCTTTGAGCACTTCCTCCTCGCGTGCCGAAAGGCCGTAGCGATCGCAATACGAAGCCAGTCCGTTGTCGATGAACGCGACCGCCTTATCGCAATTTTCGGCAGGGGGCGTTTTGAAATGCAGCGCGAACAGACGCCAGCAGCCGACGCAAACGAACGCAGCACACCAAATCATAAGCGCATTCTCGGCGAAATTGCGCTCGGGGAAGAACGGGACGGACCCCGATTCGACCAACTGGGGATCGATCACGAACATGAACACCGCATTTTCGGCCACGATGCACACGACCAAAACCCACAGACCCGCATAGAAGAAGCGGTGGCGCCACAAACGCTCGCGCACGACGCCGTCGGTCGAGCCGATGTAGCGCATGGCGACGTAAAGCAGCATCCACACCATGACGAGCGAACGCATGCCGTAGAACAGGAACAGACCCATCGGTCCGCTGCCGACCGTGAAATACAGCGTGACGCTGCCGACCACGAACACTGCGGTAGGAGCGACTAGAAGCACCTTGTTCTTCACCTCGAAGAAGTCGCACAGGCACAGCCAGAACGCCGTGACAAGCCCTGCGCCCGTGATGACAGAGGGCAGCTGCGACCCTACGAAATAAATCGAATCAAGCGGCTCGGAACTGCCGCGCAACAGAAAATCGTCTTGAAACACCAATGCCACGTCGAGAAAATACGACAGGAATCCGACGCCTGCGAAAATAAGGAAGCGTCGATGGGAGACGAGATAGCCCGAAAGGCAGAAAGCGGCCGCGACGATGCTCACCAACAGAATCATCAAGGTGTAATAGAACATAACTACGATCGTCATACAGATAAGCCCCTGTTTCGCACGAATCAGAACAAAACCCGGCGGAAAAGCCGCAACGGCGACAAAACCGCACTTAAAACGATGCATTTAGCATTCTACACCCAAATTAAACCCATCCCCAACCCCTCTTAAATATCGCCGAAAATGCATTTCGGCTGTATATTCGTCTCGTAAAAGCGACTACCGATGAAGCAACCGGATTCGAATCGAATTTCTATTCGAATATTCAACTTCACGCGAAGCCGCAGGCCGCATTCACCCCTATCCCATGCGGCCTGCGCCCCTTTTCCATATTTTCCGAAACGGACATAGACGTGCCCGGCGGAAGAATTATGTCTAACGAAGGCCGTATGGGAAGAGCGGCCTTTCGATAGAGCGAGAGAGAGGCCGCCTCGTTTCGGCGAAGCGGCGCAACAACTGCAAGGAGGCACAATGTCAGCAGAAGCCACGGCCGCCAAGCCGGTCGCGACGGTAGACGCACCGCCGAAGAAGAAAAAGAAGAAATTCAGCGTTCCTACAGCGTTCACGATTTTGTTCGTGATCACGATCCTGGCCGTTATCGCCACGTGGTTCATCCCCGCAGGCGCCTACTCCAAGCTGGCGTACCTGCCCGATAGCTCCGAGTTCCAGATCACCGAGCCTAGCGGCGAAGTCCGCACCATACCCGCGACCGAAGAGGCATTCCGCGCCGATCCCGAGCTTCAGGACATGAAGGTCGACGTCGCCAAGTTCCTCGACGGCTCCATCACCAAGCCCATCTCCGTCCCCGGCACCTACGAGGAACTTCCGCAGCAGCCCAAGGGCCTGTTCGATGTCACCGCCGCTATGGTCAACGGCACCATCAACGGCGTCGACATCATGGTCTTCATCCTTGTTCTGGGCGGTTTGATCGGCGTCGTCAACGCATCGGGCGCCTTCGAGTCGGGCCTGGTCGCCTTGACGAAGAAGACCAAGGGTCGCGAGTTCCTCTTGGTATTCCTCGTCAGCGTGCTGATGGTTCTCGGCGGCACGACCTGCGGCCTCGAGGAGGAAGCGGTCGCGTTCTACCCGATCCTCGTACCTATATTCCTCGCTTTGGGATATGACTCCATCGTCTGCGTCGGCGCCATCTTCCTCGCCGGCTCCATGGGCACCACGTTCTCCACGATCAACCCGTTCTCCGTCGTTATCGCATCCAACGCTGCAGGCGTCGCCTGGACCGAGGGCATCGAATGGCGCGTCATCGGCTGCGTCGTGGGCGCTATCGTGGTCGTGAGCTACCTGTACTGGTACTGCAAGAAGATCAAGAAGAACCCCGAGGCCTCCTATACCTACGAGGACCGCGAGCACTTCGCCAAGCTCTTCAGCGTCCATGACTCCAATTCTTCCAGCATTCCTGCTTTCGACTGGCGTCGCAAGCTCATCCTGGTGCTGTTCGTCGCCGCCTTCGTCATCATGATCTACGGCGTCGTGAACCTGCACTGGTGGTTCCCGCAGATGGCTGCTTCCTTCCTGTTCATCGCGATCATCTGCATCTTCCTCACCGGTCTTGACGAGAAGACCGTCGTCGATGCCTTCATCAACGGCGCTTCGAGCCTCGTCGGCGTTTCCCTGATCATCGGTCTGGCCCGTGGCGTCAACCTGATCATGGAAGAGGGCTTCATCTCCGACACGCTGCTCTACTGGGCTTCCAACGCCGTCGCCGGCATGGAGGGCGCCGTCTTCATCATCATGATGATGGTCATCTTCTTCCTGCTCGGCTTCATCGTGCCGTCCTCTTCGGGCCTGGCCGTTCTGGCAATGCCCATTCTGGCGCCGCTGGCCGACACCGTCGGCATCGACCGCTCCATCATCGTCTCCGCCTACAACTGGGGCCAGTACGCAATGCTCTACCTGGCACCGACGGGTCTGGTCATGGCAACGTTGACCATGTTGGACATGAAGTACACGCATTGGTTGAAGTTCGTTCTCCCGATGGTCGGCTTCCTGTTCGTCTTCGGCGGCGCACTGCTTGTGGCGCAGGTCATGGTAGGCGCATAGCACGACAATGTTTCGCCTGTAACGGCGGGTCGCCAATACCCCTTTAAGAAACGGGCCGTCCCCTCCTTGGACGGCCCGTTTCGCATTCATACGAACCCGACAGTCCGACAAGCGAAAGGCCGTCCCCATGGGCGGCCTTCGTGCATCCTGGCGGCGGTGCGGCACCATGACGCGACCAGAGACCCTGCCAACCCGCGATCGAAACGCCGAGCATTTGCATTATTGCCCCTTGTTGCTATCCTGATGGGTTGACGTTACACACCAGACCGCCACGATGTGTTCCGTGTACCGAAGGAGCGTCGGCCGCAAACGGTCGGATCGCGCCTTCGCTTCATAGCGTTCGAACCGGGAAACAAGGAGAAACCATGGCAGGCACGCTGCATCCCCTATCCCGGGCTTTCAGGACGGCACTCGCAGCCATCATGGCTTTCGCGCTCTGCCCTTTGATAAGCCCGGCATACGCCGACGAAACCGCGCCTTCGGGCGGCGCGTCGGGCATGGACACCGCCGCGATCATCAAAGGCGGCGTCGAGAGCATCACGGCATCATCGAACAAAGACCATTCGGACGATCTGTTCGGAAACGTCGAGCCACACGAGCTCGACGTAGCCAAGACGGTCGACGTGAACTTCGGCCTCGAGTACACGCCGACGGCCGACGATAGGCTCGGCAAGGGCGACACGCTCACTATTGCATTGGAGCCCGTCGGCGCCGATACGCCCGACCTGCTGCGCGTTTACAAGGGCTTTTCGGACAAAAACAAAGAGGTCCATCTCAACGGGGCCAAAATCGCCGACCTCGCCTACCCGGACGGCAAAGCCATGACCTTCACGTTCGCGAACCTCGGAGACACGGAATTCCATACCGTCGAGGCCGTCCATCTCGAATACGCGATCGACCGCGCAGCGCATGCCGAATACTTCAAGAAGCACGCCGACAAAAAATCCGTCGATCTGACCTACTGCCTCTCCGTCAACGGCACCCCCATCGAAGACAAAGCGATCAAGCTGACGGTGAACAACACGCTTCTTCCCAAGGAGGCGAAATTCGTCAAAACGAGCGGACGCTATCAAGAGCCCCAAGAAGGCAGCACCGACTACGGTTCGGTCATGTATTCCATCTACGCGTCCACCAAGCTCTGCACCAACAACGAATTCGTCTTCTACGACACACCCGACATCAACCAACGCTTCGATGGCGATTTCGACATGGCCATCCCCGAAAGCTATAAAGGCGGCGGCGATGCGCTCGATTTCGAGGGAAACCATTACCGCAGCAACTCCACTACGGTCAGCCCCGCGACAGACCCGATGGAGATCTGGCTCTACGACGTATATTTCCTTACCGAAGAGGCAGAGAACGCGAACGTGCCGCGTGAAGCGAGCTATCAAGAAAAGACGCTCGTCTACGAAGACCGCCTTGTAGGCAGCAAGCCGTACGCGAGCGACGTGCCGGCCGTCGTGCCCGCGAACATTTTGCTTGAAAAGCCTTCGGGGGAGCCGCTGACAAGCGACGAGCAAGCCCTCATCGACAACGCAGGCGGCCTGAACAAAACCGTCGGCAAGGGATTCAAGGTCCGCATCAAAAACTTCCATGGCGCAAACGCAGGCACCGTAGAAGGCGGCTTCATTACGATGACCTACACCATGAACCTGGTGAACAATTCGCCGACGATCGACGAAAAAGGCAACCCCGTATATAAGAACACGGCATCGTATTTCGGCCAGGAGATTCCCATCGCTCCCGATAATCCTGTCCGGCACGAAGGGTCGACACTCGACGCCGTCATCAAGGGAAACACCACTGGCAGCGCTACCATCGAACCCGGCGGCGTGATCGTCGAAGGCGCCAAATATGGCACGATCGATTTCACCAAGGTAGCCGTTCCTGCGGACGGCGCGGCGGAAACGCCGCTCGCAGGCGCCACGTTCACCGTGTACGCCGTGGACGCGGAAGGTAAGCGCACCGTAGCGAAAACCAGCGGCGGAATTCTGCTCGAAAACCTGGTCACCAATGAGGCGGGCAAGCTGTGCACATCGGGGTCGACCGATCCTGTCGACCTCAAACTGCCTTTCGGCACCTATGCGTTCGTGGAAACCACCGCTCCCGAAGGATACGAGCTCGAAGACGGAAAGACCGAAACGACCGCGACCGTCGGCTTCATTCCTGTCGCGATAACGGTGACGAACAAGCCCGTAGCAACCGAACCCGATCCGGGACCGGAACCGGCACCCGACCCCGATCCCGAGCCCGAACCCAGCCCTGACCCTGGCCCTCAGCCCAGCCCCGGCCCCGACCCCGAGCCTGAACCGGCACCCGACCCCAATCCGCAGCCCGACCCAGAACCCGATCCGCAGCCCGACCCCGAGCCTGAACCGGCACCCGACCCCGAACCGAACCCCGACAGGCCGATCGAGCCCGATGCCCCTGATGGAGACGGAGGCACGGTCGCTCCCGACAAGCCCCATGGCGGCGGCGAAAACCAGAGCGACTCCGGCAGCGGCACGGCCGATGCTTCGGGAACGTCCCCCGGCGCTTCGACAAACGCTTCCGACGAAGCCCACGGCGGCACCCTCGCCAAAACCGGCGATGGAGCCGCGACAATCGCCTTCGCAGCTTTCGGCGCCGCCGCCCTGGCGCTTGCGACAGCCGCAACGGCCCGCACGAACCGCGCAAACAAAAAACGCGGGTAACCCGCCCGATACGACGACGCGATGAAAGGCTACGAGGGTGCCGAACCGAGCTTCGTCGTCGGCGACAAGGTCACGCGCGAGCAGTTCGCCAAGGTGTTCTACAACGCTACTAGACAACAGGGCGACGGCCTGATCAGCGGCGACTTCCCCGACAAGGACAAGGTGAGCTCCTGGGCCGTCAGCCCCTTGGCCTGGGCCACCGGAGAAGGAATCGTCACCGGTATCGACGGCATGCTGGCTCCGCAAGGAGCCGCCACTCGTGCCCAAATCGCCACGATGGCCATGAGGACCGCCGCGATCGAATAGCCCGACGCGACGAATTTCCGCAAAACGGCGCGCCGCCCTCTTTCAGGGCGGCGCGTTTCGTTACAGGAAGACGCCTGCAGATGGAAAGAACCGCCCCGAAAGGCGGTTCTTTCCATCGTCGATATACGGTTCTTCATGCGCGAACGCGGACGTCCTACCACTTCACGGCGTCGACGGCAACCTTGCAGAACATGGCGCGCGTCGCGGTGCCCTGAGGGTCGAGCGAAACGGAACCGTCCCCGTTGACGATGCCGCCCATGACGCCTTCATTGGCGAGCCACTTGAAGTACAGAGCGGCCCACGGAGAAAGCTTATCGAGATCGTGCGTGTTGGACGTGCCGTTCGGCCATTCCAGACCGGAAGCGTCGATATCCGCACCGCGGAACTTCTTCATATAAGTCGCTATGACCTTGGCCATTTCTTCACGCGTGATCGTGTCATCAGGACGCACCGTCGGGTTCGCGCCGGTATCGCCCGTGAAGATTCCTTTGCGATAAGCCCAATTCATGGCCTCGGTATACCACGCGCCGTCGAGCACGTCGACCCAGGGAGTCTTATTGTCCGGAAGAGATCCCGTATCAGCGCCTCCGGCACGACAGAGCACCATAGCAACCTGGGCACGCGTCACGGCCTCCTCGGCCCCGAAATCGCCGTTGGGATAGCCCTGCATCAGGCCGAGACGCTTCGCCTCCGCGATATAGGGCTCGTACCACGCATCGGAATCAGGCGCCGGGTCGGGATCGGGCTGAGGCTCGGGTTCGGGATCCGGCTGCGGTTCGGGACTGGGCTCGTGCGTGTCGCCCGTACGCTCGATGATGGCCAGGCACTGGGCCTTCTCGCGCTTATAGCGGTTCTGCCAACCCTCGTGATACTGCGGCTGGCCCTTGTAGAACACCGCGACGTTCTGGATGACGTAATCGCACAGCACGCTGACGAACTCGGTGTCGGACATGTCATCGGTCAGGCCCGCGCCCGGCCACACGTACTGCTCGCTCAGATAATGATAGACGCCGTCCCAATCGTAGCCGTCGGAGACGCCACCGACGAACTTGCGCCAACCTGAGGTGCCGAACAGGTTCGACATCCCCCAGCACAGACCCTTGACCGCGTCGTTGCGATCGGAAATATCGATGCCGCGGCTTGCCAGGTAGCGTTCGGCAGGCATGTAGTAGTTCTCGTACGCCCAGCCGTCCTGCAGACGTGCGAACTCGCCATCGGCGGCACCGACGCCGTCGGCATATGCGGCGGCGACCCAGGCTTCGTTGAGAGCCTTGCCCAGCGCGGTGAACTCCGCGACGCCTTCTTCGTTTTTCTGACGGATGGCATCGGCGGCTTTGAACTCGTTAGAAGGAATGTCGACGAACTGCTCGAACATCGCATACTTCACGGGATTGTAGTGATAGCACGCGATCAAGAAGTTCTGAAGGCCGTATCGATGGTCGAACTGATAGAAGCCGAGGGCATGGTAGCCATCGCCCCAGCTAAACGTACGGTCGTACGTGCCGCCTTCATAGGCGCCGAAATACAGCATATCTTTCGAAATCTTCACCGGATAGACGCTGGCCGCACGGGCGGAATCAGACAGAAGCACCGCATCCTCGTCTGCGGCTTCGCTATAGAATTCGGCCTTGTCGTAGCCTTCCGCAGGCATCCAATCGAAGGAATCGGCTGCCGTCAGGGCGCCATCGGACTCGGCTTCGATCGCAGGGGCATCCTGGGCCACGGACCCGTCGGCAAGCGCCACGACCGGCGTCATGGTGAGCGCAAGGGCGACCGACATGCCCGTCGCGATGACTTTATTGCTGGTTTTCATGCATATCTCCTGAGCGTATTCATCCATATAAACGTCAAGGCCGCGCGCCGAAAGCCGACAGATTCCGGGCTTCCTCATACAGCGCCTGAACGGCTCGTCTCGACGAACCGGTAAAACATACCACGACAACGTTTCAAAACGATCTTCAGGTCGATGATTTCGTCCCTGTATCGAAAACCCGACACATTCCCGCACGATGTGCAGAAAGACGGACGCGTTCGAAAGGTCCATGCGGTCTGCAACGACATCGAACCGGCTGAACATACGCATGAAAAAAGGCGGTCCCCTACGGGACCGCCTTCGTGAACACGAGCGCGATGCTTAGCACTGTTCGGCCTTATCGGCCAAGATGATGACCTTCGTGCCGCTAACCTGCACGTAGCCACCTTCGACGGCGAACTCCTTGAACGAGCCGCCCTCGTCTTCCTGAACGCGGACGATGCCGTCGCTCAGCGTGGAGACCAGGGGCACATGCCCGAACAGGAAACCCATCTCGCCTTCGGTGCCGGGCACCACGACGAAGTGGACTTCGCCGGTGTAGCACTTCGCGTCAGGCGTCACGATATCGCAGGTGAATTTCGCCATAGCTTATGCCTCGTTCTTCTTCAGAGCCTCGTAATCGGCGTACACGTCGTCGATGGAGCCCTTCAGGCGGAAGCACTGCTCGGGAATCTCGTCGCACTCGCCGTCGAGAATGGCAGCGAAGGAACGGACGGTGTCCTCCATCTTGACGTACTTGCCAGGCAGACCGGTGAACTGCGTGGCGACATGGAAGCACTGGCCGAAGAACTGCTGCGCCTTACGTGCACGAGACACGGTCAGCTTCTGCTCTTCGGAAAGCTCGTCCATACCCAGAATGGCGATGATGTCCTGCAGGTCCTTGTAGTTCTGCAGAAGCTCCTGGATGCCGGTGGCGACACGGTAGTGCTCCTCGCCCACGATGGCGGGCTCGAGAGCGCGGGAGGTGGACTCCAGCGGGTCGACAGCCGGGTAGATGCCGAGCTCGGCGATGGAACGGGAAAGAACCGTCTTGGCGTCGAGGTGGGTGAACGTCGTGGCCGGTGCGGGGTCGGTCAAGTCGTCGGCGGGAACGTAAACGGCCTGCACCGAGGTAATGGAACCCGTGGTGGTAGACGTAATGCGCTCCTGCAGGTCGCCCATCTCGGTAGCCAGCGTAGGCTGGTAACCGACTGCGGACGGCATACGGCCGAGCAGTGCGGACACCTCGGAACCTGCCTGCGTAAAACGGAAGATGTTGTCGACGAACAACAACACGTCCTGACCCTGGTCACGGAAGTACTCGGCCTCGGTCAGACCGGCCAGGCCGACGCGCAGACGCGCTCCCGGCGGCTCGTTCATCTGGCCGTAGACCAGACAGGTCTTCTCGATAACGCCGGACTCGCTCATCTCCAGATAGAGGTCGGTACCCTCGCGGGTACGCTCGCCGACGCCGGTGAACACGGACGTGCCGCCGTGCTCCTGGGCCAGGTTGTTGATGAGCTCCTGGATGATAACGGTCTTACCGACGCCTGCGCCGCCGAACAGACCCGTCTTACCACCCTTGATGAAGGGCTCGATAAGGTCGATGGCCTTGATGCCGGTCTCGAAGATCTCGGTCTTCGTGATCAGGCTATCGTATTCGGGAGCAGGACGATGGATCGGCATGTAGCCGGAAACCTCGGGCATCGGCTTCTCGTCGACGGGCTCGCCGACGACGTTCCAGATGCGACCCAGGGTCTCAGGACCGACGGGCATCATAATGGGATGGCCCGTGTCGACGACCTCGGCGCCACGCACCAGGCCGTCAGTGGAACTCATGGCGACGGAACGCACGAGGTTGCCGGGAAGCATGGTTTCGACTTCCAGGACGACGTGGATCTCGCCGACAGGAGTAGTGGCATCAACCGTCAGCGCGTTATAAATCGCCGGCAGCTGATCCGCAGGGAACTCGACGTCAACGACAGGGCCGACGATACGCACAATGCGTCCCGTAGCGCCTTTGCTGGCCTCAAGCTCCGCTTTGGTAAGCATTTTCTCGTCAGCCATTTAATCCTCCAAAGCTGCAGCGCCACCCACGATCTCGGAGATCTCAGTGGTGATGGCACCTTGACGTACACGGTTATACAACCTCGACAGCGTTTCCACCATCTCGTTCGCGTTCTCGGTAGCCGAGTGCATTGCGGAGCGACGTGCAGACTGCTCGCCTGCGGCGGAATCGATCAACGCATGGTAAATCGAGGTGCGCAGGTATGCGGGCAGCAAACGCGCCAGCACATCGGCCGGCTCGGGCTCGAACTCGAGGCCGGCGGGAACGGAATCGGTTGCAGCTTCCGCCTGATCGGCGGTAGCGGCCATGACAGCTTGCGTATCGACAGGCAGGATGACTTCCTCGCGAAGCACCTGTTCGGCAGCGTTCTTCGCGTGGTTGTACACCAGCACCACCTCGTCGATACTGCCTTCTTCATACGCTTTGACAGCGTAATCGGCGATGGCATTCGCCTCTTCGAGCGTAGGGTCGGCAGAAAGATCCTTGAAATCAAGCACCGGTTCGATCTTGCGGTACTTGAAAAATCCAATAGCCTTCTTGCCGCAGGCGATAACATCGACCTCGACACCCTGCGCCTTTTTCGCGCGGATCAGCTTCTCGACCGTACGCAGGACGTTGGAATTGAAGCCGCCGGCGAGGCCGCGGTCGGAGACCACGGCCACAACCAGCATGCGTTTCACATCCGAACGCTTTTCCAGCAAGGGGTTCTCGCTGGCCTGCACGCGCGCGGCGACGCCTTGCAGCATCTCGGTCATGGATTCGGCGTAGGGCGTCGCGACGGCGATACGCTCGGTGGCGTGCTTCACCTTGGCGCCCGCGACCATCTCCATGGTGCGCGTGATCTGCTTGGTCGAAGAGACCGACTTGATGCGCTTTTCAATGTCGTGCAGGTTAGGCATATTCAGGCCTTCCTTTACGCCGCGAATTGCTTCTTGAAGGCGTCGATGGCCGCTTTGAGGCCCTCTTCGCTTTCAGGCGTGAACTTCGCATCCTCGCGGATCTTCTTCAGCACGTCGGCATGGCTTGCGCGCAGGTAGACGATGAGCTCGTCACGGAAGCGAACGACGTCCTTGACGTCGATGTCGTCCAGGAAGCCCTTACCGCCGCAGTAGACGGCCACGGCCTCTTCCTCGAACGCCAGCGGGTTGTAACGGTTCTGCTTGAGCAGCTCCGTCATGCGGGCGCCGCGGTTGAGCTGGTCCTGCGTGGACTTGTCAAGGTCAGAGCCGAACTGGGTGAACGCCTGGAGCTCGCGATATGCCGCAAGGTCGAGACGCAGCGTGCCGGAAACGGACTTGACGGCCTTGGTCTGCGCGGAGCCGCCGACTCGGGAAACCGAGATGCCGACATCGATTGCAGGACGCTGGCCCTGGTAGAACAGGTCCGTGACCAGGAAGATCTGACCGTCGGTAATGGAGATGACGTTGGTCGGGATGTATGCCGAAACGTCGCCTGCCTGCGTCTCGATGATCGGCAGAGCCGTCATGGAGCCGCAACCGTATTCGTCGGACATCTTCACTGCGCGCTCGAGCAGGCGAGAATGCAGATAGAAGATGTCGCCGGGGTAAGCTTCGCGTCCCGGCGGGCGACGCAGGGTCAGAGACATCTGACGGTATGCGACAGCCTGCTTGGACAGGTCATCGTAGATGATCAACACGTGACGGCCGTGGTTCTCGGGGCCCGCGGGCTGTCCGTCTTCGCCGGTGTAGACGAAGTACTCGCCCATCGCGGCGCCGGCCATCGGAGCGATGTACTGCAGCGGAGCGCTGTCGGAGGCATTAGCGGCGACGATGATCGTCTTGTCCATGACGCCGTGCTTCTCCAGCGTCTCCATGACGCCCGCCACCGTGGAGGCCTTCTGGCCGACAGCGACGTAGATGCAGATGATATCGGTGTTCTTCTGGTTGATGATGGCGTCGATCGCGATAGCGGTCTTGCCGGTCTGGCGGTCGCCGATGATCAGCTCGCGCTGGCCGCGTCCGATAGGCACCATGGCGTCGACGGCGATGATGCCGGTCTGCATGGGCTCGTGGACGGGCTTGCGGCTGATGACGCCCGGGGCCTTGAACTCGACCGGGCGCACGCCCTCGGCCTTGATCGGACCCTTGCCGTCGATCGGCATGCCCAGCGGGTTCACGACGCGACCGAGCAGACCTTTGCCCGAAGGCACTTCCATGATCTTGCCAGTGGTGCGAACCTGGTCGTTTTCTCGAATTGCGGTGACATCGCCGAGGAGCACGGCGCCGACTTCGTCTTCCTCGAGGTTCTGAGCCAGACCGTACACGGTCTTGCCGCCCTCACCGAGGAATTCCAGAAGCTCGCCTGCCATGGCGCCCTTCAACCCATCGACGCGAGCAATACCGTCGCCGACCTGGACGACCGTACCGACCTCGCGGGCATCGACGCTGGTTTCGAGCGATTCCAGCTGCTTGCGCAATGCTTCGTCGATAGACTTTGCGGTGATTTCTGTCACTAGCATTCACCTCCATCGTTGGATTCCGTAAGCACGTTGCGAGTATGCTCCAGCTGAGAAGCGACGCTCGCGTCGATGCGTTTTCCATGGGTACTCATGATAATGCCGCCCAGGATGGACGCGTCGATGTGCTCGCGCAGCACGACGCTTTTGCCCAAATCCTTGGAAAGCTTGTCGGTGATGACCGTGCGAAGCTCGTCGTCGAGAGAGACCGCCGTGGTCACATCGACGACGCAAACGCCCAGCTTCTCTTCGGAAGCCTCTTCGAAAGAAGAGACGACCGCCGAGAGCTTGCCGAGGTTGCCACGCTCCGCCATAACGGCGATCACGCTGTTGACCAAGGGGTCTACTCCCTCGAACACGTTGGCGGCCAAACGTCCACGCTGCTCAGGGGAATACGCCGGGTTGGCCAGGGCGTCGCGCAAATCCGCGTTGCCGCGGTAGATACCGAGCACGGCCTCCAGCTGATCGCGCACGTCGAGCACGCGCTCCTGTCCGCCTTCGTTCATGGCGGCTTCCAGAAGCAGGTTCACGTACGTGGCGACTTCTTCTTTTGCAAGCAGACGATTAGTTGGCATTGAAGCTACCTGCCTCTTCAACATAGCGCTTGATCATAGCGCGGTGCTGTTCGTCGGACAGATCGTTGCCGATGAGCTTGGCGGCGACGGCGACCGAAAGGTCGGCGACGGAGCTCTGGAGCTCGGAAACGGCAGCCTTCTTCTCGGCCTCGATGGCCACATGGGCCTTCTCGATCATGTCGGCAGCTTCCTGGTGCGCCTTAGCCGTGATGTCGGCCTTCACGTCTTCGCCGGTCTTCTTGGCATCGGCGACGATGCGAGAAGCCTCGGCCTTGGCCTCGGCGAGCTGCTGCTTGTACTCTTCAAGCAGACGCTCGCTTTCCTGGCGGGCATCTTCGGCATTCTTCAAATCATCGCGGATGGTGTTCGCGCGCTTCTCGAGCATACGATCGAACACAGGCCAGCCGAACTTCGCAAGGACGACCCACAGGATGATGAAGGCGACGAGCATGGGGATGAATTCATTCATCTTGGGCAGAATGGCCTCGACGCCACCGCCCTCAGAAGCGAATGCATACGCGGGGCTGCAAAGAGCGACGGCGGACGCGGAAACGATCACGGCGCCGATTTTGCCAGCCTTAGGTGAGTACGCTTTCAACTCGCTTGCCTCCTGTTCTTCTCTCGTGAAAATCATGCAGTGAATCGAATCGATTAACCGATGAAGAACAGAACCAAGCCGAGCAGCGCCAGAGCCTCGGACATAGCGGCACCGATGAAGAAGTAGCCCATGAGCTGACCCTTCATCTCGGGCTGGCGAGCAGCGGCGACGCACAGACCGTAGGTAGCGATACCGATGCCGATGCCAGGGCCGATGGCGGCCAGGCCGTAGCCGACGACCTTCAGTGCGGCGAGTGCGACAGTGATTTCCACAGTTTCCTCCTTTGTCGAACCCCATGCCTTTTTTCTAATCGGGGTTTCTTACCTATATTTGTCAGCTGAGGGGTGCAGCTGCGACACCGAATTCAATGCCGCGTGACGTGCGGCGGACGTTTGCCGTGCGCGAAGGCGGAAGCCTTAGTGCGCGTGAGTAGCGGTGTTGACGTAGGACGCCGAGAGAATGGCGAACACGAACGCCTGGATGAAAGCGACCAGGCACTCCATGGCGTACATCAGAACCAGAAGCACGAACCATGCGATAGAGGGCAGGCCTGCGATCAAGTCCATGGAGCCGGCGAACAGCGCCTGCTGGATGAAGCACGTGGTGGCGATGCCGAAAATGGCGAGCATCATATGGCCGGCGAGCATGTTGCCGTAGAGTCGGACGGCCAGCGTAAGAACGCGGATGACCATGGAGAACAGCTCGAGGAACCAGATGACCGGGATCATGGGGCCGGGGACGCCGCTCGGGCAGAGGTTCTTGAAGTAACCGATAAAGCCGAATTTCTTCAAGCCGTAGTAGTTGAAGTACACGAACGAGATGGCGGCAAGGGCCCAAGTGCAAGAAATCGCGCCTGTAGCGGTCTTGAAACCGGGAATCAGGCCGAGAATGTTGCAGATCAAGATGAAGAAGAACATCGTAGCCAAGAAGGGAACGTGCTGCTTGAAGCCGTTGCCGATAACATCTTCGGCAATGCTCTTATTCACGAATTCGTAGCCGTATTCCACCGTATTGAGGAATTTATTGGTAGGAATGAGCTGCAACTTCTTCGCAGAGACCAGCACGACCGCGAACGTAACTGCAAGCGCGATGAACAGCCAGATCACATATTGGGTGACATCCCAGCCGCCGATGCTGAACACCGTGTGGGGATCGAAGTGCGCCGCAAGGCCTTGAGCCTCCGCGACGAACTGGTTGAGAGCTTCGCCCATGAGATTCCTTCCTTAAAGATTCCCTATTCGACGCGCTTGCGCTTGGCAAGCACGTTTTTATACACGACATAAACGATGGTGCTGCCCAGAAAAACGACGCCTTCGGCGACGACGAACATAACAAGGCCGTCGCGCGCAAGAAAAGCGCAGGCAAGAAGGCCCACGATCAAAACGACCAGCGAAACGGCGACGCCGGCAAGGCCGTAAAGGCCGATCGTGAGAGCCTGGGTGGAAGTAGAACGGCGAGATAACCTCAACGAAAGGAACAGGGGCAGGAATCCTAGGATTCCAGTCAGCACTCCTAACACAATGAGCATATCGCGCTGGTCACTCTCCTTTTTTTCCAGCCAAACACCGCGAATGTTGCGAAAACACCATGCACTCTAGCAAAAAATACGCAGGTGTTCCGTATTGCGTGAAGAAAAGTCGAAAAAATCGCGCAAATGGGGTGAGATTTATGCGACTTTTATACAGACTTATCGACACAACGAATGAGTATGTCCGTTTCCGATAGCAATTCCTGCGAAAGCTCGTCGGGGTACGGCGTCGCGAACACGATTTCCTTGATGCCGGCATTGATCAACATCTTGGCGCATACCGAGCAGGGTTCCGTCGTTATATAGATAGAAGACCCTTCGATATCGATGCCGTAACGCGCAGCCTGGATGATCGCGTTCTGCTCGGCATGAAGGCCGCGGCAGATTTCATGACGCTGTCCTGAAGGAATGCCGAGCTGTTCGCGCAGACAACCCGTTTCCTCGCAGTGACGCAGACCCGAAGGCACGCCGTTGTACCCCGTTGCCAAGATGCGACGCTCCTTGACGATGACCGCGCCGACCGCTCGACGTAGACAGGTAGAGCGCTTCGACACCTCGAATGCGAGGTGGATGAAGTACTCGTCCCACGAAGGGCGCTCGATATGACGCGTTGCCAAAGCAGACTCCTTATCGGACGGACACGACGCAGGGCATTATAGTGGAAACGCCCCGCGATTGAAGCGCATGCCCGACGCGTTTTCGGCGATACGCAGGAATACCGGATAGCGCGGAAGCCCTACCGGAAAACATGCGAGGAGGCATCCGCCCCCTCGCAAGGAAATCATTCGATAAGCCCTCAGGCTATTTGGTGCCGAAAATGCGGTCGCCTGCATCGCCAAGACCGGGAACGATATAGGCGGCGTCGTTGAGGCGCTCGTCCACGGCGCAGGTGTAAAGCACCACGTCGGGATCGGCATCGAGAACCGTCTGCACGCCTTCGGGGGCGGCGACGAGCACCATGAGCTTGAGGTTTTTCACGCCCTGATTGCGCAGATACTCGATAGCCGCGACGAGGCTTCCGCCCGTTGCGAGCATGGGATCGACCACCAAGACGTCGCGGTCGGCGATATCTTCGGGCATCTTGGCATAGTATTCGTGCGGAATATGGGTCTCCTCGTCGCGATACATGCCCAAATGACCGACGCGAGCCGCGGGAATCAGGTCGAGCACGCCCTCGACCATACCGAGGCCGGCGCGCAGGATCGGCACGATCGCCATCTTGCGGCCCTTGATGATGTTGCAAGTAGCCTCCGCCACCGGGGTCTCAACCATGACCTCCTCGAGCGGGAGGTCGCGCGTCGCCTCGTAGGCCTCGAACATGGCGAGCTCGCGCACCAGTTCGCGGAACTGCTTCGACGACGTGGTCTTGTCGCGCAAGATAGCCAGCTTGTGCTGGACCATGGGGTGGTCGACCACGGCGACGCGGTCATTGTTCTCGAAAGCCATCGTTCCTCCTTAAGGTGAAAACACGGAAAACCGTGCGCTTCCTCGCCTCCGCCGTGCTCCTCGGCCCGCTTGCCGGCGCGGAGCGCACGACTGCGGGACCGCTTATTCGAAGCATCGGCCCCGCCGTTTCGCGTATCTATGCGATAGAAGACGTCTTAGAAATCGTAGTCGGGATACAGCGGATGCGCGTCGAGAATGGCACGGACATCCTGGGCGATAGCGGCCATCTTGGCCTCGTCGCCCGCAGCGAACACCGTCGCAGCGATGAGCTCGCCCACGCGACGGAAATCGGCAGCGTTAAGACCGCGCGTGGTCGCGGCGGCCGATCCGACGCGAATGCCGCTCGTAACGAACGGAGAACGGGGCTCGTTGGGAATCGAGTTCTTGTTCACCGTGATGCCGACGCTTTCAAGCAGCTTCTCGGCATCCTTGCCCGTCACGTCGGCAGGCGTCAAGTCGACCAGGCACAGATGATTATCGGTGCCGCCCGAAACCAGGCGAAGGCCGCCGGAAATCAGACCCTCGGCCATGGCGGCGCAATTGGCCACGACGTTGTCGATATACTCCTTGAAATCAGGCTGCAGCGCCTCGCCGAAAGCAACGGCTTTGCCGGCGATCACGTGCATGAGCGGACCGCCCTGGCTTCCAGGGAAAACCGCTTTGTCGATCTTCTTCGCAATCGCCTCATCGTTGCACAGAATCAAGCCGCCGCGCGGGCCGCGCAGGGTCTTATGCGTCGTGGTGGTGACCACGTCGGCATACGGCACGGGGCTGGGATGGGCTCCCGTGGCGACAAGACCTGCGATATGGGCCATATCCACCATGAAGTAGGCGCCATGAGAGTGGGCGATGTCGGCCATGCGCTCGAAATCGATCGTACGCGGGTAGGCCGAAGCGCCGCCGACGATCAGCTTCGGCTTGAGCTCGGAAGCCATGCGGTCGATGGCGTCGTAATCGATCGTCTCGTCTTCGGTCAGGCCATAACCGTGGAAATCGTACAGTCGGCCGCTGAAGTTGACCGGCGAGCCATGCGTGAGGTGGCCGCCGTTATCGAGGCTCATGCCGAGAACGGTGTCGCCGGGCTCGATCAGCGCGAAGTAAGCGGCGAGGTTGGCGTTGGCGCCGCTATGGGGCTGCACGTTTGCGAATTTCGCACCGAACAGCTCCTTGGCGCGCTCGCGGGCGAGTTCCTCCACCACGTCGACCTTTTCGCAGCCTCCGTAGTAGCGCTTACCCGGATACCCTTCCGCATACTTATTAGTAAGAACGCTGCCCATGGCCTCCATCACGGCCGGACTCGTGAAGTTCTCGGACGCGATCAATTCGATAGAATCGCGCTGGCGAGAAAGCTCCGCGGAGACGGCGGCAGCGACTTTCGGGTCTTTGTCCAGATAGGCAAAAGGCATAGGTGCGTCCTTTCTTTCGTTCGTCGGAACCCCGATCGGGCCCCGAGCATGACTGGGTCGGTCCATCCTACCACCGCCGAAAGGTCCGACATCCGGAGAAGCGGCCTTGCGGTAGGTTTTAGCACGCATGAAACGAGAGTGTAAAAAAATCGGCCGCCGAGGCGACCGATTCCGATTCGTTCCTTATCCGCGACGGACGTTGCCGTCGGCTCCGATCACGGCCTTGCCCTGGGCGTCGAGCTTCATGATCTTGGCTACGCGCATGGCATGACGGCCGCCTTCGAACTTCGTGGTGAGGAAGGCGTCGGCGATCTTCTTGTTCTCCTCGAGTTCGACGAAGCGACCGGACAGCGTGACGATGTTGGCGTCGTTATGCTGTCGGCACAGCTCGGCGAACTGCACGTTGATGACGTTGGCGGCGCGGCAGCCGACCACCTTGTCAGCGGCCAAGGCCATGCCGATGCCGGTGCCGCACACCAGCACGCCGCGGTCGGCGGCTCCATCGGAGACGTCGTTGGCGACGGCAGCGGCGTAATCGGGATAATCGACGCGGTCGTCGTTTTCGGGGCCGCGGTCGATCACTTCGTAGCCTTCGCCCTTGAGGTACTCGGCCAGCGCCTGCTTCTGCTCGAAGCCCGCGTGATCGCTTGCGATGGAGATGATCATAGCTGTCTGTTCCTTTCGCGACGACGGGTGGGCCCGCCGTTCCTTTTCGCCTCGGGGCCGCGCCCCGTCTCCGTTAACGAACCCATAATAACAACCGCGCGCCCGCTTCAGGCCCTATGGCCCGTCGAACACGAAATAACCGCGGCCGAGCGGGGCCGGACGACACCCCGGCCCGACGACCGACGACATCGGAACGCTTCCCCGCCCCGCTCGGACCGACGTCAATCGGTCAGCACGCGGTGCACGGCGTCGTGCCAACCCGCCATGCGTTCCTCGCGCGTCGCCGCATCCATCGCGGGAAGGAAATGCTCGTCCGGCTCGCGCATGGCCCTGATCTCTTGCAGGCTTTCCCAAAACCCGGTGTTCAAGCCCGCCAGAAACGCCGCGCCGAGCGCGGTGCTCTCGATAACCACAGGACGGTTGATCTGGGCGTTCAGGATATCGGACTGCATCTGCATGAGAAGGTCGTTAGCCGAAGCGCCCCCATCGACGTTGAGCTGGTCGATGACGATGCCCGCATCCTGCTCCATCGTGCGCGCCACGTCGGCCACCTGGAACGCGAGAGACTCCAACGCCGCGCGCGCCACATGGGCGCGCGTCGCGCCGCGCGTCAGGCCGAAAATGGCGCCGCGGGCCTGCGCATCCCAGTACGGCGCGCCCAAACCCGTGAACGCGGGCACCACGTAGACGCCCGCCGTATCCTGCACGCTCGCCGCAAGCGCCTCGCTTTCGGCGGCGCTGCCGATGATGCCCAGCTCGTCGCGCAGCCACTGGATGAGGGCGCCCGCCACGAACACGCTGCCCTCGAGGGCGTATTCGATCCCCTGCGTGCCGGGAGCGCTGGCGGCGATAGTGGTCACCAAGCCGTGAGCCGACTCCACAGCGCGCCCGCCCGTGTGCATGAGCAGGAAGCATCCCGTGCCGTACGTGTTCTTCGCACGACCCGCGCTGAAGCAGCACTGGCCGAACAAGGCGGCCTGCTGGTCGCCCGCAACGCCGCGGATGGGGATGCCTGCAGGCAGGCCCGGATAGGCCGTGACGCCGAAGTCGGCCGAGGACGGACGCACGTCGGGCAGCGTCGAAGCGGGCACGCCGAACAGTTCGAGCAGGTCGTCGTCCCAGCGGCCTTCGTGGATGTCGAAAAGCATCGTGCGGCTCGCGTTGGTCACGTCGGTCGCATGCACGGCTCCCGCCGTCAAACACCAGATAAGCCACGAGTCGACCGTGCCGAACGCCAAATCGCCCGCATCGGCGAGCTCGCGCGCGCCTTCCACGTTGTCCAGAATCCAGCGCATCTTGCTGGCGGAGAAATAGGCGTCGGGAACAAGGCCCGTCTTGGCGCGGACCATGGCCGCCACATCGGGATGGCCGCACAGCTCTTCGATCATGTCGGCCGTGCGACGGCATTGCCACACGATGGCGTTGCACAAAGGCGCGCCTGTCTTCTTGTTCCATGCAACCGTGGTCTCGCGCTGGTTGGTGATGCCGATGGAGTCGATATCGTCGGGCGAGACGCCGCTCGAAACGAGCGCCTCGACCATGACGCCGAGCTGCGACGACGCTATTTCGCGCGGGTCGTGTTCCACCCAGCCGGGCTGAGGATAAATCTGACGAAACGGATGCTGCGCCGAGCCGCGAATGCGGCCGCGGCGATCGAAGACGATGGCGCGCGACGACGTGGTGCCCTGGTCGAGCGACAGAACGTAACGAGCGGACATGTCTGCCCCCTACTCTATTCCGTAGATGTCGAACATGCCGATCGTGGTCTTAAGGGCCACCTTCTGCGCGATAAGCTGATTGCCCGTCGACGCGTTGAGCGTTCCTTCCGCCTTGCGCTCGGCAATCGTCTCTTCCAAATCGGCAAGACGCGCCACCAGGTCGTCATGCATGTCCTCATACGCCGCCAGACGTCCGATCGCCTCGTCGATGCGATCCTGGTCGACGGATGCGGAGCCGTCTTCGGCACGAGAAGTCAGGCGTTTCATAAAAGAGGTCCTTTCGACGCGATTCGATATGCGATGCAATCGACTATTGTAATGCCCCGCAATGCTAGGAGGCCCCGCCGCCGAGCGCTTCGCACTCGAACAGGTTGATCAGGTCGTCTTTACCCGACACCTTCGTCTTCGCATAGACGTTCTTCGTATGCGTCCACACGGTGTTCTCGGAAATGACGAGCTCTTCGGCGATGCGCTTGGCCGAACGGCCGCGCACCAGATACGAGCAGATCTCGGTCTCGCGCTTGGTGAGCCGGTAGCGCGCGGCGAAGGCTTGCAGCGCGGCCTCCCAATCAGGCTCGAGCGGCACGGACGAAGCCGGCGCACCTTCGAGGCGAGAAGCCTCCTCGCGCGAAGCGGGGGCCGTCTGCGACGCAGCGGCCGCGGCCGGCGTCGAAGCTTCGGGAGCGTCGCTTTGCACGCCGTCCGACTGCGCCTGCACCGTGCGCCTCATGCCCTGCAGGCTGCGACGCATGACCACCACGAAGGCGATGCACAGCGGATAGATGGCAACGAACGCAAGCAGCGTCATGAGCGAGATGTCGTAATCGCCGCTCAGGTAGTTCAGCAGCAGGCCGATGCCCAGGCCCAGCGCGAGAAATCCGTTCGAGCCGCCCATGTAGACGCTCGAGAGCAGATAGCTTTGCTGGCGATGGCAGTGGGCCGCATCGACGATGAAGAACAGAAACAGCATGCCGCACACGTCGTAGCAGGCGATCATGACGGTGCCGGCGAACGGGCCGAGCAGCTCGCCCATGAACGGCAGCAGCGACAGCAGCACCAGCATGACGGGCAGGACCGCCTTATACACCGACGTGGGGTCGGGCAGGCGCAGCGCCACCAACGCCGCAGCCACGGTGACGAGCGTCGCCGCCGCGAGCGGGATCCACATGGACACGCCGCCGACGATATGCTCGAACGACGATCCGAGAACCGACGTATGCAAGATGCCCACCACGCCCACGAGCACGAACAGACAGGCGAACGACGCGCCGTATTTGGCCACGAACGCACGCGCCGTCACGGGCTCGAAGGTTTCGGAAACCGACGGCGCGGAACGATTCGGAGACCCCTTCCCCTCGGCATCGAGCGCGCCCGACGCGAGCAGGCCGACGTGCATATGGCACAGGCAGGACACGACCGCCGAAGCCATCGCGCTCGCCGGCACCAGAAACGTCGGCAGAAGCGACGTAAGCGCCACCACGACCATCTGGATGCATAAGCCCGCCACCATGTTCTTGTGCGACTCGCGCGGCTCCTGATAGGCGAACTCCTCGAGCCACGTCACACACAGAAGAAACGACGAGACGCCGTACGTCACGCCGAGTACCGCGGCCGACGCTGCAGCGGGCAGACCCGCGAGCACGCCCGTGGTGCTCAGACAGAAGCCGGCGAGAAACACCAGAAGCGCCTGCCACTGCGGAATAGAACGCGGGCGAATACGGCCGCGGGCGGCGAGCACGCCCACCACGGCGGCGATCGCGAGCGACACCGTTTCGCTTGCCAGCATGAACCACAACTCGGTCACGAAACCTATATTGTGCGCGACCGATCCCATGGCGGACAGATAGCCGATAGACGTGGCCGCCTTCGACAATCCGAAACCGCATGCGGAAACGGCCCCGGCATTCGGAGCAAAAACGCGCATATGGATACCCTCCCCCTGAGTAGTTCGGCACAGTATAGCCCTCGCATGCGCGTGCTCGCACGAGAGAGCGCCTTCCTTGCCGCGAAATCACAGCGCGCCGATATGGATCGAGAACTCCTGCCCCGCGGCCGAAAGCGACCGAAAGACGCACCGACGCGCGCGATGTCGAAAACGACCGGCGCGACCCCGCAAGCGCTGCGCCCCATGAAGCACAGCCCATGCGAATGCCCGCGCAGGCGCCTGTCGGGCTCAGCACGGCACATCGCCCAGCGTATCACCGATCGAATTGCAAAACATCAACTTCACCAGGCATTTTCCAAACTTCACCGATACTCGGTGAGGACATCGGCAGCACAGGCGCGTAAGGTTGATGGCGTCTTCGGTGCTTGCGAAGCCTGCAGACGCGTTCGTCACGAAGCCCCTCCTTCGCGACGCGGCCACGCCGCCCGACGGCGGCGCACATCATGCGCAGGCCAGCCGAACGCGCCTTGCGCCGCACGGCTGCACGCACGCTTCTTCGCACCGAAACGGGAGGAACCAAGGAGGAGAGAAATGACTATGGATCTGAATCGTCGCGATTTCCTGAAGGGCGCAGGCGTCGTGGGCGCACTGGGCGCCGTTGCAACGATGGGCGTGGGGTGCGCGCCCGCGCAGTCCACTGAAAAGGCCGAGACCGCAGAAACCGCCGCAGGCGTGAAAACCCCGAACGAGACCGTCTATAAGAAGATGGACGAGTCCACCGACGGCAAGTACGTGGCCAAGGCCATGGGCCACGAGAACTTCGTCTTCGTCGAGACCACCGTCAAGGACGGCGCGATCGCGAACCTGCAGGTTCTCAACCACGACGAGACCCCCGGCATCGGCAGCCTGGCCGCCACCATGTGGCCCGCGAAGGTCCTCGAGACCCAGAACCTCGACGTCGACGCCATCTCCGGCGCCACCACCACCTGCAACGCCATCAAGAACGCCGCACTCGAGTGCCTCGAGAACGCAGGCGTGGATTCGGCCGAATTCCAGAAGGGCCCCGAGCAGCTGACCGGCGGCACCGAGCAGGCCATCGACACCGACGTCGTCATCATGGGCGCCGGCACCGCAGGCCTGGTCGCCGCGGCCCGTCTGCTCGAGAAGGGCGTGAAGGTCACCCTGTTCGAGAAGCAGGACATCCCCGGCGGCTCCATGTCGATGACCTATTCCGGCGTCGCCAGCGCGGGCAGCAAGCTGCAGGAGACCTATTCCCAGGGCCGCTTCGACGATAACCCGAACTACAACAAGGACGCCATGATGGCCGTCCTGTCCAAGTACGTGAACCCCGAGTTCGACCGCTTCGACGGCGCGATGCCCTACGACCACGCCATGTACGACACGTCGGGAGCGCTCGTCGACTGGATGCACGGCATCGGCATCGGCTTCTACAGCATGGGCGTGAACAAGGCCTACGGCATCACCCCGTACCTGGCGCCCGGCTGCTATGAAGGCGGCTGCGGCCAGGCCATGCAGTACCTCGCCGACCGCGTGGGCGCCCTGGGCGGCACCATCATCTACGGCGCGAAGGTCGTCGATATCGTGATGGACGGCGACCGCGCCGCCGGCCTCGTGGCCGAAGGCAAGGACGGCTCCGTCTACACCGCCAACGCCAAAGCCGTGCTGCTGGCTTCCGGCGGCTTCGGCGCCAACCAGGAAATGGTCGACCAGTACTACCCGCAGTACGCCGGCCGCTCCTTCAACTGCTGCCCCGCATCCACGGGCGACGGCATCGTGCTCGGCCAGAAGGTCGGCGCGGGCATCGAGTGCATGGGCCGCGAGCTGGGCGCCTACATGTCCACCACCTCGCAGGCGGGCTCCCGCATGGAGATCGCTTTCATGTACCAGACCACCCCGGGCATCATGGTCAACGCGCACGGCGACCAGTTCGGCAACGTCATGAAGGCCAACCACTTCGTGATCGGCAACGCGCTGCTCGACGAAGAGACCAACGGCGGCAAGTTCTACTGGATCACCGACGAATCCGGCGCTGTGACCACGATGAACAACCTCACCTGGGGCTTCGACACCTATAAAGCCGTCTTCGAGCGCGGCGACATGGTGCACTACGACACCGTGGAAGAAGCCGCCGAGGCCACGGGCTGCACGAACCTGGCCGCGACCCTCGAGAAGCACAACCAGCATGCGCTGGCGGGCGAAGAGGACGAGTGGAAGCGCTCCAAGCTGCCCTACCTCGACACCCACGACGGCATCTGGGTCTGCGGCATCGAGCCGACCTTCTACCTGACCACGGGCGGTCTGATGATCGACACCACCTGCCACGTGACCAAGGAAGACGGCACGGTCATCCCCGGTCTCTACGCCGCAGGCGACGTGTGCGGCTCCATCGAGGAGAAAGACGGCAAGCAGTACGGCATGGGCTTCGACGCGGCCATGAACTACGGCTTCATCATGGCCGACACCGTCGCGGGCGAAATCGCCTAACGAAACGCGAACGACGTGCGAGGCCGGGCGGCCCGGCCTCGCCGAACCGCCGCCCTCTACGCCTTTTCCAACGAGCATGCCGCCCATTCCCCTCCACACGGCATGCTCGTCCCTCCTGCATCGATAAAAGGACATCGTGCCCCGGAAGACCGATGGCCCGATGCATGAAAACGACCGCGAATATCGCGGTCGTTTTTCGTCTATGGGGATATCGAAGCAGCGACGCGATCAGATTCCCTTGCCTTCCAGCCAATGCTCGATGTCGGCGTAAACGCCCTCTTTACCAGGCTCGTTGAGAATCTCGTGGCGCATGCCGTCGTAGAGCCTCAAATCGACCGAGACGACGCCCGCCGTACGGTATTCGTCGACGGCACGGCGGACGCCGGCCCCGCATTCGCCCACGGGATCTTCGACGCCGGCCACGAAAAGAAGCGGCAGGCCGTGCGGCACGAGGCGGGCGCGCGCGGCATCGGTGGCCTCGAGCGTGAGCGCCGTCAGCGAAGCGTATCCTCCCACCGTGAACATCTGCCCGCATGCGGGGTCGGCGATATAGGCATCGACGACCGCGGGGTCCGTCGATATCCAATCCACCTCGGTGCGCGCGTCGGCGATGGCCTTTCCGAACGAGCCGGCGCCGAGCGAATCGATGAACGCGCTGCGATGACGTCCCCCCCTGAGAGCCGCGATGAGGCGCGACAGCATATTGCCCGCGCGCGCCAACGGACGCGGCTGCTGGCCCGTGCCGCACAGCACGGCAGCTGCAAGCCCTTCGCCATGCCTGGTCAGATAGCACCGTGTCACGAAGCTGCCCATGGAATGCCCGAACATCACGTACGGGACGGTGCTCGCGAATCGCGCGGCCGTCATGCAGCGCAGCTCGTGAACGTCCTCGATCAGCACATCGTCGCCACCCTCCACAGGAAGATGGCCGAGGTCGCCTTCGTCGTGCACGCTTTTACCATGACCTGCATGGTCGTTCGCGCACACGACGAAACCCTGCGACACCAGATAGCGCGCGAAAGGCTCGTATCGGTCGATATGCTCGGCCATGCCGTGCACGATCTGTACGATGCCGCGCGGCGCGACGGACTGCGCGTCGGGCTGCCAGAGCAAAGCATGGATGCGCGACGCTCCGTCATGGCTCGCGAATCCGAGACGCTGTGTTTTCATATCCCTTCCCTCCCTCGGCAATATGAACTTACAGAATACCCGACTCGCTCCGTCCGCATGCGCGGAGAATGTCGGGCGAACCTTTTACGAAAGTCCCCTTCGAGAAAAAACGAGGGTCGGAGCATGAGGCGACGGCGAAAGCGAGCAAGCATGTGAATCGCCTTACCGACCGGGACGCCGCCAAAGCATCGGCTTTGCGAAAAATGCGCGTCGGACTTCTTGACTTGAACCGCACTCGAAGCGTTAGGGTTGTCGACGAACCGGAAAGGAAGGACATCATGAGCGAAGCTCCCCGAAACACCCCGCGACTCGGATTCGGCTGCATGCGCCTGCCGCTGCTCGACCGAAACGATCCGACGAGCATCGACATCGAGCATTTCAAACGCATGGTCGATACGTTCATCGAGGGAGGCGGGACGTATTTCGACACCGCCTTCGTATACCATGACGGCGCCTCGGAAAGCGCATTGCGCGAAGCGCTCGTGAATCGCTACCCGCGTGAAGCCTATACCATCGCGACGAAATGCCTTGCCTGGGCCGCGCCCGACGCACGCACCGCGCGATCGAATCTCGAAACGTCCCTCGAGCGCCTCGGCGTCGACTACGTCGACTATTACCTGCTGCACAACGTCGGCGGCGCACGCACGGCGAAATTCGACGAATACCGCATGTGGGATTTCGTGCGCGAAATGAAATCCCAGGGAAAAATCCGCAACATCGGCTTTTCCATGCATGACGGCGCAAAGGCGCTCGACGCCCTGCTGACGGCGCATCCCGAAGTGGATTTCGTCCAGCTTCAGGCGAATTACCTCGATTGGGACGATCCGATCGTACAGTCGCGCCGCTGCCTGGAAATCGCCCGAAAGCATGGCGTTCCCGTAATCGTCATGGAACCAGCGCGCGGCGGACGCCTGATCGAACTCCCCGAGCGCGCGGCGACCGTGCTCGAGCAGGCGGCGCCCGGCAACAGCATCGCATCATGGGCGTATCGATTCTGCTACGGCCTGCCGAACGTGATCGCCGTGCTTTCGGGCATGTCGACGACCGAACAGGTACGCGAAAACGTCTCCGACTGGAAGCGATTCGGGTCGGATCCGTTTTCCATCGAAGAGCGTCGGGCGCTCGACGACGCCGTCAAGGCGCTGCATGCCGTTGGATCCATCCCCTGCACCAATTGCAGATACTGCGTGAAAGACTGCCCGCAAGGCGTAGCCATACCAAACATCTTGGCGCTGCTCAATCTCGAGGCGTACACTGAAAACCGCGCCTTCGTCAAAGGACAGTATTCATGGCAGGCCAAAGCCCCCGCAAGCGCATGCATCTCCTGCGGCGCTTGCGAAGACATGTGCCCGCAGAAGATAGACATCGTGGACCGGCTCGCCGAAGCGGCGCGTCGATACGAATAAGACCTGCATAAGATGCCCGTGCCTCCTATCATCATCGAGGCGCGGGGCATCGCATCGTCTTCAAGCGCACGCATCGGCGCCATCGACGCAGAGATAGCGCTATCCGACTCCCCGAACGATGATGTGCGCCATGGCGAGCAAGAAGAGCGAAGCCGAAAGGAACGGCACGAACGGAAACGTTCCGTCGAACGGCGCAGGAAAAGGCGCTCGGATTAGCCCGCGCGCCTGAAGCATAGCGAAAACGCGGTCGCGAGCGAAGCGGACGGCGGAATACGATACGGCAAACACGCAGGCCGCAGCAAGACAGACGAACGCCCCTGCCGTCCCGCAATACAACCCCATCACGAACAGCAGCTTCACATCCCCCATGCCGAGCGCCGACCTGCCCGCTCTATGCGAAAGAAGGAAATCGAGCATCAGGGCGAACGCCGAAACGGCCGAGGCGCCGACGCCTCCTGCGGCGATTCCGCGCATCCACGAAAAAACAGACCGGCCCCCTTGCCATCCGACGGCATCGCAAATCGCCGAGAAAACGAATGCGGCCGCCCAGGCGAGAATACCCGAAATGACCGCCGCATCAGGCACGATACGGAATCTGGCATCTACGACGCTCGCCCACGCGAGAACGCACCCGAGCGCGGTCGCCGCAAAGCCGGCGCATAGTCGCGGCATAAAATCGAAAGGTATGTCGAACAGCAGTTCCATACCCCTAGCCTAGATGACGGCCCCGTCGCGAATCCAGGCGGCTCGGCGATCCGTCCCGGATCGATTCCTGCCGTCATCTTCCCGCAATCCGTCGCCGCGCCGCACCCCGCTCGCCCGCAACCGCCTTTTCCCAAAACGCAACCGAAACATGGTGGCCGCAACCGCGCGAAACGGCGAAACTTTATGCCAAGCAAACAGCCTACCGAGTGAAGGAGGACGCCATGAGCTTCAGTGCAAACCTTCAGCACCTTCGTGCGACACGCTCCATGACCCAAGAACAGCTCGCCATGCTGCTCGGCGTAAGCAGGCAGGCCGTTTCGAAATGGGAATCGGACGCGGCCTATCCCGAAATGGACAAACTCTTGCGCCTGTGCGACATCTTCGAATGCTCGCTCGACGAGCTTGCCCGCGGCGATCTGACGCATCGGCCCGACGAACCCGCGCTGGCCGTCGCCCCGGGACCGGCCAGCGACATCTGCGATTACGACCGTCACATGCGTGCGCGAGCGGCCATCGTCGCCACGGGAGTATCCTGCGCGCTGCTCGGCGTTGCCGGATTCTGCGGCACAGGCGGTATCGCAATCTACGGAATCGAGACGCAATACATCATGTGGCCGTACGTATTCCTTCTGGCAGGCATCCTGCCCGCCTGCGCTCTGCTGATTTTCGCCCAAAGCGCCCATCGCTCGTTCACGCGCCGCCATCCTTTCGTCGGGGACTTCTATAGCGAAGAGGACAAAGTCCGTGCACGAAAACAGCGTGGCATGGCATGGGCGGCGGCGGTCGTCATCACGATCGTGGGTGCCGCCGTCTGCTGGTTCCAGACGATTCCGCTACAGCATCTCTACGGCGGGCTGGCCTCGCTGAACATCTCGCTCGCATGCGCCGCATGGCCCGTGGTCTACGCATCGATGCGCGCATCGTCCGTCAACGTTGCCTCTTACAACCGTCGCATGGAAGAGCGCGCCGCGTGGCAAGACCACGAAGCCCGCCGCTTAAGCCTGGTTGCACGCCCGAGCAACGCCGCCGCGCATCAAGAGCTGCCGCCGTGCACCGACAAAACGCAGGGTTGCCGCACGCCGGCGCAAAGCGAATCGCCCGAAGCCGGCCCGCTCGATTCGGCGCTTGTTTCATACGAAGCCGACCCGCACACCCTTGACGCCGGCGGCGCGCCATGCGAACGCCAGGCCGGTGCGGAATCGCTTTACTACCGCATTCAGGAGAGAAGAAAGGCCGCGACGGGCGTGATCATGGCGCTTTCCGCGATCGTCGCGCTAATGACGCTTTTCGTCCTGCGCAGCCCCAACTGGATGCTCGCCCCGATCATCGGCGTGCTCGCATGCGTCGTCGCATGGATCGCCATGCCCTTCATAAGGCAATGGCGTCGTTAGTGCGGAAAAAAGCGCGTTGCGCCGCCATGCATTATGCAGAAGCTCCGATGACACTGAATGTTATTTACACTGTAAAGTAACGTATAATTCCAGTTCGTAGGCAAAATGACCGCAAAAGGGAAACGAGCTTCGCATGCTCAAGAACGAAAGGCGAAGGCCTGGACGGCTATCCATCCAGGCCTTCGCGGCAAAGATTCTTTCAAGCCGATCAAGCACGGCTAGGCTATACAAGCGCAAACAGATCCTTCTCCGTCACCGAGCCGTGGCGCAGCACCATCGGACGCGACCCCGTACAGTCGACCACGGTCGAAGAAATGCCGCTGCGCGGCGAACCGTCGCCGAGCGCAGCCGCTACCAAGCCAAGCAGCTCGCGATCGACCTCGTCGAACGTGTGCGCGGGAGGCTTCCCCTGAAAATTGGCGCTCGAGGTTGCGAGCGGAAAGCCGACGCGTTCGATCAACGCGAGCGCGACGGGATCGTTCGGCATGCGCAACGCGATAGTGCCGTTCTCGGCGCGAAACGCCTCGGGCACATTGCCTGCAGCCTTCACGATCAAGGTCAAAGGACCGGGCCAGAACTTCTCGGCCGCCGCAAGCGCATACGCAGGAACATCGCGGCCGTAGAACGCGAGCGCGCTCTTTTTGCCGACGAGCCAAGGGATGGCCTTATCGGAATCGCGGCGCTTGATGTCGTAGAGCACCTGGGGCGTTTTCGCCAGGCCAACCGCCACGCCTATGCCGTAAACGGTATCGGTCGGAAACACCACGGGCTTGCCTGCGGTCAGCGCCGCAGCGGTTTTCTCGATGCTATCGGTCTGTTTCATGAAAACCTCGCTTTCACGGCCGCGCCTCGGCGGCATCGTCGATTCCGCATAATACCCGCAGGCAAGCACGCGACGCGTTTCAGCAGCCATTCGTTACAGCTTCAACAGAACGGCCGCCGGTATTTTGGAAAAATCAGCAACATGAGGCCGAAAAATCGAAGCTCTGCCACGCGCAAAGCCCCGAAGACGCCCCATTATCACTTCAGAATGCTCTTTAATACTCATCTAATTGATAAATGTAGAATAAAATGACGCACCAAAGCAGGGCAGCGCGTCCATTCGTGGCAAACCCTCGAAAAAATGGCCGCAACGGCCTCTTTTTTCCAAAGAACGCCCCAAAGCGCCGCTCGACAGCCAAAGGGCCTCCGACACGAAGCCGGAGGCCCTCCTTCGAGCGCGCGGCGCGGCTATTGCGCCAGATCGCCCGCCGCCTTCACCTTCACGCGGTTGGTGTGGCCGGGATAGTACTGCAGGGGTACGTCCTCGGAATCGATGATTTCCACCGTCTCGCGGATGGCGCCTGCCTCGACCGCCTGGTCGATGGCCGCAGCGCGGGCGGCGGCCAGAGCCTGCTCGCGCGGCGTCACGTCGTAATCGACGAGCGCCTCGTATGTACCGCTCACCTTGGAAATGGCGGAGCCGATCGCATTGGCGCAGCCGGAGTGCTCAGGCTTCACGCATTCGGCCGTGCCTGCCAGGTCGGTCGGCAGGATGATGCAGCCGCCGCCCACCAGAATAGCGTCGATGTCGTCATTGGACACCTTCATCATATCGATGCCCTCTTCCACCAGCTCGCGCATGGCGTCGAGCGCCTTATTGGCGAAGGCCTCGTCGATATGCGCGACCTTGGAAGCGTCGCCCACCTCGGCCATGCCCAGACGCACCGCGATATCGGTGGCCGTCATGACGTCGCCGCCGAAAACGAGCGCGTGCTTGGTAATCTCGTAGCCCACCGAATCAGGACCCACGGTGACGCGGCCGTCTTCATGCTCGCGCACGATGGAGCCGCCGCCCAGACCGATCGAGATGACGTCGGGCATGCGGAAGTTCGTGCGCACGCCGCCGATCGTCACCGCCACGCCGCTTTCGCGCGGGAATCCGCTCTGCAGAACGCCCAGGTCGGTGGTGGTGCCGCCCACGTCGATAACGATGGCGTCTTCCATCTTGGACAGATAGCTTGCGCCGCGGATGGAATTGGTGGGGCCGCATGCGATGGTGAGGATCGGATACTGGCGAGCGTGCTCGATGGTCATGAGCGTGCCGTCGTTCTGAGACAGGTACACGTCGGCGTTCGTGATGCCGCGTTCGGCGAGGCTTTTCGCGAAGCCTTCGGTGAAGCGCTTGGCGACCTCATGAAGAGCAGCGTTGAGAATGGTGGCGTTTTCTCGCTCGACCAAACCCATGGAGCCGATTTCGGACGAAATGGACACGTGGACGTCTTCGCCGAGCACCTCGCGCGCGATCTGCGCGGCGGCAAGCTCGTCGTCGTTGCGGACGCTAGAGAACACGCAGCTGATCGCCACGGCGCCGACTTTGCCCTTCACGCCCTCGAAGAACGAACGGCACGCCGCTTCGTCGAATTCGGCGAGGCGCTTGCCGTCATACTCGAAGCCGCCGCCGATAATGGCGGAATCCACCGCGACGGCCGCGATGTCGTCGGCCCAGTCGACCATCGGGGGAATGCCCACCGATGCAGGCGCGCCGATACGCAGGATGGCGATGGGAGCCAGGCCCTTGCGCTCGACGATAGCGTTGGTGCACTGCGTGGTGCCGAGCATCGCCTGGCCGATCTGCGCCGGATCGACGCCGCTCGCAGCCAGGACGGCGTCGACCGCGCCCATGATGCCTTCGTAGATATCGCCCGACGTAGGGTTCTTGATGGCAGCCACCACATCGAGATTCTCATCGATCAAGACCGCGTCGGTGTTCGTGCCTCCGACGTCGATACCGAGTTTATACATTGGTTCCTCCTCTTTCGAAACGCCCCGAAAGGCGCGTCATCCGATCGAATGCAAGGCGCCGATACGCCTCGTTTCGACGCTATTTCTTGCAACGCTCCTCGACGGGGATATAGTCGGTGTCGAGGCCGAAATAGCGCGGTCCCGCGAGCTCGAGGCCCTCGGGGGTACGCCACAGATGGAAACATGGCAGCCCCACGGCCAGCACACGCTTGCCGTACTTGAGCGCATCGGTGGGAATGGGCATGAACGTCTCCGTATCCACCAGGCAGATCAAGTCGGGAGTCGTGGCAACGATCTCGCCCTCGACGGTGCAGGCGAGATTCTCGTTCTGGAATTCGACGAACGCATTGCGACCCTTGTCCTCGCCGATGCCGTCGAGCATCACGCGGCCGAAATTGAAACCGCCGCGCGTCTCGCGCACCAAGTCGGCGATCTTGCCCTTGAACAGACGATGGCCCTGGGTGTATTCGAGGAAGTACTGCTCGGGCGTCATGCCTTCGGGACAATTCTTGATCGCTCTGATCGTACGCCCGAGCTCCTGCGAACGCGTCACGATGCCCTTCACGCCGAATTCCTTGACGACGCGCGCCTCCATGACGTACTCGACGCTCAGCACCGATCCGCCGCATGCGGTGCAGCCCGCGCGGCACACGGTTTCGACCCATTTGTTGGTAACCGTCTCCATCAGGCCCAGGTTGCCCTTCTCGTCGATGAAGATCATCGGGCTTGCGCTCTGGCCGCCGATGGTGAACGTGACCATCTGGATTTCGGGGAACGCACGGCCCATGCCGTCCACGTCCACCATGGGAAGGCCGAGACGCGCCGCCGCAGCGATCGGCAGCATGGAGTTCACACCGCCCGCCTCGATCGGCATGACGGCGGTCGCCTTCTTTCCGTAGTAGGTCTCTATCATGTCGAGCAGCTTGGCGAATTCGTTGTTGCCGACGGCTTTCTCGGTCAAAATCGTGGGAGCGCCGACCGACGCCACGGGAACCACCACGGCATCGTCGTCGAGCTCATCCACGTCGATCAGCGTGACCTCGCCGCATTCCTTCACCGCGCCGATAGCGGTCAATTTGCCGATGTACGGGTCGCCTCCGCCGCCCGCGCCCAGAAGCGCCGCGCCGAGAGCGATCTCTTCGATATCCTGTATGCCCAGCTTACGCATTGGTCCCCCTTGCAGACGCGCGGTCTTCCACCGGCACGTAATCGATATCCAGCCCGAACCAGCGCGGACCGGCAAGCTCGAGGCCGCCTTCAGTACGCCATGCCGGATCGCACGGCAGGCCGACGACCAGCACGCGCTTGCCGTACTTGAGGTTCTCGGTGGTAACAGGAACGAACGTCTCGGAATCGACCAGGCAGATCAGGTCGGGAACCGTGGCGACGATTTCGCCGTCGACCTCGGCGTAGATGTTCTCGTTCTGGAACTCGACCACCGCCTCGCGGCCCTTGTCTTCCGCGATTCCCTCGAGCGTCACCTTGCCGAAGTTGAAGCCTTCGCGCGTTTCTCGCAGCACGTCGCAGATCTTGCCCTTGAAGAAGCGCAGCGCGCCGCTTTCGCGCAGGAAATACGCCTCGGGCTCTTCGCCTTCGGCGTCGGACGCGGTACGGATGACGCGACCGAGCTTCTGAGCATAGTCGACCGTACCGGATACGACGCTCGTCTTCATCTTCGCGCCCGTCATCGGCGAAGCAAGCGTGGTCACTTGTCCGCCCGAAGCCGTGGTGATTTCTCGGCCGATCGATTCGGTCCAGTCGTTATCGATGGTGTAGAGAACAGTGCAGTTCCCCTTTTCATCGGCGATGATGAACGGGTTGGTGGACACGCCGTTGAGCGTGAACGTATCCTGCTGGATGCCGGGAAATGCTCGGCCCATGCCGTCCGCATTGACCAGAGGAAGTCCCGCGCGCGCCGCCGCGCTGATCGGAATCATGGAATTCATGCCGCCGGCCTCGGACAGCAGAAACGCATCGAGCTTCTTGCCGAGCATGCGCTCCATCATCGCGCGCACCTTCGGATACTCGATGCCGTTGGTGCCCTTCTCGAGAGAAACGCTCGGCGCGCCCACGCCGCAGATGGGAGCGACCGTCCAATCGTCGGGAACCTCATCGGGGTCGAGCAGCGTCACGGGACCATGCTCCTTCACGGCGGCAATGGCCTCGAGGCGGCCCATATACGGATCGCCTCCGCCTCCCGAACCGAGGAGCGACGAACCGAGCGCGATATCGTCGATATCTTCCAAACCTATCGTGCGCACGTCGATATCCTTTCCTTCTTCGTCCGCCCCGCAGAGCGAACCTTTTCCTTACATGCCGAAGGCGCCCGCGCACGCACGGACGCCCGGTTTCCTCAATAACGACGCCCGTCTAACGCTGCGGGGTCTTGATCTGGATGGGACCGTCGAACGACGGCAGCTTCATGGCCTTGTAGATAAGAACGTACAGCGCCATGGAAACCACGATACCGTTGACGGGCCCGAGCAAAAACGGAATGTCCAAGAACGCGAGCGCGGTGCCCGCGAACGTGCCGCCCGTGATCATAGCCACCACGGCACCGACCACGAAGCTCACGATGCCGGGAATCGACACGCCGTCGAGCGGCTTGAAGTTCTCGGGACGCGCCTTGCGCACCAGCCAGTAGTCGGCGATCATGGAGCCCGCCAGCGCCGGAATCATGGCCGAGAGCAGCGTAAGGAAGAACGTGAAATGGTCCATGATGCCTATCGCCGCCAGCACGATGCCGATCGCGCCCGACGCGATGGTTGAAATCTTGTAGCCGCGTTCGCCCTTGCCGAGCATGACCGCGAAAGCCAGGCCTGCCGAATAAGCATTGCTCACATTGACGGTCCACGTGCTTGCCACAAGCGCCACCATGCCGACCACCGCCAGGCCGAGGCCCGCCATGATCAGCGTGATATCGCCGCCCGACTCGGGAACCACGATGGCAAGCACCGCGCCGATCATCATCACGACGACGTTTGCGGGCCACACGCCCGCCGCCGAAGATATCACGGCGTCGCGACGGCTTTTCGCATAACGGGTGAAATCGCCGATGGTGGCACCGCCGAGCGCGAACAGGCCGACGGAGATATTGATGCCTGCGACCAAGCCCATGCCTTCGGCGGGAACGTAGTCGAACACGCTGTCGACACCCGCACCCGAAACGGACACGACCAGGCCGTACATGCAGATGATGAACAGCAGCGGCAACGCGATGTAGTTGACCCATTTCACGCCGTCGAAGCCGAACACCGCCGTGACCAGCATCAAGCCGCCCAGCACCACCGACGATACCCAGACAGGAATCTCGAAGCCGGTGATTTCGGCAAGAGCGATGGAAAACGACGAGCCGCATACGGCCGTCTGCACGCCGAACCAACCGATGAGCGCCAGGCCCACGACGATGCTGATCAGATAGCGCCCGCCCGTCTTGCCCAATGCCGCAGTGGAAAGCGCCGAGGTGGGAAGACCCAAGTCGGAAGACTGCATGGCGACAAGCACCATGTAGGCCGTGATGATACCGAAGCCGACGAAAGCAGCGATGAAGCTATCGCCCAAGGTAAGCGCCGCGCCGAGGGCCGCGCCCGTCATAAGCGTCGAAACGTTGAACGCATTGCTGATCCAGATAACCGTAAGCGGCCACAAACCCCGCTTCTCCGATTCGTCGACATGCATTCCTTCGGTTTCGAAGCTCATAGCCTCGGATTCAGACGACATAGACGCCCCCTTTCGTGCGATACGGCCGATACGTCGAAGACGCGGCAGGCGAACGCCTTTCCGAACCGTGCAGGCGACACGAAAAATCGCCCGAGGGCGATCGGTGTCGGCGCTCATGCCCGCATCTCGACAATGCGCCTCAGTCTAGCACACTAAAGCGCGATATTGATACGGAATGTATCGTGTAACATGCACGAAAACAGGAAATCGACGGTTGAATTTAAGCTATAACGCATCAAATAACGCATAACGAAGACCTTCATGCACGACGGCCGGCACATCGAGTCCGGCCGCAGACGGCGCCCTACCGCGCCTTCTTCTTCGACTTCTTCTTCCCATGCGTCTGTATTCTGCAGCGGCTTTCGATGCGCGACACGCTCCAAACAAGAGACAAGACGATGGCCGCGAACATGACGACAGTATATGCGGACATCACGACATCGGGCAGGCCGCTCGTCAGCGCAACATACCTTAACGCGATGAAGACGAGGACGGAAACGCCCGCGACCGCCGCGAACACGCCCGTGATCCTGCAGGCACGCGGCACGTCGTAGGACGCCTCGCGCTCGGCGGGATCCATGCGGTTCAGCGTGGCGACCATGAATACGCCATGCCCCGAAAAGAGGATGACTGCCGATATCAGGCACGCCGCCGCGACGAACCCTCCGATGACTATTTCCGTCATTGCCTTCGCTCCTTGCCGTATCGGGCCTCGAACGACCGATTTTCCTTCTTATGGCATTCCGAGGCCCTGCGGATGATGACGCCGCCTCGATGCGTCACACCATATCACGTCGATCGGTCGCCAAGGGCGTATTTACGCCCTATACGCGTCAGCTTGCGCCGCCAGGGCGCATACAGAGCCAAGAGAAACGCGACGGTGGCCGCTGCATGCACCGTATCGAGCGGCAATGCCGCCGCATAAACGGCCAATGCCTGGACGATGCTTTGGGGATGGAAGAATCCCACGATGCTCCACGTGTTCAAGACGAGACCGTAACCGAACCCCGACGCGAACCCGTAGCAGCACATGACCGGAAGGCTTTTCTCGAACCCCGCCTGGGCAAGCAGCCCTGCTCCGTAGCCGATCATGCCCCATGCATACATCTGCCAAGGGGTCCAAGGTCCTTGCCCGAAGAAGAAATTCGAAGCCAGGGCCGCAAGCGCGCCCACTAAAAAGCCGCTGCGCCGCCCGAACACGGCGCCGGCGATGATCGCGATGGCCGACACGGGCTTGAAGCTCGGAAACGGAGCGAACAGGATGCGGCCCGCCGCAGCGAGCGCGGCGAGCACCGCCACGGGCATGATGTCGCGCAAACGCGGGCGGCTTGCCTCGTAGCCCGCGAAGAACAGCAGCAGCGCGCAAGCCACCACGACCATGCTCGCAAGCGCCGTCTGTTCGACGCCGCACCAGGCGCAGGCTATAAGCGCCGCAGGCACCGCGCCCACGGCGAACGCTTCGGCAAGAAGGGGGAAAACGCGCAGCCGCAGACGGCCCGGCGCGCGGGCAGCAGACGCCTCGGACGTCTGCGCCGCATGCTTTCGTGCGCCCATCTAGACCTCCCCGAACAGACGCGCCTGCACGTTCGGACGATAGACCAGGTTGTTCGCGAAGAATTCTTCCGCGCCTTCGGTGCAGGCCATCTCGCCGTCGAAAAGCATCGACACCTCGTCGGCTGTCACCAACGCGAAATCGAGATCATGCGTGACGATGACGACCGTGCGCCCCTCGTCGGCCAGCGTGCGCACGATGCGCGACGCATCGGCGCACGACGCAGGATCCAGGCCCTTGGTGGGTTCGTCCAAAAACAGCAGACGCGCACCCGTGAGCAGCAATTTCGCGAAAGCGAGCTTCTGCTGCTGGCCGCCCGACAAATCATAAGGATGCTGCGCGGCATGCTGCGCGAGCCCGAAACGACGCAGCGCCTCGGCCTCGTCGTCTTCGCCGTAGCCGCAGCGCGCGCTCCACTCGTGCAATTCTTCGGCCACGCTGTCGCACACGAACAGGGCCTTGGGGTCTTGCGGCATCAAGGCCTGCGAACCCGCCAACGCGTTTTTCACGCTGCCTCGCTGCGGACGCAGGATGCCTGCCATCAGCTTGAGCAGCGTCGATTTGCCGCATCCGTTACCTCCCACGAGCGCATGCACGCTGCCGCGGCGAACTCGCAGATCCATGCCGCGCAGCACCCAAGGCGCCTGGCGGCCATAACGCACGAACGCGTCGCGGACCTCGATCGCAGCCCCCGCCGACGCCAATTCCTCGCGGCGCGCCCTCCTGCGCGGAGCGACCTTCGCTTCCGCCTCTTCGCGCGACGCGGCCGCGCCCAAAGGCCGCAGCTCGATCACGCGCGTCGCGTACGCGGACACATCTTCGGGAGCATGAGTCGCCATGACCACCGTGATGCCGAGCTCTTTATTCACGCGCGCAAGCATGAACAGGAAGCGCTTAAGCGCGTTGGGGTCGAGTTGAGCGGTCGGCTCGTCGAGCAGCAGAAGTTGCGGGCGCAACGCCAGCACGGCCGCCAGGTTGACCAGCTGCTGTTGGCCGCCCGACAACGATTCGACATCGCTGCGCACCCACGGCTCGATGCCGAAGAAATGGGCGACCTCCGCCACGCGACGGCGCATCTCGTCCTGCGGAATGCCGAGATTTTCAAGCCCGAAGGCGAGCTCGTGCCACACGGTATCGCAGACGATCTGGGCGCCGGGGTCCTGCATCACATACCCGATCGAAGACGCGCTTTCCAGCGGCGTGAAGCCGTGCACGACTTCGCCGCCTTCCACAAGGGCGCGCCCCGCCACGCGCACGGACCCGGCGCGCGTTCCCACGGGCGAAAGCTCGGGCTTCAGGCTGCGCAGCAACGTGGTCTTGCCGCAGCCGGTCGAACCCACGATCACGCAGAAATCGCCCTCTTCCACCTGAAAGCCCACGTCGCGCACGACCCATACGGGACCGTCGAGCCCAGTCCGCGAACGGGACGGCCGCCCTTCCGCAGGCGGATACGCGAAGGAATAGCCTTCTACTTCAATGAACGCCACTGCCACCACTCCTTCGCCTGCAGCACGATAGGAATCGCCAAAAACGCGGCATAGGCCGCATAGCCCGCCTGCATATGCAGCGGGGTCATCACGGGATAGAACTCATAAGCCGCACACGCGGCCGCGATCAGGCCCGCATTCAACGCCGCCAAGGCGACGATCAGCCCCGTCAGCGCGGCGTCGGTCGATCCGAAGCGATAGCGCCTATACGTGCTGCGACGCGCCCCGCAGCCGTAGCCGCGGGCCCGCATGGCGTCGGTCCGGCCGATGCCGTCCTCCATCCCCCACTCCATCAGCACCGATACGATGCGGAAACGGCCCTGTGCCGCATCGCGTTTCGTGACAGGGGCGGCGGCGCTCGCCGCATCCTGCACGGCGGCCACCGAGGCGCCGCGCGAAACGAATTGCGGAACCAAACGCAGCACCTGCGACGCCATGAGCGTCACCGTCGGCGCGACATTGCCAAGCAACGCGAGCGAATTCTCGCTGGTCATACAGCGGGCATACGAAGCGAACCACAGAAAGACCGCCGCGAACATGCCGCCCGAGCACAGGCCGTAGACGACCGATTCGACATAGACGACCAGGCCGCCGACGCGAAAGAGCTCGGTCGAGCCCGATGCGGAGAATAGCGGGTTCGCGCAAGCCATGATCGCACACATCGGTGCTACCCACGTCAGAGAACGCGCGGTTCGACGAGCGCCGCGCAGCACGATCGATGCAGCGAGCGCGCCCGCGAGCGAAAGCGCCACGTACACGGGATGCATGGCGGCCATGGAAAGCAACGCCGCGCTCACGATGAACGAGAACGCCGCCGCGGGATGGTAGGACGAAAACGCGTGGTGCATAAGAGGATGCGCATTCCCTTCTTCTCTTTCCGCCGAAACGCCCGCACGATGCGCGGGACCGGCGAAAGACGGAAAATCCGCCCTTCGCCGGCTTGCAGCTAGCCGTTGATCGAGGTCACGTAGCGCCACGCCACGACGTCGCCGTCGGAGAGCACATACGACCCGCACGCCACCGAGGGGTCCACCCCGTTGACGGAGTACTTCCAGCCGCTCTGGCTGCCGTGGTCGAACTCGGCGAGGCCGCCGATGGCGCGCACGTAGTTCGGACCGCCGTTCGGCGTGGTCAGCTGGCACAACGCGTCATAGACCGTCGAGCCCTGGGGTAGCGAGAACGAACCCGACCCGGAAACGGGGTTGCCCACGATCGAGGAATCCACCGTCACCGTCACGTTCACCATGCGCGCGGCGGGAGGCTCGCTCGCCGAAGACTGCGACTGCGGCGCAGGAGCGGGTTGGACGGTCGCGACCGCCGCAGGCTGAGACGCCTCGGCCGAAGCCTGCGGCGCGCTCGCCGACGCGGAATCGGCGGCGTCGCCTTCGACCTCATGCGATGCGTCCGACGCGTCCTCGTCGGGAGCGGCGGTCTCGTCTTCGCCCGTCTCGACCGCGGACTCGAAGGCCGCAGGGGCCTCGGCCGCCATCTCGCGTTCGTCGGACGACCCGCCGCCCGCGAGCGAAAAGGCCGAAACGCCGATCAGCAGGGCGGAAAGCACCGCCACCACGGCGATGCCGATGCGTTGGGCGCGCACGTTGCGCGGCGCGCGCTCGACGCGCTCGGCGGGCATCGCGGCGGTTTCATCGGCAGGGGCGCCCACATGGAGCGCCGCTGCGGCGGCGGAATCGCGTCCGCCGCCCTGCGCGTCGTTTCGACCGGTCTTATGGTCTTGCATACGGCTACCTTCCGTCGTTCTTCCTCGTCTTCATGGCCCAGGCGATGGCGACCGCAAGGCCGCACACGCCCACGGCAAGGCCGACGAACGGCCACCACGGCATCGAGCCGCCCTGCTCGGGCTGGGCGGCGTCGGATGCCGCCGAAGACGCCTTCGCAGCAGCGCCCTGCGACGAAACGAACGCCTCCGCAACCGCCTCATCGGCCTCGACGGCCGCAGCGGCAGAAGCGGCCTGGACGGGAGCGCCCGCCGCCGACAGCACCGTCTTGCCCGCAAGCACCGTCTGCGCGATGCCCGCGGACGAAGACGCGCCCGTCGAAGCGTTCAGCGCGCCGCCCGCGGACGGCGCGTTCTGACCGCCCTGCTCGACAGGCGTCCATTTCGCGTAAAGCGTCATGTCTGCCGAAGGAGCCGTGGCGAAGTCCCACGCCTGCTCATATGCCGCATCGGCATACCAGCCGTCGAACACGAAGCCGTCGCGCGTCGGATCGGCCGGGCGCGCAAGGGCGCGGCCCTTCGCCACGAACGCCGCGTTCACGGCGCTGCCGCCGCACGAATCGAACGTCACCTTCCACGACTCGGCGCCTGCAAGCGAGAACAGCACGCCCGAATCGTTGGCATAGTACAGGTTGCCCTGGGCGTCGGCCACCACCGTGGAGGTGGAATACTGCTGACGGCCCTCTTCGGGCACATAGATCTGCGTCACCGCGTCGTCTTCCAAACAGTACGCATACACGCCGCCCGGTCGGCCGTTGCAGGTGAAATAGACGTACGTCTTGCCGCCCGTCATCGAGACCAGCGGCGCCGCCTGCGCTTTGCCGTTGCCGCCGCGCGCGGTGGCAACGACCGTCATGGAGGCCAGGTCGATCGCCGAAACGGTGCCGTAGCCCTGGGCGTCCACGCCGCAGACGAACGCCTTGCCGCCTGCCACCGCAGGCGTCGACGTGGACTCCTTGGCGAACGGAACCGACGCCTTCAGCGCCAGGCGGTCGCCCTCGCGCGCGATCTTGTGCAGCGTGCCGTTATCGCGCGACACGGCCAGCAGCGTGTCAGCATCGCCCGGAACCGAAATCACGCCGGCGCGCACGGCGCCGCCGAGCCCGGAAACGCTCGAAAGCACGTCGCCGGTCGATCCGTCGATCAACGACACCGTGCCCGACTCGTCGCCGATCACGATATCGTCGCCCGAAGCGGCAGCGCCTGCCCAGTAGTAGCCTGCGGCTTCGCCCGTCTGGGCCGCGTCGGACATCTTCGTCCACACCACGCGGCCGTCCTTCGTATCGACGCACACCAGCGCGCCCGCGACCGACAGGTCCATCGACGCGCCCAAGCTGCCCGCCATAGTGAAGCCGGCGTAGACGTAATCGCCGTTCACCGTGAGCGTCGAAAGAGCCTGGTACTGATTGCCCGCGCGCGCCTCGAGCGCGCCCAGAGCATCGCTGATCCACACGCACGTCAGCGTGTCGGCCGTGAAGGCGGCGAGGCTTCCGTCTTCGCGCGGCACGATCACGATGCCGCCCGCATAGGCGGGACGGCAGAAATAGCCCGCCCGCGCGCCGATCGACGTGCGGGCCTTTTCGACGCCCGTCTTCGCGTCGAGCACGCGCAACGCGGTGCCTGCGACCACATACAGGTCGCCGTTCACGATCAGCGGGTCCGATCCGCTCTTTAGACCTTCGCCGAACTCATACTCCCAGTTCAGCTGCGTACCGGCCGTAGGCGTGGGGGCCTGCGTGACATTGCCGCCCTGCGTGGAGCCGCCGAACATGGCATGCTCGCCCTTGTAGTCGGGACGCGGGGCGGACGGATCGATCACGATATCGTCGGCATCGGGCAGCTCGGCGCCGTAGGTGGTGTAGCACCAGCTCACCGTGTCGCCTTCGGCAAGCACCACGCCGCCGGCGCCCATTTCGGACTGCACGCCGTTCACATAGAGGCACCAGTATTTGCCCGTGGCCTCGTCCCATCCCAGCACGCGGCCGTCGAAGGGAGACGTGATCGTGCTGAGATACCAGCCGTAGGCGCCCGTGCCGTAATCGGCCTTAAGGCCCGCCTGGGCGAACAGGGCCTCGGACAGGTCGGCCGCCGTGGCGCCCTCGTCGAGCTCGAAGCTCGCGGGAGCGGCCCAGCGCTGGGCGACGCCGTTGGCGTCTTCGCCCATGACGTCGATCGTCGCGGACACCTTGCCTTCGGGGGTCATCGATTCATCGGAGCCGTAGACCCACGTCACCGTATCGCCGGGCTGCAGCACGACGCTTCCCGCACCGAGCTGCGAATACACGCCGTTGACGAACAGCTGCCAGTAATCTCCCGTGGCTTCGTTCCATCCCAGCACGCGGCCGTCGAAGGGCGAGGCTATGCTGTTGAGGAACCAGCCGTACGAACCCATGCCCGTATCGGTCTTCAAGCCTGCCTGGGCGAACAGGGCGTCGGACAGCTCGGCCGCCGTGGCGCCGCGCTTCATCGTGAAGCTCGTCGAAGGAGCCCAGGTTTCGCGATCGCCCGCGGCGTTCTTGCCGTAGACCGCAGCGCTGACCGACACTTCCTCGACGGGAGGCTGCGAGCCGTCGGTCGAATACGACCACACCACCGAATCGCCCGGCTGCAAAACGACGCCGCTCGCCCCCAAATCGGAAGACACGCCGTTGACGAACAGCTGCCAGAACTTGCCCGTGGACTGGTCCCAGCCGAGCACGCGGCCGTCGAAGGGGGACGTGATCGTATTGAGGAACCAGCCGTATTCGCTCGTGCCGTAGTCGGCCTTCAGGCCCGTGGCTTTGAACGCCGCCATGGAAAGGTCGGCCGCCGTGGCTCCGGTGTCGAGCGTGTACGTATCGGCCGCGGCCCACGTCTGCGGGTTGCCCTGGGCGTCTTCTCCCACCACGGAAAGCGTCGCCGTGACCTTCGGGTTGTCGACGCCCGAGGTGCCGAGCACCGTGAAGCTCGTCGAAACGTCGCGGTCCGCGAGCTGCGCGAACTTCGAGCCCCACGCAGGATCGGATGCATAGCGCTCGGCATAGCGGGCGAACGCCTCGCTCTTAAGGCGCGAGCTTACCGTGACCTTCGTGTTGTATTCCGGCTGGGAGACGTGCAGATTCTCGTGCTTAACGACAGAGGGAACGCTCGATTTGAACGTACGATAGCCCGCCTGTTCGGACGCGTTCGGAAGATCGTCAGGCACGATGCCGTCGGGGGCGTTGTCGTGAACGTCGTACGACCACGCGACAGAGCCATCGCTTGCGCGATACGCCTTCTGGAAAGAATGCAGATCCCCCGTCACCGCATCGGCGGGCTGGCCGTTCAGGATGGCCGGCGCATAGCCTGCGACCGCCGCATCCATCAGCGCGACCTCGGCGTCGATTTCGGCGGCCTTGAGAGGCAGGACCGTCACTTCGATCGTTTTGGCGGCCGACACGGCGGCATTAGACGCGCTTTCAACGGCGGCCGTCAGCTTCACCTTCACCGGCTCGGTGCCGGGCAGGCCTCGATACACGTTGGCGCGATAGCCGTTCACCACGATGGCATCGGAATCGGCCGTATACGTGACCGGATAGTATTTTCCGTCCACGCCGATTTGGCGCGCCGTCGGCAGTCGAAGGTCGCCCGTCACCTTCGACGGGTCGACGGCGGAAGCGCCGTTTTCGGAGTACTCGAGCGATTCGGGCTTGAACGCGTCATCGAGCTTCTGCGCGAGTTCCTTGCGATCCTCCTCGACCTTCTGAGGGTCGCCCTTCACCACCACGGTAAACGTCTTGGAGGCCGAAAGGCCCTCGGGACCGCCCGCGTTGAGCGCGGCGTGCACCGTCAGATTCACGGTCTCGTCGGAGGCGGACCTGGACACCTTGCCCGTGTAGTCGGAGAATCCGGGCCTCTGAACAGCGATGCGTTCGGAATCGGATTCCCACGTCAGGAGATATTTCGACTTCGCGCCCGCGCGGTGCGGCAGCGTCAAGTCGCCCGTCACGGAATCGGCCGTATCGCCCTGCGCGTAGCCGATGGCGACCTCTTCCGCCGCCTTCTGGAGCAACTCGGCCAGCTTCGCCTGGTTCCACGGAACCATCACGGCCTTGTTGGGACGGTAATCGACGGTCTCGCCCTGCTGGGCAAGCTCGAAAGTCACCTTGGCCGATCGCAAGGAGTCGATGTTGTAGCCTGCATACGCATTGGGGTCGATGCAGAAATACGTCACGGCGCCGTTCGTGGCATCGTCGGCCGAGGAAATGCCCACTTCGGCCTGGGGGTCGGTCTGGGAGAACTCGACCGCCTTCACGCGAACGGAAACGCCGCTGAAGCCCAGTTCCTCGATTTTGGCGGACAGCACCTCGTTGATATTGCCGCCGTTCTCGCTATACAAGAGTTCCGGAACGTAATACTTGTCTTCGAGCTTCTTGACCAGCGCGGCAAGCGACGCCCCGTCGATCACGGGCTTTTCGAAAACCGTTTCGACGGACGAAGCGCCGCTCGTGGCGACCGCCTTCAGATACTTGCCCTTGGCGGCCGCAGGCACCGCGATTTCCGCCCCGGAAGCAT
>NZ_CAUHPG010000002.1 GCF_959608125.1 uncultured Slackia sp.
GTTGAGCGCGCAGCACGCCTTCTCAGGTCCCGAAGCGTCGATAAGATCGCCGCGGCCTTAAGCAGTCGGCTTCCGGCGAACGGCGGGCACGTCCTCGATCGCGCTCGTCTCCGCAAGTGATTTGCCCTTGGTCTCCGGCGCCATCACAAGCGATAGGACCCAGCCGAACACGACAAGGCCCGCAGCCACCATCATGGTGGGACCGATGCCGTACGCCTCAAGGAAAATCGGCGTGGCATACGTCGCCAAGATGGTGCCGACACGGCTGAATGCAATGGCGATGCCCACGGCAGATGCTCGAACCTCGGTCGGGAACAGCTCGTTAGGATAAAGCCACTGCAGGATGCCCGGTCCGCCGCTGAAGAACGCATACAGACCGAATGCGATGATAACGACCCAGATGGGAGCCGTCGGCCAAAAGCCCAGAATAAGCAAGCCGACCGCCATCATAGCGAGACTGATCAGCAAAAGCTTGCGACGACCCATGGAATTGAGCCAGAACATAGCGGGAATGCTGCCGATCAGGAAGAAGAGGCTGACGGCGCTTTCTCCAAGAATGGCCTCATGACCCTCGCCCAGCCCGAATGCCGACATAATGTCGGGACCGAAGGTATAAATCGCATACATCGGAACGACCTGGCACAGAATGAACACGCCGAGAAACAACATGCGCTTCATATAGCCGGACTTGAGCAGGGCACCCAGCGACGTCTTCTGCGAGACCGCCTCGGGTTCGAGTTCGACATCGTCGCCGAACACGCGATGCACGACCTCTTCGGCCTCTTCGATGCGCCCCTTCTGGGCGAGCCACATCGGCGATTCGGGAATATCATGACGGCCGACAAGCAGCATGATGCAGGGGATGACCGCGCTGCCGAGCATCCACTTCCAGCCGTCTTCGACGCCGTAGAGGCAATAGCCCACTACAGCTGCAACGGTTGCGCCCAAATACCACGCCGCAGAAACCATGCCCATGGAGACCGAACGGTGCTTTTTTGGGGTGAACTCGGCAATAAGCGATGTGGCGATAGGATAATCCGCGCCGACGAAGACGCCGATGAAAAATCGCGCCAGTATAAGCTGAAGCGGCGTCGTCGCAAAGACGCTCAGGATGGAGAAAACCGCGATTGCGATGATGTCGATCGTGAACATCTTCTTTCGACCGATAGCATCGGTCAGATAGCCGCCGAAAATCGTGCCGAAGAAAATGCCGAGCATAACCGATGCGCCGATCGCGGCGCTTTCCGCCGCCGTCAAATCGAATAGAGGAACGATCTGGGTCAACGCGACGCCGATCAGCGAAAGGACGTAGCCGTCCAAAAACGATCCGCCGCTCGAGAAGAACGAAATCTTGCGAAGGAACGGCGTCATGGCAACGTCGTCGATCGTCTTTTTTGCGGCCTTCTTCGCGGAGGAAGGGATGCCCTTCACCTTTTCGGCGACGCGGTGCGCGCGCTCTGATTTATAGGATCGTTGCGTGCGAACATCGGCGGGAACCATGCCGGCTATCGGATCTTCCGGCGGGCTCGTGACCTGAGTGTCTTTTTTGATATCGTCCATGCGTTTCTCCTTCGTGGCAAAGCGCCGCGCCGCGCATCCGTTTCGATTGCCGCATGAGGTAGTGCTTATAATGCTGGAGGGGGGCCGTGCTTGGATAAGAACGGGGCGCGCCGTTCAATGCACGATTCATTTGAGTATATCCCCTGATAAAACGGTTGGGAACTTATGGCCCCCAACCGTTCCGAAAGCGTTACGCCGTCATATATCGAAAAACACGAGCGAATACCGAACGGCCGTCGCGCTGTCGCAGAGCGACCAATGCCGCTCGATGCTCCGCCGTGCTATTCCCACTCGACGATGCAGGAATTCAGGAAGGGCTTCGGGGTGCGTTCGCCGGCGGCGAGGACTGCATCGAACGCCTCGGCATCGACCATGCGGAATCGAGCCTCGGTGTCGGAAATCTTCCAAACCTGAGTGCGAAGCTTGGTGCCCGGCAAGACCGGCGAAGTGAATCGGCACTTGAAACGCTTCATACGCTCGGGCTCGCCCGGGAACAGCAGCTTGATGACGTGGCGCATCGCGATACCCGCACTGCACACGCCGTGATTGATCGGACGTGCAAGGCCGGTCTGCTCGGTATAGGACCAATCGATGTGCTGCTGATGCCAATCGCCCATCATGCGGTAGATCAGCGGCCACTGCAGGCCGCAGACCTCCTCGTAAACCAAATCGGGTTCACGGTCGGGATATTCAACGACATCTTTCGGAGGCCGCTCTCCGCCGAAGCCGCCGTCATAAATGCAGCAGTCATAGGTTTCGACCGTGCACAGATGCGTGCCGTCGGAGCTGTAGGACTTGCCTACCTGCTTGGACAACGACCCTCGGCCTTCGCCGCGGTCCCAGATGGCCTCCTGGGTCACGAACGTCTCGATATGGTCTTCCATCTTGAACGGCGCATGGAAATACACGTCGATACCGTAATGTAGAGAGCCGGAGTAGTCGAAACCGTAATCAAGGGTAGTGGTCATCTCCTCGTTCACGGTCAGAGGCACGCCGAAAATCGGCAGCACCTTCAAATCGGGGTTTTTGGCATCGTGTTCATTGACGTATTCCAGGTCGACCTTGCCATCCCACGCGCAGCCGCAGCCGAGCGCACAGATTTCAAGATCTTTGAAGGTGTAGTCACGAACGAATGGGCCGAAAGTCTTTCCTACGATTTCAGTGCTGATCATCTGTCCTCCTTGGATTCAACCGGCCGCTCGAGGCCGGCGATGGCCCGCCTTTCGTACTTCGCCGCGCCGACGGAAGCGGTTTGCAAGACGGCGCGGTTCCCTGCGAAAAGCGGATCCGTTAGCTCAAGAGCTTCTTGGCGATCTTGCCCACGCTCGTGCGCGGCAGATCGTCGACCACCTCGATAATGGACGGGATCTTGAAGCCCGCCAAACGGCCTTTGCAGTACCCAACGACCTCGTCCCGATCGAGGACGCATCCCTTCTCGGGAATCAGAAACGCCTTGACGGCCTGGTCGCGCACGGGATCAGGCACGCCGATAACGGCCGCTTCCGCAATGTCAGGATGGCTGGCGAGAACGCCTTCAACCTCGGAGGCCGAGATGTTTTCGCCCGAGCGCTTGATCATGTTCGACTTCCTATCGACGAAGTAGAACCAGCCCTCTTCGTCGCGGTAGCCCTTATCGCCCGTATACATCCATCCGTCGGAATCGATCGTCTCCGCCGTGATCTCGGGCTCGTCGTAATAGCCCTTCATGAGCGTGATGCCCGGCATACCGTGAACGACGATTTCGCCCACGCATCCCGACTCGACGGCACGACCCTCGTCGTCGACGACTTCGACCTGATAGCCCAGGCCCGCGCGGCCGACCGAAGGCCAGCGGCGCTCGCCGAACGGCAGGTCGGTCAAGACCCAGCACACCGATTCGGTGGAGCCGTAGCAGTTCATCAGGCGCACGCCGAAACGATTTTCGAAGGCGTCCTTCTCCTCGTCGGTGATAGCGAGGTAGTACTGGATCGAACGGACCTGATGGTCGCGTTCGCCCTCGTCGACAGGCTGAACCATCATCGTACGCGCGATCATGGCGGTCAGCTGAAGCGAAGTGGCCCGATACTCGCGCACCTGTTTCCAGTAGCGACGGGCGCTGTACTTCTCGACGAAGACGAGCGTCGCGCCTGCGACGAGCACCGGCATCAACGCGGCGGTCTGAAAATTGGAGTGGAACGCAGGCATGGTGGTCAGCAAGCGGTCTTCAGGCGTCAAGCCGCACTGCCAGATACCGAAATAACCGCCGAACAGCATGTTTCCATGCGTAAGCTCGACGCCCTTCGGACGCGATGTGGTACCCGACGTGAAGATGATCATGGCCGTGTCAAGCGCGGACAGCTCGCAGCGATCCTCAAGGACGTCGGAGCACTCCGCCACACCGGCATCGAAATCAGTCGCCCCGTCAAGCAGGGGCTCCCCGCCACGGAGGTGCGATACCAACACGCGCCTCATCGGGCAGACCTCTTCGATGCGAGCAGGAGCAGGGTTGCGCCATTCGATGCCTTCAGGCACGTCGGAAATGTAAAACGGCTGGCAATCGGGTTCGGCAACCACCATATCGATGCCGCACTTCTCGTAGACGAACGCGCATTCGTCCACCATATGCGCCATGTTGATCGGGACGGCGACCGCGCCGATTTTCGCAAGGGCCATAGCGGTCGAAACGCTTTCGGGCGAATTGTAGAGCTGGATGGCGACGTTATCGCCCTTCTTCACGCCCAAGGAGAGGAAGTAATTGGCCGTGCGGTTGATATAGCGGTCGAACTCGGCATACGTGAACGCCTGCCGCTCCCCTTCTCTATTCTGGAACTCCATGAAAGCATGGTCGGCGCGATCCGTGCTCAGCCTTTCCCACAGATTGCGAAGATTGCCGTTGCCGACGATAGTGCTCATTGCTAGCTCACTCCACCTATGCGTTCTTGCAAAAGGAGCCCGAAACGAATCGGGCTCCTCTCTTCCTTTGCGTCTAAGCGACTTCGGGAAATCGCGTTATTCGCTGATTTTGACAACGCCCTTTTCGGCGAGCTCGCGCACCTGCTCCTCGGTGTAGCCGGCCTTGACCAGCACATCGACGGTGTCGCCTCCCTGGTGCGGCATCGGACGCCACACCTGGCCGGGGTTGTTCTTGAACTTCGGGAACACGCCCAGACCATGGAAGGTCTCGCCGTCGGCGGTCTCCCAGTCGAGCCAGTTGCCGCGGAGCTTCATGTGCTCCTGATTCGGCAGGTCGTCGAGGTCGTTGATCACCTGAGCGGCGATGCGATGGGCGGCGAAGTCCTCTTCGATCTCGAACTTGGAGTGCTCGAGGCAGTACTTCTCGAACGCAGCCTGGATCTCGTCGGCATGCGGGTTGGACAGCCAGAGGCCGGAGGTGTCCTCGGGGATGTCCTCGGTGCCCCAGAGATGGCCGAGGCCGATGGTCTCGAGGAAGTGCTTGTTCTGGTCGACGCCGTAGAGGCAGACGCCCAGGAAGCCGTCGTTGCACTCGAACTCGCCGATGCCGCAGAGGTTCTGGTTGCGGGCGCCGGGACGAGGCCACTTCACGCCGTCGTTGAGGTAGTCGACCAGGTAGTACTGACCGATGGCAAGAAGGGTCTCGTACATGGCGAGGTCGATGGACTCACCCTTGCCGGACTTCTCGGCCTTGTAGAGAGCGGCCATCGTAGAGAAGCCGATCATCAGGGTGTTGAAGTAGTCGCCGGCGTAGGGTCCAGGCAGCATGGGCTGCTCGGGGGTGCCGTTCTGCATGATGATGCCGGAGTAGGCCATAACGGTCAGGTCGTACGCAGCGCGCTTGACCATCTTGGGGTCGCCCTCCTGGCCGAAGCCGGAAACATGGACGATAACCATCTTGGGATTGAGCTCCCACAGGACATCGTCGGTGATGCCCTTACGAGCCCACGTGCCGCCCTTGGAGGCCTCCATGAAGATGTCGGCATCCTTGACGATTTCGAAGAAAGCCTTCTTGCCCTCTTCGGAGAAGTAGTTGATCGAGACGGAACGCTGGTTACGACGCTCGGCCTGCTTGACGTTGGCGGTGTCGCGAATGGTGTCGCCTGCGCCCGTGTTCTCGAGCCAGATGACATCCGCACCCCAGTCAGCCATCAGGTCGGCGGCCTTCGGGCAAGCGAGCTCGACTGCAGCGTAGACGACCTTGACGCCATCAAGAGGGCCGAAGGACGGTTTTTCGGTAGGAATTGCCATGATAGACACGACCTTTCTTGTATCCAGGCGGGTACGGGGGGCGGCTTTCGGCCGCCCCTCTCCCGTCAATCCCTGAGGGTTAAGAACGCAGAAGCGCTATTACTGACGATAGGGCTTGATGGCGTTCTTGGAGGCGGTGAGAATCATCATCTCGTCGGTACCGCCGGAGACGCGGTCGACGCGGAGGTCGCGCCAGATGCGGTTGATGCGGTGCTCGGAAGCAACGGCGATGCCGCCCATGACCTGCATAGCGTCGTCGACGACCTCGAAGGAGGAGTTGGCGCAGTAGTACTTGCACATGGCAGCACGACCGGCATCGACGTCGCCGCCGCGGTTGTGGTCGGCGTCCCAAGCCGTCTCATAGAGCATGTTGCGCATGGAATCGAGCTTGATGGCCATATGAGCGAACTTCAGGGAGTTCAGCTGGAAGCGAGCGACCGGCTTGCCGAAAGCGATACGGGTCCAGGCATGCTTGGCGGCATCCTCGAAAGCGGAGATGGCCGTGCCGTAGTCGCAAGCGCCGACGAGCCAACGCTCGAAGTTGAAGTCGGCAACGCCGCGGTTGAAGCCGTTGCCCTCCTTGCCGAAGAAGTCCTTCTCCTCCATCTCGACGTTATCGAGATAGACCTCGCAGCAGGAGTCCATACGCAGACCGAGCTTGGTCAGCGGGGACAGCTTGATGCCGGGCTTGGACATATCGACGAAGAACTCGGAGATGACATCCGGGTTGTCAGCGTCGCGGCACATGACGATGAGGTACTTGACACCCAGAGAAGAGGTGATGAAGGTCTTGGTGCCGTTCAGGTAGATCTTGCCGTTCTCACGCTTGTAGGTGGTCTGGAGACCGGAAACGTCGGAACCGGCGCCCGGCTCGGTGCAAGCGGAGTTGACGACCTGCTCGCCGGTGCCCAGGTACTTCAGGCAAGCTTCGATCTGCTCTTCGGTACCCTCGCGGACGATGGTGTTGTAACCGGTCAGCAGATAGAGAACGTAGGTCGGAGCGCCGTACTGGCCCAGGACCTCGTAGATGGCCATCAGAGTGGTGAGGGGCTCCTCGAGACCCAGACCGCCGTGCTCCTCGTCGAGCATGATGCGATCGAGGCCGAGCTCGCACAGGCCCTGCGTCCAGCGCAGAGGATACTCATGCTTCTCGTCGCACTCATGGAAGTAGGTCTCCCAGTTTTCGCTCTCCATGTAGTCACGGTAGGATGCAACGATAAGCTCCTGCTCGTCGGTCAGATTGAAATCCATGATAACCTCCTGTTTGCTATAAGGATTTCCACCAGCGCCCCATCTGAGGGAAGCGCGCTGATACCAAAAGGTTTCTATGCAGCCGCAGCGGGCCGCCGAACCGCGCTAGGCGCGGCGAGTCTTCCAGAATTCGGCGCTGTGCTCGATGCACTCGGTAGCGGCGTCGAGCATGCGGGAGTAGTGGACGAACGCGTGGAGCACGCCGTCGAAAACCTCGAACTGGTTATCGATGCCGTTGTGCGTCAGGACGCGCGAGAGGCACTCGCTGTCGTCGCGCAGCGGATCGAGGCCGGCAGCGGCGATGTAGCACGGAGCCATGCCGGTCTTGAGGTCGTTGGCCAGCATGTCGACGTAAGGAGCGCTCGTCTCGGCCTCGAGGTCGTTGAGCCAGCACTGGTTGTAGTAGACCAGGTCTTCCTTGCGCATGCCGTCGATATCCCAGCCATAGAGGCGGCGGGAAACAGAATCGACCAGCCCGTAAAAGCCGTAGTAAAGAAGCAGGGATTTGACGAAGGAGTTATCGCCCTCCTCGTCGCGCAGCCACAGATTGGTGGCCATGGACAGGACCGCTCCGCCGGAGTCGCCCGCGAAAGACAGGTCGTCGCCGTCGATGCCACGCTCAGCACCACGCTCGTGCAGATACTTCGCGACCAGGGCGCATTCCTGGATGTTCGCAGGATACTTGGACTCGGGAGACAGGTGGTAGTCGACGCTCACGACTGCGGCGCCGGTACGGTCTGCCAGGATACGGCAGACGCGATCGTGCGTGGCGGGGCTGCCGACAACGAAACCGCCGCCATGGATGAACTCGATGACGGGAAGCTTCTCGGCTTCTACCGGATAGTAGAAGCGAGCGATGAACTCGCCCTTCGGGCCCTCGAAGACGACATCCTCGGTCTTGGCCATCACCGGGCCGCCTTCGTTCCAGAAACCACGCTCCTTCACATAGTTGGCGCGCATTTCTTCGAATCCCACGTCGGTGACGAACGCGTCGCCGGCAAGTTCGGCCGATTTCTGAAGAACGGCCTTCATCTGATCGTTCATGAGAGACATCGCATCAAGTTTATTTTCCATGAGCATAAAGTCCTTTGCATACATCGGAAAAGTCGTATGAGGGTGCGGGGCGGAAAGCCCCGCACCGTATTCGTCGAATCGGATTCGGCGCGAATCCTGCGAAGGGAACCGGGTCGGCCGCCGACGATGACGGCCGACCTACGCGAAGCGCTGACTAGGCGTTCTTCGCGGCAAGATGCTTCTTCACGGTGCGCAGGCACATGAAGAGGAAGAAGACGCCGGCAACCGCGAAGACAGCCTCGATCGCGAAAATCATGTTGTAGGCAGCGTCGCCGGAAGCGTCGATCATACCGCCGTACCAGGTGTGGATGAAGATGTCCGGGCAGAAGCCGATGACGGACAGCAGACCCGCGGCGGTGCCGAAAATGCGCATGGGAATGCCCAGCTCGGACAGCGGCGAAGAGCCGATGGAGAAAGCACCGTAGGTGGCGAAGCCGAACACGACGACCAGGCAAACGGCGATGATGGCCATGCCGGGATCCTGCGGCAGGATGATGAACACGCCCAGGATGACCAGAGCAAGAACCAAGCAGCCCATGATGGTCTTGGTGCTCTTGATGCGAGCGGCGATGACGCCGAGCACGGGGCCGGCAAGCAGGCCGATACCGTAGGTACGGATGAGGCCGACGACGTTGACGAGGTTGGAGTCGGTGCCGAGGGAGGTCAGGTACGGCGTGGTGTAGGTAGCGCCCTGATACACGGTGTACACGCAGAAGTATGCGAGGCAGGCCCAGATAACACCGGGGGTCTTGACGGCCTCCAGAGCGTCGGCGACGCTGAAGCCCTTGGCGTCCTTGTTGATCTCGCCCTTGAAATCAGGCATGAAGATGTAGGACAGGATGCCGAGCAGAGCGATGATGGCGCCCAAGAGAATCAAGACAGCCTGGATACCCTGTGCAGGCACGGGGATGGCGGCAACGATGGCGGCATTGATCAGACCGACGACAAGGCCGACCGCACCGTAAATCGAGTAGCTGATACCGATCTTGGTGGGATACTCGTCCTCTTCGCAGCAAAGACGGATGACCTTGAAGCGAGTGCCCCACCAAATCAGGATGGAGGTGATACCCATACCGCCGAAGAGCACGTAGCACATGGTCACGGAAGGCAGAGTGGCGTAGACGAAGGTCAAGATGGCGGTGCCGAGGAAGCCCCACGTTGCCAGGGTGCGCATGCGGAATTTGTCAGCAAGCACGCCGGAAGGCAAGTAGAAGATAACTGCGGCGATACCATAGAAGGACACCATGGCGCCGAGGTCGGCGTTGGTGCAGCCGAGACCCTGCATCAGAGGCTCGTAGAAAACGTTCTTCAGATACATCGGAGTGTAGATGATGGAAGAACCCATCGAGATGAGGATGATCAAGAACCACTTATGAAAACCGGTCAGGTCCTTGTACGTCACCTCGCCCTTGCTCTTAGCAAGAAAAGACATGTGATTTCCCTTTCTCAAATATCCGCATGCCAGAAAGCCGCGGAATTCCCAACATCCCCTTCTATGCTTAGAGAGGTCCCGGTGCCTCGCCTCGCTCGCGTATAACTAGAGAAAGGCGCGATACTCGTAAGAAAGAGACCTCTATAAGGACTCGCGGGGGATGCGACCGCTACGAAGCGATCAAGTCGTTTCGGCCCCTTCGCCGAATTTCCTACGCCTCCTCTCGTGGAAATGTCGTCTCGTGTCCCCGTAGAGCTGCGTCCATGGAGACACACGGATCAGATGTGGATATCTTGTGCTTGAAGGGTCCGTCCTGCCATCGCGCAAATGCCGCTAAAAGCTCTTTACTCAACTTGATGGGAGCGGTTTCGGAATGCATACTCAAAATCAAGGGATGCATTGACCTCGTAATATCCTTATTCTTCAGAAGCGGTCTTTTTTCGTTCGCGCAGGAAGCCGAATGCCTAAATCCGATATAAACACCGGTCCTATAACGCAAAATCGATTGATTTTATCTATGTGCTATGTTCGTATCCATAACTGGGAGAAAGGCTCGGAATGATTGACTCAAGTGCGAAGAATGCACTGTTTTCATCGGAAAATCGGGAGAGGATCGGGCTTCATTACTTAGGCATAAGCCTGATTCTTGCGTGGTACTACTGCCTGTGGTTCACGCCCAACTTCTTCACGTCTACGCCGATCACCGACAACAACGTCACCTTTTCTTGGCTTTCGACCCTTGCCCTCACGGGCATAGCATTCCTTGTCACGCCGATGGCGTTCAGAAAAACCCGCTTCTACGACCATCAGAAGGCCATCCCGGCGATCGCCGGCGTCATGGCCGTCGCCACATTCGCCTTCGGCGTGCTCGGGTTCGCTTTGAAATCCCCCGTGCTCGCATTGGTCGTCTTTCCTCTGGTATTCGCCGTTTGCAACGCCGTGTTCTGGGTCGCATGGGGCGAATTCCATGCACGACGCAAGTCGAACTTCTCGCTAAGCAAGTTCGTATTCATCTTCGGCAGCGTCATGCTGCCATCGGCTATCGTGGCATCGCTTCTTCCCCACTACGTGATCGACGTCTTCGTCGCGTCCTTTCCCGTGATAAGCGCCTTTGCTTATATAAAAGAGAATCAGGGGCTCGGAGACCGCAAGCTTCCCACGCTTCTGCCCAAGGCGACGCGAGCCAAGACGTCCAAGGCAACTGCCGCCATCTCGATCGTGATCTTCCTCACGTGCGTCGGATGCTACTTCAACATCGCAATCATTCCCGAAAGCACGCTTCTGCCCGACGGCCTGTCCTACGTGCTGGGCATCGTCGGTGCGGCCCTGGTCTGCTTGGTCATCTCGATCGTTCAGAAAATAACCAAGCGCAGCATCGCATCGTATCGCCTTCTGCCGTGGCTCGTCGTGACCTGCATCGTTGCTTTGGCGGTATTCGTCAACGGCAACCCCGAACGTTTCGACATTTCGTTCGTCATCACCGTGACGCTTGCAGGCGTATTCGAGGTATTCCTGATCGCCTACTTCGGCGCCCTTTCCAACAAAGGACACCTCTCCCCCATCTTCGCGTTCGCCATTTCGAGCGCTATCGTGCGCCTCGGCTTTTTCGCCGGCGATACATGGGCGGTAATATACGAGCATAATGCGTTCCTGGCCGAGAACTTCACCCAAGGCACGTCGCTTCTGCTGCTATGCGTGCTCGCAGCCATGCTGGTGCCGCTGCTGCATAAAGAGAATATGCTCGTACAGCTCACCCAGGCTCCTGCAGGTCCGTCCGAAATCGAGGAAGTATGCGACGCGGCCATCGAGGAATTCTCGCTCTCCAAGCGCGAAGGCGAGATCCTGAAGTATATCGCACGCGGCTACACGGTCGACAACATCTCCAAAAAACTCGTTATTTCGCCGTACACCACCCACGCAGACCCACGTGCGCCACATCTATTCTAAGATGCACGTGCACAAGCGCAGCGAGCTGCTCGACTACATCAACATGCACCGCGGCGAGAACAACGACTAACGCCGCCCTGCTCCCGCTTATCACGAAACGTCCCGAAAGCCTCGGGGCGTTTCTTTTTTGCACCCCGAGCCGCCTTGCCGGAACCCCGAAAGCGACGACGCGGCATACCCGGGTCGCCTGCCTGCATCGGTCAGAAGAAGCTGGATTCGCTCCTTCGCAACGCCCCCTCTGCCCTTGAAACGAGAACGAGGCTCCGAGAGCCTTCGTAACGGACGATAATTTACTTATTGAGACACATGCGAGCATTATGGAAAACATCATCTTATATGCGCTTAGAGAAGCCCCGAGCGAACGGAGGGCTTCCCTGCGCCCCGAATCGGGCGGAAACGATGAAAACAAAAAAAGAGGCGACCCTTGCGGATCGCCTCCTTGCGAAATCCAGCGAATGCGGATGGCGGTCGGAGCCGACCGCCTGAATCCTAGCCGAAGCGATACTCGACGCCCATCGTCGGCTGAGGGTTCTCCCACTTCTCGACGATAGTGTCGCCGCACGCGATGCGGCAGGTGCCGCACTCAAGGCAGCCGGCATAGTCGAAAGACTGCTTGCCGTCCTCGTCGCGCTTGTACAGCGCAGCAGGGCACACGCGAATAAGCTTGTCGAACTCGGCCGGATCGCACGCCTCGGCGCCGCCCTTGAGCTCGATATGCGCGTTGGATTCGTCGACCTCGTATTTGTTCAGAGACAGGTACTCGTCGACGTTCACCGTGAATTTGATGTCACTCATAGTGCCTTCATCGCTCCTCGAACGTCTTTGAACAGGTTCATCATGCCCATGCCCTTGACGATAGGCATCATGGATTTCTTCATCGGGCCGACCGGAGTGCCGTCGACGACGAACATGGTGTTCATCATGTCGCGAATCATCTCGGGGTAGCCGCAGAACATACGGTCGAAGTTCTCCATGAACGCAGGGACGTTCTTGAACTGGCGCATATCCTTCATAACGAAGGAATTCTCCAGCGCATCGACGTAGCACTGCAGGCCCGCCTTGGAAGTATCGCCTGCGTCAAGAGCCTTGGCAGCCGCCTGGCCGGCCATCTGGCCTGCGGCGACGGCGTAGTCCATGCCGCGCACCGTGTAGCCGAGATTCACGCACATCGTGGCGTTGTCGCCCGCGATAAGCACGCCGTCGGCGATCAGCTCGGGCATCGTGGTGATACCGCCCTCGGGAACCATGTGGCCGGAATGCTCGACCAGCTTGGCGCCCTTGAGCACAGGAGCGACCTCGGGACGGTTCTTCAGATCCTCGAGCATCTGATACACCGGGACGGTCGCCTTCTCGGCGGTCGCCTCGATGCCGGCGACGATGCCGATGGAGATGGAGTCCTTGTTGGTGTAGATAATGCCGCCACCGAAGGTGCCGTGGGTGCAGTCGCCGGCGAACAGCCATGCGGCGCCCTCGCCAGGGTTGCACTGGAAACGCTTCTCGATCTCTTCCTCGGGAAGCTCGAAGACCTGCTTGACGCCGACAGCCATCTGAGAGGCGGAAACGCGCTTGGCGCCCACAGCCTGCTCGACCAGAAGGGAGTTCGCGCCGTCGCAGAGGACCACGACATCGGCGGTGATTTCGTCTTCGCCGGCGAAGATGCCGACGACCTTGCCGGATTCGTCTTTCACCAGCTTTTCGACCGCGATGCCGTAGATGTACTCGGCGCCGGCGTTCTCAGCCTGCTCGGCCAGCCACTGATCGAAGGGGCCGCGGAGGACGGTGTAAGATTCCTGGCCGTCCTTGAGAAGCTCGTCGGAAGCGAAATCGATGGTGAAGTTCGAATCGGGGGACATAAGCGAGATACGCTCGTGAGACACCTTGCGCTCGAAGGGAATCTCGTCGAAGTTGTCGGGGAACACGGCGCGCAGGCAATGTCCGTAGATGCGGCCGCCCGTCATATTCTTCGCACCGGCGAAGTTGCCGCGTTCGACCACGAGGACCGACTTGCCCGCCTTGGCGAGTTCGTAAGCGGCGACGGAGCCAGCACAGCCAGAGCCGACGACGATCGCGTCGAAGTCTGCCATTGACTCATCCTTTCCTTATATGGTTGATAAAGGGCCGACGCAGACAGCGCCCGCGCCGGCCCTCGATAGCGAAGCTGATTACAGAGCAGCAGTCAGCGCAGGGAGAACGGTGCTGATATCGCCAACCAGGCCGAAGTCGCACTGCTTGAAGATAGGAGCGTTCTTGTCCTTGTTGATGGCGAACAGGGTGGTCGCACGGTTACAACCGACCATGTGCTGCATCTGGCCGGAGATGCCGGCTGCGATGTAAACCTTCGGGGAGAGCATGAGACCGGAAACGCCGATGTAAACCTCGGTCGGCAGCCAGTCGACGCCCTCGGTCAGCGGACGGGAGCAGCCGAGGCCTGCGCCCAGCTTCTCGCAGAGGTCGTCGGCCATCTTGAGGTCTTCCTTGGCAGCGAAGCCACGGCCAGCGGCGACGACGACGTCGGCCTTGAACAGGTCCACGCCGCTCTTCTCGATGGCCTTGGAAGAAACCAGCTTGATAGCTTTGGCGGGAGCAACCCAAGCCAGCTCCTCGACGGCGTTGGCGCCGGAGGCCTGAGCCTCGGCGAACACGCCGGCGCCAACGGTGTAGATAGCCACACCGGCAGCCTTCTGCTTCTTCATAGCCACGCCGCCGAAGAACATGTTGGTGGCGACGTCGCCATCGAAGGCGATGACGTCGGTGATAACGGAAGCGCCCAGGTGAGCAGCGAGCTTACCGGCGACGACCTTCATGTGCTTGGTCGGCTCGACAAAGACGACGTCGGCCTTGTCGGCGTCGAAAGCGGCGATCACGGTGTCGGCGGCGTCGTCGATCACAGCACCCTCGGGAAGAGCGATATGGGCGATCTTGTCAGCGACGGCCTCGGGGACCTGGGTGTCGCCGAAAGCGACCAGGACGACCTCGTCGGCAACGGTGCGGGCGCCGGCGCAGAGCTCGGCGATAGCGTCGGAACGTTCAGCGAGAACGAGTGCTTTCATCTTTACGTCCACCTTTCCCTTACAGCGCAGCCTTGATGGCGGCAGCGAACTTCTCGATGGCGCCGTCTTCGGAGGCGTCGATGATTTCAAGCTTACGGTCGGCCTGCTCGGGAGCCTTGCAGTCGACGACCTCGATGGCGTTGGCGTAGGTGCCGTCGGCAGCAACGACGTTCATCGGCTTCTTGCCAGCAGCCAGGATGTCCTTCATGCCGGGGATGCGCGGAAGAGCGGCATCGGGCGTGACGGAAACGACAGCCGGGAGCGGAACCTCGACGGTCTCGACGACATCCTCGAGGGTGCGCTCGACGGTCACGAAGCCGTCGCCGGCCTCGATCTTGGTCGCGCCGTTGACAACGGGAAGACCGAGCTTGGCAGCGAGCTGCACGTCGACCTGCTGCGCGTAGTTGTCGGCGGAACCGTCGCCGCACAGAATCAGGTCGTAGTCGCCGACCTTGGCGACCAGCTCGGCGAGAGCAGCTGCGGTGGCATGGGCATCCATGTCGGCGCAGGCATCATCGGCAGTCATGAAGAGCTCGTCGACGCCACGGGCGAGAACGTTCTTCTTCAGCTTGGAGTCGTCGATCTTCTTGTCGCCCACGGTGACACCAACGACAGAAGAGCCCTCGTTGGCAGCAGCGAGCTGAGCAGCGGCCTCCATAGCATTCAGATCGTAGGTGGAAACGATCTTGTGCGCCTTGGAGAAATCGAGGCTGCCGTCGCCGGACACCTGGATGTCCTGATCGTCAGGGACGACCTTGAAAGAAACAACGATTTTCATCCTGTACCTTTCCTTTCTCATTTCTTATAGAACCGATTCGATTCCATCTAAGCATGTTTCGTGCCAGCGCTCGCCGCCATTGCGAGAAGCCATTGCGCCGTGCTGCGGGGCTCGAAAACGAACAAGGCCATTATGCGACGCTTTCAGGACCCGATTCATCCCGCAAACACCGTGAAACGCCATTTACTCAATTTCATGTGATGTCTACTATGCTTTTGACATGGGGTTTTACAAAATGGGATTTCGGTGTCTTTCTTGCCTTTCCGCACCCTGATGGCCTATTAGGAAAGCTTGCAGGCGCAATCGCGCCATCCTTTGCAACGAATGGAAAGCTCTAGGCGCGATATCGGGAAATCGGCACGGGCCGAATACCGTAACGAAAAAGGACGACAGAAGCACTCTGTCGTCCTCGGAATACGATGGAAGATGCTGCGATGTCTAGTGAACCGAGCAAGAAAGACACGGGTCGTAGGCGCGCACGAGTTTTTCGATTTCAAGACGAAGCACAGGCTCGTCGACGCCCTGCGCCGTCAAAAGTTCGGCGACCTGACGGATGTTTTTCTCGGTATCGCTGAGATTATGGACCGTCGGCGTGATGATATTCGCCTTGAGCACGCGGCCCTGCTCGTCGAATTCGAGATCGTGCACGAGCGTTCCGCGCGGCGCTTCGGTCATAGCCACGCCGCGCCCGGCGCGCGGCTCGAACGCCACAGGCACGCTGGAACCCTGCATCTCGGCGAGTTCGCGCAGCATAGCCTCGCAGCGCACGCACACGTCGACGAGCTCGACCGCCTGGGCGACGTTATTGTCGTACGGATTGAGCGCAGGCGGCCTCAGGCCCGCCTTCGCCGCCGCCAGGCGCGCCTCGCGCGTGAGCTCGTTCCAACTCGTGTTGATGCGCGCCAGGGCGCTCGTCGCAAACGTCTCGCCCGTGTCGGCGCGACGCGAGAAATATGCCGCCGAATGATCGACCCGGTACTCGTCGATCAAGTCTCGGTAATCGCGCACGTCGAAGACACGGCCGTCTTTGACAAAGCGCGGGCTTCCCGACGCCACCGCATAATGACCCTCTTCGTACAGCGCCATGAAATCGCCCTTCGAAGCGATATCCGGCACCGAAAAGGCCGCGAACACGTCGACTACATGCTCGGCAAACGGACGCATGGCGGCCAGCTTATCGGCCAGCTCGAGATATTCGTCACGCTCGATTTCATGGGTAAAGCCGCCCACCACCGCAGTAATCGGGTGGATAGACCGGCCGCCGACCTTCGTGCACAGCTCGTTGCCGAGCGCCTTAACGGCCAGACCGCCCTCGAAAAGCTCGGGGTCCTTCTGCGCGACGGGGAACAGGCTCTCCTCCCCCACGAAGTCCGGCGCGGCGAACACGAACAGATGCGACGCGTGGTTTTGCAGATAGCTTCCGTAGATAAGCAGCTCGCGCAGCATACGCGTGCGATCGGACACCTCGATGCCGAACGCGTCCTCGATGGCCATAAGGTCGGTCACCACGTGGCTCGACGAGCAGATGCCGCAGATACGCGACGCGATATAGCTCACCTTGTCGAAGGGGCGCCCCGCCACCATGGATTCGAACAGGCGGGCGGGCTCGACGATATTCATGCGCACGTCGCGCACCACGCCGTCTTCGATGGAAACATGCACGTTGCCGTGGCCTTCGACACGGGCGATATGGTGCATGGTCAGCGTCGTCGCCGTCATTATTTCCCCTCTCGCAGCATCGGGTTCGTCTGATTGAACAGCTCGAGCGCCTCGTCGAAATCGGATACGCTCATGCCCATCGCTTCGACCATGGCGCGTGCGGCGGGCAGGTTGGCATGCGGCGACAGGCCGCGGCACCCGTTGCATTCGCGGCCCAGGTTCACGCATTTCGCGCCGCATCCTGCCAGCGTGACCAGGCCGAGGCATTGCTTGCCCTGGCGCCATAGGCAGCCGCCTTCGTTACGCTTGCAGCTGCCGCACATGGTGTCGGTCAAATCAAGGGCATTGCTGCCGTAGAGCGCACGCTCGAGCACGCGGACGAAATCAGCCGTGTCGATCGGGCACGAACGCACCTCGAAATCGACGTCGACCACCGAAGACACGCTGCACGGAGCACAGGTTTCGCCGCACGCCTCGGGCACGTCGGCGCCATAGACCGCGCCATAGCGGGGAGCAAGACCCTTCGCCGCCATGCCGGGGATGCCGCCCGTGACGGCACAGGCGCCGATCGCGATGAGCGTGCGCGCGCGCTCGCGCCACTGCTGCACGCAGCGCCTGCTTTCCTCCGTGGTCACGGCGCCTTCGACCACCACCACGTCCACGTCGCCCTCGGGCTCGGGAGCGCTCGAGGCGAGCTGCCAGTAGCGCAAGTCGACCTGACCCAGAACATCGAGCAGATGGGCTTCGTCGTTGGTGATTTGCAATTGGCAGCCGAAACAGCTCGCAAGTCCCACGATGACCACGCGAGGCGGCATGCCGGCCATATTGTTCGAGCAAGCCATATTACATCGACCCCTGGATATTCTTCGCTTCCCAATAGTTGAACACCGGCCCGTCGATACACACATACTGGTGACCGACCTGGCAGTGGCCGCATTTACCCATACCGCACTTCATATGGCGCTCGAAGCTCATGTAGATGCGGTCGTAGGGAATGCCCTTCTTGCGCATCTCTTCGACGACGAAGCGATACATCACAGGAGGGCCGCACAGCACGCCGTAGGTATTCTCGGCATCCACTTCGAGGTTCTCGAAAGGCTTGGTAACCAGGCCGACTTCGCCGTCCCAACCCTCTTCGTAGTTGTCGACGGTGAGATGCAGGTCGAAGTCGTTGCGATGCTTCCACATTTCGAATTGATGGCGAAACATCACTTCGCGCGGGTTCTTCGACCCATAGATGATCGTGACCTTGCCGAAGGCATGACGTTCGTCGTGGATGTAGTTGATGAGCGACTTCAACGGAGCGATACCCAGACCGCCCGCCACGAGCAAGATGTCGTGACCCTTCATCTCCTCGAAAGGGAATCCGCGGCCGAAAGGCCCGCGAATGCCAACCACATCGCCGCACTGCATGGTATGCAATACTTCGGTGAAACGACCGGCGCGGCGCACGCACAGCTCGATGAATCCCTGCTTGGACGGCGCAGAGGAGATGGAGATGGGCGCCTCGCCCACGCCGAAGATGGAAAGCTCGACGAATTGGCCGGGGTCCTGATGAAATGCCGAGCGAATGCGCTCGTCGATCAGACGGAATTCGAAAAGCTTCTCGGTGGCGGTCAGGTCGGTAATCGACGTGATGCGGGCAGGCCAGGGACGGTACGGGTTTTCCGCCATCAACTCGGCGCCCGTTTTGACATGGTCGGCGCTGCCGAGACGCGACACCTGGACCGACGTCGTATGCGCATGGCTATTCGGCATCGTTTGCCTCCTTGGTCGTCACGGCCGACGAACGGGTCTTTTCAGCGAAGAATTTAAAGACCTCGATAGGATTGATATCGGTCTTGCAGGCGCGCACGCAACGGCCGCAGCCCACGCACAGCATGGTGCCGTGCTTCATCTTGAAACCGTTGAGCTTGTGATACATGCGATGACGCACGCGGCCCCGCTCGTCGGCACGGAAGTTATGGCCGCCGGCCACCTGGGCGAATTCGGGGCTTGTGCAGCAATCCCAGGTACGCACGCGCTCGCCGGTCTTAGCGTCGGGAGCGAGGATGTCTTTGATGTCGAAGCACATGCAGGTAGGACACACCGCCGCGCACGCCGTGCAGTTCAGGCAGCGCGAGCCGAGCTCGGCCCAGAAAGGATCGCGATGGTAGGTGTCCATCAGCATGGCGATGTCTTGCACGTTGGGAATAGACTCGTCGAAAGCGGCAGCGCGACGATGGTTGGCTGCGGCAAAGGCGGCGCGATCGTCATCGGTCGCTTCACGCAAATGCGTGCTTTCCTCGAGAATCTCGGCCGCGGCGACCGAAGAAATGGAGACCCAGTAGCGGTCCCCCAGGTCCTGCAAGAACAAATCGTAGCCACGAGGGGCCTCGTCGGCATCGACCCGATGGCAGAAGCAGCTCGACGTGGGCATGCAGCCGACGCCGACGATCAGGGTCGCTTCGCGGCGTGCACGATAATACGGATCGCTGTAGCGCGAATCGAGAAATACGGCATCGAGACGCTCGATCGCGTTCAAGTCGCAAGGATGCACGCCGAAAAGCACACGAGGCTTCACATCGAGCTCGTATTCGATCACGTCGTTTTCGGCCACATCGAATCTGAAAAGCGTTTCCTCGGGAGGGAGGAAGTATTTTTTCGGCGATGCCATCGTGGTGGGATAATCAAGCACCACGTCGTCGGGGTTTTCGATCACATCGAAAATGTAGCCCTGGCCGTGTGCGACCGGGGCTACAAGTTCGTATGATTCCATGAAAGCTCGGATCAGCGACGGAAGGTCATCGGCATCGATGATTCGGTAGAGCACGCGCTCCTCCTCCTATGCAGGGACTCACGATCGATGGCCCCGTCGCATCGCGTTCGAATTGCTTACGCGCCGAAGAACACGCCGATCTCGCGCTCGGCGGACTCGGGGGAATCGGAGCCATGAATGACATTTTCGTCCATGATGAGGCCGAAATCGCCACGAATCGTGCCAGGGGCGGCTTCTGCGGGGTTGGTGGCGCCCATGAGCGTGCGCATCTTCTTGACGGCGCCCTCGCCGGAAACGACCATCTTGACCACGGGGCCGCTGGTGATGTACTCGATCAGGCCGTTGTAGAAGGGCTTGCCCTCATGCTCGGCGTAGTTGGCCGCAGCCTGCTCGGGGGTGACCATGCCGAGCTCCATGCGCTCGATGGTCAGGCCGGAGCGCTCGATGCGAGCGATGATCTCGCCCATGTGACGGTTGCGCACGGCGTCGGGCTTGAGCATGGAGTAGGTCTTCTCGATTGCCATATCTTTTTTCCTTTCTTCGAATCCGCCGGATGACGGAATTGGAACCTACGTGAGAAAAACGCGCCGCAGATGCGGCGCGCGGAGTTATTGCTGCGAGGGGAACGACATCTCGATGCCCGAAACCTTCCAGCCGAGAAGGTCGCGGACCATCTGCACCTGGTAATCGACATCGCCGCCTTCGGCGGTCTTCGCCGACACGTACACCGTGGAGTTCGACATGCTCTTGTCCACGCCGTCGATAGTGATGTTGGAATCTTGCACGACGCCGCGCATCGCCGCGTCGATGTTGTCTTCGCCCATGCTCTCGACGAAATACTGCGAAGCGTTCGCGGTATCGGAGAACAGGCTGCGGGCAACGCTTTCCTGCGTGGGATAGCCCCAGCCCTGCGTGTAAAGGAACACGCAGCCCGCAGCTGCGATCAGCAGCAGCGTGAAGAACACGACCAAGATCTTCAGACCGACGTTGCGGCGCTTGCGATCCTGTTTCGCAATGCCCTTCGAGTAGCGTTCCAACTCTTCGTCGCTCGCGTTGAAGAAGCGCTCGTCGCCCGACGCATATCCGTCAGGCACCGTATAGCCATACGCTTCGACAGGATAATACTGGGGATCGCTGTACGGCTCGAACGCCTGGGTGGCCTGATCGTAAGCGGCCTCCTGGGGAAGCGGCGCCCCGTCTGCGGCCACGTCGAGGCCCGACATGTCGTTTTCAGGCTCGTCCGGGACCGAGATGGGCTGCATGGCCGCGGTGCCTGTGGCGACGGCCTGCGCAGCGCGGCCGTAATCGACGCTGGCGGAATCGCTCAAGAAATACGTCTTATCGGCCAATGCCTCTTCAAAGGCGCTCATAGCCTGCTGCATCTGGCCGCATGCCACATACGCCTGGCCGAGATTCGCATACATCTTATTGCGCGTGGCAGGGTCCATATCGAACTGCAGCGCACTTTCGTAAGACTGCACCGCATCGGCAGGACGGCCCAGAGCCATAAAGCACACGCCCAGGTTCAGCAGGGCTTTGGTACGATCGGGATTGTTGACATCGAGCGCAGCCTCGCGGAACGCGACGCCCGCTTCGGCATTTTTACCCAGCTTGAGCAGCGCATTGCCAAGACCGAGGTACGCCTTGTAGGGAGTATCGTATTTCGCGTCGGAAACGGCGATCTCGAAATGGGACACGGCGTTCTCGTAGTCGTGCAGGAAAGCATAGGCCTTGCCCAGGTTGCAGTTCACCGCGCCGCACGCGTCATAGGCCGTATCCGCCGTTGCCTGCGTGTAAGCGAGAATCGCCTGATCGAAATCCTTCATCTGCAAGAAGCAATTGCCGATCTGGTGATAGATATAGCCCAAATCGCCCGGCCCCTTGACGACGGCGGGGTCGGTAAGGCACTGGTTGAACAACTCGAGCGCGGTCCTGAAATCGCGCGCCTGATACGCTGCGCGGGCCTGGGCGATAGATTGATTATCCATGAGACTCTTCCTTCGGTGCCGATGCGGCCGATGCGGCCGTTAGTCGGCGTTTTCGATTTCGACGGTCTCGATCACGTCGCCGACGCGAAGCGAGGCGATGACGTCTTTGCCTTCGATGGTCTGGCCGAACACCGTGTAACCGGAATCGAGGTTATGCTGGGGTCCGAGGCACAGATAGAACTGGGAACCTGCGGAATCGGGGTTCTGGGAGCGCGCCATGGCGAGGGCGCCGTCCTCATGGGAGTTATTGGGGTTGGTGCTGAACTCCTCTTTGATGGTGTAGCCGGGGCCGCCCGTACCCAAGCCCGCCCACGGGTTGCCTGCTGCGGCGATGACCTGCTCGGAATCGAGGTCGCGCGTGTTGGGGCAGCCGCCCTGGATCACGAAGTTGGGAACGTAGCGATGGAACTTCAGGTTATCGTAGAAGCCCTTGCGAGCGAGCTCTACGAAGTTGCCCACATGAATCGGCGCGTCGGCTCCTGCGAGTTGGACGCGGACGTCGCCTTTCGAGGTTTTGATGACGGCGATTTCGTTGCCGTTCGGCTGGTATTCGGGGGTGTACATAGCCATGCCCATGCGCTCCTTTTCTCGTGCATACCCGTAAATAGACTTGCAGCAAGGCCGCATGCGCGGCGTGCGGTTTTCAACGGCTGGTGCCCCCTACAGGATTCGAACCTGCGGCTTTCTGCTCCGGAGGCAGACGCTCTATCCCCTGAGCTAAGGGGGCACATTAGCGTTCGGAATTATACGCTAAAATGACGGGACGCGAGAAAAGAGGATGCATGCATGAAGAAATAACCATAGAACGACTTGCCTACGGCGACGCGGCGATCGGACGCGCCTCGAATGGAAAGACCGTCTTCGTCGAAGGCGGCTGCCCGGGCGACGTGGCCCTCGTCGAAATGACCGCCGACAAGGGCACTTACCTTGAAGGACGCGCAATCGACATCATCACGCCTTCTGCAGACCGCGTGATCCCCTCCTGCCCCTATGCGGCCGAGTGCGGCGGCTGCGGCTGGCAGCACGTCTCCTACGAGCGCCAGCTCGAAGCCAAGCGCGCCAACGTCGTTTCGCAGCTTGCGCGCACCGCAGGCTTCGGCGAGGAGCGCGCCCAGGAGCTTGTGGCCGCATGCGTGCCGTCGAAGCGTCAGATGGGATATCGCAACAAGCTCGAATTCGGCTGCGCGCGCGACGAACGCGGAGGCTTCGTCACCGGCCCCTATCGCAAGCACACCAACGACATCCTGCCCGTCGATTCGTGTCCGCTTGCGCACAAGGCGATCGAAAAGGCGCCGAAAGCCGTACGCGGCGCGCTGCGTTATCTCAGCGGCGGCAACGACCTGGGTATCTACCGCGTTGGCGTACGCCATTCGCTGCGCACCAAGTCGCTCGAGGTTGCCCTGTGGACCAACCCCGGAGCCTTCCCCCGCGCCGCTGTGGCCAAGACCCTTTCGCAAGCCGTCAAGGCAACGAGCATCGTCCGCGTCATGACCGACGACCGCGGCAAGGCCCGCAAGCTCAAAGGCGTCGAAGTGCTCGCCGGCAAAGGCTTTTGGACCGAGTCGGTCTGCGACGAGGACTTCAAGGTAAGCGCCCCGTCGTTTTTCCAGGTGAACACCGCCCAGGCAGAGCATCTGGTCCGCATCGCTCTCGAAGGCCTCGAACTCGACGACGATGCCGTGGTGGCCGACCTCTATTGCGGCGTAGGAACCTTCACGCTGCCTTTGGCACGCGCCTGCGACCTCGTGTTCGCCGTCGAAAGCTACGGCAGCAGCGTGCGCGACCTGCGCCGCGTGAGCGAAGAGGCAGGCCTCGACAATATCGAGGTCATCGGCGGGGATGCGGCCCGCGAACTTCCCGAACTCGGCGAGCTCGACGCGCTCGTGGTCGATCCGCCGCGCGCGGGCCTTGCGGCTGAAATCATCGGCAGCATCGCCGAAGCCAACCCGCGCCGCGTGGCCTACGTGAGCTGCAATCCGTCCACCTGGGCGCGCGACGTGGCACGCTTGGAAGACGCAGGATACGCCCTGCTGCGCGCCACGCCCGTCGACATGTTCCCGCAGACCTACCACACCGAAGTGGTGTCGATTTTCGAACGCAAGGCCTAGGCCGCGCACGCCCGGCCGCAAGGGAGGCCCTCCCGGCCGGGCGTATCCGGAAACCGCATGCTCGAAGCGGCGGAGGGGTATACTGGTGGCGCGCGGTGGGATCGACCGCGCGCCGGCGGCCGCGCACGTTCGGCCGCCTCAGTCCGACCGCAAAGGAGGGCATCATGGCTCTTGAGAAAATCCTCGTCGCCTACGACGGCAGCGAAGCCGCATCCGCCGCACTTGATTTGGCCGCCGACATCGGAGCGGGCAACGACGAAATAGGCATCGACGTCGTCAACGTGGTCGCCATCCCGCTGCTCAGCGACGAACAGCTGGTCAGCTTCGCTTCGGTGCTCGAGCTGATGGAACGCGACGCCGAGGCCCTGCTCTCCGACGCCGTAGCGCGCCTCGACGAGCGTGATATCGACAACGACGTCGAAACCTACATCCTCAACGGCACCGACACGGCCACGGAAATCGCCAAGCTCGCCGAGCAGGACGGCTACGACATCGTCATCATCGGCAGCCGCGGACTCGGCGGCATCAAAGGCTACCTGGGCAGCGTCGGCCACAAGCTGCTGAGCATCTGCAGCAAGCCCGTCCTCATCGCCAAATAGCACGGTGAAAGCGGATTTGATAAAATTGCATCTTGTGCGATGATTTGAAGAGTAGTAACATAAACAAACGCACTAACGCGGGTGTAGTTCAATGGTAGAACCTGAGCCTTCCAAGCTCATGACGCGGGTTCGATTCCCGTCACCCGCTCCATTAAAACCCCAGGCCAGGTCCTTGTTGACCTGGCCTTTTGCTTTCGATGCTCAATCCGATGCTATATGAATGCTGAATCGTGCGCCAAAGGGTGCGCCAAATGTGCGCCAAACTCGTCGAAAACTTCTCGCAGAACTCGCACGCACAACCCCCCCCCTACGACATCGGGACCGCTCGATACGCAAGACCCTTGAGTGCATCCCGATTCCCGCAAAGCCGATCCTGCATCGAATTGAAACGCAACGACGCCTCGACTCGCTCTTCTTTGGAAAATATCCTCGCGCTAGGTCATTTTTCTCCAGCTTTGCCACGCATGAACCTGGCGAAAGCGCCATCGAAGACACTTTAAGCAACATTTCTAGCTCATTCGTGGCTTATCTTTAGCAAAAAACACCGACTGATGATTCATCGATACATGCTTTCGTGGCAAAGCCTCGTTTTTTCGACCGCAAAGCCCTTATTTTTCCAAATCGGCGCAAAACCGTGCGAAAGCAAAGCTCGTCTATGGCGCAAAAAAAGCCGGCGATTCATGCCGCCGGCTTCTCCATGCAGCGTTATTTCAGATAGCGCTTCAGATCGAGTCCGCCCATGATGTCATCCATGGCCTCTTTAAGCTCCTTGGCGGCAAGCGCACCTTCACGGGCAAGCTCGACGCTGCCCTTCGCCATGTCTTTCATCTCGCCCTGGGTCATGCCCATCACGACAACCTTATCATCAGGATCGGGCTCTTCCTCGGCAGGGCACCAGTCGTAGTGCTCGCACGATTCGCACTCGCCGTCGCAGCCCGCCTCGTAGAATTCCTCGGCCGCAGCCTTGGCAGCCTTCTCTTCTTCGGTCAACTCGCGCTCGGGTTCTTCCTCGAGTTCTTCCTCGGCTTCTTCGCCGCTCTCGACAACCTCTTCGACCCGCTCCTCTTCGTCTTCGAAATCGTCGGGGCACCAATCGTAATACGGGCAGGTCTCGCACCCCCCTTCGCACTGCTCTTCGTAGTAGCGCTCCCATTCGGCGCGCATGGTCGCATCGTCTTTAGGCTCGAATTTCTCCTTCAGGCGCTGGTATTCCTCGTACTCGCGACGCTCTTTGGATTTTTTCGCAGAAGCCCCGCGTCCGCGTTTTTTCGACGACTTGCCGTCATCGAGGTCGAGGTCGCCGAACACGGCTTCCTTGGCGACATTTTTGGCGACACGGCCCGCGGTGCGCGTGGCCTTCCTGAACAGACCCATCGGTCGAAACCCCCTTGACTATCGCAGGCGCGCCTTCAGCGCCCGCTCGATTTCGCGTTTGGAATCGCGCTCCGCCATGGAGGCGCGCTTATCATAGAGCTTTTTACCGCGTGCAACGGCCAATTCGAGCTTGACCAGGCCGTTCGTAGCGAAGTAAATATTGAGCGGAACGAGCGCCATACCCTTCTCGCGCGTCTTCTCCTCGAGATAGCGGATCTGGTTGCGATGCAGCAGCAGCTTGCGCTTGCGGTCCGGGTCGGGATTGGCGATGTTGCCGTGCGAATACGGAGCGATGTGAAGCCCGTGCAGCCATACCTCGCCGTGACGGATCAAGGCGAAACAATCTGTCAGTTGGCAGTTGTTCTCGCGCAGCGAACAGACCTCCGTACCCGACAAAACCATGCCCGCCTCGAACGTCTCGAGCACCTCGTATTCATGAAACGCCTTGCGATTCTTCGCTATCTGCTTCTTTTCTTTCGCCACCTGTTTCGAAAACCTTCCATTCGCCCGCCGTGCGGCGCCCCTGCGCCGCGGCATCGCTTCAGTATATCCGTTCATTTAGCGCAAGTACACCGACGCGCGTCACGCCACCTATCGCTCCACCAGCTTGAAATCGGCCCGACGCTCGTAAGGATAGACCGCGTTGATTCGCACGCGCACCCGCATGCCGAGGCGATACACCGCCAACGTGTCCGAGCCCGTGAGCATGCGGCGCATCGGATCGAGCATGAAGTATTCCTCGCGTCCGCCCAAAGAGACGAATCCCTCGGCGGTGTTTTCGAGGCGCACGAAAAAGCCCGATGCAGTCACGCCCGAGATAATGCCCTCGGCGATCCGTCCTATCTGCTGCTGCAACAGCTCGTAGAGCTTGAGTTCCTGCGATTCGCGCGCCGCTTCTTCCGCCGTGCGCTCCGCAGCCGACGAATGCTCGGCTATCGCGGCCATGGCATGCTCTTCGGCAGAGGTCTCCTGACTGCGGCCGAAAAGGGCCGTTTTCACCATGCGATGGACCATGAGGTCGGGGTAACGCCTGATCGGACTCGTGAAATGCGAATATGCGTCGCTCGCCAAGCCGAAGTGACGCTCGCAGACGTCGCGATACGTCGCGCGTTTCATGCTGCGCACGAGCAACGACGAAACGAGGAATTCCTCCCTGCGGCCGCGCGCATAGGCCAGCACGCGCTGGATAGCTCGTGGGTCGGCCGACGAAAACGCATCGAGCGAGACGTGGCCGTCGTAGCCGAATTCCTGCAGAATCGGTTTGAGCTGCGCCATGTCGCTTTTCGTCGGCGCCTCGTGCACGCGATAGATACTGGCCACCTTGGCGTCGCGCAGAAAACGCGCCACCGCCTCATTGGCGGCGATCATGGCTTCTTCCACCAGCGCGGTGGCATCGGTCTTGGTACGCAAGTCGACGCTCACGGGCCTTCCCAGCACGTCGAGGCGCACCTTGGCCTCGACGCTTTCGAAATCCATGCCGCCACGCGCGATGCGGGCCGCATGGAGGCGTCGCGCCGTCTCATCCAACGCTCCGATGCAGGCCGCGATATCGGTCGCAAGCACATCGGAAGACACGCCCGCCGCCTTGGCAGCCGAGGATTCATCTCCGCGACGCAGCGCATCGATGCATTCCTGCGCCTGGCCATAAGTCAGGCGGGCGCTCGATTCGATCACGGACGGATAGATGTCGACATGCAGCACCTCGCCTGAGGCCGAAACCTTCAAATCGACGCTCATCGTGCGACGCAGCTCGCCAGGGCGCAGCGAGCAGACGTCGTTGGAAAGCGATTCAGGAAGCATGGGAATCACGCGGTCGACAAGGTACACGCTCGTACCGCGACGGCGCGCCTGCAGGTCGATCGGACTGCCCCACTCCACATAGTGCGACACATCGGCGATATGCACGCCGAGAAGCATAGATCCGTCTTCGAGACGCTCGATAGAAAGCGCGTCGTCGAAATCCTTCGCGTCGTCGGGGTCGACGGTGAGCACGGTGCGGCCCGTCAGGTCGCGATAGCGCGCATCGGTCAGGGCGCGTTCGGCGTCGTGTCGAACCTGCGCCGCCTGTTCGAGCGATGCGGCCGAAAAACGCGTCTCGAGCTTATGGCGCGCCACGATCAGCTCGACGTCGATGCCGGCGTCTCCCGCATGGCCCAAAACCTCTTCGACCACGCCCTGTGCGGGCTCGTGCCGCGACGGATACGCCGTCATGCGCACGCGCACGATATCGCCGTCCTGCACATGGGGCGCGTCGCGGCGCAGGGTGAAGATATCGTGCCTGATGCGCGGGTCTTCGGGAACGACCACGCCGAACGGGTCGGCCACCTCGTAGCGTCCCACGATGAATTCGTGTGCGCGCGAAAGCACCCGCACCACGCGTGCGGGCGGCTTCTCCGAACTGCGTATGCTTTCCTTATGCGAGCTACGCGATGACGAACCCACGCGCGCGACCTCCACAAGGTCGCCGTCGAATGCGTCGGCCGTCTTCGATGCAGGGATGTAGAACTCGCCTTCCGCCGTCTGCACGAAGCCGTAGCCCGCGCCGCACAACTCGAGCACGCCGCGCGGATGAGCGCGCGGCATGCGTCTGGTGTTCGATTTGCGCGATCTGGATCGAGGCATGGAGCCTCCCCTTTCATGAAACAGCGCACCCCGAAACGATGTCGGGGTGCGCGCGATAAAGCGAAACGCTATGCCGCCAGGGAAGCCGCCGTCTCGACGGCGAAATCCTTTTGATTGTCGGTCGAAGACCCCTCGCGCACCGTCACGGTGACGTCGGGAGCAACGCCGACCTTGTCGATAGGATAACCGCTCGGGCTGACATAGCGGGCCGCCGTATAACGCAAGGCACCGCCGAAAGACAACGGCTTGGTCACCTGCACCGAGCCTTTGCCCATGGTGGCCGTTCCGGCGACCGTAGCCCGGTCGGTGTCGCGCAGGGCGGCCGCAAGGACCTCCGCCGCACCTGCCGTATTTCCGTTGACCAGCACCACGAGCGGCGCATCGGTGGCCGCATCGCCCGAAGCCTGCTTGGTCGTCTTGGCATCGAGCGTGTCGATTTCGACCACGACGCCGCTGCGGATGAACAGCGAAGCGACCTCGACCGCCTTGGTCAGATAGCCGCCTGGATTGTCGCGCAAGTCGAGCACGAACGACAGGGCCCCGTCAGCCGTCAGGTCATCGACGGCGCTGCGCACGAGCGCGTCGGAGTTTTGCGTGAACTGCTTGAGCGCGATATAGCCGACCGTACCGATCCTCTGCGTGGTGACATTGGATTCCTTATAGTCGGAGCACACGAGCGTCGTCGTGAACTCGGTGTCCTCTCCTCCCTCGGTAGCCGACGGACGAAGCCACGTAACCACCACGGTCGAATCAGGCTCGCGCTGAACGGCGTTGATGGCTTCGGTCGCCGTCCAGTCCTGCGAACGGTCGCCATCGATAGCGACGACGATATCGCCCTGGCGCACGCCCGCTTCGGCGGCCGAAGACCCCTCGAACACGTCGAGCGCATAGGCACGGCCGTTCTCCTCCGAGAAGAAGACGCCTACGCCGGGGTATTCGTCGGCGGAAACGTCGACGAATGCCGTATAGCGCGTGCTATCGAAATAGCGCGCATAGGCGTCGTCGGTAGTCTTCAAGAAAGCGTCGAGCACAGACCGCGTCGCCGCCTCTGCATCGTAGGTATCGAGACTGCTGGCGAGCAGCAGGCTTTCCACCTCGTCGAGACGCGAAGATACTTCGGCCATATCCTGCAGCGTATTTTGGGCACTTTTCTTGCTATCCTCGGGCACGACGAAGCCGACCCGCTCCATCAGGTCGGCATTGCCGCGCACGAAGAATCCCGCGCAGAAGATCAGGCACGCGCCGATGCACAGAAGCAAGATCTTGAGCAGCTTCGAGTTGCGTGCGCCCATCTCGATATGCCTGCTTTTCATGTTGCGCATGGCGCGTTCTCTACACCTTCAGGTAGCGGCGCATGGCCAGAAGCGAACCGATTGCCGCAATGACCAATCCGAACACGAACATAAGGCCGTAGATGCCCACATACACGGTGCCCGGAAGCTCGATCGGGAGCCACATGAGCGCATCGGAAACCTGCGGCAGCGCGAAGCGGCGCAGAAGCTCGATGGCGCCGACGGCAAGGGCGGAGCCGATGACCGCGTGCACCGCGCCTTCCATCAGGAAGGGCCCGCGAATAAAGCCGTTCGATGCGCCGACGAGGCGCATGATCGAGATCTCCTTGCGGCGGGCCAGGATGGCAAGGCGAATGGTGTTGTTGATGAACACCAACGCGATGAAGATCAGCAGCGCGATCAGGGCCACGCCGATATAGCGGATATAGCTCGTCAGGCTGAACAGACGGTCGACGCTGTCCTCGCCGTATTTCACGCTATCGGAGGGGTCTTCCGGGTTGTCGCAAATCTCCTTGAACGCAGGGTCGGCGGCGAGCTGGCCGGCGATGGTCTCGACCATCTGGGGGTCGGACAACTCGATATCGATCGACGCCGGCAACGGATTGGTACCGTCGAGCTGGTCGACGATGTCGGTGGAGCTCATCGAATTCTGGAAGTTTTCGAGCGCCTGTTCCTTCGTCGTAAAGCCGACGCTTGCCACGCCCGCTGTGTTCTCGAGGTCTTTCATCACGTCATCGATCGAAGACTGCATGGCATCGTCGTCGATATAGGCGGTGATGGAAACCTTGTCTTCGACCGAGGACACGGTGTTGTTGATGATGGCGCCGCCGACCAAAAAGATTCCGATGATGAGCAACGAAAGGAAGATCGTGACGATCGAGCCGAGCGCAGTGCTGAGATTGCGCGTGAATCCGGTGAGGGATTCTTTGAAGAAGTAGATAAGGCTAGACATCGAAGCCGTACACCCCCCTGTCCTGGTCGCGGGTCAGCTGACCGCTGTCGAGAGCGATAACGCGACGGCGCATGTTGTCGACCATCTCGCGGTCATGCGTCGCCACGAGCACGGTCGTACCCGTACGGTTGATGCGCTCGAGCAGGTCCATGATGCCGCGGGACGTCTGCGGGTCGAGGTTGCCGGTAGGCTCGTCGCACACCAGAAGCGGAGGACGGTTCACGATGGCGCGTGCGATGGAAACGCGCTGCTGTTCGCCACCCGAAAGCTGGTCGGGACGCTTATTGAGCTTATCTTGCAAGCCGACGAGACGCAAAACCTCGGGAACCTGGGTCTTGATGACGTGGCGGCTCTTGCCGATAACCTCGAGCGCGAATGCGACGTTCTCGAAGACGGTCTTGTTCGGCAGCAGCTTGAAGTCCTGGAAGACGCAACCGATATTGCGACGCAGATACGGGACACGCCAGTTGCGCATCGTGGACAGATCTTCGCCGGCGATGTAGATATGACCGTCGGTCGGCTTAAGCTCTCGCGTGATCAGCTTGATGAACGTCGATTTGCCGGAACCGGAATGGCCCACCAAGAAGACGAACTCTCCCGCGTAGATCTGCAGAGAAATGTCATGCAGCGAAGGCTTGTTCGGCTGGGCAGGATAGACCTTGGTCACGTGGTCGAACGTGATGACGGGAGCGCCGACGGGCTGCTGCTGCACGTCATCGACGGACAGCGTGGGCAGCGAGGCGGAAAGATCAGGCAGAACGCCGGTCTGAGCGGGGCGCTTCTGCTGCGCGCCGTGCGCAGGGGCGGCGTGGCTCGCCACAGCGGGCATGGCGCCGGTAGCCTGAGGCTGGGGCGCTTGGTCTGCGCCCTGGATGGCCGGCGCAGGAGGCCTGGATGCAGCATCGTGGACAGGAGCCGCATGGCGGCCCTGCGGCGCGAAAGACGCCGTATCGGCATCCGTCGCATCGTAGACGCGACGCTGCGCATCGTTCGTGTTCGTCACAGAATGCTCCGTTCAAATCGTGATTACTGGACTCAACCAACCTATTTTAACAAGGACGCCGCACTGGCGTGCGGCGGTCACAGAATGTTCATCGAGGCCCCAACAGGAGCCCCGATGATGTACATATATCCAGGTCAGAGCCTAGTTGTTCTTTTTAGCGATAGCCGCCTCGGCAGCCTCGACGATAGCCTGGGCATCAAGCTCGAACTCGCGCATGAGTTCGGCCATCTCGCCCGACGTGCCGAAGCAGTCGCGCATACCGACGCGAACCAACGGAGCGGGCAGGTTCTCGGCCAGCGTTTCGGCCACGGCGCCGCCCAGGCCGCCGATCACGGAATGCTCTTCGGCGGTCACGATGCAGCCGGTCTTGCGAACCGACGCGAGGATGCATTCCTCGTCGAGCGGCTTGATCGAGAACGCATCGATGACCTCGGCGGAAATGCCGCGTTCGGCCAAAGCGTCAGCGGCTTTGAGGGCTTCGTCGATTTCGACGCCGCATGCGGCGATCGTGACGTCGGAGCCTTCGCGCAGCACGTTCGCACGGCCGAGCTCGAGCTTGACGTCGGCATCGTAGACGCACGGAACCGAAGCACGGCCCATGCGAACATACACCGGACCGGGGGTTTCGGCAGCCAGCTTGATGGCGGCCTTCGCCGACGCGTAATCGGCGGGAACCAGCACGCGCATGTTGGGCAGGACACGCATCAGGGCGATGTCCTCGACCATCTGGTGGCTGCCGCCGTCAGGACCGACGGAGACGCCCGCGTGCGTCGGGGCAATCTTCACATCGAGGTTGGCATAGCACACGGTGTTGCGAATCTGGTCGTAAACGCGGCCCGTGCCGAAAACGGCGAAAGAGCCGGTGAATGCCACATGCCCCGTCAAAGCGAGACCCGCAGCGACGCCGACCATATCCTGCTCGGCGATACCCACGTTGAAAAGACGCTCAGGATATGCGTCGCCGAGCTTTTTGGTGGTGGTGGAGCCTGAAAGGTCGGCCTCGACGGCGACGACCGGTTTGCCTTCTTCAACCAGTTCGACCAACGTCTCGCCGAATGCAGCGCGCGTGGCCTTCTTCTCGTTAGCCATGCAGGGCCTCCTTCTGGGTCAGTTCGTCGATAGCCTGTTCGGTCTGCTCGGCATTGGGAGCCTTGCCATGCCAGCCGGCCTGGCCCTCCATGAAGGAGACGCCCTTGCCCTTGACGGTTTCGGCGACGACGACCTTGGGCTTGCCGCAGCGGGAAGCCTTCGCGGAAGTCAACGTGTCGAGCACGGCTTCCATATCGTTGCCGTCGCAGGTGTAGACCTGCCAGCCGAACGCCTCGAACTTCGCGACGAGGCTCGAAAGAGAGCACACGTCCTCGACGGCGCCGTCGATCTGCAGGTGGTTGTGGTCGACGATGGCAACCAGGTTGTCCAGGTTGCGATGGGCGGCGAACATGGCCGCCTCCCAGACCTGGCCCTCCTGGCACTCGCCGTCGCCCATGAGGGTGAAGACGGTGGCGTCGTCGCCCTCGAGCTTCATGCCGCAGGCCATGCCGGAAGAAATGGACAGGCCCTGGCCCAAAGAGCCGGTCGAAGCCTCGACGCCGGGGAGCTTGCGGCAGTCGGGATGGCCCTGCAGACGGCTGTGAAGCTTACGCAGCGTGGCCAGCTCGTCTTTGGGGAAATAGCCCGCCTCGGCGAGCGTGGCATAAAGAACAGGCGCGGCATGGCCCTTCGAAAGCAGGAAGCGGTCGCGGCCGGCTTTGGCCGGGTCGCCGGGGTCATGCTCGAGCACGCCGCCGAAATACAGCGCGCACAGAATCTCGGCGGACGAGAGCGATCCGCCGGGATGCCCGCTGCCCGCTTCGGCCACCATGTTGACGATATCGACGCGGATATCGTTGGCCTTGCCTTTCAAATCTTGCAGGTTCACGTCGTTTCCTTCCGATGGTGCGACAATCGATACCTTGGTTATTGCGAGACACGCCAGCGGTGATAACCGACGACGAATGCTTCGAGATCGCCGTCGAGCACCGCATCGACGTTGCCCGTTTCAATATTACTACGAAGGTCCTTGACCAACTGGTACGGGTATAGAACATAGTTTCGAATCTGGCTTCCGAAGCTATTCTCCATACGTTCGCCACGCAGCGACGCAAGTTCTTCGTCTCGTTTGCGACGTTCGATTTCGTAGAGCTTGGCGCGCAGGACCTTGAACGCGGCCTCTTTATTCTGTAGCTGGCTCTTCTCGTTCTGGCAGGTCACCACGATGCCCGTGGGCATATGCGTCAAGCGGACCGCCGAGTCGGTGGTGTTGACGCACTGACCGCCCGGGCCGCTGGAGCGGTACACGTCGACGCGTACGTCCGCGGGATTGAGGTCGACTTCGATGTCGTCCGACATCACGGGCAGCACTTCGACGCTGGCGAACGTGGTCTGACGGCGCTTCTTATCGTCGGTCGGCGAAATGCGTACCAGGCGATGGACGCCGTGCTCGCTTTTCAGCATGCCGTAAGCGTTGTGACCCTCGATTTGGATGACCGCGCGATCGAGGCCGATGCCCTCGCCCGGCACCACATCGAGCAGCTTGACCTTCCAGCCCTTCTGTTCGGCGTAGCGCACGTACATGCGGTAGAGCATCTCGGTCCAGTCCTGAGCCTCGAGGCCTCCTTGGCCGGGGTTGATCGAGAGGATGGCATCGTTGGAATCCATCTCGCCTGAAAACCACGACTCGACCTCGAATGCGCCGAGCATCTCGGCCAGACGGTCAAGCACGCGCTGTTTCTCGTCGACGAACGCCTCGTCTTCGGCCGCGAGCTCCGCCGCCGCGCGCGCATCCTCGAGCAGCATCTCGGCTTCGCGGTACCCCTCGATCGTGTCGCGCAGGGCGCTCGCCTTGCGCGACACGTCCTGAGCGCGCGACGCATCGTTCCAGAAATCAGGCGAAGCGATCTGCTCGTCGAGCTCGGCGAGCTTTTCCGCCTTCTCGTCGATGCGCATCCATATGCGAGCATCGGCGACGCGTTGCGCCGCCGCCTCGATGTCTTTCGATTCTTTCTCAGCCATAACTACCTATCGCGACCGTGACATTTCTTGAACTTCAGACCGCTGCCGCACGGGCAGGGGTCGTTGCGACCGACATTGGCGTACGGATCGTGCTCTTCCTTGCGGTAGGTCTGAGGCTTCTGCTCCTGCGGACGAGGCCTCTGCGCGGCGCCGTTTGCGGGACGCGAGGCGCTCATCGTAGAATCCAGCGCGGCTTCGGGAGAAGAGTAGCTTACCGCACGGCCTTCGAGCGGAGACTTCTCGTCCTCCTCCTCCACCTTCGCGGCCACCTGCAAGCGCAAAAGCGTGCGCAGGAAGTCTTCATACATCGAAGACGTGAGCGCGGCGAAAGCAGCATGCGCCTCTTCCTTGTACTCGACCAGCGGGTCTCGCTGGCCGAACGCACGCAGGCCGATACCCGTCTTGAGGTAATCCATCTCCTGAAGGTGGCTCATCCAACGGGCGTCGATGATACGCAGCATGACCTGCGCCTCGAGCTTCTTCATGTTCTCGTCGCCGATGGCGGAGCGCTTCTCCTCGTAGACGGACTCGAGGTAGTCGATCAAGGCCTCGGAGACCGCGGCGGCCTCGTCGTCGTGGTCGAGGTTTTCGACTTTGAAATCGGGGCGGCCCGTCATGTCGGCCGCCCACAGGTCGACCGCGCGCATATCCCAGTCGTCGCTAGCATCGCGCGTCGAGCAGTTCTCGTCGACGACCGCATTGGCGGCGTCGGCGATGATGTCGTCGATGCGGCTCGTGAGGTCCTTGCCATCGAGAATCGCGTTGCGCTCTCCGTAGATGGCGTTGCGCTGCAGGTTCATGACGTCGTCGTACTCGAGGACGTTCTTGCGCGCGGCGAAATGCATGGCCTCGACTTGGCGCTGGGCGCTTTCGATAGCCTTGGACACCATGCCCGCCTGAATGGGCACGTCGTCTTCGGCGCCGGTCTTTTCCATCATGCGTCCGATCGAATCCATGCGGTTGCCGCCGAACAGGCGCATGAGGTCGTCTTCGAGAGACAGATAGAACTGCGTCAGGCCGGGGTCGCCCTGACGGCCGGCACGGCCGCGCAGCTGGTTATCGATACGGCGCGACTCGTGACGCTCGGTGCCGATGACGGCCAGGCCGCCTGCGGCGAGCACCTTGTCGTGCTCGGCGGCGCAAACCGCCTTCGCCTGGGCGAGGGCCTCGGCTCGCTGCTCGGCCGTCGGCGCGGGCATCGCGCTGGGGTCGTCGGTCTCGTCTCCCGGCATGCGATCGGGGTCGAAGCCCTTGTCGCGCAGCACGTCTTCCATGAGCACGTCGGGGTTGCCGCCGAGCAGGATGTCGGTGCCTCGGCCTGCCATGTTGGTGGCGATGGTCACGGCGCCCAAACGGCCCGCCTGAGCGACGATGTGGGCCTCGCGCTCGTGGTTTTTCGCGTTGAGCGTCTCATGCGGGATGCCGCGCTTGTCGAGCAGGCGCGACAGGCGTTCGGAGCTTTCGATCGACACGGTGCCGACCAGGCAAGGTTGGCCTGCGGCGTGACGCTCGGCAACGTCTTCGGCCACCGCGCGGAACTTCGCCTCGACCGTACGATAGATCAGGTCGTTCTCGTCGATACGCTGCGGCGTCTTGTTCGCGGGGATGGCCACGACGGGAAGGTTGTAGATCTGGCGGAACTCGCCGTCCTCGGTCATGGCGGTACCCGTCATGCCGGAAAGCTTGCTGTACAGGCGGAAGTAGTTCTGCAACGTAATCGTGGCGAGCGTCTGGTTCTCCTCGCGGATGCGCACTCGTTCTTTCGCCTCGAGGGCCTGATGCAGGCCCTCGGAGTAGCGGCGGCCCTCCATGATGCGGCCGGTGAACTCGTCGACGATCTTCACCTGTCCGTCGGCCACGACGTAATCTTTGTCGCGATGGAACAGGAAATGGGCCCTCAGGGCCTGCTGCAGGTGGTTGGCCAGCTGGCCGGACGGATCGGCGTAGACGTCCTCGATGCCGAGGCGCGACTCGATCTTGGCAAGGCCGCTCTCGGTGGCCATGATCGTGCGCTTCGCCTCATCCATCTCGTAATCCTCGTCGCGCACGAGGCCGAACATGGCCTGGGAGAATTTCTTATACATATCGGCGGCCTTCACGCCCGCGCCGGAAATGATCAGCGGCGTGCGCGCCTCGTCGATGAGAATCGAGTCGACCTCGTCGACGATGGCGAAATGATGGCCGCGCTGAACGCGCTGGTCGGCGCGGGTCACCATGTTGTCGCGCAGGTAGTCGAAGCCGAACTCGGCGTTGGTGCCGTACGTGACGTCGGCCTGGTAGGCCGGGATACGCTCGGACGGACGCATGCCGTTCTGGATCAGGCCGACCTTCATTCCAAGGAAGGCGTAGATCCTGCCCATCCATTCGCTGTCTCGACGGGCCAGGTAGTCATTCACCGTGACGATATGCACATTCTCGCCCGTCAAGGCGTTCAGGTAGCCGGCGAGCGTAGAGACGAGGGTCTTGCCTTCGCCCGTGCGCATCTCGGCGATCTGGCCGTCGTTGAGCGCCATGGCGCCGATCAGCTGCACGTCGAAATGGCGCAGGCCCAACGTGCGGACGCTGGCCTCGCGTACCGTAGCGAACGCCTCGGGAAGGATGGATTCGAGCGATTCGCCGTCGGCGACGCGCTTCTTGTATTCTGCCGTAAGGGCGCGCAGCTCTTCATCGCTGCGCTCCTTCATCGAAGGCTCGAGCGCGTTGATCTTCGCGACCTGCGCCTGATACCCTTTGAGCTGCTTCCCCTCGCCAAAGGTGAGGAGCTTCGATAGAAATCCCATGATACCTCTCGTCCGCCGGCGGCCGAGGCGCCGGCCTCGCTGTTCGTGCCGATGCCGATTCATACGGGTGCCACTTTATCACATCGCCCCTTGTCCTGGCTCCATCCCCCATGACACCGGAGAACTATCACGCCTTCCCGCGATCAATTCGCGATGCAGGCGCATCACGCGCTCTGAAGGGTCCATGCCGAGCTCTTCGACCATGAAGCGCCTGCACGCCAGAAACGTCTCCATCGCCTGGCTGCGCTGGTCGGAAAGCATCTGTGCGCGCATAAGCGCGCAGTAAGCGTCTTCCCGCTCGTCGCACCGGTCGAGCGCCGCCTGCGCGAACCAAAGCGCCGCCTGGGCTTCGTCGATATCGCACAACCGGTCAGCCGCCGTGACGAGCGCGTCGACAAGACGGCTTCGGTACCGCTCCCTCAGCCGATCGATATAGGCATTGCCCGTCTCGGACGGCAGCAAGTCGCAGGAAAAGTCGTTTTGAAGGCGCGCGAAGGCCTCCATCCACTCCTGCGCATCGGGCCGGCCGAAGAACAGCGTACGGCATATTTCCTCGAATTCATCGACGTCGCTTTCGACGTAGCGCGCATCGACCATATATCCCGCCTGATGACGCACTGCATATGGACACTCGCCCCGTTCGTCCTCGAGCGCGCGGCGCAAAGCCGACCACAGCGAATAGAGATTGTTCGACGCGCGATCGCCCGACGAATCGGGCCACATGATCTCGAGCAGCTCCTGACGTGCAACCTCCTTGCCGCGATGCAAGACCAGGACCGCAAGCAGCGTCTTCGCCTTCGGCTTGCGAAACGCCGTCGACTCGAGCACCTGGCCGCCGATGCCGATTTCCATGCCGCCGAACAGGCGCACACGCATCTTGGCGACGGCGTTCGCATGCGCAGGAACGGCTCCGATGACGCATGCGGATCGGCGGCGCGGAGAAAAGGCCGCATCATGCCAGGCTTTGCGCTGGTCGGCAAGCCCGGCGACAAGCGAGCGCGCCTCGTCCTCGCGACGGTCGGCGCCATCGACCGCAAAGCCCGCCTCGCGGACGGCATCGCGCAGAATGGCTTCGTGCACATCGACGCCTGCAACGGCGCGTCGCGCTTCCAGACAGCGCGACGCGCAAGCACAGGCACGCTCGAGAAGGCGCCTGGATGCGGCATCGTTCGTGCGCAGCGTGCGAACGATGCGCGCCATCCCCGCCAAAAACACCGGCTGAGCGATCGCAGGGGCCTCGGCGGCCCCCATGATATCGACCGCACGCTCGGGGTCATCGCCCATGCACGACCAGGCCGCCGCCGCCAAAGACGCGGCGCCGCCTTCGCCGAGGGAGCGCACCGAAGCGTCGGAAAGCGCGGCACGAACGCGGGCGGAAACGTCGTCGGAGGCGCAGGCGCAGGCTGCGAGCGCCGCATGGCAGGCCTGCTCGTCGCTTCGGTCGGCGTGCGCCAAGGCGCGCAAGGCGAAACGGAGGGCGCGCTCGTCGTCGCCCAGAAGATGCAATCGGGCGGACGCGCCGAGCAACAACCCGGGCGTCAGGCCGCTCGGCCTCTCGCCCAGACTCTCGAACAACCGCTGAACGGGCGCGACGACCCCCGATTCTAGAAGACGGCCTTGTTCGGCATCGATCCAAGACGGCCGGCGGCGACGCGGACACAACGTCGCCATGAGCTCGCACGCGCGTTCATGGCGGCCTCGATGAGCAAGCACGGAGGCCAAACGGCAGACGAGCGCCTCCCTGCTCGTCGACGATGCGCGCGCCACCGTCGCGTCGATCACGCCGCGAAACGCCGCATCTATGGCCTCTATCGGGAACTCGTGCGCGCAAAAGCGCTCCTCGACCAGGTCGAGTCCGACGTAGGGATAATGCTGTTCGATGAAACGGCGCGTGTCCTTGCGCAACGAATGCACGAACGAATCGACGTCTTCGACCGAACCTTCCACGAGCACTTCCATCACGAATACGGCAAGCTGTATCTCTGCGGGCATATCGGCCGAACGCATGCCGTCGAGCAGAAGCGATCCGCCTCCTCGGCCGCCCCACACCAGCGCGGGAATGCGCTCGCTCGCCGTCGCGTCGCGCGGCAGGTCGCCGAACGAGGATGCCTCCGCATCGTCGACGAGCAGGTCGTGCGCCGTGATGCACGTACGGTCGTTCTGACGGTCGGCGAATGAATCCGTCGCCGGCGTGGCGACCGCCACGACCTCCCATCCCTTGCTCAGGATGGCGTCGATGTCGCGAGAGAACGCATCGGAGCGCTCGTCATCGAGATACGGAACATCCTCGAACACCACGAGCGACTTGCGCTGGCTCGCATCGCTGAGCGACGGAACCACGATGCGGTCGTCGAGATCGCGCAGGAAACACGGACTTTGCCCGTTGATCCAGAACACGTTGTCGAAACCGAAAATCGATTCGGCGTACTCGCAGACGAGCGAGGTCTTGCCGAACCCCTGAGGAGCGACGATGAAGCGAGCCACCGTCCGGTCGAGCATCATTTTCTTGATCAGGCGCGGTCGCGAATGGATGCAGGACAATCCCAGCCCCTTCGGTCTTCGTCCGCAGCACGCCGAATGCGATATGAAATTCCTCATGTTCAATCCCTCCTTGATGAAACGCGGCGCCAGGCGCCCCCTGGGTTCGACCCCACGAATCACCAGGGAATTTCATTGTAGACAACGAAAATGGCCGCGAATTACGCCACGTCCATGCCGGAAACGAAGCGTAAACGAGAAGAAGCCTTGGCCTGCGCAGACGCACACCGCCCGGGTTTTCCCAGCGACTATCCCCGGAGTTTTCCCCATGCGCTACCATGGCGTCTATGACAGACACCGCCCACATACCCGTCGACCCGCGCGCGCTCGCCGTACTGCGCGCCATCGAAGCCGAAGGCGAAAGCGCCTGGTTCGTCGGCGGCTGCGTGCGCGATGCCCTCATCGGCAGGACCGCGCACGATTTCGACATCGCAACATCGGCGCGTTGGCAACGCGTTCGAGCGATCTTCCAAGCGCGGGGGCGTCGCGTCATCGAGGCAGGCGCCAAACACGGCAGCGTCGGCGTGGTCTTCGACGGACTCGTCGTGGAAATAACGACATACCGAATCGAGTCGTCCTACAGCGACGGACGCAGGCCGGATGACGTGGCATTCGTCAACGAAGTCTCGCTCGACTTGGCACGCCGCGATTTCTGCATGAATGCGATCGCCTATCACCCCGAACGCGGACTGTGCGACCCTTTCGCCGGCCGAAGCGACATCGAAGCCGGCGTCGTGCGCGCCGTCGGCGATGCCCGCGCTCGCTTCGAGGAAGACCCGCTGCGCATCCTGCGAGCAGTCAGGTTCTGCGCGCAACTCGGATTCGAAGCATCCGAAAGGACCCGCGAGGCCATCTTGGAAGGCGCCGGCGACATACGACGCGTCGCAAAAGAGCGCGTGTTCGCAGAGCTCGAGAAAACGCTCGTCGCCCCAGCCCCTGGAGGCGTCATCGCGCAGTACGCACCGGTCATCGAAGAAATCGTCCCGGGCTTTCCGAACAAGGACGCGAATAACATCGACGATCGGCGCCGTTCGCTCGAGCGAACGGCGGGCACCATGGACGCGGTGCCCGCACGAGCGGAGCTGCGTTTCGCCGCATTGCTTGCCGATATGGAAAAGACCTGGGGAAACGGCATCGCACGCAGCAGCCTGAAGGCCCTCAAGGCGCCCCGCAAGCTGATCGACCGCGTCTGCGCGCTGCTCGATGCGATCGACGAAAAAGCGAGCGCATGCCCGCTTCACATCAGGCTGCTCGCCGCAGCGCACGGCGGCGACCTCGACTTCGTGCGCGAGCTCACGACATTGCAGCAGGCGCTCGGGGCCGACGACGACGCCGAAGACGGACGAAGCACACGAATACAAGAAGCCATCGACGAAGTCGAACGCTACGCCAGCGCATTGAAGCGCAGCGATTTGGCGATCGGCGGAGGCGACCTGATCCAGGCGGGCATGGCGCCCGGGCCCGCCGTCGCGGCGATGCTCGACGCCCTTCTGCTCGAGGTCATCCAGGGCACCGTCGACAACGAGCGGACGGCTCTTCTCGAGCGCGCGATGGGCGGAAACCTCCCCTGCGAGCCCGCCGCAGAAAATATTTTCAAAAAAGTTTTGAAAAGAGAGTTGACGAATCAGGCGAAGCACCGTAATATTCAAACCCGCGCTTGAAGCGATACGCATTGGGGTGTCGTCTAATGGCAGGACAGCGGTTTCTGGTGCCGTATGTGAGGGTTCGACTCCTTCCACCCCAGCCATTTCAGCGCAACCATATATGGCCTGGTCGTCTAGCGGTTTAGGACATCGCCCTCTCAAGGCGAAGATCGGGGGTTCGAATCCCCTCCAGGCTACCACGAATCTTCAGAAGCCCTCGTTCGAGGGCTTCTTTTTTTCTTCGAATACATGTCGCGAAAATGCCCGATTCCACACGGTTCGCCCGCATGATACGACGACGCGCCAGCTGGGCGCCGCGTCTTCCCCGTTCCGTGGAATCATGAAGGACGCTCCACGGAATCGCATCTATTAGATCGTCTTCGAGCGGTCGAACCCCTTCGCCTCGCCCGCCGCTTAGCATGCGCCCCTTGCCGACTTCCGGCGCGAATCGGGCCGAAATCCGGATCGAACCTTGCCGCAATCAAGCCGCATCGGCACTCTAAGACGCCTCGAACCACGTTCTTTCTCGCGACATACGCACTCTTTTCGGACACGATTCACCGCCGCATGCGAAAACCGCGCCTGCGATCGACGAAGTCGCAGACGCGGTCTTTTCGGCAAACGGTACGTTTATTTCTATATCCGGTTATTCAGTACGGCGACATTCCCACATATGATCGAGAGGACCCGACCCTTTGCCCATATCGAACCCGGCTTCGAGAGCGCCTGCAACGTAGCGCTTCGCGGCCTCGACGGCCTGCGGGGCGCTCTCGCCGCGTGCGAGACCGCAGGCAATCGCGCTCGAAAGCGTGCAGCCCGTGCCGTGGGTGTTCTCCGTCTCGATGCGACGGCCCTCGAACCAATGCATACCGTCGTCGCAGCACAGCAGGTCGTCGGCCCCCGAAACCCCGTGGCCGCCTTTGACGAGCACCGCACCGGGCGTCATCGCCTTCAGCATGCGCGCCGCGCGCTCCATGTCGTCGCGCGTGCACACCTCCATGCCGCACAACACCTCCGCCTCGGGAATATTGGGCGTGATAACCGATGCCAACGGAAAAAGCTGTTCGACGAGCGCTTCGCGAGCCTGCTCGTCGATCAAGGACGCGCCGCTCGTCGACACCATGACCGGGTCGAGCACCACGTTGCGAGCATCGTGCGCCGCGAGTCCCTGCGCGATCGCTTCGGCGATGGGGCGCGAAGAGACCATGCCGATTTTCACGGCATCGGGCCTGATGTCTGAAAACACCGCGTCGATCTGCGCGCGCACGAAAGACGGGTCGGCATCGAATACGCCGTAGACCCCGAGCGTGTTCTGAGCGGTCAGCGCGGTGACGGCCGTCTGGGCGAACAGCCCGAAGGCCTCGATGGTCTTGATATCGGCTTGAATTCCCGCTCCACCTGAGCTATCGGAACCGGCAACGCTTACGACCGAAGGAACGCTATACGACACGTTCGACTCCTTCCCTCAACGTGGACGCGGCCGCTTCGATATCGTCGGCGGCGAACACCGCCGAAACCACCGCAGCGCCCTCGACGCCCGTATCCTGCAAGCAAGACAGCGTGGCAGGCCCGAGACCGCCGATGCCCACCACGGGAATGGAGACGGCCGCGCAGATTCGCGCGAGCTCCTCGCACGCCACGATAACCGCATCAGGCTTGGTGGCCGTGGCGATCAGAGCGCCCACGCCCAGATAATCGGCCCCTGCGGCCTCTGCGGCGCGCGCTTGTTCGACCGTCTGCGCCGAAACGCCGACGATTCTGTCGGGACCGAGCACGGCACGCGCCTGCGCGCACGCCGTGTCGCTTTGCCCCACATGCACGCCGTCGGCGTCGCACGCAAGCGCCGCCTGCACGTCGTCGTTGATGACGAAGGGGACCCGCGCATCAGGACACGAATCCGCAAGAGCCTCCGCGATGGCGCGATACGCATCCTCGAGGGCTTCGCTCGACGCCTCCTTGTCGCGCAGCTGCAAAAACGTGGTTCCGCCGCGCACGGCGTCGACGCAGCACGCCTCGAGCGTACGTCCGCGAAGCCAGGCATTGTCGGTCACCGCGTACAAGCGCAGGCATTCGGGATGCTCGCGAAGATACGCGCGAGGAGCATCCATTACGCCACCTCGGTCACCGCGGCCGCCTCGGCAAGAGACGCGCCCGTCGCACGAGAAAGAGCGTCCATCAGATACGTATGGTAACTGCCCGTGCCATCGGCCTCGGTCATGCGAGCGGCGGCCTCCTGGCCTGCGGCGCCCATATGCACCACGGCGGCAAGCGCCGCTTCGAGCATCGAGTCGCCCGCGCAGGCGGCATAGGCGCCGCACAGGACGGAAAGCATGCAGCCGGAACCCGTGATGCGGCCCTGCAACGGCGAGCCGTTGCGCACCGCGAACGCGCGCGTCGCGTCGGCCACGATGTCGATCGGGCCGGTGATGGCCACGACGCATCCCGCCTTGGCGGCGAAATCGCGTGCAAAGGCAGCCGCTTCTGCGACATCCTCCTCGGCGCAGACCGCATCAGCAGGGTTCACGTCGACGCCCTGGGTGGCCGCGGCGTTGCCCGCGAGGGCTTTGATTTCGCTCATATTGCCGCGCACCAAAGCCACGGGAAACGTGTCGAGCAGCTCGCAGGCCGTCGCCGTGCGCAGCTTCGACGCGCCCGCGCCCACGGGGTCGAGCACGATCGGATGGCCCAGCTCGGCCGCCTTCGCGCCCGCGACCTTCATACCCGCGATCGTCTGCTTGTTCAGCGTGCCGATATTGAGCACGAGCGCACCGCAGATGGACGTGATGTCGTCTACATCGTCGGGCTCGTCGCTCATGATGGGGCTGGCGCCCGCGGCCAGAACGGCGTTCGCGCAGCTTTCGACCGTCACGTAGTTGGTGATGCAGTGCACAAGCGGCGCGCAAGCGCGCACGGCGTCGGCGCGGTCGGAAATGGATGCAGTAAGAGACATGGTTTCAGACTCCCTTCGTTGGCATTATCCACATCAGGTTCATCGGGTCGGGACGCGCACGCCCCCTCTCAGCCCGTTACGACGAGCTCCCCGTATGTGCGGCCGATTATAGACCGTCGCATGCCTTTCGGCACGCACAACCCGCCGAATAGCGCCCGAACGGCGCCGACCGTCCGTCCGTATCGAAGGCGGCGCGGTCGAATCGCCTAAGGGCGCCTGCCCAGCTTCAGCCGCTCGAGCGGAAGGGCCGGCAGATACACCGCGAGCGTGCCCGAAGACACCTCGATGCGCACCGGGCGACCGACGAATTCGTTCGAAAGACCCAGCGTGACATCGCTTGCAAGATCGACGTCGTCGGCGGCGTACTTCGCGCCGCGCTCGGTCACGCCCGCGGCCGCATCGGAAAGCGAGAACACCGAAAACGTGCCCGATTCCAGCGCTGGAAGCTCGAGGACGTCGCAGCACGACGGCGAAAGGACCGCGAGCACGGCGCCTTCCCCCACGGCAACGGCGCGCATGCCCGCGTGCGCGGCGCCTGCAAGCGCGGCGATCGTAGCGTGCGTGTGGTCGAGGCGTCCGCCCAAAGCGCCGTAGACGGCGACGGAAGCATACCCCCGCAGACGCGCCCAATCCAAAGCCAGCGCCGTGTCGCTATCGTCTTTCATGGACGGATGGCGCTCGATCGGCACATCGCACGGAACATATCCGAGCGAGTCGAAATCGCCCAGAGCGAAATCGGGCGAGAACCCCGCATCGCGCAAGGACGCATAGCCGCCGTCGACCGCGACCGTCGCGTCGAAGCGCTCGTTTCCGAAATGGGCCGCATCGAACGACGCCGCGCCCACCAAGGCGCATTCGAATCCCGTGTTCACTTGATATGACCTCCCGTCGAAAGAACGCGTCCGGAAACGCGCGAAGCATGCGTAAAAACGATACGCGCGAAGTTCTTCGCCCGCATCTTGCGGGCCAATGATACAATAGCCGTCGCTATGCGGGCCAGATGGTCGCGGGGGGCCCTGAGCCCCATGAGGAAAGTCCGGGCTTCTTGAGGCAGGATGCCGGCTAACGGCCGGGCGGGGAAACCCGACGGAAAGTGCTGAAGAAACTTAAACTCCCACTGGCGCATTCGCGTTAAGAGAAAAGCTGAGAAGGTGCGGTAAGAGCGCACCAGCATGTTGGTAACAGCATGGCTTGGTAAACCCCATCCGAAGCAAGGGCGAATAGGCATGCGATACGGTTGAGCCTCTCCGTGCATGCGGGTAGCCTGCTTGAGGCGCGCGGCGACGCGCGTCCTAGATAAATGACCGTCTTCGAAGACAGAACCCGGCTTATAGGCCCGCTACGGCGCACGATGCAATGCTCCCTCCTGGGAGCATTTTTCGTATGCAGACGCCCCACTCCCCTTCCTATCCCGGAACTCGGCCGGATCCACGCATAAAAAAGCCCGCTTACGCGGGCTTTTCACTTTAGTCGATATCTCCCAGGTCGAACGCGTCGGAAGCGTCGCCGTAGCCGCTCAGGTCCTTTTCGACCGTCGAAGGCTTCGGGGTGACGGGAAGGGTCACGGGCGTCGCAGGGGCGGCAGACACGGGTGCGGTATAGCTCGGAGCGACCGCTCCGGTAGCGCCGGCGGGAACGGCCTTGTGCACCGGGGCCTGGCTCGGACCGGCAAAGCGGGCATGCGCGCGCTTCTTGCCGTCTTTCTTGGCCAGCTCGTCCTCGACGTCGTCGAGCTTGGAGCTCGCGTCGTCGATGAACGCCCTCAAAGCCTCCGCGTAGACCTCGCAGGTCTCCTTGTGAGAGCGGTCGAGCTCGTCGATGGCATCCTCGATGCGGGCCTTCTCGGCATTGGCGCGATCGATGATATCTGCGGCGTCAGATTCGGCATCGGCCTTGATGCGCTTTGCTTCGCCGTTTGCGGCGTCGATGACTTCCTTGGCAGAACGCTGGGCGGTCACGAGCGCGTTGGCGATGGCAGAGGCGTCGTTTTCCTTCTCGGAAAGCTGACGCTCGAGCTCGGCGATGCGCGCATCTTTCTCGTCATCGGTCAGAGGAGCGGCCTCCTGCTCGGCGGGCTCGTCATCCACCTGCACAGGAAGCGCGGGCTCGGCAAAGGCGGCATCCATATCCATAGGCTCGTCGTCATCGTAGGAGATGCCGTTCTCGAGCTCGTGGATGCGTGCGGTCAGCTCGTCGATTTCGGCATTGAGACCGTCGATTTCGGCAGCGACGTGCTCGAGGAACACATCGACTTCGTCGACGTCGTAGCCCTTGCGGTCGACCGTGAAGCTTTGGTTATGAATTTCTTCGGAAGTGATAGCCATGACAGCTCCTTAACGCGTATCGAGATGCCGATCTAGAGAATGCCCACGATCAGCCGTACAGCGAATTGTAATACAAGCAGTGCGAAAATCGGCGATACGTCCACCATCCCGCCGATCGGAGGGATGAATCTTCTGAAAAGATCGAGAAACGGATCGCATACCTTGCCCAACACGGTGTCGATGTCGGCGATGATGCCGCTCTTCTGCGGAATCCAGGACATGAGCACGTACACGAACAGGATCATCGTGTACACGTCGGCCAAGGAGACGATGAGATATTCGAGCATTTACATCAGCCCCTGGTCGCGCAGACGGTTGGTCTCGCCCTCCGTAAGGCCGGCACCGCGCGTCAAGGCGAACACATGTCCCGAAACGCACTCGACGCGCGCATCGAGCGCGCAGGCGACGCCGAAGCTGAAATCGAGAATGCGCTTCCCCAGGGCATCAGGCGTGCTGCGCAGCGAAAGCACTGCGACGTCGCCTGCCTTGAGGATCTTCGCGATACGCTCGGCATCGGCGTAGCTTTCGGGCTTGATCACGGTCAGGATGCGCGTCGCACGCTGCACGATACGCGGCTGGGTCTGGGCGGGCGCAGGTGCGGCAGCCTGAGGCTGCACATCGGCCGCGGGAATCGCGGGCATGGCAGGCACGTCCTGAACCGCGGCGAAAGCGCCGGTCTGCGCGGAAGAGACGGACACGGGGGTCTTCGCAGCGTGTGCGCCCTGGCTGGGCGGCGCGGGCTCGAAAGAGGTGTCGAAAGGAGCGGGACGCTGCTCCTCGACAGAAGTCGGGCGCTCGGCACGGGCCGCAGCGTCGATCGCGTCTTCATTAGGCGTGTACTGGGTATGCGCGCGCACATCGTCGGCCGTTACGAGTTTCGGCATTTGAGGAGCGAACGATACAGTAGCCGCCGCGTCTTTGCGAGGCTCGCGCGCATAGTCGGCGTTGTCGTCGAACGCGTACTCGCCGAAATCCTCCTGGTCGAAATCGTCGTAGGAGTCGTCATAGCGATCATCATGCGGATCTTCATGCGAGGAAGACGGACGCGCATGCGAAGCGTCCTTGAACCCGAAGCGGTCTTTGAAATCGAGACGATCCTTCAAATCGTCGAGTTTGGGGATCTTCAAATCCATGTTGTTTCACCTTATCCTTCGAGCGAGACCGTTAGCTCGCATAGTCGTCGCTGAAAATGGCGCGGCCGACGCGCACCATGGTAGCCCCTTGGGGGACGGCTTCGAGATAGTCGTCGCTCATCCCCATGGAAAGTTCATGCAGATCGATGCCCCGCACGCCGCAGCGCTCCAGCTTGTCGCGCATCGTATCGCGCAGGATGCGCAAGTCGGCGAACGTGGCCCGCGCGTCTTCAAGGCTTCCGCGCATAGCCATGGTCATCAGGCCCGCCACGCGTACGTGCTTCAGCTTGCTGCACGCCATCAGCATATCGAACAATTCGTCAGGCTGCACGCCTTGTTTGTTCTCTTCGCCGTCGTTGACCTCGATAAGCACGTCCTGCACGATACCCAGTCCTTCGGCCAGGCGATCGATTTTCTCGGCATGGCTTCGTTCGCACAGCGAATGGATCAGGCAGGCGCGACCCACGACCGTGGAAAGCTGACGCGACTGGATATTTCCAATGAAGTGCCAGCGCTCGTCGGGAAACGCGTCGTGCTTGCGCGCAAGCTCCTGCGGGCGGTTCTCGCCGAAGTCATGGATGCCTGCGGCGACGGCCTCTTCGACCGCCTCGAGGCCCACTGTCTTCGACACGCCGATGATCGTCACCTCGTCCGCGCTGCGCCCGCTTGCTTCGCAAGACGCGCGCACTTCGTGCGCGATCCGCTCGTATCGTTGCTTCAGAGCCATGGATCCGCCCTCCTCGCGTCATCAGAAACCCTGACCGCCACCGCCGCATGGCGGCCGCAGCATCCCTTGGATGCCCGGTAGGAATAATACCGGCGTCCGGCGTCGCATACCGTGCAAGCCTGCGCATCGACGATGCGGTCCGCATCGACCCCGCATGCCCGAAGGCCCGCACGAAGCGCCTTCGCCATGTCGACGAAGGGCCCGGGCAAAACGACCTCGTCGCCGAACTCGTCGGAAAAGACCTGGGCCACCTCGGCCCCCACCTCGAAATGGCAGCTTCGGATATGAGGGCCGATATAGACGTTGAGCTGCGAGGGCGCAACGCCTTCTTCCTCGCACAGACGCGCGACGGCCTTCTCGGCGATGCGCGCGACCACGCCGCGCCACCCCGCATGCACCACCGCGAACGCGCCCGTGGGAGCCACGACGATCACGGGGACGCAATCGGCGAAGCACAGAAGCGCCGCGGTGTCGGGACATGCGACGACCACGCTGTCGGCCCCCTGCGCCGCGCAATCGGCGCACTCCTCCGCATCGCGCGCATCGCGGCAGGTCACGATGACATCGCCGTGGACCTGATGCGGCTGGATGCAAAAGGCGTCGGCCGCGCCGAGCGCCGCAAGCAAGGTCGCCTTGTTCTGCTCCACATGGACGGGGTCGTCGCCGACGTGGCCGCCCAGGTTCAAAGAATCGTACGGGGCGAGGCTTGCGCCGCCCGTGCGCTGCGTGAAGCCGACGCGAACGCCCGTCGCGGCGTAGAGCGCATCATCGGTTATGAGCGTGCATGAAGAAAAGCGACCCTCGGAAAGCCGAGGGAACGGCATATCGAGGGTCGCTGATTCATGCGATGAGACGTTCGTCGTCATATCGCCTGATACCTATGTCTCTTAGCGGCGGCGCAGGAAATCGGGGATGTACTCCTCGTCCGCGATGCGGGTCGAAGCGGCGTTCGCCGACGTTGCGACCGGGGACGTGGGATGGCTCTGGTTGGACGTGTAGGTGTCGCGAACCGGCGCCGTGGAGGCGAACAGGTCGTTGCGCGCGTTGTCGAAGTCCATGACTGCCTGCGTGGTGCGGGAGAAGCCGGTGGCGATGATGGTGATGCGCACCTGATCGCCCAGGCCCTCGTCGATAATCTGGCCGTAGATGATGTTGGCGTCTTCGTCCACGACGGCTTCCATGGCACGTGCAGCGGCATCGACCTCGGCGAGCGTGAGCTCCGGGCCGCCCGCGATGGAGAACAGAACACGGCTGGCACCCTGGATGGAGGCCTCGAGCAGGTTGGAGTTGATAGCCTGCGTGGCGGCATCGAGCGCGCGATTCTCGCCCGAACCGTAGCCGATGCCCATCATTGCGGTGCCGGCGTCCTTCATGACGGTACGGATGTCGGCGAAGTCGAGGTTGATCAGGCCGGGGATGGTGATCAGGTCGGTCACGCCCTGGATCCCTTGACGCAGCGTATCGTCCGCGATGCGGAACGCGTCGAGCATGGAGGTCTTCTTATCGATGACCTCGAGCAGGCGGTCGTTGGGGATGACGATGAGGGTGTCGACCTTCTGGGACAGCAGATCGCAGCCCTGCTCGGCCTGGTTGCGACGCAGGCGGCCTTCGAAGCCGAAGGGCTTGGTGACGACGCCGACGGTCAGCGCGCCGATTTCCTCGCGCGCGATTTCAGCGACGACGGGAGCGGCGCCCGTGCCGGTACCGCCGCCTTCGCCTGCGGTGACGAAGACCATATCGGCCTCGGCAAGCGCTTCGCGGATTTCCGCACGGGATTCCTCGGCGGCCTGGCAGCCGATTTCAGGATTGGCGCCTGCGCCAAGGCCTCGGGTCAGCTCTTCGCCGATGTGGATGGTCTTGTCGGCGCTCGAAAGGAGCAGGGCCTGCTTGTCGGTGTTCACCGCGATGAACTCGACACCTTTCAGGCCGGCCTCGACCATACGGTTGACGGCGTTGGTGCCGCCTCCGCCTACGCCCACGACCTTGATGACGGCCAGGTGCTCAGAACCAATAGTTTTAGGCATCGTATCCTCCATGCGTGCTACATATCCAGCGCGTTTCTTTGCGTCGCATTATCTCAAACAATCTGCCGGCTATCGTTAAGAAAGCATGACAGATTCACTTTACACGAACTCTATGAGTTTGCAAGAAACGATGACGGGGCGTAACCCATCATCGTCGAAGTTCCACGATATCGCAGCCGCTACGTCGTGCGCCACGTGGGACTCGTCGCCACGCGGACGTTGATATAGGACACGCTGCCAGGGTGATCGGCCATGATCTGCAGGCAGACGCGCTCTTTGTCCCTGATATCGTCGGCGGAGCCGAAGGCGATCTCGATGTTGGAATCGAGGGTGATCGTGGTGTTCTCGGTCGACGTAGCCGACACCGTCTTCACTTGGTTTTTGAGGTCGGTGGTCAGGCCCGTGACGATATCGAGGGCGTTGACGATGCTTTCGTCGTTGCAATACGTGCCCACTTCGGGAGCGACGCCATAGGCGACGTCTTTGATCGAAAGGACCTCGGCTTTGTCCTCGTAGATCTTGGGGCTGATCGACGCGGCCGCCTCGCTTCCTTCTTCAGGAATGGCGCACAGCCACATGCCGTCGACCGACAAAGCCCACTCCTCGATCGACTTGCCCTCGTCGACACTCACCTCGACCACGGCGCCGATGGCGCGCTCGGTCACGGCGAGGTTGAGCGTCTCGGGAAAAATCCTCTGCACGTCGACGTCGGCGACCCAGGCATCGCGCAGGATGCTGCTTTTGATCGCACCCGTATCGACTCTGAGAAGCGTGGTGTCGCTCGGCACGTTGGCGAGCTGGGTCATCTCGGCAGACGTGAGATGCTCGACGCCCGACACCGTGACTTGCCTGATCGAAAACAAATTCGAGAAATACACGCCGGCGATACCTGCGGCCAACACGGCCAGAACGCCCAACAACACGAACACCTTTGCCATATGAGCGCGATAGGTCCTATTCACACGGGCGTCGCGACTCATTTGACCCTGCGCGAGAGACCCGACCTTGACCGTGGAGACGCGCGGCTGAGCGCTGCCGAAATCTCGTTTGGCATAAGGCGATACCGTACGCGGCGAAGGCCTGCCCGCCGTGCGCGGCGGTCTGGTCGTGCTGCCACGGGGGATGTTCACTTGGGCCTTCGAAGCGCGCCGCGGCTGGGGCGCCGATCGACGGTTATTGCGGGAAGCCAAGGAAACGCACCTCCGGTACAAGCTCGATGCCGTAGCGCTCTGCCACGGCGTTTTGGACGGCGTGAATCAAAGCGAGCACCTCGACGGCGCGCGCCCCTCCCCTGTTCACGATGAAATTGGCGTGCAGCTCCGAAATCTGGGCGCCGCCGCACGACGCGCCCTTCAGGCCCACGTTCTCGATGAGCCTCCCCACCGATTCGCGCTCGGGGTTGCGAAACACGCTGCCGCATGACGGCAGCGCGAGCGGCTGGGTGGTGCGGCGGCGTGAAAGCGAACGCTCCATGCGCATGCGGATTTCCTCGCGATTCCCCTCGTTGGTGGAAAGCTCGCATTCCAGCACGATTTCATCATATGGAAGCGAGGTCTCGCGATAGCCCCACGCGATGTCCGAGGCATTATAGCGTCGCAGGCCGGTGCCGGGACGAAGCGTGGTGACGGTGCAGACGCGACTGCCGATGTATTCGCGGCTCGTACCTGCATTCATGCGCAGCGCGCCGCCCACCGTGCCGGGCGTTCCGACGGCGAACTCGAAGCCCGCGCGACCATGCGAGAACGCCTCGCGCACCACATGCGACAGGCGGCAGGCCGAACCCACGGAAAACGTCGCGGCATCCTCGTTGTAGCAGCAGGCCGAAAAGCCGCGGCCGAGCGTGATGACCGCTCCGTCGAAGCCTTCGTCGCTGACCAGCAGGTTGCTGCCCTTGCCCAACGCGACCCAGGGCACGCCCCAAGCGCGCAAAGCCTCGGTCACCCTGGTCAAGGAAGGCAGGGTATCGGCTTGGATATAGTAGCGGGCAGGCCCGCCTATGCGATACGTCGTATGACGGCTCATCGGCTCGTTTTCGAGAACCGTTCCCTCGAAACGCGGGCCGAACAGGCGTGCGAAAGACGACATGCTCGCTCGCCTATCGCGCCGCCAGGGCCTCGACGATGCGCGGTCCGAAGCCCGTGACATCGCCTGCGCCCATCGTGATCAGCAGGTCTCCCTCGCGCAGCTGCTCGAGAACGGCGTCGACCGTGGCGTCTTTGTCGGGCAGATACGTCGCCTTGTCCAAATGGCCTCGCTCGGCCACGGCATCGGCGATGAGCTTGCCGCTGACGCCCTCGATCGCAGCTTCGCCCGCCGCGTAGACATCCATGACCATGACGGCGTCGGCCGCGTCGAACGCGCCCGCGAATTCGCCGGCGAGGCTTTGCGTACGCGAGTAGCGGTGCGGCTGGAACAGCACCATGACGCGGTCGAAATCAAGCGCTTTGGCAGCGGCGATCGTCGCCTCGACCTCGGTGGGGTGATGCGCATAGTCATCGACGACGGTGACGCCTGCGGCCTCGCCGATCAGGTCGAAACGACGGCGGACGCCCGAATAGCCTGCCAAACCCGCGGCCGCGGCTTCGACATCTTCGCCCAAGGCCCAGATGACGCTCAACACGCCTGCTGCATTGAGGGCGTTATGCACGCCCGGGCTCTTCTCCAGGCGGCATGCGACCGTACGGCCATCGGCGAAATGCAGCGTGAACAGCGTCGCGATTCCCTCGGTGCGGTAGTCGAGCACGCGCGTGTCGCACGCCTCGCCGAAGCCGTAGGTGATCACGCGCTTGCCGCTGCGACGGGCGAGTTCGGGCAGTGCCGGATCCTCGCCGCACGCCACCACGGCGCCCTCGTCGGGAACCGAGGACATGAAACGCAGAAACGTCTCCTTGATTTCCTCGAGACCGCCCGTGTAGTGGTCCAGATGATCCGCTTCGACGTTGGTCACGAGCGCTACGTAGGGCGACAGATTCAAAAACGAGCCGTCGCTTTCATCCGCCTCGACGACGTAGTATTCGCCGGCGCCCGAAACGGCGTTGGTCTGATAGGCGTCCACGATACCGCCGACCACGAAGGTCGGAGCAAGGCCGAGCGCGTCGGTGGCGGTGGCGAGCATGGAAGACGTAGTGGTCTTGCCGTGCGTGCCCGCCGCGGCGAGCGTCTTCTTGCCGCGGCCGAGCTCGGCGAGCATGCGGGCGCGCTGCCACACGTCGATGCCGCGCTCACGCGCCTCGACGAGTTCGGGATTGGTTGCGGGAATGGCGGTGGAAACCACGACCACGTCGCAATCGGCAGGCACATTGGCCGCATCATGGCCGATGAATACAGGGATGCCCGCCTCTTCGAGCTGCTGCGTGTAGCGCGAAGCCTTCATATCCGAGCCGCTTACCTTCATGCCCAGATCGGACGCGACACGGGCGATGCCGCTCATGCCGACGCCGCCGACGCCGATAAAATGGACGCATTTCGCTTCTGAGCTCATCAAATTCCTCCTCGAAGATATTTCGAACAAGCATTGTAGACGGTTTACCCCGCATCCGCGATGCGGCACACAACATCCGCCAAGTTGGCCGCAGCGTCCTGGGTCTTGAAGCCCGCCGCCGCATCATGCATGCGTTCGCGCAGCTCCGCATCGTCGACCAACGCGAACAGCTTCTCGGCGAACGCCGAGCCGTCCAGCTCGTCGTCACGCTGCATGTACGCCGCGCCGCTCGCCACATAGGCCTCGGCGTTGGTGGTCTGATGGTCTTCGGCCGCGAACGGGAACGGCACCAGCAGGGCGGGAAGCCCGATCGCCGAGATCTCGGCGAGCGAGGTCGCTCCCGCGCGCGAGATGGCGCAGTCGGCCGCTACGAGCGTTTCGGCCATACGGTCCTGGTAGGCCATGACCGTCCAACGCTTCGCCTCGTCGGAAGTCAAGGAGAGCTCCTCTTTCACCGCATCGAACTCCTTCGGACCCGTGATATGCACCACATAGAGATTCTCGCGGGCAAGCAGCTCTTCTTTCAATGCGCCGACGGCTTTGTTGATATGACGCGCGCCCAGGCTTCCGCCGAACACGAGAAGCATCACAGCGTCGTCGGGAATGCCGAGCATGCTCCTGCCCTGCTCGCGCGTGGCGTTCAACACCGAAGATCGCACGGGATTGCCCGTCAGCACGATCTTGGACCGGTCGGCGATGTCTTTGCCCGCCGCCTCATAAGTCAAGGCCACGGCCTTGGCTCGCTTGCCCAAGAACTTATTCGCCATGCCCATGACCGAATTCTGCTCGTGCATCGCCAGGGGAATGTCGAGCGAAGCGGCCGCCAGGCCCACGGGGATGCAGACGTATCCGCCGAATCCCACCACGGCATCGGGGCGCACCTCGCGCATCCAGCGCTTGGCCTTGCGCGCCGAGGCAGCGATCTTCGCCGTCGAGGTGATCAGCGTCCACGGCTTCTGACGGTCGAAACCCGCTGCCTCGAAGGGCACGAATTCGATGCCCGCCTGAGGCACGAGCCGCGCCTCGACGCCGGTCGGCGTGCCCGCGAAGCAGACCTCATGGCCGCGGGCGCACAGCTCTTCGGCAAGCGCAAGAGCGGGATTGATATGTCCGGCGGTTCCTCCGCCTGAAAGCACGACCTTCATCGCCTTCCCCTTTCGGAATCGAGGGCGCGCTGACGCGCCCTTTCGCGACGGGATTCCCGACGCGCCTCTTCGCTTCGAGACGAAGCGCGCGATGTCGCACGCCGCCCTTCCGACCGCGACGACGGCGAAACGACATCCGACCCCCGCTGACGACGGCGCGTCCGCGAAGCGTCCGAACCCGCGTCCGACGCGCCGCAAAACCCGCGGGAGCGCTCGCCGCGTCCGCGGACGCCCGCAGCATCGTCGCGACGACGCCCGGGCTGCTCGACCCTGATCACATTCAGGTCGTTGCGGCGGCGCTCATACGGCGTCAGCACGTTGGACCCCACCGAGACCGACATGATCAAGCCCACGATGAACAACGACGCGAGCACCGACGAGCCTCCCGACGAGATGAACGGCAACGGCTTGCCCGTAGTCGGAAAGATTCCCGTGGCGCAGGCGATGTTCAGAAAAGCCTGGCCCACAAGCATCACCGTGAGACCGCCCGCCATCGTGGCGCCGAACGGATCAGGGGCGCGATGCGCGATACGCAGGCCCGCGAACAGGACCACAAGGAACAATCCGATGACCGCGAGCGCGCCCACCAGACCGAGCTCTTCCCCGATGACCGAAAAGATGAAGTCGGTCTCGGCTTCGGGCAGGTAGAGGAACTTCTCGCGCGAATTGCCCAGACCCACGCCGAACAGGCCGCCTTCGGCGAAGGCGTAGAACGACCTGATCATCTGATAGCCGGTGCCGTAGCCGCCGTAGCCGTCATCCCACGGATTGAGCCATACGGCAAGGCGATCGGCGCGATAGCCCACCATGCCGAACACGCCCGCTGCAAGCACTGCGAAAAACAGGAGAAGAAACCAGCGCAACGGCACTTCGCCGAGCCACATGACGGCGAACGCGCCCATCAAGATCACGATAGCCGAACCCATATCCGACTGCGTCAGATACAGGAAGGCGAGAGGCGCCACGACGAGCACAAGGGAGGCGATCACCGTATCGCGCCAGCTCGACATCTCCTCGCGATACCGATGGAGAATGCCTGCGGCGGCCACCACGAGCGCGATCTTGGCGAACTCGGTAGGCTGGATGCTCATGCCGCCGATGAAGATCCAACGCTTCGCACCGAGAATCTCGGTGCCGACGACGGGCACCGCCAGCAACATGAGCACCGCCGCGCCCCATCCGATCCAAAACCACGGGCCGTCCAGCCAGACGTGGTACGGGACGAACTTCGCCAGCACGAAGGCGATCGCACTGCCCGCCAGCACGAACAATGCCTGCTTCGAGACGTACGAGAAGATGCTGTCGCCCTGCGAGATGGCTTCGATGGTGGACGCGGAGAACACCATGACCAAGCCGATCAGCACCAAAAGGATGGTGGCGACCACCAGCATGACGCGAGGCAGCATGATATCGGCCGGCACGCCGCGGGCGTCGGCCTGGCGGCGCGCCTGGTCGCGCGCGACGGGTCCGGTTGTATCTTGAGAAGACGCGGCTCGGGCCACTATCACCAGCCCCTAGCGCTTGCGCTGCGCGCGGAAGTCGACAAGCTGTTTGAAGACGCGGCCGCGATGCTCGAACGAGTCGAATTCGTCGAACGACGCGCACGCAGGCGAGAGCACCACGGACTGGCCGGGCTTGGCCATGGCAATGGCGGCATCCAGCGCATCCTCCATATGCTCGGCACGAACGACCTCGATAGCGGAATCGGCGAAGGCCTTGGCGAAACGTTCGCCCGCCGCGCCGAAGCACACCACGCCGCTGCAGATGGCGGACGCATCGCGCACCAAGTCGTCGAGCTCGGTGCCCTTGTCGTGGCCGCCGAGCAAGAAAATGGCGCTGCCGGGCGCGAAGGCGGATAGCGCCTTGCAAGAAGCATCCACGTTGGTCGCTTTGGAATCATTGAAAAACGCCACGCCCGCGATATCGCCGCAGGGTTCGAGACGATGCTCGAGCGGCTTGAACGAACGCAGGCCGCGACGCACGTGCTCGGGCGCCACGCCCGCCGCCAAAGCGGCGCTCGCCGCCGCAAGCGCGTTGCTCGCGTTATGCTCGCCCTTGATGCGCAGGCTCGAGGCGGCGACCAGCTCGATCGACTCGTCGCCGTATTCGACCCTCAACATGCCGTCATGCAGCCAAGCCGCGTTACGAGAGCCGCAGGCATCCTTCATGCTGCGATCGAGACCCGCAGCGCATCCGATCGGGATGTAATCGAAGCCGCGAGCGTCGTCGTTCTTGAATTCCTTGATGCATGCGCGCGTGACGTCGCATACCGCATCGATCACGAGCGTCCCCTTCGAGACGGACAGGCGGCGGTAGACGCTCTTCTTCGCTTCGGCATACGCATCGAAAGTCATATGCCAGTACAGATGGTCGGGCGTGATGTTGAGCAGCACCGCCACATCGGGTGCGAACAGGTCCATGGAAGCGAGCTGGAACGAGCTGACCTCCGCGACGAACACGTCGGCTTCATCGGCCGCGACGGCATCGATGCAGGTGTTGCCGATGTTTCCTACGGCCGCGACGTCTCGGCCCGCCTCGCGCAGGATATGGGTGATAAGCGTGGTCGTGGTGGTCTTGCCGTTCGTGCCGGTGACCGCGATCCAGCGCGAATCGGCACGGCTTTCCTGCCACGCGAATTCGACCTCGCTGATCACGGCGGAGCTTGCGGCAGCGGCATTCTCGTAGAAACGGGAGAACTGCGAGATGCCGGGGCTGGCAATGCAAAGGTCGTAGCGTTTCTCAAGCGTATAGCGGTCGAAATAAACCTTCGCGCCACGGCGCTCGCACTCGCGCGCGAACGCACGGGCGTCGTCGTTAGGCTCGCCGGCGGCGATAGTGAGACTGTTCACGCGCGACCCCAAAAGGTCGAGGCAATACCGCGCCACCGCCTTTCCGCTTTTACCGAGGCCCAGAACAAGCACGTCTCCGAGCATTGCGGCGGCCGCCTTGCGGCCTTCGATGCATCCTTTATCCATGACGATTCCCTCTCATCGACGTTTTTCCTTATAAACACGCATCGCCGCGTCGAAGCGGCGATGCCCTCATCGTTCGGCGCGGAGGCGATGGCGCCCTAGCCTGCCATCACGATAGGCTGGATGAACCACAGGACGAAGCCGAATGCGGCAAGCACGCCCGATACGATCCAGAAGCGGATGACGACCTTCGTTTCGCTCCATCCCTTCTTCTCGAAGTGATGGTGCAGAGGAGCCATAAGGAACAGCCTTTTCTTGGTGCGTTTGAAATAAAGCACCTGAAGCATGACCGACAGGGCCTCGGCGACGAACAGGCCGCCGATGATGATCGAGTAGACCTCGGTTTTGGTAAGCATGGCCACGCAGCCGAGAGCCGCGCCGAGCGCAAGCGAGCCCGTGTCGCCCATGAAGATGTCGGCCGGATAGGCGTTGAACCACAAGAACCCGACGCAGGCGCCCGCGATGGTGGCGGAAAGAACCGCGATCGGCAGCATATCGAGACGATACGAAATGGCCGCCATGACCACCATGACCACCATGACCGTGCCTGCAGCCAGGCCGTCGAGACCGTCGGTCAGGTTGACGGCATTGCTCAGGCCGCCCAGCAGGATCAGGCTGAACGCCAGATAGAGCCAGGGGATACGAAAACCGCCCTCGACGAAGTCGCACGGGATGGTGGTGGTAAGCACGCCCAGATCGATCGGCGGAAGGAACGGGATGTGCACGATAGGTTCGATGCCCATGAAGTTCACGACCACCAAAGTGAACACCGCGAACGTGGAGAATTGGCCGATAAGCTTGCCCTTCGGCGTCAAACCCAAAGAGCGCTCATGGATGACCTTCGACGCGTCGTCGAACAGGCCCAAAGCGCCGATGGCCAGCGTAGCCACAAGCGCCGCGATGAACTCGGGCGACGGCTCGGCCACAAGAAGCGCGGTCAGCACGATCGCGACGATCATGATGACGCCGCCCATGGTAGGCGTACCCTGTTTCACCAGATGGCTCTGAGGGCCGTCGGCGCGCACCTGCTGACCGATATGCGTGCGCGTGAGAAGCTTGATCCACGCAGGCATGAGCACCATGGTGATCGCAGCCGCGACCACGAAGCCCAAAAATACGAGGAACGTGGGGTAAGACGAGAAGATACTGCTGAGCATTAGGCGATTATCCCTTCGACGACGCGGTCGAGATGCATGAAATGCGAGGCTTTGACCAGCACGACATCCGACGAATCGATCCTTCCTTCCAAAGCGCGCACGGCCTCGCAGGCGTCGGCGACGCGCACGATGCGCTCTTCGGGCATGCCGGCCTCGAGAGCGCCTGCGGCGATATCGGCCGCGGCCTCGCCCACGCAAACAAGCAGGCCGACGCCCGCCCGAGCCGCCGCGCGGCCTGTTTCCCTATGGCCCTCGACGCTTTCTGCACCGAGTTCGCCCATATCGCCGAGCACCGCGACCTTGCGTCCGGACGCCTTATAGCTTTCGAGCATGGCAAGCGACGCCTTCATGGACGCGGGGCTCGCGTTATAGGCATCGTCGAACACCACGGCACCGCATGCCGCACGCTTGACCTCCTGGCGACCGGCTTCCGGTCGGGCTTCGCCCAAGGCGCGCGCCACGTCGGGCAGGCCTATGCCGCACGCCAGACCGATAGCAGCCGCGCCGCAAGCATTGGATACGTTATGGACGCCGCGAAGACCCAGCGAGCACGCGACGCGCTCGACCTCGTCGCCGATGACGGCGAAGCCGCGGGCGCACAGCATGAAGCTCGGACGGCCCTCGTCGTCGACCGAGACGCCCTCGGCCCAGACGGCGCAGCCTTCGCCTTCGGGCTCGCCCGCAGCGCTGAAATCCGCTTCGTTCAGCATGCCTTCGGCCAGGCGGCCGCAAGAGCGCAGAAACGGCGTCATATCGTCGGCGGCGTTCACGAACGCGAACGAGCCGGGCTCGAGCGCGTCGAAGAGCTCGGCCTTGGCGCGGGCGATGTTCTCACGCGAGCCGAGGCGCTCGAGATGCGACACGCCGACATTGTTGACCAGGCCCATGTCAGGCTTGGCGAACGAGCAGATGTGGGCGATCTGGCCCAAGTCGTCCATGCCCATCTCCACGACGAGCATCTCGCAATCGGCGTCGGCCGAAAGCACCGTATAAGGCGCGCCGAGTTCGTTGTTGAAGTTGCCCTTGGTGGCGACGGTCTTGAAACGCGAGGAAAGAACCTGGCGCGTAAGGCTTTTCACCGTGGTCTTGCCAACCGACCCCGTAATGCCCACGACCGTGGCCGAGAGCAGAGAGCGCCATGCGGCGGCAAGCGCCGTGATAGCGGATTCGACATCGTCGACCACGACGATGCCCGCGCCGCGGGAGCGCGACGCCTCGAGCGCGGCGGCATCGGGCTCGCGGCCCGCCAGCACCAGCATCGCGCCCGCTTCGACGGCCGATGAGATGAAATCGTTGCCGTCGACACGCTCGCCCGGAAGGGCGGCGTAGAGGCAATCCTGCCATGCCGTGCGCGAATCCCAAGTGAGACCCACCAGATCGCGCTCGGCGTCTGCGGGGGCGAGCGCGAGGCGCCCGCCCGTGATATCGAGAATGCGGTTCGTGTCCAGTTTCATGTTCGATGCTTTCTGACGTGAACGCCCGCGCACGGGCGGCTAGTCGCTTTGAACCACGCGGTAGCGGCTTATGGCTTCGGTCATTATATCCTTAAACACTTCGGTGGTATTTCGCTCGTAGGGAACCTCGTTCACACCCACAAAACACACGAGCGGCGTCGAAGCGTTCGGCAGCACACCGACGAAATCGAGGTTATGGGAGTGCTTGGCGTACTGGCCGGTATCCTCATCGACGTATTCCGCCGTACCGGTCTTGCCCGCCACGGTGTAGCCATCGATGGCAGCGCCCTGGCCCGTTCCCTCTTCCACGACCGTTTCGAGCATGCTGACCATAGGGGCGATCGCCGCCTTGTTCTCGATGATCGTCTCCGATTCGTACGTCATAACCTCGCCCGTCTGGGGTTTGGACAGCAGGAGATGCGGCGTCACGGCCACGCCGTCGTTGACAAGGGCTCCGTAGAAGCGCGTCATCTGCAAAGGCGTGGTGGCGATACCTTGGCCGAACGTGACGTTGTATTTGAGGATCTGCGACCACGTTTCCACATTCGGCGCCAGATAGCCCCCCGCTTCTCCCGGATAGTCGATGCCGGTGGCGCCGTTGAGACCGTAGGTCACGATCTTGTCGTACAAGGGGGCGAAGCCCAAGTGGCTCTCGACGAGCAGCGAGATGCCGACATTGGACGAGTCCTGCATCACATAGCGCGCGGTCATGGTCATATCGCCGCGCTCATGCGCGTCGGTGATCACGTATTCATCGGCCGCCAGCCCCGCCGGCGCGAACACCGTGGTATCGGGCGAAATCGAACCGGTCTCGAGCAAGGCCGTCATGGAAGCGGTCTTGAAAATCGAACCCGGCTCGTAAGCCTGAGTGACGGGCTTGAGGGAGTCGGAACCCACTTCGGATTCCGAAGGCGCCGCCGGGTCGAAATACGGAGTGGACGCGATCGCCAGCAGGTCGCCCGTCGACGCATCCATGAGGACTGCGCCGCCGTCCTCGCCGCCGATCTGCTCGACACCCTCGGCAAGGCGTTTCTCCAGATAGCTCTGCATGTCGATATCGATTGAAATCACGATATCCTGGCCGTCTTTCGCAGGCTCGTCGACCTCGGTGCCGCCTGGAATGGGAATGCCCTTGCCGCCGCGCTGCACGACAAGCTTGCCAGGCGTGCCTTTGAGGATGTCGTCGTAATACAGCTCGAGGCCCGACACGCCCTGCCCATCCACGTTGACGAAGCCGAGAACCTGGCCGGCGACCTTGCCGTAAGGACAGACGCGCTTCGTGTCGTCGATGAAATAGATGCCGGTCAGCCCCTTCTCGCGCAACGCATCGGCCACGTCTACATCGGCTTTACGCTTGATGTAGACGAATGTGGTGTCCTGGGAAAGCAGGTCGCGATACTCGGAAGCATCGCCGCCGAGGGAATCGGCCAGCGCCTGCGCTGTAGAAGCCCTGTCGACGACCTCCTTGGGATTCGCGTAGACCGTCGTGGCATCGACGCTGGTGGCCAACACGTTTCCGTTGCGGTCGTAGATAGTTCCGCGACGCGGCGAGATGTCGGCGCTCACCGTGCGCGATGCCGCAGCGGCGGAACTGAACTCATCGGCCTTGATGACCTGCAAATACACAAGACGGCCGGCCCATGCCATGGCGATCAGGAGAAACGACAGCAGCAAAAAAGACAGACGGCTCGAAGGCGAGCCGTCGGAAACGCTGCGTGGATTGGATGGTCTACGTTCGCTCATCGATTATCCTTGATTCGCAATGGCGGCGATGCTTCCGGACAAAGAAAGATTGCCCTCCGCATCCGTCGCCACGATGTCGGGAGGCAGCACGACCGCTTCGGTGCTCAGCGGAGGCGCCATGCCTAGACTCGCCGCCTCGACGCGAATATGGGTCGAGTTGGAAAGCCTGCTTTGCTGCACCTCGAGATCGCTTCCGTAGGACCTGGCATTCTCGATCTTGGCGCTCAAATCGTCGGCGGCAATCGAGCTCGTGACGCTTGCCGCGGTCAGACCGACGCGTATACAGCACAACGTCGCGACAACCAAAGCGGCCGCGACGATGACTTTCGCTATTCCCATAACCGATGCGGGAAGCGTCTCCACATCGGAATATTTCCGCCGACCGGGTATGACCTCGAAGTCGGCGCCCGAGCGGTCGGGCACGGCCGGCGCGGAGCTGCCGTATAGGTATCCCGACCGGGAGGCACGGTATGCATTCGTGCGACTCACACCGGCCCCCTTTCTTCAGATGCAACGCTCTTCGGTCGGCTTGCTCTACTCGCGTATCGGCATTAACGTATCTTCTCCGCGACACGCAGCTTGGCGCTGCGGGCGCGCGGGTTGCGCTCGATTTCCTCCGGCGTCGGAAGAATCGGCTTGCGCGTGACGATCTTCAGCGCCGGATCGGCCCCGCACGCGCATACGGGAAGTCCGGGAGGGCAGGTGCAGGTGCGCGCATGCTCTGCGAACACTTCCTTGACGACCCTGTCCTCAAGAGAATGGTAGCTGATCACCAGAATGCGGCCTTTCGGGTTCAGCCAACGCACCGCCGCCTCCAAACCGCTGCGCAAGACCGAAAGCTCGGAGTTCACCTCGATGCGCAGAGCCTGGAACGTCCTTTTGGCGGGATGGCCGCCTGCACGACGCGCCGATGCGGGAATGGCGGCCTTGATGATCTCGACGAGCTGCCCGCTCGTCTCGATGGGGGCGCGCTCGCGCGCAGCGACGATGAACTGCGCGATACGGCTGGCCCACTTCTCATCGGAATAATCGCGGATGATCCGAGCGAGCTCTGCTGCATCCAGGGTGTTGACGAGCTCTGCTGCGGTTGTGGTCTGGTTGCCCGGATCCATCCTCATGTCCAGGGGGGCATCCTCTTTGAACGAGAACCCCCGCGACGGAAAATCAAGCTGCGGCGAAGAAACGCCCAAATCGAACAGAATGGCATCGATGCCAGGAACCTCGGCTTCGAGAAGAAGCTCATCGAGGTTTCCGAAATTGCCGCGCAAAAGCTCGATCTGGGGCAGGTCGGCAGAACCGAGGGCCTTCAAACGGGCCCCGGCGGCGGTCAGCGCCATATCGTCTTGGTCGATGCCTATCAGAAGGCCTTGCGACCCCAGACGTCGCGCCACTTCGGAAGAATGGCCCGCTCCGCCGAGCGTCGCGTCTACGAACGTATGCTGCGGCTTAAGACGCGATTGTTCAAGGCACTCGTCGAGCAAGACGGGGATATGCCGGTATTCGCCTGTCGTTTTTTCCACGTGCGGACTCCTTACGAGAACAGCAATTCATCGAGATCTACGCTGCTCTGGAATTCATCCCAACGCGCGGCATCCCAGATCTCAAAATGGTCGGTGTTGCCCACCAGAACCGCTTCTTTTTCCAACCCCACCATCTCGCGCTGCTTCGCCGACACGTTGATGCGTCCCGCAGCGTCCATCGCATTGGGCATGGCGCTGGCATTGAGCTTGGTGCGCAGCATGACGTGTTTGCGGTCGCCCGGGTTATAGCCGCCCTTCTTTTCGAACAGAGCGTCCACCCACGCTTCGTAGTTATCCACGGTGTAGACGGAAAGGAAGCCGTTCTTGGAATCGGGAACGACCACCAACTGGGTGTCTTCGGTCAAGGTCTTTCGAAATGCAGCCGGAAGGGAAAGGCGGCCTTTGGCATCGATCTTATGGCGATATTCACCGAATAGACCGGCCACGCTCATCCCCCTTCACATTGCAACACCCCAACCGATGCCCGCCATTTTATCCCACTTCCTCCCACCTCGCAATAAAATCGCCCACTGCGTGGCGTTTCTCCCCCCACTTTTCAACTCCGAAAGGCAGATGATTCCATTCGTCGACGACGCATGGACGGATATCGCACCTATTAAAAGAATATATAGTGCCATACGAAAAGACGGCACTATATCTAGTGCCGTCTTGAAAACGAATCGCATGGAGGAAATGTGGGGTCAGACGATTCCGCGGGCGCGCGGATGGGCGGCCAGGTATTCCTCGCGCAGATGGAGCGAGGTTACATGGACATAGACCTGCGTGGTCGAGATATCGGCGTGACCGAGCATCTCCTGAATCGTGCGCAGATCGGCTCCGCCCTCCAGCATATGCGTTGCGAAACTGTGCCTCAGCGTGTGGGGATGTAGTCCCGCAATACCCACGGCAGCGCCCGATTTCTCCACCACCCCGTAGACCCCCTGACGCGTCAGGCGGCCGCCGCGCGCATTGAGAAACAGCGCCGACGGAGGCGACGGCGCCTTACCGGCGAGCACGGGCCGCGCCGATTCCAAATAGTCGGCGAGCGCACGGGCAGCCGCGCCGCCGAACGGAACGACGCGCACGGCGCTCCCCTTGCCGACGACGCGCACGAACCCTTCGTCGAAAAAGACATCGGCCGTATCCATCCCGACAAGCTCGCTCACACGCAAGCCGCAACCATAGAGCACCTCCATGACCGCGCGGTCGCGCGCGCCGAGTTCGTCGGACCGGTAATCGCGATCGAGCAGAGTCTCGGCTTGCGCGACAGACAAGACGTCGGGAAGACGGCGCGGCGCATCCGGCAGTTCGACATCGGAGGCGGCATCCCCCCTCGCGAGCCCCTCGCGCGCGAGGAAACGGTGCATCCCCCTTACCGCGGCCATACGACGCTCCCTGCTGGCGGGAGCATAGCCGCGCTCGGCAAGGTCGCGCGCATAGGCCGCCACGTCCGATCGGGCGGCGCATCCGGCCGAGCAGCCGCGCACGTCGGCAAGAAACGCCGCATAATCGTCAAGGTCGGACGCATACGAAACCACCGTCAACGCCGACGATCCCCGCTCGACGGAAAGATAGGCCAGGTATTCCTTCGCAAGCGCTCGCGACGCCTCGAACACATCATCGTCCTCGGGCGATTCGCGGCGCAGCGACACCCTTTTCCCCACAGCGCCCCCTTCCATATCGCGGCCCAATCGTTCCAGCCGATTCTAGCGCACGGTCGCAACGCGCGGAGTCGGACGACATCCGGCCAATTCATGCAGCGGAAACGCCCGCGACACAGAGTCGAAACACGCTGATATATAATTCATCTGTTCGACATCGATTCTCTCGGCGGCGTGCACCGCCCTCACCCAGAAAGGGGCCCGCGATCTCATGCGCATCGGATTCGACAACGAAAAATACATCGCATTGCAGGCTGAGCATATTCGCAACCGCATCGACCAGTTCGAAGGCAAGCTCTACCTCGAATTCGGAGGCAAGCTCTTCGACGACCACCACGCCGCCCGCGTGCTTCCCGGCTTCGAGCCCGACTCCAAGATCCGCATGCTGCAAAGCCTCGTCGACGACGTCGAGATCATCATCACCATCAACGCCAACGACATCGAGAAGAACAAAGTCCGCGGCGACTTGGGCATCACCTACGACGAAGATTCGCTGCGTTTGATGGACATCTTCCGCGGCATGGGCTTTCTCGTGGGCGGCGTCGTGATCACGCACTACGCCAGCCAGCCCGCCGCCGACATGTTCCGCAGGCGCCTGCAGTCTCTCGGTATCGCATGCTACCTGCACTACCCCATCGCCGGCTATCCGTACGATATCAACCACATCGTCAGCGACGAGGGCTACGGCAAGAACGAATACATCGAAACCGCCCGCCCGCTCGTCGTGGTGACGGCACCGGGTCCTGGCTCCGGCAAGATGGCCACCTGCCTTTCGCAGCTCTATCACGAGCACAAGCGCGGCGTGACCGCAGGTTATGCGAAGTACGAGACCTTCCCCGTATGGAACCTGCCGCTCGCGCATCCCGTGAACCTGGCTTACGAGGCGGCCACGGTCGACCTCGACGACTCCAACATCATCGACCCGTTCCATCTCGAGGCCTACGGTGTCTCGACCGTCAACTACAATCGTGACGTGGAGATCTTCCCCGTGCTCAAGGCCATGATGGAGCGCATCTCCGGCTCGAGCCCGTACCAGTCGCCCACCGACATGGGCGTGAACATGGCGGGCCTCGCCATCACCGACGACGACGTGGTGCGCGACGCCGCGAAAATGGAAATCGTGCGCCGCTACTTCCAGACCTCCGTCGAGGTGAAGCGTACAGGCGTCGGCCAGAAAAGCATCGAGAAGCTGGAGATGCTCATGAATCAGGCGGGCGTCACGTCGAGCTTCTCTCCCGCCCGCAGCGCCGCGCTGCTCAAGGAAGAAACGACGGGCGCCCCTGCGGGAGCCATGGTGCTTCCCGACGGCCGCGTGATCACGGGCAAGACGTCCGACCTGCTGGGCGCCGCCTCTTCGCTGCTCATGAACGCGCTCAAGGCGGTCGCGGGCGTCGATGACGACCTGCTCGTCATCAGCAACGAGGCGATCGAACCCATCTGCCGCCTGAAAACCGAGCAGCTGGCAAGCAAGAACCCGCGCCTGCACTCCGACGAGACCCTGATCGCGCTTTCCATCAGCTCGGCGACCAATCCCATCGCAGCGCAGACCATCGCACATGTCGACGATTTGCGTGGATGCGACGCGTTCTTCTCGGTCATCATCTCGGCCACCGACGAAAGCCTCTATCGCAAGCTCGGCATCAATGTATGCTGCGAGCCTAAATACGAGCAGCACTCCTTCTACCATAAATAAGCCGCCGCAGCATGCAAACACCGTAGGCGCCGACGCAAGCCGGCGCCTTTTTTAATATCCTGCTCCCTGCACGCAGCAGGCAGGCCGCCGAAACGAAAAACGGCCGAGGAGAATCCTCGGCCGTTCGAAACCCTTAGAGGCAAAACTACATGCGACGCTCGTCTGCAAAGAACGTGTTGGCAACCGCGCTATAGAAGCCTTCGTTCTTATAGCGAAGCAAAACGGTGGGGTTATTCGACTTGCGCACCAAGACGCGGTCGATCGGCTCGTCGAGAGAAATGAACTCGCCGTCCACGAAATAGCTCGCTTCGCGGCTTTCGGGATTGCGAGACAAATCGATTTCGACGATATCGCTCGGATCGGTGACGAGGGATCGGGAAAGCAGCGTATGAGGAGCCAGAGGAACCACGACGAGGCCCTTGAAATCGGGGGCGACCAGCGGACCGCCGGCAGAAAGAGCATAAGCCGTAGAGCCGGTGGCCGAAGAAACCACCAGACCGTCGCCACGCATATCGACAAGATGATTGCCCGAAATCTCAATGCCGAAATCGATGATGCGGCCCAAGGCGCCACGCGTAACCGAGAACTCGTTGAGCGCGAAGCGGCTCGCAACCACCTCTCCATTCGAAATAAGGTCGATATGCAGGCTGGCTCGCTCCTCACGTACGACGTCGCCCGCAAGGGCGGCGGCCACGATGGCCACGACGCCGTCTTCCGAAGAGTTCACCAGGAAGCCGAGATGACCGAAATTAATGCCGAGAATCGGCACACGCGTCTTGCCGACCAAACGGGCAGTTCGAAGCATCGTACCGTCGCCGCCGAGAGAGACCACCATGTCGAAGGAAGCCACATCGACGTGCGCGCAGGTGTCTTTGACCGATTCGATCGACAGGGGCGTCGAGTCGAGTTCCTGATGCGCAACTCCCTGAGAATCGAGATAAGCGGCCAGGAGCATCGACGCGTCGAGGGCGGCCGCATTGGAATTATTGCGAATAATCAGGATGTTCATTCTGCCTCGTTTCAAACGTTGCCCGCGGACTATATGATGAGTTGACAATAGCCTTTGTATTATACCCAAACTCGAAAGCGTAGTATGAGCGCCACGCAGATTTCCACACCTGAAGACGAATCGTCTTCGCAGAATACGGCGGCCAGCGTCGGAAGCTCGGCAGCCCTCATCAGCTTCTTCGTCATCATATCCCGCATCACGGGCTTCATGCGCACCTGGGCCATGGCCTTCGCGCTCGGCTCGACCATGTTGGCAAGCTCTTACCAAATCGCCAACAACCTTCCTAACATGCTCTACGAACTGGTCATGGGAGGCATGCTTGTAACAGCGTTTCTGCCCGTGTACCTTTCAGTGAAAAACCGCCTCGGCGAACGGGGCGGCAACGAATACGCCAGCAACATCATGAGCATCGCGTTCATCGCGCTGGGCTTGGTGGCGCTGCTGTGCACGATTTTCGCGCCGGCGCTCGTATTCACGCAAAGCTTCATGAGCGACCAGGGCGGTATGGAAGACGCCGTGTTCTTCTTCAGATTCTTCGCCATTCAAATCGTGTTCTACGGCCTGTCGTCAATCGTCAGCGGGCTGCTCAACGCCTCACGCGACTACCTATGGAGCAGCGCGGCGCCGATTTTCAACAACATCATCGTCACGGCCACGTTCGTGCTCTATGCCTTCATCGCGCCGAGCAACCCCGATATGGCGAAACTCATCATTGCCATAGGAAACCCGCTGGGCGTGTTCATTCAGATGGCCATCCAGCTTCCCGCCCTCAAGCGCAACGGCATCAAACTGCGCCTGCACGTCGACCTGCGCGACCCGGCTCTCAAGGAGACGCTCGCCATCGGCGTGCCCGCCATTTTGGTCATGTGCGCGGGCCTTGTCGTGGTATCGGTGCAGAACGCGGCGTCATATGCCACGGCGGACAACGGCCCTTCGATCATCGCCTACGCGCGTCTTTGGTTCACCCTGCCCTATGCATTCCTCACGGCGCCCATCACCACGGCCATGTTCACCGAAATCTCCGAGATGCACGCCAAAGGCGACATGGCGTCTTTCAAGAAGGGCGTGGCATCGGGGACCAGCCAAATCCTGTTCTTCATGCTGCCCTTCGCCATGTATCTGGTCGTGTTCGCCGAACCGCTCGTCACTCTGTATCACATCGGCGCGTTCACCGAAGAAAACATCGCCCAGATTTCGCTCTATCTTGCCGCACTCGCTCTATCGCTGCCCTTCTATGGCGTCAATACCTATCTGCAGAAGGCGTTTTCCGCCATGCGCATCATGAGCATCTACTCGATCATGATGGTTGCCTCAGTCGCCCTGCAGATCGCATTCATCGCCGTGTTCGCCACCCCGTTCGGCGGCCCGCTCAACTTCGGCATGCCCGCCATCGCGCTCAGCGAGACGGTGTTCTATCTGGTTCTCGACATCGCCTGCTTCGTGTATCTGCGTCGCAAGGTCGGACGCCTCGGCCTGAAGGGCATGGCGCTGTCGTTCGTGCGCTCGCTCGCCCTCGGCGCGCTGGGCGCGGGCGCGGGCGCGCTGGTCGTATTCGGCCTCGATGCAACCGTGCTTCCCTTGAACGGCTCCATCCCCCACGCGTTGGGATGCATCGTCTGCGGCGGCATCGTCTCGGTCGTCGTCACCTTCGGCATTGCCGCCAAAGCCGGCTTCAGCGAAGCGGCTATGCTGGTCTCGATCGTATCCAAAATAACAAACAGGCTCGGTCTGCATAAGAACCACGTCGACAGCGTGCCGAATTTCAACGACGCCGCCGAAATCGAAACCGAAGCTTTCGATGCATGGAACGAACCTGCCGCACACAGCAAAACGGAAGCTTACGCGGAAACGAGCGGCATCGAAGACGAAGCGGTCCGAACATGCACCCCGCCTCGGGGGCGCCATGCAGGGGAACTGGGGGCTTTGGCAAAACGACCCGAACAAGACGAACAGGACGCCATCGGACGCCATAGCGCCCAAGCGGTCTTCGAGCGCAAAGTCGATGGGGCGCGCCATGCGCCGCTCAGCGGGCGCCACGCCCGTCGCGGCAGGAGCAGCACGAGCAGCATGGACAAACAAGGCCGCCATGCCCGCCATGAAGACGAATAAGCCCCCGTCGCGACGGGGGCTTATTACCCGCTCGACCGGATTCAGACGCCCCGAGATACGACAAAGGCCTCGGACGCAATTCAGATTCCTGAATGCGGCCGAGGCCTTTTCAATGCAGAAAACTCAAAGACGTTAGTCGTTCACGGGACGCTTGAAATCGGGTTCGGTGGTCAAAATCACAGGACCGTCCTCGGTGATAGCGACCGTTTTTTCAAAATGGGCGCTCGGCATGCCGTCACGCGTGCATACGAGCCAGCCGTCGGGCATCTGACGCGTCTTATGAGTGCCCATATTTATCATAGGCTCGATTGCCAGAACCATACCGGGCTCGAGCAAGATGCCATGATGACGACGGCCGTAGTTAGGAACATTGGGATCTTCGTGCATATTGCGGCCGATGCCATGGCCTACATACTCGCGGACGACGCCGTAACCTTCGGCCTCGGCGATAGACTGCACGGCGAAACCGATATCGCCTAGATGGTTCCCGGGGCGTGCCGCATCGAGACCGGCCCACATGCACTTCTCGGTGGTGTCGAGAAGCTTCTTCACTTCGGGAGAAACCTTGCCCACCGGGAACGTCCAGGCATTATCCCCTACCCAGCCATCGACCGTCGCACCGGTATCGATGGAGATGATGTCGCCTTCTTTCAGGATGACATCCGCAGAAGGAATGCCGTGAACGATTTGCTCGTTGACCGATGCGCAGATGCTGCCGGGGAATCCGCCGTAGCCCTTGAATGCGGGAATGCCGCCCTCGAGGCGGATGAGGGTCTCGGCCAAACGGTCGAGCTCCAACGTAGAAACGCCGGGGCGCACATGGGAGCCCACTTCACGCAACACTTTTGCAGAAATGCGTCCCGCTTCCTTCATGGCTTCGATTTCAGCCGGGGACTTCTTGATAATCATGAGTTCGCCTTCTTCTGAATAAGGATCCGTTGCAAAAACCTCGCGCTACGAGGCCGTCATAGTAACGCAGATAATTCTAGCACACACGCTCTTGCCTACAAGTAACCTAAGGTGAACAAAAAAGACCCGCATAAAGCGGGTCTTTTTGAAGTAAGGCTTTGTTTTCGCTATTCGGCAGAAGCGAAGTTGCGAGAAACGGAGGGGTCGATGGCAATGCCAGGGCCCATGGTGGAAGAAACGGAGATGGACTTGAGGTACTTGCCCTTCGCCGCAGACGGCTTCATACGAACGATTTCGTCGTAGATAGCGCCATAGTTCTCAGCAAGCTTCTCAGCCTCGAAGCTGACCTTGCCGATGATGACGTGAGCGATGCCGTAACGGTCGGCACGGTACTCGACCTTGCCGCCCTTGAGTTCGGCGATAGCCTTGGCGACATCCGGGGTCACAGTGCCGAGCTTGGGGTTCGGCATCAGACCGCGGGGGCCGAGAATCTTGCCGAGGCGGCCGACCTTGCCCATCATGTTCGGAGTGGCGACAGCGGCGTCGAAGTTGATGTTGCCAGCCTGGATTTCAGCAACCAGGTCGTCGGAACCGACGATTTCAGCACCGGCTTCCTTAGCGGCCTCAGCGGCAGCACCCTCGGCGAAGACGGCGACACGGACCTCTTTACCAGAGCCGTTAGGCAGGGAAACCATGCCGCGAAGCTGCTGGTCGGCCTGACGGGTGTCAATACCGAGGCGGAAGTGGACCTCGACGGTCTCGTCGAATTTTGCGGTGGAAACTTCCTTGACGAGAGCGAGAGCCTCGACGGGAGCATAGAGCTTGCCGGCCTCGATCTTCTCAGCGGCGAGCTTCTGGTTCTTGGTGAGTTTCATCAATGAATCCTTTCGTGGTATTGGCGGGTGGAAGAACCACCCTTCCACATGTCAGGTAGGCTATTCCTTGCCAGCGAGGATGGCGGCGAGCTTCTTGGAAGGCACGTAGGTCTTCTTCATCTCGCGACCCTCGATACGAACGCCCATGGAACGAGCGGTGCCGGCGACGATCTCCATAGCGGCATCGATGTCGTTTGCGTTCAGGTCGGGGAGCTTGATCTCGGCGATCTCGCGAAGCTGATCGTTGCTCAGCGTGCCGACAGCCTTGAGCTGCGGAATGCCGGAGCCGCTCTTGATGCCCAGTTTCTCCTTAATCAGAACAGCCGCCGGAGGAGTCTTGCAGACGAACGTGAAGCTCTTATCCTCATAGACCGTGATCTCGACGGGGATGATGGTGCCGGACTGGTCCTGCGTAGCGGCGTTGAACGCCTGGCAGAACTGCATGATGTTGACACCCTGCGCACCGAGTGCGGGACCGACCGGAGGAGCGGGGTTCGCAGCGCCGGCGGGAATTTGCAGCTTAATGAAGCCGCTGACTTTTTTCTCAGCCATCTGTCTTCCTTACCTTACTGAAAATTGCTACAACGGCCAACCATGCGTGAGAAGCCCTGTCCACCCAGGCACGCAGGAGCCGGGAATAATCGAACTAAATCTTGGCCACCTGATCGAACGAAAGCTCGACAGGGGTTTCGCGCCCGAAAATGGAAACCATGACCTTGACCTTGCCCGCCTCGGGCAGAACCTCGGAAATGGTGCCGTCGAATTCGGCGAGCGGACCGTTGGTGACCTTGACGGACTGGCCTACCTCGAAAGAAGAAGTGGTCTTCTTCGGGGCGGCAGCGGAAGTGCGCTTCATGATCTTATTGAACTCTTCGCGAGTCAACGGAGCAGGATTGCCCTGGCTTCCCACGAAGCCCGTCACGCCCGGAGTGTTGCGGACGGCAGCCCAGCTGCGGTCGTCCATCTCCATGCGGACCAAAACATATCCAGGGAAAACTTTCTTTTCGCTTTCCACGCGACGGCCGCTTTCTTTGATTTCAGTGACCGTCTCGGTCGGAATCTCGATTCCGAAGACATTATTCTCGAGACCCATGGTTTCAATACGGGTTTCAAGATTCTTCTTGACCTTGTTCTCATACCCGGAATAGGTATGGAGCACGTACCATTTTTTTGCCATGTTAGAGTCCTGCCCCTATGCCGGAAAGAGCAACGATCAGAGGAGTGACAATCAAATTGTCCAGAACGGCAACAAAGACGCCGAAAAACACCAAAGCGGCCACGACAACGCCGGACCACCGAAGAACCTCGGATCGAGTAGGCCAGGTAACGCGCTTGAGTTCTGCTTTAACCTCTTTGAAGAACTTAAAACGCTGTTTCTTAGGCTTGGCCTTCTTATCGTCCGCCTTTTTGACCTGCTGCTTAGCTGCTTCGGTCTTCTTGGCGGCTTCCTCGGCCGAAATGCCCTGAGCCTCGAGCTCGACAGCCTGTGCTTTTTTCGCTTGACGATGCGCAGAGGCTTTGGCTCGTTGCGTTTTAGACTTTTTCGCCATATTTTTTCTTAATCCCTAAATGCGGTTTCTTAATCCCTTATGCGGTTTAGTGCGGGACCGCACGATCGCTCTCTAGGATAAATGTCCCTAAACCCAAAACAAGCAGCTCGCGTTCCAAGCTGCTTGAACAAGCTGGCAGGCCAGGTAGGACTCGAACCCACAACATGCGGTTTTGGAGACCGCCGCTCTGCCAATTGGAGCTACTGGCCTGTTTTCCTTACCTTATCGAGTTTCCTTGTGCAAGGTGTGCGTGCGGCACCACTTGCAGTATTTCTTCATCTCGATACGATCCGGATTATTCTGCTTGTTCTTTTTGGTCGTGTAATTGCGGCGCTTGCACTCGGTGCAGGCCAGGGTGACCAACGTACGCATGAATTCTCCTTCAAGTTAATCGTTTTGTAGCTTGGTAATTGTACACATAAGAGCAAGCCTTGAAGTGAAGAGCCCGCCCGAAAGCGAGCTCTTCATCTAATCATCGTAAATCCAAGAGTTATTTGATGATCTTGGTCACGCGACCGGAGCCAACGGTGCGGCCACCCTCGCGGATAGCGAACTTGAGGCCCTCTTCCATTGCGATCGGGTGAATGAGCTCACCGGTGATCGTAACGTTGTCGCCAGGCATAACCATCTCGGTGCCCTCGGGGAGGTGTGCAACACCAGTAACGTCGGTGGTGCGGAAGTAGAACTGAGGACGATAGCCATCGAAGAACGGGGTGTGACGGCCGCCCTCTTCCTTGGTCAGGATGTAGACCTGGCCCTCGAACTCGGTATGCGGGGTAACGCTACCGGGCTTGCAGAGAACCTGGCCGCGGACGATGTCCTCGCGCTTGACGCCACGGAGCAGGCAGCCGATGTTGTCGCCAGCCTGAGCCTCGTCGAGCAGCTTGCGGAACATCTCGATACCGGTGCAGACCGTATTGGTGGTCTCACGGATACCGACGATCTCCAGCGGGTCGTTAACATGCAGAACGCCACGCTCGACACGACCGGTGGCAACGGTGCCACGGCCAGTGATGGTCATGGTGTCCTCGACAGCCATCAGGAAGGGCTTGTCGGTCATACGCTCGGGGGTCGGGATGTACTCATCAACAGCGTCCATGAGCTCCCAGACCTTCTCCTGCCACTCTTTGTCGCCCTCGAGAGCCTTCAGAGCGGAACCGCGGATGATCGGGGTGTCATCTCCGGGGAACTCGTAGGAGCTGAGGAGGTCGCGAACCTCCATCTCGACGAGCTCGAGGAGCTCCTCGTCGTCGACCATGTCGCACTTGTTCAGGAAGACGACGATGTAGGGAACGCCAACCTGACGGGCCAGCAGGATGTGCTCACGGGTCTGAGCCATCGGGCCGTCGGTAGCAGCGATAACCAGGATAGCGCCGTCCATCTGGGCAGCACCGGTGATCATGTTCTTGACGTAGTCAGCGTGACCGGGGCAGTCAACATGAGCGTAGTGACGGGTATCGGTCTCGTACTCGATGTGAGCGATGGAGATGGTGATGCCGCGCTCGCGCTCTTCGGGAGCCTTGTCGATGTTCTCGAAGGCGGTGAAGTCTGCATGAGCGGTGCCGTGGGAACCGTCGTTGTCAGACAGAGTCTTGGAGATAGCAGCCGTCAAGGTGGTCTTACCATGGTCAACGTGGCCGATGGTACCGATGTTCACATGCGGCTTGCTGCGCTCGAACTTCTCCTTAGCCATTATTCCTCCTCTTGGAATGGTCTTGCGACCGAATACTAACGTGATAAAAGACACGCGCCGTAAAGGCGCGTGCAAAAATACAAATGGTAGCGGTGACTGGATTCGAACCAGTGACGCCACGGGTATGAACCGTGTGCTCTAACCAACTGAGCTACACCGCCGTATATACTAACGGAACCTAATATTAATAAGCTCCATTCGTAGTAAAATGGAGCCCGCGACCGGACTTGAACCGGTGACCTCTTCGTTACCAACGAAGTGCTCTACCTACTGAGCTACACGGGCGAACTGGTGGGCGCGCTAGGATTCGAACCTAGGTAAGCATAGCTAACGGGTTTACAGCCCGTCCCCTTTAACCACTCGGGCACACGCCCAGTTCATCAAGGTGCTCGATGCGATATGTGTACTTATCAAGCTGCGGTTCGCGTTGCGGTTTTCGTTTCCGTGCCGCGAACGAAGTGCATAATACGCTAGCCGCAAATGCGTGTCAACACTCTACACGCTGCCGGGCGTATCTATCCTGCAAGCTTTAACTTTACGGCATTCACCTGGCATTTTCTTGATATCGAATGTCAAATCCAGTCCATATTCGTCAAACTTCTTTTAAAAAATTTTTTTGGCAAAATAAAAAAATACGGGGTGATTTCCACCCCGTATTCCATATTCTGCTTCGAAAGAATCGTTCTGGACCGCACGTAAGGCCGGCCCTTCTTCTTTTCTACGCAAGCGTATTACACATCGGCATCCATGTAGCGATCGAATTCATCGGTCACTTCTTTAGAAGGCTTCTCGGTCAAAAGAGAAACGACGACGATCGCAATCAACGCGAAGATGAATCCGGGCAGAAGTTCGTAGACCGCGAAAATTCCGCCGAGCTGCTTGATGAAGAGATTCCACACGATAACGGTGATAGCACCCGTCAGCATGCCCGCAAGCGCGCCCTGTCGATTCGTGCGACGCCAATAAAGGCTGCACAGCATCAACGGACCGAAGCTCGCGCCGAATCCCGCCCATGCATACGACACCACCTGGAAGATCGACGAATTCTGGTCGAGCGCGATGATGATGCCGAAAATCAAAATGACCGTCAGCGCCACGCGCGAAACGAACATGGTCTGCGCTTCGGTGGCGTTCTTGTTTATAAGGCCCTTATATAGGTTTTGGGCGATAGCCGAGCCGGCAATAAGCAGATAGCTCGAAGACGACGACATGGTAGCGGCGAAAATGCCCGACACCACCAAACCGCAAGCGAACGAGGGAAGCATGATCTGAGCCAGCACGACGAACACCGATTCGGCGCTCGTAGCCGTAAGGAACGCCGTCGGAATAGCAGCGCGGCCCACAAGGCCGATGCAGACGGCGCTCGCCAACGAAACGACCACCCAGACGACGGCGATGATGCGGCTCTTCTTGATTTCCTTGGAATGGCGCACGCTCATGAAGCGGACGAGCACCTGGGGCATACCGAAATAACCGAGGCCCCACGCCAAGCAACTGATGATGGTGATGATTCCGGAACCGTAGACGACGGCCTCGCCGAAAACGGGAAGCCCGCCCTCCACGATCTGGTTGCCCGCCTCATCGAGGACCGGGGACGCCTGATGCGTCGCGGACAGGAAGCCGGGGATAGACTGCAGGAATGCGACGGTGTTGTCGATGCCGCCTGCCATGGCCACGCTGCCCACGAATACGATGACGAGCGCGCAAATCATGATCGAACCCTGAATCAGATCGGTGGTGCACACCGACAGATAGCCTCCGACGAAGGTGTAGACGAACACGACGAGGGCGCCGAGAATCATCATCGTCGTGTAGTCGAGACCGAACAGCGTCGCGAAAAGCTTGCCGCACGTCACGAAGCAGCTGCCGCAATAGATGCAGAAGAACAGCAGGATGATCAGCGCGGCGACGCTCATGAGGACGCGCTTTTCGTCATGGAAGCGATTGCTGAAGAAGTCGGGCAACGTGATAGAGTTGCCGGCCACTTCAGAATACTTGCGCAAGCGCTTGGCGACGAACTTCCAATTCAGATAGGTGCCGATTGCCAGGCCGATCGCCGTCCACATGGCATCGGACGCACCGGTGAAATACGCGATTCCGGGAAGGCCCATCAACAACCAGCCCGACATATCCGACGCCTCGGCAGATAGGGCCGTCAACCACGGACCAAGGCCTCGACCTCCCAAAAAGTAGTTCTCTGAACTTGTGTTCGACTTTTTCAAATAGAAAAAGCCCACCGCAAGCACGACGACGAAGTACAGGGCCATCGCAAGAACAACTTGGATGTCGTCTACAGACATCGTCCCTCCTCTCATGATTAGAACAAAAGCAATTGCCGATTATACGGTAAAGTAAGGCCGCGAAGACGCGAAGTGCTTTATGACGCTAAAGCGCTTCCCCTGAACGGCAACCGAATCTAAAGGAGGAGACGAATGTCGTACGCCGACCTTGACAGAACGCAGCTCGAAGAGCTCCGGCGCGCCCTCGAACGCGAGTATGCCGACCATTGCGCGAAAGGCCTTGCTCTTAATATGGCGCGAGGAAAGCCCTCCGCCGCTCAGCTCGAACTGAGCCTGCCGCTGCTCGACGTCGTGGATGCGGCTTCCGAACTGATGGCGCAGGACGGCACCGACTGCCGCAACTACGGCGTGATGGACGGCATCGCCGAAGCCAAAGCGCTCATGGGGCAGATCATGGACCATGATCCCGCCACGGTGTGCGTGTTCGGCAATTCGAGCCTCAACATCATGTTCGACCTCGTGACGCAGGGCATGATGCACGGATACCTCGGCAACATGCCGTGGAAAGACCTCGACGCCGTCAAATGGCTGTGTCCCGTTCCAGGCTACGACCGCCATTTCGCCATCACCGAGTCCTACGGCATCGAGATGATTCCCGTGACCCTGGGTACCGACGGCCCCGATATGGACGAGGTCGAACGCCTCGTCGCCTCCGACGCGACGATCAAAGGCATCTGGTGCGTGCCCCAATACTCCAACCCCAACGGCGTCGTCTACAGCGACGAAACCGTACGACGCCTGGCATCCATGCCGTGCGCGGCCGATGACTTCCGCATCTTCTGGGACAACGCCTACTGCGTGCACCATCTCTACGAAGAACGCGCCGCCCACGTCACCGACATCGCGCAGGCGTGCGACTCCGCAGGCAACCCCGACAGGTATTTCAAGTTCGCAAGCACTTCGAAGGTGACCTTCCCGGGCGCAGGTATCGCCGCCGTGGCGGCCAGCGCCGCCAACATCGCCGAAATCAAGGCGCGCGTGGGCATTCAGACCGTCGGATACGACAAGCTCAATCAGCTTCGCCACGTCCGCTTCCTACGCGACGCGGAAGGCGTGGCCGAGCACATGCGTAAGCATGCCGCGCTGCTGCGTCCTAAATTCGAGCTGGTCGACCGCATGCTCGAAGAGGGTCTGGCCGAAGCAGGATGCGCCACGTGGAGCAAGCCCGACGGCGGATACTTCGTCAGCTTCGACGGCATGCCGGGAACGGCGAAACGCACCGTCGCCCTCGCCAAGGAAGCGGGCGTAACCATGACGGGCGCGGGCGCTACGTGGCCGCATAAAAACGACCCGAACGATTCGAATATCCGCATCGCCCCCACCCTGCCGCCGCTCGAAGAGCTCGAGCAAGCCATGGAGATTTTCGTCTGCTGCGCGAAACTCGCAAGCGTCGAGACCCTCCTGAACGATTAAAGACCGCGAAAACACGGCAAAGTCTTTCGCCCCGCACACGCCCGCGACATCCGTCGCGGGCGTTTTTCGTTGCAGGCTACGGCACGCCCTCGTATGCGAAAGGGCCTCCCCCGCTCCGCGCGGACGGCGCGCGAAAAAAAGAACCCGCCGAAGCGGGTTCTTGAATGTCGGAAAGAAATCCTACGCCTCGGCGTAGACGTCCTTCAGCTTGAGCAAGTGCTCGTAGCGCTCGATTGCGGCCTTTTCGTTCTGCTCGAAGAGCTCGTCCGCACGATCCGGGAACTCGCGCGTCAAACGGCTGTAGCGAGCCTCGTTCATCAGGAACTCGCGATAGCCGCCCTTGGGCTCCTTGGAATCGAGAGAAAACTTCTTGCCTGCCGGCGCAGCGGGGTTGAAGCGGTACAGGTTCCAGTAGCCGCAATCCACCGCACGCTCCATCTCGACCATGCAGTTGGCCATGCCGCCCTTGATGGAGTGCATCTCGCAGGGCGAGTAGCCGATGATCAGGGACGGTCCGGGATAAGCCTCGGCCTCGGCGATCGCCTTCATGGTCTGCGCCGGCTTGGCGCCCATGGCGACCTGCGCCACGTAGACGTAGCCGTAGCTGATGGCGATTTCGGCAAGGCTCTTCTTCTTGATATCCTTGCCCGCCGCAGCGAACTGGGCAACCTGGCCGATATTAGAGGCCTTGGAAGCCTGGCCGCCGGTATTGGAATACACCTCGGTGTCGAAGACGAAGATGTTGACGTCTTCACCCGATGCGAGCACATGATCGAGACCGCCGTAGCCGATGTCGTAGGCCCAGCCGTCGCCGCCGAAGATCCAGACGGATTTCTTGGCGAGGTAGTCCTTATCGGCCAGCACGGATGCGGCCAGTTCGCTCGTGGCGTCCTGTGCGGCGACGGCCTTCTCGAGCGCCGCGACGTAGGCCTCGGATGCGGCCTTGCTCGCCTCGGCGTCGTTGCGGGCCCCGACCCATGCGGCGGCTGCATCCTTGAGCTCGGCGTCGCCAGCCTCGGCGATCAGCTGCTCGCTTTCGGCGACGAGCTTGTCGCGCACGGCGTTCTGGCCCAAAAGCATGCCCAGGCCGTGCTCGGCGTTATCCTCGAACAGGGAGTTCGCCCATGCGGGACCGCGGCCTTCCTTGTTCACCGTGTACGGCGAGGTTGCGGCGGGACCGCCCCAGATCGACGAGCAGCCCGTTGCGTTGGAGATGTACATGCGGTCGCCGAACAGCTGGGTGACCAGACGGGCATATGCGGTCTGGGCGCAACCCGCGCAGGCACCGGAGAACTCGAGCAGCGGCTGCTTGAACTGGCTGCCCTTGACCGTGGCGTCCTGAATTTCGGGCTTATCGGAGACTTCTGCGACGCAGTAGTCGAAGACGTCCTGCTGAGCCATCTCGCCCTCGGCGGGAGCCATGGAAAGCGAGTCGGTAGGACACTGGACCACGCAGACGTTGCAACCCATGCAGTCGAGCGGCGAAATGGCGAGCGTGTACTGCATGCCGGCCGCAGCCTTGCCCTTGGCGGGAATGAGCGTAGCGGCCTCGGGGGCGGCCGCAGCCTCTTCCTCGGTCAGCGCGAACGGACGGATGGTCGCATGCGGGCAAACGAAGGCGCACTGGTTGCACTGAATGCAGGTAGAAGCATCCCACGTCGGAACGGACACGGCGATGCCGCGCTTCTCGTAAGCGGATGCACCCTGTTCGAACTGGCCGTCGACATGGTCGACGAACGCAGAGACGGGCAGGCTATCGCCGTCCATGCGACCGACAGGCTCCATGATGGAGGTAACCATCTTCACGAGCTCAGGCTTACCGGCATGAACGGTCTCTTCCTTCTCGTCGGAAGCATCGAGCCAGCTCGAGGGAACCTCGATGCGCGTGAACGCCGTGGCGCCCGCGTCGATTGCACGATGATTGGTGTCGACCACGTCCTGGCCCTTCTTCAGATAGGACTTGGTGGCGGCATCCTTCATATAGCGGATGGCATCCTCCTGAGGCAGCACGCCCGTCAGCGCGAAAAACGCGGACTGCAGGATGGTGTTGGTACGCTTGCCCATGCCGATTTCGATCGCGAGATCGATGGCGTTGATGGTATAGAGCTTGACGTCGTTTTTAGCGATATAGCGCTTTGCGTCGGCGCTCAGATGATGTTCGAGCTCTTCGGGCGTCCACTGGCAGTTGACCATGAACGTTCCGCCAGGCTTGACGTCGTAGACCATGGGGAAATCCTTCGTGACGTACGAGGGATTGTGACATGCCACGAAATCGGCCTTGTTGACGTAGTAGGAACTGCGGATCGGAGCATCGCCGAAGCGCAAGTGGCTGATCGTCACGCCGCCCGTCTTCTTGGAGTCGTACTGGAAGTATGCCTGCACGTATTTGTCGGTATGGTCGCCGATGATCTTGATCGAGTTCTTGTTCGCGCCGACCGTGCCGTCGCCGCCGAGACCCCAGAACTTGCATTCAATCGTACCGGGAGCGGCCGTGTTCGGGCAATCAGGGTCCTCAGGCAGAGACAAGCCCGTAACGTCATCGACGATGCCGATGGTGAACTCGCGCTTCGGGTCGTCCTTGGCGAGCTCGGCGTAGACGGCGAAGACCGACGAAGGCGGAGTATCCTTCGAACCCAGGCCGTAGCGGCCGCCGACAACAGTGATGCCGGAAACACCCTCGATGGCGAGTGCGTTGATGACGTCGAGATACAGAGGCTCGCCTACGGAGCCGGGCTCCTTGGTGCGGTCGAGCACGGCGATCTTCTTCACGGTCTCGGGAAGAGCCGCGACGAATTTCTCGGTGACGAACGGACGGTACAGGCGAACCTTCACCAGGCCGACCTTTTCGCCGCGGGCGTTCATGTAGTCGATGACCTCTTCGGCCACGTCGCAGAACGAGCCCATGGCCACGATCACGCGTTCGGCATCGGGTGCGCCGTAGTAGTTGAACAGCTCGTAATTGGTGCCGAGCTTCTCATTGACCTGATGCATGTAGTCTTCGACCACTGCGGGAAGGGCGTCGTAGTAGCTGTTGCATGCCTCGCGATGCTGGAAGAAGATATCGCCGTTCTCATGGCTGCCGCGCATGGCAGGATGCTCCGGATTGAGCGCGTGCGCGCGGAAGTCGCGGACGGCGTCCATGTCGCACATATCGGCAAGGTCGTCGTAATCCCACACGGCTACCTTCTGCACCTCGTGCGAGGTGCGGAAGCCATCGAAGAAGTTGATGAAGGGCACGCGACCCTTGATGGCGGAAAGATGGGCGACGGCAGAAAGGTCCATGACCTCCTGAACGTTGCCTTCAGCGAGCATCGCAAAGCCCGTCTGACGGCATGCCATGACGTCAGAGTGGTCGCCGAAGATGTTGAGGGCCTGGGTTGCAACGGTGCGGGCGCTGACGTGAAGCACGCCGGGGAGCAGCTCGCCGGCCATTTTGTACATATTCGGGATCATGAGAAGAAGACCCTGCGATGCGGTGTAGGACGTGGTCAATGCACCTGCAGCGAGCGAGCCGTGCATGGTGCCGGCGGCGCCGCCCTCGGACTGCATCTCGCAGACTTTCACCGTGGTGCCGAAGATATTCTTCTTACCCTGGGCAGACCACTGGTCGACGAAGTCGGCCATGGGGCTCGAAGGCGTAATGGGGTAGATGCCGGCAACCTCGGTGAACGCATAGGAAACGTACGCCGCGGCGTTATTGCCGTCCATCGATTTGAATTCTCTCGTCATACCAACGCTCCTTTGAAACAAGCCTGCACCGTCTTCCCCGGGTCGCGAGCTTTCCGCCGTGCTAACGAACATACCGCGTTATGGTAGCGCGAGCGCTTTAGCCTACGCGAGTGCGACGCACGGAGTGGGTTGAGCGTTCGGCAAACGGTGCGACTTAAAACCCGCCGACATCTGAGGCCTTTCGCCGAAAAGGGATTCGCTCGACCATGCGAGAACGTCCGCGAAACGAAGAAGAGCCGCTTTCGCAGCCCTCCTTAGGAACGATCGAGCTCCTCTTTTAAAAGCGGAATTAAACGATGGAACGTTTCATCGACCGCCTTTTTCTTCAATTGGCATTCCCAAATAACATGGACGCGCCATCCCTGCTCTTCGAGACTGCGAATATTGCGCTCATCGCGTTCGACGTTACGCTCGAATTTCGGAATCCAGTACTCGAGATTGGTCTTCGGCATGGACGGATGGCAGTGTGGACAGCGGTGCCAAAAGCATCCGTTGACGAAAATGCACACCTTCTTTCCCGGGTAGGCGACATCCGGCCTTCCGGGAACCTTCCATTGGAGACGATATCCGCCCAAGCCCGCTGCGCGGAGACATTGTCTGACGATGAGCTCGGGCTTGGTGTCTTTGCCCTTATTGCCCTTCATGCTCTTTCTCACGGCGGGAGCAACGATTTTACGCGGCGCGGGAGCAGCGTGCAAAATGCAACGCGTGCTACGAGCGTGCCTTCTTATATAGGCAAGATGCTCACGTTTTACCGACACGCGCCATAATCCGGTTTTTCCCGCGCCGCGAACGCGAACGGCGCCGAGGCCCTTGCCTGCGACGCCGCGTTTCGCATGGATGCGACAGACGGGAGCAGGACCGTTTTCGACCCTGCGCACACGTTGGGACACACGTCCGCTAGCGCTCACGCCCACCCCTTATATAAGAAGCGATGAACGAGATGCCTGCAACCGTCAACGCCAAACCGAGGCCCGTGTAGAAGAAGGCGATGAACCATTCGGGCAGAAGGCCGCTTGCGCGCAGCACAATACCGCCGCCCATCATGATCGCCATGATGATATAGCCCTTCTTATCGAAGAAATGCCATATCTGCTTCTTGTCTTCTTCGAAGCCACGGATGCGTTCGGAGTGCTTTTTCACGAGCTTCTTGAACACGAGGAGGTGGAACATGAGAAACACGACGAGCGTTCCCAGCAGAACCCACCATACCAGGTGGTCATGACTCAGGGCGCCGATGCCGATGTTGCCGATGTTGCCGCCTGCTACGATCCAGACGAAGCCCGCGACAAGGAGGAGTTTTTCAGTCGATATCTTCATGCCCTCGATTATATACAGCAGACGATTTGTGTCACCCATCTTCACATGAACAACGTTCATTTTTAAAAGTGCCACACGGGGCAGCCTTACCGCCGCCCCGCTTGCTATGGCAATGGGCATTTCTACACGCGCTGCTTCGCCAGAAAGGCGCATGCCTCATCGATGCACGAACGCAGTGCATCACGATCGGCCGCTTCGAACAGGTAACGCACGACGCATGGCTGGTCGCATCGGTGAATATCGGTGCGCTCAACGCGCACGAAAAGCGTCTCGACCTCATCGAATCCGCGCATGAGGGCCACATATGAATAACAACTTGCCTGCAGCAAGTGCTTCGCATGCAATGCCTCGTCGGTCTCGTCGTCGGATCCTCCGGTTTTGTAATCGACGATCAAAGCGCGGCGCTTCCCTCCTTCTGCACCCCCCCACGACGCGAATAAGTCGATCGCACCTTCGAGATAGCGGATCGCAGGACTTTCCCCATCGCAAGAAGACCCCTCTTCAAGCGACACGAAGAAAGGAAGCTCGGCATACATCTCATCGGCGCCTTCGCACATCCTCGCCACATCGCTTGAGAACCAGCGCTCAAGCGCGGCTTCGAGCCGCGGTAGCGATGTATCGCGAAGACCGCAGCCGCTTGCGATGGCACGCAGACGATCGCGCGGGGGCATCGCAAGCATGCCACGCGATGCGGCGCGCTCCTTGACCGCCCACTGGGCGCACAGGTGAAACGCCGCACCGAAATCGGTCGCCTTATCGGCATCGTGAGAGAGGTCATCGCTCAACGCATCCCAGAACTCCTCGTCGGGCGACGCACCCGACGGCTCGGAAACCGCGGGCGCATCGGTCCCGGCAGCCTGCGCCAGCGATGAATAACTGGCTACGTCCTTACGCAAACCGGCCAGGCGAACATGAGAGACATTCGCTCGTTCGAAAAGGCGGGGTATCTCGACCGATTCGCAGGCGGAGAGGGCATCGGCGGCAGGTTGCTCGTCTTGCTCCACCTCATCGAAGTCGGATTCGTCGACGTCGATGCGCTCGACGCGAGCGGGGGCGCTTCCGCCGAAGTCGACGAACGTCTCCCCTTTTTCAAAATCATCGAGCCCGAACAACGCGCTGCGGATATCGTCGTAAATGCCCGTATCGGCATTGATTCCCGAAGATGTATCGTCGCTTTTGCCGGAACGAGCGCTCGTCATCGCTATGACGAGCGCCTCTTTCGCGCGTGTCAAGGCAACGTACAAAAGACGGCGACGCTCCTGCAGTTCCTGTTCGGCCTCGTGTTCGCGCAGGATTTCACGCTGAGCAAGCGGCGTTTCCGCACGTTCGACGGCTTCGACGACATTGTCGAAGCGGCCGTCGTTGCACGGCATATATTCCGCCTTCATCGCCTTGGCAGCAGGAGACGAGGACGAAAACCCCGACACAGACCTGCTCGGAAGCAGGCTGATATATGCCTTGCCCTCGAGCGACATGCAAGAAAACGCCGAAGAACGCGGCTTACCGGCGCCCATCTCGGCCAGGCCGACGATAGGAAACTCGAGGCCCTTGCTGGCATGGACGGTCATGATGCGCACGAAATCGCCGCCCTTGGCCGACAGCGCGCCCGGAGGCTCTTTCGCGATCGCGATATGCGACGCCATCTCTTTCGCCACCGACGACGGACCCGTCACGCCCGAAGCCTCGATTCTCTCGACAAGGCGGATGGCCTTCAAGACGTTCGCAGCCACGGACTGCCCCTCGGCACCGCGTTTTTCGAGGCGGGATATCCAACCCGAGTCCACGACCGCGTCTTCCATGATCGACGAGACGCGTTTGACTCCCGCATCGCACGTGATGCGACCAACGATGCCTGCGGCATGCGCGAGCTGGGGCGACACTACGCCGTCTCGCTCGCGCGCCAACTCGGCCATGGCCTCGAAACCTTTGTCGAGGCCGCGCCGGCGCAAAACGCCTGTCGTTTCGTCGCGATAGGTAGACAGGGTCACGAAATCATCCGCAGAAAGAGCAAACATCTCGCTCGAAAGCACTTCGAACAATGCCGACGTGGCATGGGGATTGGCGATGACTTCGGCCAAGCGCTGCATGATACGCACCTCAGGAGCCGACGAGAAGATCGAGCCGCCCGCGATGACGCACGCAAACCCCTCTTCGCGCAAAGCCTGCGCATAGATTCCCGCATTGGTCATGCGACCGAGCAGGACCACCATATCGCCCGCTTCGTGCCCCGCTTCACGCAGTTCAGCAAAGCGACGAGCAATGCGGCGCGCCTCGAAAAGCGCCATATCGGAGCGGCTGATTCCTTTGCGCGCGGGATAGGTGCTCAACAACACATCGACACGGCCCAATCCCCCCAAAAACGGACGCTTTACCGACTTCTCGTCGCGCGATGGACGCAGCGACATGAACTCTTTGCCGAAGACGTTCGGCTGCTCGAAAACGCGATCGACAAGCTTCAACACGTCCCCATGACTGCGGAAGTTATCGGGCAGCTCGATAAGGCCGTCGGGATTAGACTCGGCCACGCTTGCTAAATGATTCTTATATACCTGCACGTCGGCACCGCGGAAGCGATAAATGCTCTGCTGGGCGTCGCCGACGGTACACAGCCTGCATGCGCCGGGACCCGCCATGCGTTTGATCATATCGATCTGAAGCTGGTCGGTATCCTGGAATTCGTCCACCATAATGATGCGGAACTTATTCTCGTACTCGGCCGCGATATCGGGATGGCGGGCAAGCGCCTGGGATGCCTTGATCAGCAGGTCGTCGTTGTCGAGCAGGCCGAGGTCGTGCTTTTGGCGTGCATACGACTCATATACCGTCGAAGCAAGCTCGATCAGCTCGTCGAGAAGCGGTTCGGCTATCAGGCATCGAGCCTCCTGAATGATAAGCGCGCACGACGCCTGCAGGTCTTTGACCAGCGCCTTGTACTCCGGCGAGCCGAAACGGCCCGACGGCCACGGACACGTGTTGAAGAAAGACAACAAGCGCACGGCGTCATCAGGCGCGACGTCGGAGGCTTTCTCGAGGAATTCGTCGGCGCTCTGCAGCCATGTATCGCGCGAAGCGCTCGCCTTCTGGGAAAGCGTCACGTCGCGCGCTTCTTCGATAAGTTCGACCATGGCGCACAGAAGCTGCGAGGCGCTGCGGCACGACGGCGGCTTGCGGAAGCATCCGCAGCCTTCAGGATTCGCCGACGCGACGCGCACCAGCGAAAGCACCATGTCCTCGACGGAATCGGATGGACGCGGCCCCGTGCTTCGGGCGGCATATTCGGAAAACAGCGCATTGAAGCCGTGCGGAGAAACGAACTCGTTTTCGCTCGAAAGCGCCTTCTGCACCGACATACGCAGCATGTCATCGGCGCGAGCGGGATCGAGTACCGAAAACGCAGGGTCGATTCCGAGCTCCACCGCATGCGTGCGAAGGATGCGCGAACACATGCCGTGAATCGTAGAAATCCACGCGTCATCGACTTTCAGCGCCTCGTCCGCCATGCCTTCCGCACGCAAGGTCGCCTTCACGCGCGATTTGATTTCGCCCGCAGCCTTTTCGGTGAACGTGATGGCCATCACCTGTTCGATGCCGTCGAGAAATGCGCCGCCGTCGGGCGCCGATCCGGGCAAGAGCGCCCAGGCGATTCTCTGGGTAAGCGTGAAGGTCTTACCGCTGCCGGCGCCCGCCGACACGACCAGGGGCGCATCAAGCGTCGTGACGCACTTCAGCTGGCCCGGCTTGAAACGATTCAAATTCATCGAGCTATCCCCTTCTTTGCGGACAAGAAATCTCAGGACAATACGAACACGCCGCGGAGGCGAGCGGAAGCGGGGCGATCATGCCCGCCATAAGACGCTGCAACGCCTCGGCGATGCGCGATTCGGTGGCATCGAGCAAGTCGTGGAAATGCGGGCCGAAATCGCCGCGGTACACGCATGTTTCGGCGCGAAGCCCCGGGGCATGCGCGGGTTCGATATCACAGCTCAACGCGCCCGATATCTTCGGGGTTCTGCCGTAGCCGACATATAACGCGCCGACCACTTCAAATCCTAAAAGGCGTCGTACCGCCTGCGCATATATGAGGGTCTGCACCTTTCCCTGCTTCATGGCCGAGCCCTTGCTTTCAGGCTCGTACAGATCGTAATCGGCCGAAAGCGAGCTTTTGTAGTCCATGATCACGGCGCGGCCGCGCGCGTCGACGTCAATGCGGTCGATTTTGCCGACAAGCTTACAGCCCGCATAATCGAATGCCTCGTGCACGGGAATTTCGTATTCGAACGCGTACGGCTTGAAATCGGGCAGCAAGCACGCCTCGCGGTCGAGGAAGCGCCTGAGCCTATCGCACAACTCGTCGACCTCGCGCTCTTCGTACACGGAAACGGGCACGAGCCTGTTACTCGACGGCTTTCGTTCGAACTGCGATGCGCGCTGCTCTTGAATGACGTCGTCCATAACCGCCTGCGCCCGCGCAAGCGTCGATTCGTCGACCTTCGGCGTCACGTTTTCTTGAAAGCGACGATAGAACTCCTCGAGCACGCCGTGAGAAAAATCACCCATCTCGACGGCGCCGAAGCCCTCTTCGATATCGTCGAGACGAAGACGGCGCAAAGCGAACCACTTCTGAGGGCATTCGAGATAGCTTTCGATCTGCGACGCCGAAAAGCAGGGCTCGTCCACGACTATTCCGCCCTTGCCGACGCGCGGCAACATGATCGCCTTCTTCGCAGCGTCGGATACGATGCGCGCGATAGTGGGCGCATCGACGCATGCGGCGCACTCTGGCCCCTTGGCGCGTAACGACGCATTCGCCTGCAGCTGCTCTTCGCCGCGCTCCAAAATCCCCTCCATCAGGCACGGAGGCAGCGTATAGCGATTGTCGACCTCGCTGGAATCGGTGGGGTCGGCGCGGAAGCAGTCGACGAACTCTTCCACCGTGGCCGCAGGATACGTGGGACCGGCGGAATCATCGTTCAGGCGGCGCTCGATTACCAAGGCATCCTGCGCTTTTTCGACCGCGGAAGCGAAGGCGCGGCGCAGGTCGTCAAGCGCATAGCGAGGACGTGCGACCCCGAGGTCGGCCGCAAACGCGGTTGCAGCGTCGTCGGCGTTTTTGACCGGGAAGGAAACGTTATCCATATCGCACATGATCACGGTGTTCCATACGCGATCTCCCGCCGCCTCGATGCGGCGGGCGTCCACGATCAAGACCTGTGGCACGGCGGACGAAGTGGCGCGCGATGCGTCGACGCGCTGAGCGTTTACTGCCTCGACGACCGCGCAAGAGTCGGCTCCCACGCATCGAGCCGCCGCCATGGCGTCGCGCAGGGCGGCGATGGCGGCAAGCTGCTCGGAAACGACCGATTCGTCGCCGCCGAACGAACGCGCCCTGTCCTCGAAGTATCCGAGCAAAGCGTCGGCGTCGACCGAATCGACCAGTTCTTCGAAATACTCGAACGCACGAGACCTACTGCGCATTTTCTCAAGGCACGCCTCGCGGGTCATGAGCCTATCGGAACGAAGCCACACGTCGAAATCGTACGCATCGGCGCTGCTCAAACCCGAAAACGGATTGAGCAGGAAATCAGCGCAGGATTCTTTGTCGGCCTCGGAGCCGTGCACGATGGCATGCGCCGCGAAATACGCGCGACCGAAATGGGTATCGCGGAAAGGCCGACGCGCGCTGACGGCGCATTCGATTCCCTCGCGCTCGAGCGTGTCTGCCAGCGATTCGTACAGCGCGAACGGGTCGCGCGCCGTCAGAAGAACGCTGCCTTTACCTGCATAGCGGACGATGGCATCGACGAGAAGGAACGGCTCGGCATACCTTCCCGAAGGAAACGCGAATCGAAGCTCGACGCTTTCTTTCGGCTTGGTGATACGTCCGTCGAACGATGAACGCGAATCAACACGAGTGAAGCGCGCATCGGCGAGCTTACGCTGCGCCGCCGTCAGAACGACATCGTAGACGATCGCCTCGTCGGCGTCCTTTGTTCCCGCGATGCAGCCTGCCATGAGGCGACACGCGCGACCGGCGTCGACAAGCGACGCATCGGCAAGTACCTCTTCGTATCGGCGCAACGCCTCCACGAGCGGCTCGAAACGCTCGGCGACCTTTCGATCACCGTTCAGGGCTTCTTCGAATTCGTCGGACCCAAGCGCTTCGTCGGCAAGACGGGCCAAAAGACGCGCCATACCGAGCGAGCGCGGAAGATCAAGACACGCGCACGACTCGAGCGCGACGTAGAGAGCCATGATTCGCTGCGCGCTCGACGCGATTCTTCTGCCGTCCCCTTCAAGCGACCAAGCGTCCGCCACCCACGCGCTCACGGACGAAACGGTCGTGGCGAACGCGTACGGGTCGCCCGACGCCGCATGACGACGTCTGAAAGCAAGCGCTTGTGCGCTATTGGGAAACAAAACGGTCAACACTTGAACGGCCTCCTTCGTATCGGAAGTCCATTATAGCGCACAGGCGGCTTCGATAACGCTATTTTCAAACATTTGTTCGTAATTGAAGCAAACGCATATGAAGGCTCGAAAAAGAAAACCCCTCCGCGCAGATATACGAAACTGCAAAGCGGAGGGGTTCGACGTCTCGTCGGCAAGCCGATGGGACGCAACGTTCATTCGAGCTATGCCCACTTACGCGGGGACGACCTTGGTGACGCCCGGGACATGCTCCTTGAGGATGCGCTCGACACCGTTGGCGAGGGTCATCTGACTCATGGGGCAGCCCTTGCAGGCACCCTGAAGCTCAACCACCACGACGCCGTCTTCCTGCACGTCGACCAGGGCGACGTCGCCACCGTCAGCCTGGAGGCTGGGACGGATCAGATCGAGAACGCGGCTGACCTGTGCTTTATCGATAGCCATATCGATACTCCTTTTCGATCAAAGAATACGAATCGTTGGAATTGTATCCCGATTCGGCGCGCCGTATGACGACAGGCGCGACACATTCGGGAGACGATACGAAACGCGCCGCCCTTGCGAGCGGCGCGAAATAATGCGACTTAGAGCTCGTTGACCCACAGGCCGTGCAGGTTGCAGTACTCGTACACCTTGACGGCGGCGTCGCCCTCGGCAAGAACGAACTCGGCCTTCGGCTCGTTTTCGGCGGTGAGCTGAGCGACCTGATAGCCCTTCTCGGTGACCAGGACGACGAACTGAATGAGGTGCTCCTCGGTCATGGGATGCTCGACCTCGCCGACCTTGACGCGGACGTTGGCGCCCTCGACCTCGACGACGGGAACATGCTTCTCGACGGCGGCGTCGACGGAGCCGGCGACAAGCTCGACCATCTTCTCGCCGCAGCACATCACGGGAACGCCGGCGTCGACGACCTTGATGACGATGTTGCCGCAGTGCTCGCACTTGAAGAACTTGATATCCATGTTGTTGCCCCCTTAATAAAGCAATCTTGTTTACACCTGATATGTTACTTCTTTTGTGACATATCAGGAAGCCCCTCTTGAGGCAGCTTCATTGTAACCGCATAAATCAGCAAAACCACACCTGCGATTATCAAAGGAACCGAAAGAAGCTGCCCCATGGTCAGCCAATCGCCCCAAAGATAGCCCAGCTGGGCGTCGGGTTCGCGGATGAACTCCACTAAAAAGCGGAACGTTCCATACATGGTGAGAAACAATCCGATGAAGGTACCGCGCGGACGCGGCGGCGTCTTGCGGGACAGTGCGAAGAGCACGCAGAAGATCACGACGCCCTCGAGGATGGCCTCATAAAGCTGCGACGGATGACGCGGCATCGACCCCGCAGCTCCGCCGAACACCACGCCCCACGGCAAATCGGTCGGCGCACCCCACAGCTCGCCGTTGACGAAATTCGCACAGCGGCCGAAGAACAAGCCGATCGCGCCGCCCACCGCGCCCATATCGGCCAGCGTGAGAAAAGGAATATGGGTGATCTTCGATGCGACGAAGCCGCCCAGAAGAACGCCGATCAAGCCGCCATGGAAACTCATGCCTCCTTTATTGAAGGCGAGGATCTGATCGGGGTGCTGCAGATAATAGCCATCACCGTAGAAAAGCACGTAGCCGAGCCTTCCCCCCAAGATGACGCCGATCACGACGCAGATGACGATCGTGAAAAACGCGTCCTCGCCCACCCGAACGCGCCAGCGACGCGAAAGATCGAGCAGCACGACGGCGGCGCAGATGAAACCCGCCACATACGCAAGCCCATACCAGCGCACCTGGAACGGTCCTATAACCAGCGCCACCGGATCGAGCATCTGATAAATATCGTTAAGCATCGATGTCCTTTCCTCCATGAAAACGTCGGGCCGCATAAGCGCGGCCCGGCGTCGCTATCGCCTTCGCTACGAAGCATTCGTTGTGTTCGTTACGGCGGTCTTCTCGCGTGCGTCCAAAACAGCCTGCCAATCTTTGCCCACGACGACCAGAATATCGGTCTCGAACGAATAGTTGACGGCGTCGAGCACGGCGCGACCCGTTCCGAGCGTCGCCACGATGGCCTCGGCCTTGGCCTCGTTTTCCGACTTCTGATACACGACGAGCGTACTTTCATAAACGGCCTGATTCGCATTGCCCACGGAATCCACCGTGAAGCCCGCACCCTCGAGAATCGAAGCCGCATCAGCCGCGGCGCCCTCAACGCTACCGCCGTTATTCACCGTGATGGTGAACGATGCGGGATCGACGGATTCGATGATCGACTCCTTATCCTGCTGAGGAACCTCGCCCGCCATGAAACGTTCCATCATGGCCTCCCATTCATCGGAGATGGGCTCTTGGTACACCGCATCACCGACCTTGGAGAGATACGTGGGCATGACTCCCGTCATGACCGACTCGGCCACGATGTCGCGCAACGACGATACCATCGCATAAGCGGACTTGATATCCATATCGGTTTTCACGCAATCGGAGAAACCGTCCATGCCCGTATAGAACGACAGCTTATCCATGCCCACGAATTTCTTGAACAAAGCCTGCGCGACCTGCGATTCGTTCAAGCCGCGCTGCATCTCGGGAGATGCAGCGAAATCGTTGGCGCGACACAAGAACAAAGCCTGCTCGCCCGTAAGGGTCTGGAAACCCGAAGGAAGAGTCATCGTACCCGCATCCGGGTCGCTCACCGGCTCGGACAGGTCGACCTCGACCCCGCCGACCGAATCGACCAACGAGACGAATCCTCTTGCATCGGTTTTAACGTAATGAGAAACCTGAACGCCCGAAAGGTCCTCGATAGCTGAAACCACCTCGGCATCGCCGCCGAGCGTCTGGGCTTCGCCCAGGCGATGGGTGCTGCCGTCTGACAGCTTCACGCGAGCGTTGCCGGGAATCACGACCGCCGAAGCGGACGCGGTCGTGGAATCGGTGCGCACCAACAATGCCACATCGGGACCCGACCCGCCATCGCCGTCGTCATACGACGCGGCAAGCACCGTATAGACGGGGCCGTCGGCAGGAGCATCCGCCAGAACCGACGAAAGCGCGGGATCCTGGATTCGAAGCCTGTCGTTGACGCCGCCGATAAAAACGAACCAGGCGGCAGCAGAGGCGACGGCAAGGGCCACGACGGCAAGCACGACGGCAACCGCGATTTTGCGACGGCGACTCGACGCCACCGCACGCTCGATAAAAGCCTGCTGGCTCATGCGATTCGTATAATCGCGCCTGCTTTCTCGCGTGGACGTATTGGGCAAGACCTGATGGATTTCGCCACGCTCGACATTGCGGGTACGCCGTGGGTTGGCCTGCTCTCTGCGCGATGCGATCGGACTCGGAATACGCGCGACGTGAGTGCCGAGCGTCGCACGACGCATCTGGCGCGATGTCTTCTTGTATTGAGCGCTGCTCGGTCGACGTGTAACCATATTCGCCGCCCCGAACTACCAATCGATATCTTCATCGGGCTCGCGATGAAGATGCGCGCCGAGAGACGAAAGCTTGCCGACGTAGTCTTCGTAGCCGCGGTCGATATGATGGACCTTATGCACACGCGTAGTGCCTTCGGCGTAGACGCCCGCAAGAACCAGCGCCGCGCCGCAGCGAAGATCGGTTGCCTTGACATCGGTTCCCTGCAGCGAAGACACGCCTTCCACGATGGCGTGATGATCCTCGATGGTCACGCTGGCTCCCATACGACCGATTTCATCGGCGAACATGAAGCGATTCTCGAACACGTTCTCGGTAATGACCGAGTTGCCTTGCGCAACGGCAGCCAGCAGCATGAACTGGGCCTGAAGATCAGTGGGGAATCCAGGATGAGGGAGCGTCTGGATATCGATCGCCTGAAGGGGGCCTTTCCTGGAAACGGTAATCCAATCGCTACCGAAATCGACAGCGCAGCCCATGGCATGAAGTTTCATGAGCGCCATACGCAAGAAGCCGGGTTCGATGCCGCGCACCGTGACGGGACCGCCCGTCATGGCGCCGCCCACCAAAAACGTGCCCGCCTCGATACGATCGCCCACCGTGGTATGTACGCACGGATGCAAATCGGATGCAGAAACGCCTTCTACCACGATGGTAGGAGATCCGGCACCGCTAACGCGCGCGCCCATGGCGTTGAGCATATCCGCCAGATCCTCGATTTCAGGCTCGCGTGCTGCGTTTTCGATAATAGTCTCGCCTTCGGCAGTAACCGCGCACATCATAGTGTTCTCGGTGGCGCCGACGCTCGGAAAATCGAGCGCGACGTAGGCACCGTGCAGGCCGTTAGGCGTACTTGCCTCGATATAGCCGTGGTCGGTTTCGAAATGCACGCCAAGGGCCTCCATGCCCACCATATGCATATCGATTTTACGGGCGCCGAGATTGCACCCGCCGGGCATGGCCACGCGAGCACGGCCGAAGCGGGCCACGAGCGGACCGAGCACCGAAATGGAGGCGCGCATCTTAGAAACCAGCTCGTAGGGAGTTTCCCACGTATCCACGTTCGCCGTGTCGATCACGAGCGTATGATCTTCGCGCTGCACGCGGGCGCCGAGAGTCTCGAGCACTTTGGACATGACGGTGATATCGGAAATAAGCGGAACGTTGTGAATAACGCTCTCGCCGGCGCCGAGGATAGACGCGGCGATGAGCTTGAGAGCGGAATTCTTCGCGCCGGAAACGCGGACTTCTCCAGCAAGCGGCGTGCCGCCTTCGACGACGATCATCTCTTTCGCCATGATTTCGATCCCCTTTTCTATAAAAAGCCGCTCGAAAGCGGCTCGAATAGCGAATGCACCCCTGCATTCTCCCAAAAAATACGAAAGGGTTGAACCCTTGCGCTCCAACCCTTTCATAAAACCATAGCACCCGAGAAAAGCAAAGCTCGCTGGAAATGGTCGATTCGGAAAGAGGCCTACAAGAGCAAAAAACGCCGGCGATTTTCGCCGGCGTTTCAGACCGATTCAAAAGTTCGGAAACTCTTCTTTACTCGCCCAGAGCGAAGCGCTTGAAGTCGACGACCTTGATGGAACCGCCCAGCTTCTTGGCAACCTCATCGGTGTACTGATTGATGGTCTGGTCGGGATTCTTCACGAAAGCCTGCTCGGTGAGGCACTGCTCCTTGAAGAACTTCTCCAGACGGCCGGTGGCCATCTTTTCCTGGATAGCCTCGGGCTTGCCGGACTCGGCGGCCTGAGCCTTGTAGATGCTCATCTCGTGCTCGACGACGGCAGGATCGACCTGCTCGCGGTTAGCGGCGATCGGAGCGACAGCGGCAACCTGCATGGCAACGTCGCGGCCGTAGTGAGCGAACTCATCGGAAGCGATGTCGATGCCCTCGACGTCGAAGGAAACCAGAACGCCGATTTTGCCGCCCATGTGGATGTAGGAAGAAACGGCGCCGGCCTCGACGACGGCGAAGCGAGCGAGCTGCGTATTCTCGCCCATCACGTGAATGCAGTCGGTGACGACGGCCTCGACGGTCTCGCCGTCGACCTCGGCAGCCTTCAGGGCATCCATGTCGGCAGGCTTAGCGGCCACGGCGGCACGGGCGATCTTCTCGGCGTAAGCCTTGAACTTCTCGTTCATGCCGACGAAGTCGGTCTCGCAGTTGAGCTCGACGAGGGCGCCGGTGGTGCCGTCCTCGGAGACGAGGGCCATGACGGTACCCTCGTTGGTGGCGCGACCGGCCTTCTTGGCGACGGCGGCAAGACCGCGGGTACGAAGGACGTCGACGGCCTTGTCCATATCGCCCTCAGCCTCGACCAGGGCCTTCTTGCACTCCATCATGCCAGCACCGGTCATCTCGCGGAGCTCTTTGACCATAGCAGCGGTAATGTTAGCCATGGGGAAATTCCTTCCATTCGAACGACGGCCCTTCGAACGCCTTTGCGGCGAAGGGCCGTCGTACTTATATAACGTATTTATTCGGCGGCAGGAGCCTCGGCCTCGGCGGCCTCGGCCTGAGCAACCATTTCCTCTTCGATGGCAGGAGCGCCGGTAGCGGCGATCACAGCATCGGCAACGAAGGTGCAGAGCAGGTCGACGGAACGGATGGCATCGTCGTTGGCGGGAATGCCGAACTCGACATCATCGGGATCGCAGTTGGTGTCGAGGGTGCCGACCACGGGAATGCCGAGACGCTTGGCCTCGTGGATGGCGAGCTGCTCGCGGTTGGTGTCGACGACGAAGATGGCGTCGGGGACGGTCTTCATGTTGCGGATGCCGTTGAGGTTGGTCTGCAGCTTGGCGAGCTCCTTCTTCAGCAGGACCTGCTCCTTCTTGGGCAGAACGTCCATGCGGCCGTCAGCCTCCATGGCCTCGAGCTCTTCCATGCGGGCAACACGGGAACGGATGGTGACGAAGTTGGTCAGCATGCCGCCGAGCCAGCGAGCGTTCACGTAGGGCATGCCGCAGCGGTCGGCCTGGGCAGCGATGGCTTCCTGAGCCTGCTTCTTGGTGCCGACGAAGAGCACGGTGCCGCCCTTCTTGGCGACGTTCTCAACGAAGGTGTAGGACTGGTCGAGACCGATCAGGGTCTTCTTGAGATCAATGATGTAGATGTCGCCGCGGTTGCCGAAGATGTACGGCTTCATCTTGGGGTTCCAGCGACGGGTCTGATGACCGAAGTGTGCGCCCGCGTCGAGCAGGCTCTTGATGCTGACTTTCGCCATTGCAATCTCCATTCGTTAAACCTCTGCCTGCGGTCATCCCCCCTCCCGCAGCCTTTTTCGGTGGCCACTCGCGGTGAGAAGGTCGCGCAAGCATGTGAAATATAGAAACTTCGCCATTATACGATTGAACGCGCACAATGCAAGGAAAAATTAGCGTGCCCGCGCGTCTGCGGACGAAAAGAGCAAAACGCGCGACGAACCCGAGCCGAATATGCGAAACGAACTCGGGCCGAACGCACGAGCAGGATGAAAGACACGCGAAGGGACGGCGGATTAAACGCAAACCGCCCCTCGCCGCCCCCTATTCGGCAGAACCGCCGAGCTCGCCCTGACAGAATCGCTCGAACTCATCGAGCGATGCGAACGTGCCGCTTCGCGCCTGGTCGATGAAGTCGACGAGCATGGCCTTGCGCGTCTCATCGTCGACGCTTCCATCGGCGCCGAGCAAAACGCTGCGAACGGATTCTCCCCCGTCGTCAAGGGCGCGCCAAAGTTTGAGCTCGCTTTTCTTGCGCGCCATGTCCTCAAGAATAGAAGAATCGATCGGCATGTCGATCCCGCCATCGTTTCTCTTGATCCAGTATTCCGACCTCAGCTGCATGAGGGAATCGACATATTGCGCGTACGCGCTTTCGAGCTGCGTCGCATCGACCTGCCCCGCAACCTTCGATTTGAAGCTTTCCACCGCGCGGCCTCCCCCGAAGCCGCCCAGATGCCCGGCGATTCCGCCGAAAAGCCCCTTGCGCCAATTGAGATAGGAATCCACGTGAGTTATGCATTGGTCGTAGTACGCATCGATCAAGGGATCGAGTGTTTCTTCCCTGGTTGCGATCAGCTCGTCGAACTTATGCCGATACTCTTCGCCGATCGCCTTGTCTTCCAGGTAGTCTTCGAACCCGCCTTCCAGAAAGGCGATTATCTCGTCGGTATGCTTTGCGACGAAGGCGTCGGCGGCGGTGTATTCTCTCGTGGCCCTTATCTTGGAAGTTTGGGCATCCAGCCATAAAAAGCCACCGGAAAGCGCCAGCCACACCACGCCCACGATCAGAAAGTATCCCGCAATGAAAGGCTGGGCGCCGAGGGCACACCCGACGTCATTGCCCGAAACCGTGCGGTCACCCTGGCCGATGACGCGGGCCAAATCGCCACCGTCGACCGGGCCGGCAACGCGAACCCGTTCGCCTTCGGCATCGAAATCGCAGCATTCCCTCTGACCAACAGCGCGAACCCGATTGCCGTCATCATCCCAACCAGCAACGTAAGCCCGCTCATCGCCACCGACCGAACCCCCGCGTTCGCCCCGGCCTCCCTTGAAGACCACGGCTCCGTCGCCGTCCCTGGAGGGAAGCAGCTGAAATTCGCTTTTCACCTCGTCCCAGGTCAATACGCAGAAGCCGAACTGGCTCACCATGCCCAGAAAGACGGAGACGGCAAGGGCGAACTTCACGATGAAGGCCGCGAAAAACGACGTTGCCGCGATCTGGCTCAAGCCGTAATTGGTCAGGTTGTTCATGAGCGCCGAGAGCTTGTCCACCTCGCAAAGCAGCGCAGAAGGCGAACCCTCGAAGGGCCGATACGGGTTGCGAAGCGCGTCAAGCGCGAGAAACTGCCCATCGACGGAAGCCTGCACGGACAGCAGGGCATACGCCAGGCAAAGCACCACCAGTGCAATGCCGCAGCTCCATTTCATCGCCTTCGCTTTGTGATATGGAAAGCGGAACTGCTGCTTTGCATAGCGGTCGGCGGCAAGAAACACGACATAGTAAAGCGGAACGGCGAACCAGATCAAAACCCAGACAAAATCATCCCAGCGAGGCGCGCCCAAAACGAAGACGAGCCCCGAAAACAGAGCGAAGCAGAACAGACCGAAAAACCAGATTTTCCATTTTCTGTTGAGCTTCGAGAGGTCTCCGCCCTTGTTGAACATGTCCTGCTTACGAACGCGCCTGATGACCACGTAATACAGCGCGCCGATCGCTGCGACGATCGCATACAGAAGAAGCACGAACGGGACGGCGAGCGGCGGTAAGAATGCAGCGCATTTCCCGACAAGCGTCAGAAAGGCAACCAGCAAAAACGCCTTGATGAAATAGGGAGCGGCGCTGCGCAGACGCGAACCGGGGCCGCGTGCTTGCAGCGCGGACCGAAGCTCGAAGCCCTTGCCATGATTGAACATGAAGCCGCTCCCCTTTTCCGACCGAACGCCCGACATTGCGCCCTAGCCCACCACGGCGCCGAACGGCAACAGCGAAAGCTTCGCCATTTTGAAGCTTTGCAGGCCGAACGGAATGGCGATGATGGTGATGCAGCAGGCGATGCCCGCGAACACATAGGCGATTGCCATGGGAACCCCCGCGAAGATCAGCCAGAAGATATTTGCCACCAGCGACGGAAACCCGCCGCCGTATTCGACGGTTTTGCCGAAGGGCGCAAGGGTGAGGCTTGCCATCTTGAACGCCTGGCGGCCCAGCGGAATGCCGACGATGGTGATGTAGAAAAGGCAGCCGACGAGCAACCACCACAGCGCGGTCCAAATGCCGCCGAGCAGAATCCAAATGATATTGCCGAGAGTTTTCATGCGAGATGCCTTTCACGACTTTCGAACGTACGGCACAGTCTATCCGAAACCGACCGCGCAAGTCTTACAAGCCCCCAACGGTCCAATCCGAACGGTTCCGCATGGCCATACAACCCGCCAGGAAAACAACTTGCAATCATGCAGGCAATCTTCGATTGAGATACCCATCGAAAGCGCCGCACCCTCCGCTTTCCTCTTGTAAAAAGAAAACGGAGGGAAGCGCGTAAAACAAGCTTCGACGATGGCGCGAATTCGAAGCGCAAAGGACGCAGTAGCAAGCATTTGCGTTCTATATCGACCTATTTTTTCTTCCGCAACGACCCGAGAAAACCAGCAGCCGCATGAGTGGCTTGGGAAGCCGTCTTGCCGACAAAGCTCGCCGCCTCAGAAGCAGCTGCACCGATTTTTTGCGCACCGTCAGCCGCAACCGCACCCACCTCTTTCGCGCCTTCGGCGGCGGCAGCTCCCGCCTGCTTCGCAGCGTCAGTCGCTGCTGTGGCCGCATGCCCCACACCTTCAGACGCCTTAAGAAGGGCATCCGAAACCACGTCTTTGCCCGCGTCCTCGGCATCCACGGCAATGCCCGACACAGGAAGCGCACGCAAATGCACACGAAGGCGCTCGGCACTCGGCTTAAACGATGCGTACGTCATTCCTCCCGACACCACTCCGCCTATGACGGGAACGACTTTCCCAGCCGTTTTCGCAAACGTGCTCTTCGTTACTTGCACTCCCACAGCACCGAGAATCTTTTTCATCAAGGGATACCAAGCAGTCTTCGTGAGAGCTTTGCGCTCGATCGTCTTAACAACATGAGGCATCGCAATCTCCGCCGCGAAACGCGTGAGGTTCGTGACGGCCGCCCCGACACCAAGCATGACGCCCATCAAAATCACAAGCTCAAGAATGGTCTCGTCGTCGATTTCGTCATTGTCGTCAAGAAACGTCTGCCAGCCATAAAGATACGCGAGCTTCTGTTCAACGCGCAAAACATGAGCGAAGTATTGGGCCAAATCAGCAGGAACGGTGCCGGCAAGAGCAAAGCCTCCGGGAATACCCGCCGCGAAAGAGATGGCGGAGCATTTCTTCGTTTCAAAATCGATTACGGCACGTGCGGCTTTGTCCACCTGTTCAGGCGTCATGCCTGCAGCAATCGGCGTCGACGCTATCGCCCGTTCGACGTCCACATCCGAACTATATTTCGCAAGCTCGTTACGGAAGAACTTCTCGCGCTCGACTTTGACACCCGTCAAGGAAATTGCACGACGAACAAGCTCATATGCAAATTTCTCAGCCGCCGCCTCATCGGAGCTCTCTTCCGACGCCGAACGAGACGCAAGGTCTTCGCCATCCATGCAAACGACATCGTCCGCTTCGCCCGTTTTCTCTTCAACCATCGAATTCCCCTTTCTCATGCATATCATTCAAGCCGCCACATGCAACACCGATGCAAGCAGATCATTGCGTGTCAAAAGCCTTCGTCCGACAAAGTCGGCGGCCTTGAGATCTAGCTTTTGAGATACTCGAGAAGCGAGTCGGCGGCTTTTTTCGGCTCGCAGCCCGAAGGCACGCTTAAGAAAACTTCGCCCGCGGCATTCTGCCAGGCAACAACGCCGTCAATACCCAAGCGTTCTATTGCGTACCAGCCATCAGGGACGAAAGGGGCATTCGGCCTTTCCTCTTTCGTCATTGCAACGACGTCCAGCCTCTCGGATGCTCCCAATCCTGCAATTTCATGTCCGTTGACGCTGCACATTCCTACATGCGCCAAATATTCCTTATAGTCGCTCGAAAAAGAGAGTCCCAAAGCGTCTTCTGCCTCATAAATCGACCGCTCAGAAACGCCCTTAAGGCCGTAAAAACCAGGCATTTCCTTTATCGCTTCGACAAATCCACCCATTTCGACCTTCCTTTATCCCAGCATTTCGGCCATCGCCATCCAAAACTCTTTTCGTTGCTTGGTCCATTCCGACCCGTGGTCGACATCGGACTCGTCGAAAGAGTGCCAAATTTTATGATTCCCGCCCAAACGATGCTCTTCTGGGGTGAGAATGGCTAATGTGGAATCCTGTTTTTGCCCCGCATGGTGCAATTCATATGACCTTCCGGTTTTGGGGTCGATTGCGGCCAACCCTTCTTTCATACGTTGCAAATTCGTGCGACCGAATTCGTCTTTGAATTTCAGGTCTATATCCCTGACCAGCGCCGTCTTGCCGTTGACCATCTTGGGGACAAGTCCCGCGTTTTTACAAATTTCGTATTGCTCCATGCTGCCGAAAAGCTTTATGACATCCAGCGGATACTCCGACTCCTTTTGAATCTGGGCGACCTGGTTCATGGACAGACCATTCGAGGCGGGACCCTTCAATACGGTGGTTGCCTTGGCGGCGTCTTTCAGGGCGATGGCCTCCCCGGCACCACCCGCGATCGCGCCGCTTACGGCGCCCCACTTAAAGCCCTCGCCTGCAGCAAGGGAAGCGTCTTTTATCGCCTCGTCGATGTCTCCTTTTTCCAAGGCTGAAAAAGCGCCCGCAGCTATTCCACCTAGGGCGGCGGACGAAAGCGCCGCTACGGTTCCTGTTTTCGCCGATACCGCAAATATCATGCTTGCCGCAGGCAATCCCATACCGCCAGTAACGGCCGACACGGTAACGCAGAGCAAAATGACGCCCGAGCCCACGGAAACATCTTCTATGATCTGGCCAAGCACATCTTCGTACGCCTCGAACGGATGCACGACCGTCTCGCCGTTCTCGCCTAGGGTGAACACATACCTGCCACCCTGGTAGGCGGCTTCTATCTCATCAAGCGTATACCCGAAGTACACATTCGCCTGAGAGTTGTAAATGAGGTCGTCAATGTATTCCTGCGACCAATACACCGCCTCGACGTTTTCGACAAAATAGTCCTCGCCGACCGCCTCAACCAACTGCCCATATACTTTGTCCTGGATATAGCGCGGCAACCCTGGATCGCTCAGATTGTCGAAGGATGCAGGCTGCTCTTCGATGAAATCGCCGCCACCCGCGCCATCCTCTTCGACGCCACATCCGGGAAGGCATACCGCTATTAGAGAAATAGCCAGGAAAACGCTGAGGAGCCTTCTCATCGGTCCGCCCCCTCTCCGTCATCGCCCAAAAGGCCTTCGCCGGCTTCCGGCAACGAACGAACGGAGATTTGACCCTCGATGCCAGACGGCGCCTCTCCATGGATCTTCTTCCGCTTCATTCTTGCGATGGCGAATACCGCAACCACCAATATCGCCAGCAGCAAAGCCGCAATCGCAACCCATGGGATAGGAAATCCAGTAGAAGCCTCTCCGTTTGCTTCCTCTTTATTCGATTCAGCAGGATCGATGGACGAATCAGGAACCGTTTCGGCAGCAAGAATCAGCGTGCCATCTTCAGTCACCTCGGCCCCTTGCCCAATCTGCGCCAATACCTCTTCGACAGAAACCGCGTTGACGACAACAGCCTTGAGAATCCTGTCTTCGCCAACGTAAATGCGCTTCTCCGTGCTCTCTCCCGTGTTGGGGTTTTTGACGGTGACCGTATACACCCCCTCGTCGACGAATTCAGATCCATCGCCTGCAACGGAATTAAGCCTGACCTCGGTCAGGCCGCTTCCCTCGTCGTTCATGACCTCACGTTTGACAGCAATATCAAGATAATGCGAACCTGCCGTGTCAATACGGAATCCGTGAGGAGCAACCGCCCTATCGAAGAGTTCCCCTCCCGTCTCCGTATCGAACAGATAGGCCATGCTGTTGCCGTTTCGAACCTTGAATTCAAAACTTATTCTGTAATCGTTATATGAAGCGGGAGTCGGAACGAAGAGGAGCTTGTTGTTTTGTTTGATCTCGTAATCGAGAGCGACTTCGTAATCGCCCTCCTCGAACAGCTCAATCTGGACACCTTCCCCCTCTTGCGCATTCGCTTCAAGGTAATTGGTGTAAATGATGGGATCGCTCGCGGCGTTTCGGTGGTCAGTATGGCGAACAATCAGCGTTCCTCGTCCGAAATCCGTTTTCCCCACCTGAAAGCGCTGGTCGAATCCATTTTCATCACGCGATATAGAAAGCCCCTCGATTCCATTTAGGGAGTCGATATTCTGCTCGAGTTCGAACCATAGGGCAACCTTGTCACCCGTGTTTTTCAGAAACACGGGCACGTCATCGCCTCCCGTCTTGCTCGTATAGCCCGTCACATAAAATCGCCCAAGCGACCAGCCGAAGTGGGGGTCTTCGCTTGTAATTTCGTTGTCTTCGGAAAAGCCCGTATCATGCCCGGCATTAACCTCCTCGCCCATGTACCACCCCGAAACCCGACCGTCCAAGCCGCTCGTCTCATCGGCAAACGCCGTCGAGACAGATGCGGAGCATACCGCCATCACCAAGAATAAGAAGAACGCCTTCCTCCATTTTTTTCATGACAATCAGCCTTTTCAACCTTCCCGAATCACAGGGCTTTTGCTGCGCGGCAAACTCCGAAAGCCTCCAAAGAGTCATCGTTGGAATTGGCGTTTTCACAGCTTTTCGCACATGGCTGTAAACGAATGGCGGCTCTCCATGGAGAGCCGCCATAAACGATAACACACATAAACTGGGCGGATGGACAACGCCCGCGAAAAGAAAAGCCTTGGAATGGCAATCAAAGCTGCCAGAGAACGGCAGGGCATTTCGCAGCGCCAGTTTGCCATGATGACAGGGACAAGCCGGTCTTATCTCTGGAAGATAGAGTCAGGCTCGGCCGACATCGGCATCGATATCCTCTGCAAAATAGCCCGCGCGCTCGACGTCAAAGTGAGCGACCTTATCGATTTCTAGCCCCTTTGCCATGCCGGCATCGCATCGCAGCTATAGACGGTCAAGATAAACCGTAAGTTGCTGCAGCCCAGGATAATAGAAACAGTCGACATGGAAACCTCCGTCGACATGGTCGGCATAGTATGTCTGGTCCGTTTCCGCAGGTTCGGCTGTAAAACCCATCTCCTTACAGGCGTCGACATACGCATCGAATTCTTCCTGGTCGACGTCAATGGCATCGAAGAAAAACCTCTCGGCGGTATCGTCGATATCGACAACAATCATGCCATCGGCCTTAGGCGACATCGTCGCTGGCTCTTCGCTTCCCCATTCGGTCGTGTCGACAACCTTCGAGTTCAGGCTGTACGAATCGTTTTTGAAATCATACGTTTCCTCGTACATCTTTCCATCGTCGGTCAAAAAGGCGATTCTCATCAAATCAGGTTCGACCGCCTCGAATTGCGCCATGTCGTTAATGTAAATCGCACCTACCTCAAGCGGTCCTGGAACAGAAGACTCGCCAGAAAGCACAGGGACAGACACCTCGCCCCACATGCCGTTTTTCTTTGCATTACCCGCAGGGTCAGTGTTTATTTCCGACTGCATACCCGAGAAGGCAGTCTGAAGTTCTTCCTCGCTCAAATCCTGTTTAACAGCGAAATCGATTCGAAGATTGGCTATCGTATAGGCGCTTTTATTCTCATATTGAATGGCAACGCGTCGCTTTCCGTCGACCACGGCATTATCGACCGTCCATGCGATTTCTTCCGCCTTCACCTCGTCTTTGGCAGGCCCCTTTTTCTCGGCGACGATAGATGGCTCATCAACGACACCTGCATCGGTCCCAGTATTACCATCCGAGCAGGCCGAAAGAGAGACAGCCAAACCTACCGCAAGCAACACAACCGCCATCTTCGCGTTCATGCGCTCCTCCGTTCTTTACGTGCGAACAAATCGAACACAATTATCAACAGGGCGACGAACGATTTCCTCAGTCGCCAACTGAATTATTGGAAGAAAGAAAACGCGAAAAAGCGGATCGCTGGCGCCTGACGCACCTGCACGGGGCAAATCCGCTGCGCGCAACTATGTTCAAGCATAAAAAACCGGCATGCGGACTCCCGCATGCCGGCCTCTTCACCATGCCGGTTTCGTTACCATGGCTGTGCGTATGCTTCCACAGTCACATGTTCGGGCACTTCGCCAGCCATGACATGAAACGCGCTCGAAGCCCCTTCGGCAGGACGATCGGCATGATCCGTCGCGCCATAAACGATGTCACCTGCATCATTTCGCAAAATAATCGTGACGGCAATTTTATTCGACGACGTAACAGGCCACGATCCTTTGAGATATGCCACCTCGCCCGTGAAATCAAGCCCACCGAAACCGTCCGGCACCGCCGACACATTGCCCACTTCGAGCACCGGAGGCTCCTCGACGTTTTTCGATACAGCGTAATCCTCTGGCCGAGCAATCACGAACTCAACGGAATCGGGCGGTGTGCCATTGCCCGCTTGCGAACCGAAGCGAACCGTTTGACCTGGCTCGATAACATTGAGAACTTGCTCGTGGGAAAACAGGATCCCACCCGAAGCATCTCGACCGATGATTTTCACCGTGGGGAATTCAACCTTGAGCCCGTCTTCGGCGCTGCTCAAGACGAATGCATAATGCACGTATCCCGACGGGGCCACCCACCAGCCCGAATCCTCGAGCGCCAGAGCCTCGAAAGCAGCATCAACCTCATCTTTCGAGGCAAATCCTGAAGACCACGAATCCTTCGCCGCGTTGAAGCCCTCCAAGACCCCCGTCAGTGCGGCATCGGAGGCGATATCTTGCTTTTCGTCATCCGATAAAACGCCATCGCTTACCGCAGCATCCCCCTTGTCCTGCCCCATCCCTGCAAGAAATCCCTGGTAACTCTTCGAAAAATAGGTGAGACTGCCCATAGTCAACAGGACAATGCCCGCGATGGCGGAAACAATCGCTATAGAAAGGAATCCTATCTTGAGCGCGGCATTAACGCGGCTTTCGCGCCGCTGCGTTTCTTCTTGAACCGCGCAGCATGCCTGTGCTGATTCGTATGCCTCCCGCCGCAGCGATTCGTCGCGCTGCCAGGCTTCTGCGCCGGCGGAATGGTTTGCCGGGCAGGGCTCCTGCGCATCATGCGCCGAAACATCCAAACCCCCGCATACCGCCGCAATCGCACGAGAAAGGTCCGCAGCCGATTGATACCGCGCGCTCGGCTCGAAGGCGCTTCCGCACCGTATCACCTCGGCAAGAGCAGGCGGCACAATCGCCGAATCAGCAAGAGCCTCCGCGAAAGCATTGTTGCCGGGATCGGGCAGCACGCCAGTAAGCGCGTATCCCAGCATCTGCGTTATCGAATATATATCGCTGCGTGCATCCACCGAAGAAAACCCGTACTGCTCGGGTGCTGCAAACCCCCACGTGCCAAGCCCCGCAGCGCCGCCCGATGCCTGAGCGCCTATAGGCTGGGCGATGCCGAAATCAATGAGATGCGCGCCGTCGGCCGCAATGACGATGTTCGACGGGGCGATGTCGCAATGGACGATTCCATGCTCATGGAGATCGGAGGCGGCGTCGCATATGTCCTGCACGATTCGCACCGATTCGGCGACCGTCAAACGGCCGCGCACAGTCACAGCATGCTCAAGCGTGTCGCCCGGAACATAGTCGTACACCGCAACAAAGCAATCGGGCATTTCATACGTTGCCACGACCTGCGGCAACCGAGGAGAGTCGCAATCGGCGAGTGCGGCCCACACGGCACGATTCGCCAACGACGAGGGAATCTTCTTGCGCACGAACGGACCGGAACCGTCGATGGTCACACGCTGCGTCACGCCCGTGCGGCCTTCGGCAAGCGTGCGTTCGACATGGTAGGCATCGTCGATGCCCAACGCATGCATGACCTGTTCTTCATTCAATCCGGCTATCCTCGCCCGCGGCATAAGTATGCAATCACCTTTTCTCATGCGTTCGACAAAGTGCGTAAGGCGCATTCAAACGAACGCGGGTTGAAATTCTAGACAGTGCGCGAAAGCGCTTCATCAGTGCGCAACTGAATTTTTCGAGCGCGAAGGCGCCCAATTTGGCACTCACGAAAGAGCTGCGGCGCTCACGAGAACGACAAGCGCCTTATCGGCGCAGCGGCCCTGTACCTAAAAGCGTCTTTTCGCCGAAGTTCCACAGTTCGTCGTCACAAGCCGTACGCGTCATACCGTGGTCGATGCACCAGATGATGACGGCATCGCGGCGCACCTTCGCCCATAGCTCGGAAACGCCCGCCAAGCGCAACATACGCTGCGTTTCAACCAGCGTGCAGTCAAGGCCGAACGCAATCATGATCAGCTTATCGCGGCCGGGATGGGTGCATTTGCCCGAAAAGATGTCGTAGGCAACCGTCGGATGAACGCCCGCTACGCGAATCACAGCGGCGCGCTTCGCATTCTTTTGAGCAAGAAGGTCGTCGAGGTAGGACTTAAGCGTCCTGTCTATCGTGACATCGGCATCGAGATATTCCTGCGGACTTGCCGCAGCGCGCAAACGAGCAAGAAGATTTTCTGTCAAACGCTCCTCAGGCATGTCCATAGTCTCTCCCCTCGTCGAACCCGACGCACTCGACCGGCGCAGCCCAAGCAGCCTGGTCGACACGTGCATTTTCTCAACTATCGCAAAAAGAAAAAGCAAAATGGTCTTCTATAGAGAGCCATTGTGCCACAACGAGCAGACGAATACGACCTAGCCCAAGAGCCACTTCCATGCGGGAACAACCCTGACAACGCCCTCGGACGTTTCGATTTCAGCCTCCTCATCGGCCGTCACGATAACCGCATCCTGGGCTTGAAGCTTTCTCATGCCCGCCTCAAGAGCAGCCAGCTCGCGCTTGCGCGTTTTCGGATCATCCAGCGACACGGAAACCTGAACAAGGCGAAGAGGTTCGAGCAGCAGCGCATCCCCCACCACAAAATCGATCTCGTGCCTTTTTCCCGCGTCCTCGAAAAGGTAGCGGGAAATGGCTCCAGGACGCATCGATGACGACACACGCCTCAAACGATTGAAAACCGCCGTTTCGAGCTTCTGCCCGACATCAATCGCAGACGAAGGCGAAAACGCACCGAACAGGGCGGGGTCGGCGGCATAGACCTTCGCCGCCGATCGCGCATTATCGGCAAGCGCGGTCGAATAGTTCTTAACCGAGAAAAGCAGGTACGCTTCCTCGTAATACCCCAACAACCGTGAAAGGGATTCCCTTCCTATCGCGATCCCGCGGCTGCGAAACTCGTTATGGATTTTGTTAACGGACAGTTCACGTCCCGACGTTGCCATGCATCGCGAAAGAAAAAGCGATGCCGCAAACGGGTTTCCAATGCCGTAGCGTTCAATGATGTCGTAATTAACCGTTCTGTTGGCATATTCCTGCATAAGCTGTGTCGCATCGGCGCGACCAAGATCTTGGGCCGCAATGAATCCGCCGTCATCGAGATACGACCAGTACGCCTTTTTCAAGCGGGCGCGCTCGGCGCTTGACGCCTCCTTCTCGCCCGAAAGCACATCATCGGCAACGTGGTGGCCGTGGAATCGGACGTATTCGGAAAAGCCCATCGGAAACATTTCCCGCGATAAGGCACGTCCCCGAAACTCGGTAGCCACATCGAGAGAGAGCATCTTCGAAGACGAACCCGTGACATATATCGTCGCCACCTGCGTATCCACCATACGCCGCATGAACGCTCCCCAATCGGGGATTTCTTGTATCTCGTCGAAAAAGAAGAACGCACCCTCGGTTTTCGAGGATGGATGCATCGAATAGTACGTCTCCACCACGTCATCGAGCACCGAAGAATCGTAGGGCTTCAAACGCTCGTCATCGAAGTTGAAGTAAAGAACTGATTCGAGATCGTACCCCGATTCAAGGATGCGGTGCATTTCCTGATAAAGACGGTATGTCTTGCCACAACGACGAACCCCCACGACAACCTGAACGAGATTCGATCGGGCCGGCTTCTTGATTTCGCCGAGAGAAACATCCCTCTCAAAAACATCGGGGATTCCTTGATCGTAGAACTCGGAAAGTTTGTCGACGATGACGGAATGAAACTGCGAAACCACGATTCCCCCTTCCATTTCTTGTCGATTCGCGCGACAAGAAAATTATAAATCTTGTCGTTTGAAACGGCAAGAAATTACAAATCTTGTCGATTTTCACGACAAGATTCGGTATTTCGAGAATGGCGGGGATGGCTTTGGAAGAAAGTAGGCGGGAACGAAGGCAGGAGGAAAGCACTCGCGCAAAACGAATACGACCCGCCCCGCCTTCCGGCGAGACAGGCCGTAAACCCCTTGTCTCATTGTCGATATTGCCTCACGCGATTGGCATCGCCTCGCACGTGAAACCCTACTTCGCCAACGCCCCCTTGATCAGGCGGCCGATCTGCACGATCGCGGTAGGAGCGAACGCCAGGCCGATGATCTGGACGAACTGCATGCCCGTCAGCGAAGCGACCGAGAACGCGCTCTGCAGGAACGGGACGAACAGAACCAGCGCCAGCAGGACGAACCCGCCCAGCCATGCCAGCGGGACCCATTTATTGGTGAACAGGCCCAGCTTGAAGATGGACTCTTCGCCACGGCAATTGAAGCCGTGGAACAGGCGTGCCAGCGCGAGCGTCGCGAACGCCATGGTGGACGCGGGGGCCGCGCCGCCGGCGTTGAGACCCAGGAAGAACGCCGCCATAGACGCCGTCGCGATCAGAGCGCCGTGCCAGACGACCTTGCGCGCGAGCGGTGCGTCGAGGATCGATGCCTTGGGGTCGCGCGGCTTCTGGTCGAGCAGGCCCTTGCGCGCGGGTTCGAGTCCGAGCGCAATCGCGGGAAGGCTGTCGGTCAACAGATTGATGAACAGCAGGTGCACCGGCGCGAACGGCACGGGCAGCGCCATGAGCGACGCGAACAGCACAGCCATGATGCCCGCCATGTTGCCCGACAGCAGGAAATGAATCGAGCTCTTGATGTTCGCGTAGATGCTACGGCCGTTCACCACGGCCTTCACGATGGTGGCGAAATTGTCGTCGGCAAGCACCATGGAGGCCGCGTCCTTGCTGACCTCGGTGCCCGTGATGCCCATGGCCACGCCAACGTCGGCGCGCTTGAGCGCAGGAGCGTCGTTCACGCCGTCGCCCGTCATGGAAACGATGCAGCCACGGCGCTGCCATGCCGACACGATGCGGATTTTATGCTCGGGAGACACGCGTGCATACACCGACACCTTAGGCAGGATTTCGTCGAGCTGCTCGTCGGTCATGGCGTCGAGCTCGGTGCCTTCGAGCGCAATGTCGCCGTCTTCGAAGATGCCGACGCTACGGCCGATCGCGGCCGCCGTGACCTTGTGGTCGCCCGTGATCATGACGGTGCGGATGCCGCCGCGCTTGGCGTCGGCCACGGCCTGGGCGCTTTCCAGGCGCGGCGGGTCCACCATGGCGGTCAGACCGACGAACGTGAAGTCGCGTTCATCGTCGAAAGTCACATCGACGGAATCGACGGAACGATTCGCGAACGCCAAGACGCGCAGGCCCTGGCGCGAAAAGTCGTCGTTGGCCCGGGCGATGCGCTTGCGCATCTCGTCGGTCATCTCGACGTCGCCGTCGGCCGTCATCATACGCACGCAACGAGCGAGCAGCACGTCAGGGGCGCCCTTGGTCAGCATGAGAAGCGATCCGTCCACTTCGTGCACCGTGCTCATGAGCTTGCGGTCGGAATCGAACGCGAGCTCGCCCAGGCGCTCGTAGGCGGCGCGGGCATCCTCTTCGCGCAAACCGTGCGCGTCGCCCCAATCGACCAGCGCGATTTCGGTGGGATCTCCCACCGCGGCGCCGGTCTCTTCGTCGGTGGTGGCGTCGCTTGCCAGAAGGCCCGCGCGCATCAGACGCAAGGCGACCGGGTCGCTCGTCGAAGCGTCGGCGGCTTCGACCTCCTTGCCATCGAACCAGGCCTTGACCACCGTCATCTTGTTCTGCGTCAGCGTGCCCGTCTTATCAGAGCAGATCACGCGCACCGAGCCCAGGCTCTCGACGGCCTTGAGGTCTTTGATGATGGCGTTTTCCTTGGCCATCTTCTGCGTTCCCATGGCAAGCACTATGGTGACGATCGAGCTAAGCGCTTCGGGGATGGCGGCGACGGCCAGAGCCACGGCGAAAAGCAGCGAATCCATCACGGGCATATGGCTGCGGAAGATGGACAGCGCGAACACGAGCACGCACACGGCCAGAACCGCCACGGCGAGCTTCTTGGAGAAATCGTCGAGGTTCTGCTGAAGCGGCGTCTTGCGCTGCTGCGTCTGATTCATAAGGCGGGCGATATGGCCGATTTCGGTCTGCATGCCCGTGCCCGTGACCACCATGAGGCCGCGGCCATATGTGACGAGCGATCCCGAAAACGCCATATTCTTCTGGTCGCCCAGAGCGACGGAATCGCCGGACAAGGCCTCGGCGCCCTTCTCGACGGCTTCCGATTCGCCCGTCAACGAGCTTTCGTTCACTTTGAGCGAATAGCATTCCACCAGGCGGCCGTCGGCGACCACCATGTCGCCCGCTTCGAGGAAGACCAGATCGCCCGGCACCACGTCGGGACCTGCGACCTCCTCGCGTGCGCCGTCGCGCAGCACCTTCGCCACAGGAGCCGACATGTTCTTGAGCGCGTCGAGCGATTTTTCCGCCTTCATGTACTGAACGGTACCGAGCACCGCGTTCAAAATCAGCACGGCGATGATGACAAGCGTGCTTTCCGCATCCCCCGTCAGCATGGAAATGCCCGCCGCGATGATCAAAATGACGACCAGCAGATCCTTGAACTGCTCAAGGAACACCATAAGGACGCTTTTCTTCTTCCCTTCGGCAAGCTTGTTGGGCCCGTGCGCCTCGAGACGCGTGCGGGCCTGCTCGCTCGAAAGGCCGTCCGCCGAGGTGTCGAATTTGTCAAGCACCTGCTGCGCGGACATACGGTAATACGGTTCAGCCATCGCTTCCCCTTTCTCTCTCTTCCCTATCGCCAGTGTAACGAGGGAGAAACGCGAGCATGACGGCGCGAAGCAATCGTTTCCTTCGTGAAAGAATGCCGTCGGCAACCCGTAGCGAAGCAAGGCGATCCGACAGACGCACGGCTCCGGGGGGCGTCGGATACGCGGAGGGGAAACGCTATTCAGAAGGAGTGCGCCACTGGCAAGGATCGGGCGCGGCGCCCGCGCGGATGCCTTCGATGATAACGAAGAGGCCGTTTTCGAAAGAGCGCTCGGAATAACCCGCTCGCACCGAACGTTTCCAACGGTCGTTAGGCGCGACGATGCGCGTCGAAACGACGCGCCTGCCCGTAAGCATGCCGGGCACGCGCGACTCGGTGGCGAAGCGCGCGTTGTCGCCCGCGCCCGAAACCGGCGTCGGCGCCACTCCGCGCTTGGTCGGCTTCTCGCGTTCTTTGCGTTCCTCTTTCTCCTTCTCGCGCTCGACGCGCTGAAGCGAACGCAAGCAGAAGCCGGCGAAAAACGCGTCGGCGATGCTCAGCATTTGAACGGCTATCTCTTCGGGCATGCCCTGCTCCAAATAAATCGCGCGCAGGCGCATCATGTACGGCTCGAGCCCTTCTGAAATGCACGGATCGTTGAGCAGACGCGCGAAATGCGGACGGCGCACGCATGCGTGCCGCAGCGAGCGCATCGTGCGCAGCAACGTTTCCTCCCACGGCTCGCCGCGCAATGCACGCGTATCGGCGCTTTCGAGGAAGCGGGCGACCACTTCGTTGAGCAGCGCTTCGCGGGACGGAACGTAACCGTAGACCGCCATGGCGGTCACGCCGAGCTTGGCGCCCAGCGCACGCATCGAGCACGCCTCGGGCCCTTCGGCGTCGACGAGCGCGAAGGCCGCGGCGACCACCTGCTGCTTCGACAGCGTGCCACGCTTACGTTTCGCAGGCGGCTTTCCCTTGCCTTGCTCGGCGGCCATAGCGTCCTCCTTCGACTTCAATTCGCGTATGACTCAAAACCATTCTACCAGGTATGATGTTCTTCTATACGTTGTATAGTTCTGGTGAAGGCCGTTATGCTTGATAGACGGCCTTCACCAGATATTCGACATTGCCCTGAGCACCCGTGATCGGGCTTTCGACCACGCCTTCGATTGCGAATCCGGCAGCGGAAAAAGCCTCTTTCACCTCTTCGACCACGCGCAATCTAACGGCTTCGTCGCGCACGATTCCGCGATCTGTTTCGTCATGGGCGCTTTCGAACTGGGGCTTGATCAGCGCGAGCACCACGCTGCCCTGCGCACACAACGCCGCGAATACCGGCGCCAGACCCGCCAGTCCGATGAATGAAAGATCGGCCACCAAGACGTCGAACGGCGCGCCTAATTCCTCGGGCGAAGCGGTTTTGATATTGGTGCGCTCGAACACCGCAACGCGCGGGTCCTCGCGCAGCTTCCATGCAAGCTGTCCGTAGTTCACGTCGACGCACGCCACGCTGAGCGCCCCCGCCTGCAAAAGGCAGTCGGTGAAACCGCCCGTCGAGCTGCCGATGTCGATGCAGCGCGCGCCTTCGACGTTTTGTTTGAAGGCGTCCAGAGCACCTTGCAGTTTATGTCCGCCGCGGCTGACGAACGCACGCCTGTTGCGCACGAACACATCGGCGTTCTCGCGCACCATCACGGCCGCGCTCGTGGGATACACATCATCGACGCGGACTTCGTGAGCCAGCACGGCGCGCAGCGCCTGGCCGCGATCGTCGAAATAACCCAGTTCGACAAGCAGGTCGTCGAGCCGCAGCTTCTTCGGCTTGACTTTGCGCGCAGGGCGCGGCGTATTCACTTCGCTGGATTCACGATTCGACACGACGGACCTTTCTTCATAATGACGAAGATGCGACATGCGATGCGAACCCGATCGGAACAGGCGGCAAAGCCGCGCACGGCCCGAAGCCGACGCAAAGCCGCAGCACGGCATCTTCGAAAAATCGTTTTTTCTTTCAAGCGATGTCAAAAAACGCATCGCTCATTCGTATTGTAAGCGAGCAACGTTGCAAAGCACACCGAACAAACCGAAGGAGGGCGCCATGCGCATGAACAACCGATACGACGCGCACGCCGCCGCACCATGCCGCCGCAATGTGCACGTCGATCCCGAAATCGAAGCACGACGTCTGGTCGCCACGTATTCGAACCTAATCCTACGCCTTAGCTTCACATATCTGAAATCGACGCACGATGCGCAAGATATCTGCCAGAACGTCCTCATGAAGCTGATCGGACGAAGCGAGCCGTTCCAGAGCGCAGAGCATGAGAAAGCTTGGGTGGTGCGCGCGACGGCCAATGCCTGCAAAGACCTGCTTCGCAATTCCTATCGTCGCACCTCGGCCCCGCTCGAAGCTGCCGCCGACTGTAAAGCGCCCGAAGAGCCCGAGGGAAGCGACGTGCTCGACGCGGTGATGAAGCTCGATGAAAAATACCGCGAATCGATCTATCTGCACTACTACGAAGGGTATTCCATCGCAGAGATAGCCGCCCTCACCGACCGCAGCGCCTCTGCGGTAGCCGCGCACTTGAGCCGCGGACGCACGAAGCTGCGTTCCCTGCTGGGCGATGCGGCATCCGAGCTAGGCCCCGAACCGAACGACGGAGCCGAAGACGACGACCCCGTTGCGAAAAAGCATGCGGCACGAGCGCCGTCGATATTCCGAAAGGCAACGAACGCCGCACATGGCGCAACGCAGTCGCTTTAATGCGCTCGCGGCATCCCGCATCCCGTCGCCGACACGTCGGGCGACGGGACCTCTCCTACCGACCCTCAGTCTCTCTGGAGGCCATCATGCATAAAACATATCGACAGGCCCTTGACTCCATGGCCTTTTCCGAAGAAGCATCCGAACGCATGACAAACGATCTGGCCCAGGCCATCGCCGAACGCCAAGCACGCGAGACAGACGCCGCCGCCGTGCCCGCACCCGCCGCCACGCAGACGCACGCCACGAACAGGCGCGCACCGCGCTTCAAGAAACGTTGGCAACTCGTCGCAGCCGCAAGCCTCGCGGGCGCCCTGGTAGTGGGAAGCGCCGGCGCGATCGCCGCGACCGGCACGCTGACCACCGTGAACGGGCTGCTCGACGACATGTTCAACGGCGCGCCGGCATCCACCGAGGTCATCGATGCGATCGGCCGTCCCATCGGCGCATCCGCCACCTGCAACGGCGTCACCGTGACCGCAGACGCCGTGGTGGGCGACCGCTACAATTACGTCGTGGTGTTCAGCATCGCGCGCGACGACGGCGAGCCTTTCGACGTGACCCCGAACGATGCGGGCACGCTGCCTCTGATGTTCGAAGGCCCCTCGGGCACTCATATCGACTGGATGAACGGCGGAGGCGGAAGCATCCACTTCTACGATGCCGACCCGAACGACAACGCCATTCAGATGGTCGAAAGCATGTCCGCCGACACCTTCAACGGCAAAGGCATCATCGGCAACACCGCTCGCGTGCATCTTGAAAACCTCTGCGTACTCGACGACGTAAATGGTCTGCGCACCCTCGTCGAAGGCACTTGGGACCTCAAGTTCACGATGAATTACGACGATACGACCATCGACCTTCCCGCCGGATTCTCCGTCGATTACAACGGACTGAGCGCCGATATCGATTCGGTGGCCATCTCCCCCATCGGCATCACCGTCGACTACACGGCACATGACGTCATGGACTGGCAAGACCAGGACAGCGGCAAGATGTCCGACTGGAACGAAACAGAAATGGACCGCATTCTGAATCTGCCCATCCTGATTTCTCTGGCCGACGGCACCGTGATCGATGCGACGGAAGGCGGCTCGGCAAGCCGCGCCAACGATAACGGCACCACGAGCGTCCACAAAACCTACGTGTTCGACGTCTTCGCCGCACCTGAAGACATAACGAATGTCAGCATCGCAGGCACGGAGGTCTGGCAGCGCTAACTCGATGCCGCATGCCGAGCGACACCGGAACATGGCATTCGAGCACATAAGAAGGAGGCGACGGAATAGAATTCCGTCGCCTCCTTGCGTTGCGATATGACCCAGCGCCCCTAGGCTTCCCTCATGGACGCAAGCTTTTCACGGATGCGATTCGCCATGCTCTCGGCGTCGAGGCCCACTTCCTTATGCAGCAAGGGCACCTTGCCCTGGCTGACGAAACGATCGGGAATGCCGAACGTCAAGATGGGCGGCACTTTCGCGGGCGGGTTGGCGGCCAAATCCTCCAAGATTCCCTCGCCGATGCCGCCTTCGACCACGCCTTCTTCGGCCGTGGCCACCAGCAAGCACTCCTCGGCGGCGGCGCGCACGGCGGCTTCGTCGAAGGGTTTGATCCAGCGCATGTCGACCACGCGCACGCCGATGCCTTCGGCGGCCAGGATATCGGATGCGCCTTCGGCCTCCTGCACCATGCGACCGAACGCAAGGATGGCCACATCGTCGCCTTCGCGCGTAGTGCGCGATTTGCCCACCTCGAGAATCTGCGGGGTTTCGGGCAATTCGACGCCGCGAGCCTCGCCGCGCGGGTAGCGCAACGTGACCGGGCCGTGCAGCGAAAGCGCCGTGTGCAGCATATGCACCAGCTCGGCTTCATCGGAAGGCGCCATAACCTTCATATGCGGGATCATACGCGTGTACACGATGTCGAACACGCCGTGATGCGTGGGGCCGTCATCGCCCACCAAACCGGCGCGATCGAGACAGAACACCACGTCGAGATCGGGCAAGGCGTTATTGATGATCAGCTGGTCGACCGCACGCTGCATGAATGTGGAATAAATAGCCACGACAGGCTTCTTGCCTCCGATAGCAAGACCGCTGGCAAGCGCCACGGCATGCTCTTCGGCGATGCCCGTGTCGATGAAGCGCTTCGGATATTTGTCGGCGAACTCGTTGAGGCCCGTGCCGTCTTTCATGGCGGCCGTGATGGCCACGATGTCCTCATTGGCGGCCGCCTCGCGCACGAGGGCCTTGCCGAACACGCTTGTGTATTTGGGAGCGGAAGACGATGACTTCTTCACCTCGCCGGTAGCCAAGTCGAACGGGCCCACGCCGTGGAACACATCGGGGCGGCGCTCGGCCGGCTCATAGCCCATGCCCTTCTTCGTGACCACATGCATGAGCACAGGGACCTCGGCGTCGAGCACCACGCGCAACGTGTGCTTAAGCGCCGTGATGTCGTGGCCCGGAACGGGGGCGGTGCACAGAAAGCCCAGCTTTTCGAAAATCATTTCGCCGGGGATGATCATCTGCTTGATCGAGTCCTTCACGTTGCGACCGAAATCGACCAAGCCGTGACCCCAATCGCCCTGGGCCTCGAGCGCGCTCTGAATGCCGTCGCGGGCCTGGGTGTATTCGCGCGATGCACGCTTATGGCCGAGATATTTGGCCAACGCGCCGACGTTGCGCGAGATGGACATCTCGTTGTCGTTGAGGATAACCACCATGGGCGTCTGCAGCTGACCGGCGTGATTGAGGGCCTCGAAAGCCATGCCGCCCGAAAGGGACGCATCGCCGATGATCGTGACGATCTTCTCGTCGCTGCCGCGCAGGTCGCGCGCCATGGCAAGGCCGAGCGCCACCGACACCGAGTCGGACGCATGGCCCGAAGGATGCACATCGTAGGGACTTTCGGATGCTTTCGGAAAACCCGACATGCCCTTGTACTGGCGCAACGTGTCGAAAATATCCAGGCGGCCGGTGAGCAGCTTGTGGGCGTACGACTGATGGCCCACGTCGAACAGCAATTTGTCATGAGGGCAGTCGAGCAGGCTGTGGCACGCCAGGATGATTTCGACCACGCCGAGGCTCGGGGCCACATGGCCGCCGTTTTTCGAAGTGGTCTCGAGGATCTGCTCGCGTATTTCAGAGGCGAGAATAGCAAGCTCCTCATCGGTGAGGAGCTTGAGATCTGCAGGGGACGATATCATGTCAAGAATGCGGTGTTCCATACATCCTGCCTTAGCTTGCGGGTGTTTGCCACGTGGCTGGAAGAGGCGTCATCGCGCCTCTTCTCCTGACTCGGCATGATCGCCCTCTTCGATGGTTTCCAGAAGCTCCGTCGCCTTCATACCGAGCTTCACCGCCTCGTCGTATAGATCGAGCGCGGCATCGAGGGGCATGTCGTCGCTGCGCACCTGCGCCGCTATCTCGTCGAGGCGGTCTCTGATGGCAGCGAAGCCGGAGCGCGTCTGCTCGTCGGCATCCATGCTACTCGGCGACCTCGTCCGCCTTCGCGGGCTCGGGCTGAACCGGCGCGTCGGTCGAGGTACCTGCGCCCTCGACCTGGCCGGCGACAGGCTCCTCTTCGGCGACCTGCGTCGGATCGATGCCGGATTCGCTATCGCGCGCGATGCGGCCCAAGATGCCGTTCACGAAGCGATGGGAATCGTCTTCACCGCCGAATTCCTTGGCCAGCTCGACAGCTTCGTTGATGGAGACCGACACGGGAACATCGTCCACGTATTTCAATTCGAACGCGGCAAGGCGCAAAATGGATCGGTCGACCACGGGCATGCGGTCGATCGCCCAGTTCTGCGAGCTGACGCTGATGATGCGGTCGAGTTGGGTCTTGTGCGAAGAAACCCCCATGATGAGCATGCGCGCGTAATCGCCCATGCCTGCCTCATCGGGGACCAGGCCTTCTTCGACTACCTGGTCGGCCGGCTTGTTCAGAATCTCGCTCTGATACAGAACCTGCAGCGCGCAGCGGCGCGCCAAAGAGCGCTCGTGACGTTTCATCTATTCCCTATCCTTATATACGTGCTATGCGTTATGCCGAGAAGCGGATGCCGTCGACATAGACATCGATCGAAGACACCTTGAATCCGACCTGCGTGACCACGGCATCGGCGACGGCCTGGCGCACCTCGGCTGCGACGGAAGGAATGGGCCTTCCGAAATACACATCGACATGCACGGCGATATCGACGCCCTCGGTCTCGTTCATGCTGACCTCGATGCCTTGGGCGGCCGCGTTGGACACGAAGCGCGAACGAATGCCGGAAAACGTCGAAGAACCAACGCTCGCGACGCCTTCGACCTCTTTAGCGGCGATTGCCACGATGGTTTCCATGACGCCCGGGGCAAGCCCCAAGCCGTCGACATACAACTCTTCGCTCATGACGGTCCTTTCGGCTCGTTGTTGACTAAGCATCCGTTTATTGTACTCCATTCGGCGGCGACCCATGCAATATGCCCGAGTTTCGATCGAAATACCGAACTCGTTCATACGGGACGCACGGCGGCGTACAATCCATAGCACAGCAGAACAACGGCCCGAGGAGATGCCATGACTACCGAAAACCCTGCCCGTCCCGCCTTCGACCGCGAAGCCCTCGCCGCGCACGCGCTCGAGCTGCACGCCCGCAACTTCAACTGCGCGCAATGCGTCGCCTGCACCCTCGCCCCGTTCGTGAATACCGACGAACGCGACGTCTTCCGCGCCGCAGAAGGCCTCGGCGGCGGCATGGGCGGCTTCACCGAGACCTGCGGCGCCATCGCAGGCGCGGCCATGGTGGCGGGGCTCGCCCGCAGCAACGGCTACGACGACCCCACCAGCAAGCAGGACACCTATGCGCTGACCAAGCAGATGGTCGACCGCTTCCGCGAAACCGTCGGCTCCACGCTGTGCGCAGACATCAAGACGACCGACGGCGCCACGCCGCTGCGCCCGTGCGACGAGTGCATCGTCTTGGGACTCGACCTGGCCATCGATATGCTCGAAAGCATCGAAGGACGCTAGCCCCGCGCAACGCGCTCGTCGCCGCCCGCACATGAAAAGGACCCGAGAATGCTCTCGGGTCCTTTTCATTTCACTGCATGACGCCGTGCGTCGCGCCTGCCGCAAAGCCTGTCCTGATCGGATCTACTTCACCGGCGGGGTGCCTTCGAAGTTGCCGAAGATGGCGTCGATCATGACCAGGGCCTCGCCCTGCAGATTCTTCACGCCCACGACGCGACGGGCAGGGGTTCCCTCGGGGAAGAACTCCTTGTACGCCTCGTTCACGGCGTCCATGTCGGCGAGGTCTTTCACGTAGATGTTCACCTTGACGGCGTCCTCCATCACGTGATCGACGCATTCGATGATGGCCTTGATGTTCTTCAGGGCCTGGACGGCCTGGGCCTTCACGCCGCCTTCGACGAGCTTGCCGGTGGCGGGGTCGATACCGTACTGGGCGGAGATGTTGTTGTAGTGCGAGAACGCCACGGTCTGCGTGGAAAGGGCGCACTTCGGAGCGGCGTCGGTGTTGTTAGCCTCGAGAATCAGGCCATGGCGGTCTTCGACGGCCTGCGGCGGGGTGCCGTCGCCGTGGGAAACCACGGCCTCGATCTGCACGAGCGCGTGCAGAGGCAGGTCGGCGACCTCGACCACGGTGCGAGCCGGCATGTAGGCGACGGCGCGCGCGATGGCGGAATCGGGGAAGAACGTGGTGTAGACCTCGTTCACGGCATCCAGATCGGCAAGGTCGCGCAGGAACACGGTGATCTTGACGATGTCGTCGAACGGAACGTCGACGCTGTTCAGGATGGCCTTGATGTTCTTGAGGCACTGAGCGGTCTGGGCCTTGATACCGCCCTCGACGATCTGGCCGGTGCCGGGGTTGATCGGCAGCTGGGCGGAGATGTTGTTGTAGTGGGAGAACGCCACGGTCTGGGAAGACATCACGTTCATCGGAGCCGCGTGGGTATTGTTGACATACTTCAGCAGGTCGCCCGCCTGAGGCTCGTTGGGAATGGTGCCCTCGCCGTTAGTGATCAGGGCCTCGATCTGCACGAGGGCGCCGAACGGCAGGTCGTCGACGGCCACCACGGTACGCGTGGGGGCGTAGGTCGGGAAGAACATCTTCTGGACTTCGTCGACGTCATCCATGTCGCGGATGTCCTTGACGAACACGGTGATACGGACCACGTCGTTGAGAACATGGTCGATGCTTTCGACGACGGACTCGAGGTTCGCGAAAGCCTGGGCGGCCTGTTCGAGCACGCCGCCTTCGACGAGCTCGCCGGTTGCCGGGTCGATGCCCAGCTGAGCGGAGATGTTGTTGTAGTGCGAGAACGCCACGGTCTGAGAAGACATCGGGCACTTCGGCGCGTCTTCGGTATTGCGCGCCAATACGACGTTGTCACCCATGGTTCTACCTTCCTTTTGACACCCATCGGTCATTACATTCGCAGGACTTCTTGCCCCTGTCCTGCCGTGCAGTCGTTACTGCACGCAGCGCATTACACGGTACGGGGGGCATCTTGTCAACACATTTTGCAAAACCGTTTTCCAACTCGCCGCATGCCGCCGATGCCGCACCGTCTGGGACAGGGCTTCCGTCGAAAAAGGGCGACGAGGCCGCCGGATGGGCGAACCCTTGGGCGACGCGCATCAATTCCGCGTAAAACGACGTCGGCGACGCTTGACTTCGAGCGCGCACGAACACGTAAACTCGCATATGCGCCGACCGGGCGCGAAACGACGAAAACGACGGAAAGCCGAACACATGAAAACAGCTTCAGGCGATCGACCGAAAAAACGCAACGGCATCGACATGCTCCACGGCCCCCTTCTCGGGAAGATCATCGTATTCGCCGTGCCTCTCGCCTTGAGCAGCATTCTGCAGCAGCTTTTCAATTCCGCCGACGCCGTCTTCGCAGGCCGTTTCGTGGGCAATACCGCGCTTGCCGCCGTAGGAGGCGTCGCACCCGTCATATCGCTGCTCATCGGCCTTTTCGTCGGCCTGTCCATCGGATCGAACGTGGCGATCGCAATCCGCATAGGGCATGGCGAGACGGCCAGAATCAAAGACGCCGTGCAGACCACGGCGGTGCTCGCCCTGGTCAGCTCGGCATTGCTCACGGCGTTCGGCGTATGCATAACCGACCCGATCCTCGACGCCGTGTCCATGCCTTCCGACGCTCGCGACGAAGCGGCGTGCTATCTGCGCATCTACTTCGCCGGCATCGCCTTCTTCCTCATCTACAATTTCGGGTCGGCGGTGCTTCGAGCGAAGGGCGACACGCGCAGGCCCCTGTACGCCCTGGCCGTTGCCGTAGCCCTCAACGTGGCGTTCAATTACGCGGCGGTCGTCGTGTTCGATGCGGGAGTGGCGGGCATAGCGATCGCAACGGACCTATCGAATGCGGCAAGCGCCATGCTCGTCGTATGGTTCCTCCTGCGCGAAGAAGAAGCCTTCAGGCTCGACCCGCGCAGACTCCGAATCGATTTCCCTTCGTTGAAGATGATCCTCTACATCGGCCTTCCCGCCGGGTTGCAAAGCGTCGTATTCTCGGTGTCAAACGTCATCATCCAGGCCTTCATCAACGGCTTCGGCACCGATGCCGCCGCAGGGTCTTCGGCGGCGATGAACTTCGAATACTACACGTATTTCTTCGTGAGCGCCTTCGCCCAGGCGGCCGTCACCTTCGTCGGACAGAACTTCGCCGCCGAGAAATTCGACCGGTGCGATAAGGCCATGAAGCTCTGCTTGGCGGGCGCCATCGTATCCGCCGCCGCGCTGAGCGCCGTCTTCGTCGGCATGGAGGATCTCTCGCTCGGCATTTTCACCACCGAAGCAGCCGCGCTCGGATACGCCTCGATTCGCATGTGGCGCGTCGAGCTGCTGGAATGCATGACCGCCACGTACGAGGTGGCCGCAAGCGGCATGCGCGGCATGGGGTGGTCGGTGACGCCGACCGTCGTCGTGATTCTCGGGTCGTGCGTGTTGAGGATCGCCTACGTCCTCACCCTGTTCCAAACGGCTCCGACCTTCGACCATCTCATGACGGTCTATCCTGTGACATGGGGAATAACCGGCGTTTCTATGATCGCGCTCTATCTTTTCGCACGAAAACGCTCCTACGCGCCGAAAAAAACGAGGTAGGCGGCCCCGCGCCGGCGCATCGGCCGCAAGTCGGAGCGGCGGCGGCGAAAGCGTGATACCATAGCCGGACGATTCGAAACCCTACGGGAAGGACATCCCATGATCAAAGAGCTCGTGAAAGACGAAGCGATCCTGACCAAACCGTGCGAGAAGGCCACCCCGGCCGACGAGCGGATCGCCCAGGACCTGGTGGACACCCTGCTCGCCACCGAAGGCGCGGCATGCCTGGCGGCCAACCAGATCGGCGAGGCCAAGGCCGTCGTCGCCTACCTCGACGAGCAGGACCGACCGCACGTCATGTACAACCCCAAGCTCCTGCTGGGCCTGGGCGCATTCAGGGCCGAAGAAGGCTGCCTGACCCGCGATGAAGCAAGCATCACCACGCGCTACGACCGCGCCAAGATTTCCTACCACGAGCTGGTGGACGGCGAGATGAAGCTGCGCAAGGAGGATTTCCAGGGCTGGACCGCCCAGATGCTGCAGCACATGATCGACCACTGCAAAGGCAAGCTCATCTAACGGCTTCACGCGAAACCAACGACGACGTAAGGCGCGCGGCTTCGGCTGCGCGCCTTTTCTTTTCTTCGCCTTGGCGCCGCACGAAGCGGCCGTTCGCCGGATAGGGTGAAATTGAACCGAATCGTAAGTAAGTTCAATTTCATCTGTGCTAGACTGCACGAAAATTGAACTTATATGAACGAAATTGAACTTTTAGCTTTATCCGGTTCAATCCGACCGCAAAGGAGGGTCCGTGACTTCCGAGACCTTTTCCGACCGTTTGAAAAACGCCATGGCCGACGCGGGCATGAAGCAGACCGATTTAATCGGCGCCGCCGCCGCGCGTGGATCGAAGCTCGGCAAAAGCCAGGTGAGCCAATACGTCAGCGGCAAGACCATTCCGCGCAAAGACGTAGCGGCTCTGATTGCGGCGATCCTCGATGTAGACGATGCATGGCTTCTGCGCGGCACCGACGGCGAAAAGCCCGCCCTGCCGCCGCGCCGCGCCGCCGCACGCAACGCCACGCAAGCCGCCCGCACGGAGCGCGCAGAGGCCCCGAGCGCCGCGCAGCGATCAGAACCCGGAAAAGCGCCCGATACGCGAGCCGACGCGCGGCCTGCGACCGCCGACGACCCGAACCAGCCCTCCCCTTCTTCTTCAAGGAGCCCCCAGATGCGTGAATTCAAGAAATCGTCCAAGCTCGACAACGTGCTCTACGACGTGCGAGGCCCGGTCGTCGACGAAGCGGCCCGTCTCGAGCGCGAAGGCCAGCACATCCTCAAGCTCAACATCGGCAACCCGGCGCCGTTCGGATTCCGCACGCCCGACGAGGTTATCGCCGACATGCGCATGCAGCTGCCCGAATGCGAAGGCTATTCCGACTCGCGCGGCCTGTTCTCGGCGCGCAAGGCGATCATGCAGTATGCCCAGATCAAGCACATCCCCAACGTGGACATGGATTCGATTTATACCGGCAACGGCGTATCCGAGCTTATCCAGATGTGCATGCAAGCCCTTCTGGACACCGGCGACGAGATTTTGATCCCCTCGCCCGATTACCCGCTGTGGACCGCGTGCGCCACGCTGGCAGGCGGCACGCCTGTGCACTATCTGTGCGACGAGCAGGCCGACTGGTATCCCGACATCGCCGACATGGAAAGCAAGATCACCCCACGCACCAAGGCGCTCGTCATCATCAACCCCAACAACCCCACCGGCGCCGTGTATCCGCGCGAGGTGCTCGAGGAAATCGTCGAAGTGGCGCGCAAGCACCAGCTCATGATCTTCTCCGACGAAATCTACGATCGCCTGGTCATGGACGGCGAGGAGCACATCTCGATCGCGTCGCTCGCCCCCGACCTGTTCTGCGTCACGTTCTCGGGCCTGTCGAAATCGCACATGATCGCGGGCTATCGCGTGGGCTGGATGATCATGTCGGGCGAAAAGCGCTGCGCGCGCGACTTCATGCTGGGCATCAATATGCTTTCGAACATGCGCCTGTGCTCCAACGTGCCCGCGCAGTCCATCGTGCAGACGGCCCTCGGCGGACACCAGAGCGTCAAAGACTATGTGGTGCCGGGCGGCCGCATCTACGAGCAGCGCGAGTTCGTCTACAACGCCCTGAAAGACATCGAAGGCATCTCGGTGGTCAAGCCGAAGGCGGCGTTCTACATCTTCCCCAAAATCGACGTGAAGAAGTTCAACATCACCGACGACGAGCAGTTCGCGCTCGACCTGCTGCATCAGAAGAAGATTCTCATCACACGCGGCCAGGGCTTCAATTGGCACAAACCCGACCACTTCCGCATCGTGTATCTGCCGCGCATCGAAGTGCTGGCCGAGGCCATGGACAGCCTGCAAGACTTCTTCGCCCACTATCGTCAGCGTTAAACGCGACGCCCCGTATAAGCGGTCCGCAAGAGGCCCGCAAGCGACCGAAGCCCGCGTCCTGGAAACAAATCCAGGACGCGGGCTTTTTCCATGCGCACGGCAACCGTCCGAAACGTCCGACGAAACAAGAACCCCGAATACGAGGTCGGGAATTTCTTAGGGAAAAATCGAGGCGTTACGCGAACGGAAGCGACATACGTTCCATAACGAAAAAGAGCCGCCGAAGCGACTCTTTCGAATTCAGATGGCGGGATGTACGAGACTCGAACTCGCGACCTCCGACGTGACAGGCCGGCGCTCTAACCAACTGAGCTAACACCCCGTGTTGTTTGTTGCCGTTGCAACGAGTTGTTAGTATACAGAAGCCTTACCCATATGCCAAGAGAAATTTTAAAATTTTTTCGACTTTCTTTTCTGCCCCTCGGAAGGCCCCGCCGCAACGCAAAAAGGGCCGCCGAACGAACGGCGGCCCTCAGGCTTGAGCATATGCTTACGCGCGCTTCTTCTCGATCGAAGAATGCAGCGCGCCGACGCAGGCGGCGATGACGGCTACGCCGATCCATCCCAGACCCATATCGGCGCCCGGCAGCGCATCCAGGAAGATCCACATGTCGGGAGCGAACGCATCGCGCAGCGCCACAATGACGCTGACGACCGTCGTGGACAGCACGACCCACGGCCACATGCGGGGCGACTTGTCGCACACGCTGTGGGCAAGGCCCATGACCATCATGGCGATGGCCGGCGGATACAGAGCGCCCAGCAGCGGAGCGGAGAACATCAGAATCGAATCGAGACCGACCAGCGAAACGCAACAGCTGAACACCGCGAAGATAGCGGCCCAGACAGGCAGCGGAACGCGAGGGCACACCTCGGAAAAGTACTCGGAGCAGCACGAAATGAGACCCGTGCACACGTTCAGGCAAGCCAGCAGGAAGATCGCGGCCACGATGACGGAGCCTGCGGCACCGAAGTGCAGGTTGGCGGAAGCGGCCAGAATCTCGGCGCCGTTGGCGGCGTCGGGCATGGACGACGCCATGGAAAGGCCCACGAAAGACAGGCCGCAGTACACGGCGGCCATGAGGACACCCGCGATGATGCCCGCGACGGAAATGGCGCCCGTCACCTTCTTGGGGTCGGTGACGCCGTGCTCTTTCACGTTGGAAGCGACCACGATGCCGAAGCACAGGGCGGCAAGCAGGTCCATGGTCTGATAGCCCGCCAAAAAGCCCTCGGACACGGCGTTTCCGTCATACGGAGCGCGCGGCGCCGGCGCGTCGGCCGCACCCGCGAACAGAGCCGCACCCACCACGAGCGCGATCAGGACGATCAACGCGGGAGCGGAGAAACGGCCCAGGATACGCGACAACATGCCGGGGCGAAGCGCCAGGAAGAACGCGATGGCGAAGAACACCACCGAGAACACCGCGGCGACCACGAACGAGTCGCCGCCCGGGATCAGAGGCTTCACCATCTCGAACGCCGTGGTAGACGTACGCGGAATGGCCAGGAAGGGGCCGATGGTCAGATAGACCGTCGCGATGAACACCGATGCGAACAGAGGATGCACGCGACCGGCAAGCTGACGGATATCGCCCACCAGGGCCACCGCGATGATGCCCAGTACGGGCAGGCCGATGCCTGCCACCAAGAAGCCCGCCGTGGCGGGGGCGGCGTCGGTACCCGCCTGCAAGCCCAACAGCGGCGGCAGGATCAGATTGCCTGCGCCGAAGAACATCGAGAACAGCATGCCGCCGAGCATCAGCAGCTGCATGCGGCTCATTCCGCCTTTTTTCGCTTCGTTTGTTTTTTCCACGAATCCCCACTTCCTCTTGCATTGCAGTGCTTATCGCGCATCCGCACGCGGCCGGTCGCATGCAGGCCGCAAACGTCTACGCGCGATAGCCGCACGGTAGAACATCCGTCGAAGCCGCAAACCCTCGCCGCATCGGACGGCCGGGCCCTGCAAGCCCGACGCACCAATGACCTCCGGCGAACACGCATTGCGTTCGGCTCCCGACGGATACAGAAGTCGAGGCCGAACCGTATTGATAGATACAACCTTTCTTTATATATCAAGTTCGCCGCTCGAGGAAACCCCATTCGTAAAACGATACGGTCCGCGCGGAAAATAGCGGATGAAAAAATATGACGACGAAGGAGGCGCCGCGGCTTTCACGGCACGCAACGATTCATGCGAATCCGTTGCTCGGCGAATACCTCGACGAATAGCGTCCCGAGCCCTGAACCAGCGTGTATATTCCGCGCATCATGCGATTTCGCAGCCAAAACCGCTGAATGGGGCAGCTATGCCGTACAGCACCGCTCGCCGTTCAAAGGCGCTCTGCGTATTTCTCGCAGCAGCGCTCGCCCTTGCGTTCACGCCCATCGCCGGCTGCAAGAGCGAAGAGCCTCTAGACAACAAGACGGAGGAAACACCCGCGAAGACCGAGCCCGCGGCCGCACAGCCGACGAGCGCATCGGAAGACCCTGGCGGAAACGCCAATGCGGTGACGCTCGAACGCAACGACACGTCCGATATCGATGCCGCGCTTCTGGCGCAATACGAAGAAGCCGAGAAAGCCGGCGTTCGTTTCGAAGAAATCGCAGACGACGGCTCCGTCACGGTCGACATGACCCTGCATAACGACGAAGACCCCGTTGAGGCGAGAAATCTGGCCGTTACGGTGCTCGCACCCGACGGCACCCGCCAAGACCTTCCCAACGCCCAGGTGAAAACCGACGGCGAAGGCAATGCATCGCTCACGCTGGACGCGGCCCACCTCAACGACGTCGTCAACGCCGACCAGGCCGAATCCGACGACGGTGCCGAAGACAGCGGCCTTGCGAAGCCCACCGGCAAGGCGTACTTCTGCTACACGACCAACGAGTGGTACACCTTCTGCACGGGCAGCATGTCCACCGTGAAATGGGATCGCGCCTTCGCCAAATCGAAGAAGAGGGGCCGCACGTTCGACTACGATGCGGACATGCCCTTCATCGCTTGGCACAACGACTCCGCCTCGCCGAAGCGGGAGTCGATCCATATGTCCACGACCGGCGCCAAATCGCTTGTAGCTCGCTCGGCAGGCAACCGCTCCCTGCATTCCGAAATCGCGATGTTTTATCCCGATATGCCACGATACATCCTTACCAGCGTCAGCCTTGACCTGAAACCCGCAGCCCAGCCGAAGAACAACAACATCTGGCGCAGCGACACGTTCGATAGGACCTCTGACAGCGTCACGGAGCTCAAGGAGAACATGGTTCATTTCGACGGCTATATCAACAGCTGGGCATTCAAGAAGAGCGAGAAAGTCAGCAAATCCAGCACGGATATGGCCGACATGGCGGTCATCGAGAAGGTCACTCTCAAGTAGCATGCCGCTTCGAGCGTTTTTTCACGCGGAGCCAGACGGTGCCGTGCAAGGCGAAGGCCTCCCCGCCGATCGGCGGGGAGGCCTTTTCTCCGCCTATGTTCTTTTAGCGGGATCGTCGACAGCTTGACGCGCAAGACCGCCCGGGACAGTACGAGAGCGCGATCGGGGCATAAAAAAGGGCGCCTAGAGCGCCCCGTTAGCCATTTCCCAGTTATTCAGAAAGGCTTCTTTATCCTCGTACGGACAACGGCATTTATCCTTGCCGTCAGTAACCTCGACCCAAAAACCGTCGCGACCGTATTTCCTGTCGAGCGGGACGATTTCGTACACCTGACCGGGTTCGAGGCTCACGCCGGTAATCAAGGAGCGCCTGCCTTTATACCTCATCAGTTCGCTCATTGCTCGCCTGCCTTTCTCAACCTGTCAGCACGGAAACCCTGCATCTTCTTTGACAACGAACCGCGATTTTACATGCAGAGAGCCCCCTGTTGCAAGCATTCTGTAACAAAGCTCCCTGAATGTATACATTAACGGTTCGTTTTGATGGTTCGGAACAGTATACGGCGTTTTCGCCGCCATGCGATCCGAACAATTAAAAAGGGCTGGAAACTTTCGCCTCCAGCCCTGTTGCTATCTGGTGGATCGTCGGGGACTCGAACCCCGGACCTTGGGATTAAGAGTCCCCTGCTCTACCAACTAAGCTAACGATCCGAAAAAGCATATGTAAAGGTTCTGCACTTCGTGGCTGAAGCGCTTGGCTATTGTGGACTATTCTTTCGAATTACGCAAGAGCCAATTTAAAAAATCTGGGGTGGGTGATCGGATTCGAACCGACGACCTCCAGAGCCACAATCTGGCGCCCTAACCAACTAGGCCACACCCACCACGTCACACGCAATGTGCAAGTGGATAATATACAGACCTCTTTACCGTTTTGCAAGAGCATTTTTCAATTATTTCCTTTTTTTGTTTCCGCTATAATAAAGAGCCGCACGCATTCGTCCTCTTCATCAACGACTCGCCGTGCCCAAGGTCGCGCATCGATCGCGTCCGTCACGCCCCCGTGGCTCAATGGATAGAGCACCGGACTTCTAATCCGATGGTTGTGGGTTCGAATCCCGCCGGGGGCGCCATATAAAACCCGCAAGGCCTCTCCGCTGCATCGGAGAGGCCTTTCTTGCAGAAAGAACCTTGAAAGCCGGGCAATACCCCTTCGCTACGAACCCGAGCGGCGGTCGGTTCAAGCGCCGAATTCGCTGCGCACGCCCTCGAAGAACCCCCTGAACCCGTCCTCGAACACGCTTTCCTTCGGGCGGACGAACGAGATGTCATGCACGATCGCGTCGCCTTCTACCTCGATACGTGCAAGCGCCCCTGACGCAAGCTCGGCCGACACGCCCGCCTCGTAAACGAACGACACGCCCAACCCTTCCGCCGCGAACGCCTTGATGATCCCGATGCTCGACACCTCGACCACATCGGCGAACGACGCCAACGTGAGATTGCGCCCGCGCAAAGCGTGCTCGAGCACCGCGCGCGAGCCGGACTCCTTCTCGCGTACGATCAACGGCTCGCCGAACAGGTCTTCCATACGGCAGCGCGTTCCCGCCAGCCGATGCTCGGGCGAGCAGACGCAGACCAGCTCCTGCTCGCATAGAAGATCCCACGCGAACGCGCTCTTCTCGAAGATGCCTTCCACGAAGGCGCAGTCGATCGACCCTTTGTCCATAAGCTCGAGCAGCTCGTCGGTACTGCGCGACGTCACCGTGACGCGAAACCGCGGATTGCGCTTCAGGGAGCGCGCCAGCGCGGGCGCCACGATGTATTCGCCCGCCGTAAGCGTGGTGCCCACGTTGAGGCACACCACCTCGTCCGACGAGACGGCGGCGATGCGGCGGCGCAGCAGGGCTTCGTCGTGCGCGAACGAAAGGAAGGCCCGCTGCAGCAGCCTTCCCTGCTCGGTGAGGCGCATGGTCTTGCCTTCGATCGATACCAGTTTGGCGCCGTAGGCCCGCTCGAGATAGGCCATATGCTGCGAGACCGCCGATTGCGTCAGGCTGAGTTCGCGGGCGGCGTGGGTGTAGTTGAGCGTACGGCACACGGCCAGAAACGTGGCGACGCGGGTATCGAGCATGGCATCCTCCTGAACGCTTTTCTCGCGGGCGCGCGACAAACGCCGAGCCGCCGCGACGCCCGCACGATAACCATAAGTAAAACTATTCGTACCATTAGTAATCATAAGTTTACTTCATCGACAGACAGGCGCAAGATAAGCCCATCGAAATAACGGCGGCGCAAAGAGCCGCCCGATTGATAAGGAGCGATCATGCGAGAGTTTCTGAAGAAGGTACCTATCCCCACGGGCGGTCTCGCCCTCGGCCTCGCCGCGCTGGGCATTCTGCTCAAACCTATGTCGACAGCGGCTTACGCGGCATGCGGCCTATGCTCCTTCGCTTTGACGATCTTGCTTGCCGCGCGTCTGCTCAGCGATTCCGCCGGCATCCGCGAGGACTTCGAGAACCCCATCCTGGCAAGCGTGAGCGCCACCTTCCTCATGACCGCCATGCAGCTGAGCACCTATCTCGCCCCGTTCGCCCATGTTCCCGCCTTCGCGATCTGGGCCTGCGCCGTGATCGCGCACTTCGTGCTGATGGCCTGGTTCACCGTGTATCATCTGCGCGCATTCGACCTGACCAAGGTCTATCCCACCTACTTCATCTGCTACGTGGGCATCGTCGTGGCGTCGGTGAGCTCGCCGGTCTACGGACTCGAGCGCCTGGGCTCTGCCATCTTCTGGTTCGGCTTCGTCGCCTACGCCGCGCTGCTCGTGATGGTGACCGTCCGCTATGCCAAGCATCCCGTCGAAGAAGGCGCACGTCCGCTGTTCTGTATCTATACCGCGCCCATGAGCCTTTCGCTGGCAGGCTACCTTGCTACCGAGCCCATCCCGAACCCCGTGTTCGCCTGCGTGCTCGCCGTGCTGGCCCAGCTGCTGCTGGTCGCCGTGCTCATCCGCCTGCCGCACTTCCTGCGCCTGAAGTTCTATCCCAGCTATGCGGCCATGACCTTTCCCTTCGTGATCACCGCCACCGCGCTCGACCGCACGCTCACCATGCTGGCGAACGCCGGAATCGTCTACCCCGCCGCCCTCCATGTGCTGGTCGGCATCGAAACCGTCCTTGCCTGCGCCATGGTCGGCTACGTGTTCGTGCGATTCCTCATGGAATTCGCCCGCATCGGCCGCAGCCTGATCGCCGAGCGTTCCTGCCGCCGCGAGCTGGCCGCCGAATAGAACCGCCCAAGCCTCTTCATCCGCCCCGAAACGGCTCCCTCTTCCGAAACGGCCCGACGTCTTACCGCGTCGGGCCGTTTTGCATGCGCAGAAGGCTCCGCGAGAAGGGGCGCGTCACGACGACGCCGAATCCCGTAACGCCTCCACGAACAAGCGCGCCGTTTCGCTGCACACGAGCGGTCGAACAACCGACCGGGATACACGCCCTTGAAAAGCGCCCCTCAGGCACACGAGAAACCGCATGGCGGACACCGCCGAGCCAAGACGGCACGGCCTCATTCCTCCCCCGCTGCGGCCGGAGGGGGTTTCTTGGAAAAAAAGGGGCGTCTCAGGCCATTTTTTCGAGGGTCTGCCACTCGAATGAGCAAATACGCTGCCATTCGACGGGACGAACGCAACGATATACCACATACATCATTCAACCGGGTATTAACTTGAGCCCGATAGCGGGGAATCGGCGCGGCGGCGTGCCAAACCTCGCATTTTTTGGCCTCGGAGGCCTCTTTTTTCCAAAGTACGCCGCGACACGGCCGTCGGATGCAGCTGCACGGACCCCAACGCCCGCCTTTCCCGCGAAACCGAAAGTCCGCCGGCGTTGCGACGCAGCCCGCCGCTTCCCAAGCATAAAAAATGGGTGCGCCCCCCCCCTGAAGAACGCACCCATCGGATACATCGGCCCCAGCATCGCGCCGAGCGCCGCCTCCACAGCGACGCGATGCAGCGCTACATGACCTTCGAACTTTCCACCATCTCGACGAACTTCGACACCACCTTGATCAACGGCGTGCGAAGCACCAAGCCCAGCACGATGAACGGCACCGTGAACAGCAGCAAGATGCCTATCTCGGTCCAGAAGTCGCCATTGTACACGCCGAACATGGCCGCGCGCATGGCATTGACCGCATGCGTGACAGGCAAATACGGGCTGAGCTCCTGCACGAACGTCGGCAGAGACTGCAGCGGATAGCTTCCTCCGCCGCCCGACACCTGGATGATCAGCAGGAACACCGAAATGGCCTTGCCGAAGTTGGCGAACGACACCACCAGCGTGTAGATGATGAACGCAAACACCAATCCCGATACCCAATAACACAACAGGTAAAGGAACGGATTCGCGGTCTGCACGCCGAGGAACACCATATTGCCCACGCTCACGCATGTGCTCTGCATGAGCGATATCAGCGCCACCACGCCGAAGCGCCCGATGAACTGCTGCCATGCGGGCACGTGGCCCATCTGGTCGAGGATGCGCTTCGAAGGCGTCACCTTAAGCGTCACCATGACCAGCAGCGCGCCGATCCACAGGGCGAGCGTCGTGTACAGCGGAGTCATGGCCGATCCGAAGTTGTCGACCGGATACACCGCATGCCTGTCCAGCTTCACCGGCGCCGAAACCGCCTTCGCCAAGGCGGACGGATCCGAGCCGATCGCCGCGCGCAAGGCCTCGACGTCGCCGCTGGCGGCCGCCTCGGCGATGCGGGCGCCCGCGTCATGCATGCGCTGCGCCGACGACGACAAATCCGACGCTGCCGCATCGAGCTTCTGTTTGGCGTCGCCGATGCCCGAAGACACCGAACCCGCCGCACCCGACAGATCGGACGCCGTGGCGTCAAGCGTCGCCGCCGTGGAAGAGAACGTCGCGCTCGCCTCGCCGACGGTGTCGGACAGAGCCTCCATGTCGGGCTTGAGCTGCGTGTCGTAATCGGCCTTGGCGCCGCTCAGCGCATCCTTCGCCTGCTGTGCAAGACCCTTGATTTCATCGCGCTTGGCCTGCGTGTTCGTGCGGCCCGCCTCGATATCGGCCGCCGCCGAATTAAGCGAATCGCGCAACTGCTCCTGCAACGCGATCGAAGCGTTCAGGCGCGCCGTCATAGTATCCACCGCCGATTGCGCCGCGCTCGGCAAAAGGGGCTTAAGCGATTCGAGGTGTTCGATGATATTGCGATAATCGCCGATCTGACCGTCGACCCTCGAAGCGGCCGAAGTCAATTGCGAAGCCGACGAAGACGCCAACGACGACGCCGAATCGAACGCGGCGTCCACCGAATCGACCACCGCGCCGTAGCTTGCGGCGCTCTGTTCGATAGCCGTCGAAAGCGCCGAAGCCGACGTGCCGATGGCGTCGCCGACATCGCCCGCAGCCGCCTTGATATCCGACACCGAATCCTTCACGCCGTCGGCCTCGTTTTTGACCTGACCGAGCAGCGCCGCCGAATCGTCGACGAGGCTTTGAGCCGACCCCAGCACCGACGAATACATGGTCAGCACCGAAGACGCCTTGTCCATGGTGGAGCCCACGTTGTCGATATGCACGGCCAGCTCGCCGATGCGTCCGCCCATGTCGGAATTCTCCGCATAGTCGGCGAGCGTGGTGGCGATTCCCAGCGCTACCTCCGAAAGCGTCTCCGCGAACACGGTGTTCACCTGGGCCGATACGCCGTCGGCACCCTGATCGGTCACCTTCGGCGCGATCGCGTTCTTCTTCTCATTGGTGTAGTAGGTGATCTTGGCGTGCTCGACGTCGTCGGAGTAGAACGTCATCATGTCGCGGCTGAAGCTCGAAGGAATCACCACCGCCGCGTAATAGCGACCCGATCGGGCGCCGTCGATGGCGTCCTCTTCGTCGGTGATCGTCCACTTCAGCTGGTCGTTGGCGCGCAATGCCGAAACCACCTGTTCGCCGACGTTTATCTCCAGCGGCACCAGGTCGCTTTTGTACCCTTCGTCGGAATTCGCTACGGCCACCTTGAGGTTGCCCGTGTTGTCGAACACATTCCAGCACGCGATCAGGTTGTACCACGAAAACAGCGACGGTATGGCCACCAGGCCCAACACGATGATCACCGTGATCACGTTATGGCCGAGTCGCTTCAGGTCGCCCGTAAAAAGGCGCCAGATATTTCTCATCGCCGGCTCCTTTCATCATCGGACATACGTCGACCGCCCGCATAGGCCGAGGCGCGCACTCGAACATCGCCCCCGCATCCCGCAGGCGCATCGCATGCGCACACGTCGTTGCGGCTGGCGTACAGCGAACGCACCTCTTCGTCGCTCATGGCCTCGAGCGACACCTGGCGCTCGAGGCTGTCGCGCAGATATTCCACGACCACGAGGAAAGCGATGATCGCCACGATCCACACGAGCCATGCCGTGAGCATGACCACCTTCTCGGTCTCGGTGATGGCGAACACGAGCGTCACCACCACGGGCACCAGGATGCCTACGACCACCGCACCCCGCTTGAACTTCGGATACAGCTTCATGAAACGCGCCGCACGGGCGGCGATGGCGCTGCGGTATTCCTCACGGTCGGAAAGCACGCGGATGAGCTGCGCCATGCGGTAACGGCGCTCGGGCAGCTGCACGGGCTCGCCGTTGATGATGTCGCTTTCCTCGATCTGGTGCGCGAACAGATGGTTCAAATTCGCCAAATACGGACGCGCCACCAGACCTGCCGTCAAAAACACCGCCAGGAACAACAGCAGCATGCCGACGCTTTGCAGCCACGCGCCGTCATAGAAGCCGCACGTGGTTTCGCGAATGGCGTTGATGCCGTAGGTGAACGGGAATACCGGGTAGACCGTCTGGAAAAAGCTCGGCGTCATTTCGATCGGATACAGACCCGTGGCGCCTGGGATCTGGACGAACACCAAGATCACGCAGATCGCCTTGCCGATGTGCTGAAGCGTGGTAGCAAGCGTGTATTGGACAGCAAGGTATGCCAACGAGCAGATCGCCGCGGTCAGGAAGAATGCAGGCACGTTGATCGCCTGCACCCCTATGACCAGGCATCCCGCACAGCACACGATCGATTGCAGAACCACCATGACCGCCAGCAGCATCTCGCGGCCCAGGAAACGCTGACCGATCGTAAGGTTGGGGATGCCCTCGTCGTCCACCTCGTTGCGCATGATCACCAACAGCATGAACACGCCGATCCACAACGTGAGATTGATGAACAGCGGCGCCATAGCCGAGCCATACGAATTAAGGGGATAGAGGTTCTCGGTCTGCACCTGGGTGGGAGACTGCATGAACTCGGCGACCTTGGATGCATCGATGCGACCGTCGTCGAAGAGCGCAGCCACCGAACCCGAAGACCCCAACGCGGCCACGTCGGTCTTGACCGTCTCGAAATCGGCCTGCAAGTCGGCCAGCAGCGAATCGGTCTGGGACAAAGCATCGACCGATGAAGAGAGCGTGGCCTTCAGCTGATCGAGCACGCCGATGCCCTGGTCCACCAGGAGCGTCTGGTTGGAAACCGCCGAGCCGAAGCCGCTCGTAGCCGCGACGATCCGCGTCAGACCGTCGCTTGCCTGGGGAATGGCGGTGTTGGAGAGCGTGGCACGATAGCCGTCCACGTTGGTCAGCGTCTGCTGAACGGCCGTGTTCACAGAACCCGCCGCGTCGCCCACCGACGATGCGGTTCCCGACACGCCGGCGGAAAGGTCGCGCAGCGCGCCCAGCGTCGCATTCGCCTCGGCGTTGCGCTCCTCGAGCGACGTCACCACGACATCGATACTGCCGGACGCGGCGCTATCGCCCGGAAGCGCCTGCTGGATTTCGCGCAGAAGGGCGATGATGCGGGCGTTTTCGTCCACCACGGCCTGGGCGCGGCCCACGGCGGCGTCCACGTGGCCCGTCGCGGCGACGATGCCCGACGTGGTCTGTCCTATAGCCTCGTTCGTCTTTGACGAGGCCTGGGAAAGCAACACGGACCCGTGATCGAGCACGCCGCCCACGTTGCCGGAAAACGTGACGATTCCCCTGTTCACGTCTCCTGCAAGCTCGGACACTTGGCCGAGCCCTTTGCCCAAAAGCACGACCTGCGCCTTTACATCTTCGAGAGCTTTTTGGGCGGCGGCGGTCTTCTCGACGGCTTCGTCGGCCGCCGTCGCCAGATTGCTCAGCGAATCGCGAGCCAATGCGATGTCGGCCGCGGCTTCGTCCAGACGAACGACCGCATTGCCGCGCGTGGTCTCGAAATCGGCGTCGGCCTCCTTCATAGCCTCGTCGATCGCATAGACGACCGTCGAGCTGATGGTCGATACGAAGGTGTCGTTAATGGTGTTGTCGAGGGTGGTGGCACCGGTGTCGGTGATCTTCGGCGCAACGGGCCCCGCCTTCTCGTTCACGTAATATTCCAGCTCAGGCTGCTGAAAATCGCCTGAAAGAAGCGTGGTCACATCGGAGCTGAAATCCTCGGGAATGATAAAAGCCGCGTAGGCCTCGCCCGATTCGACTTCGCGCATGGCCTCGTCGCGGTCGACGAAATGCCACCCCAGCTGCTTATTCTCTTTCAGCTGTTCGACCACTTGATCGCCCAGATCCAAATCTCCGAGCGCTTCGTCGCTTGCACCTGCGTCTTCGTTGACCACGCACACGCGCAGGTTTCCCGTATTATCGTACGGGTCCCAAAAACCTATGACGTTGAACCAGGTGTACAGGGAAGGCAGCACGATGAGAAACAGCGCCACGAGCCAGGCCGCAGGCGTTTTCGCGATGCGTTTCACGTCGCGCACGAACACGCGCAGGATGTTGCCCACTCGCTCCTCCTTTGCCAAGATAATCAACATTTGTACAGAAAGCTGATTCTACTTGCAGGGGACGCGTGGAAAGGAGCGGACGACCCCTGTCACACAATTGTTACCGATTTCAAGAGAAGCGACAATGCGCAGGACGTACGGGGAAGGAAAACGGGGCCGGCATCGCGTAGCGAGGCGGCGCTTAGGTCCGGTCGAAACGCAGCTCGATAGACAAGACGTCGCCTTCGAGGCGCGCGGAAGCCGATCCGCCCATGCGCTCGCACAGCTGCGCCACGATGGCAAGCCCGAGTCCCGACCCGCCGCCCGCACGCGATGTGTCGGCACGATAGAATCGACCGAACAGACACGCGGGTTCGATCGAGGCGGCATCGACGACGCGATTCGATATCGTGACCGTCGAGGCGCGCTGGACGATGCAGGGCGCGGCCGCGCCGTGACGAAGAGCGTTCGAGAGCACGTTGGAAAACACGCGCGCAAGCGATTCAGCATCGGCGGAAACGCACGCCGTCTCGCTCTCGAAATCGAGCTTGGGCGTCCATCCCTTTTCGACGAACTGCGGATACATGCCCGCAAGCACATCGGCCACGGCGGAAAACAAACAGACGGGCCCCGCGGAAAGCGGGCTTTGCGGATCGGACGCCTTCGCATATTCGAACAGGTCGTCGGTCAAAGCACGCATGGCGGCAAGGCGGTCTTGCGCTGCGGCCAGGCACCGCGCGCGCTCGATATCGCTGCTTGCACGCTCGCAAAGCTGCAGATAGCCCTGGGCGCCGGCCAACGGCGTGCGGATATCATGCGAAAGCGAAGCCAGATCCTGACGGAACGCCTCTTCGCGGCGGTCCCGCTCGATCCGCGCATCGCGCTGAGCATCAAGCTCGGCATTGACGGCCTTCGCTATCCCCGATATACCGCGCGTCGAAAATTCGACGGAGATGCGCTCGTTGCTCCCCCGCTCGCGTTCGGCGAGAAACCGCGCCACCGAACGCAGCTCGCGCTCATAGCTTACAACGACGAACGACAGCACGAATGCCGCCAATACGGCGGCAAACGCGACGACGACCGAAACCATGATGCGCCACCTCTCTTTCTCTTGAATACGCGCGAAGCGGCCTCGTACGCCCGAGGCCGCGAAACTCCAATGACGATATGCCCGCCTGAAACGCCGCGCGCCTTCGACCGAGCGACAGGCGATTAGCGCGGCGCTCGACCGCCCGAACGCAAAAGCCGCAAGGCGCATCCGTTGCAGCGTCTGTGCGCGCCGCGCATGAGGCGGCGCGCGGTGCAGACGATCAGCCCAAGCTGCGACGACGCATCACGAGCACGCACAACGCGCCGACGACGAGAATCGTCCCGACGGTCTGCGCATACGAAAGCGGATCGCAGATGCCGCCCGCCCCGAGCGTCGACACGTCGGCCGCAAGATAGCCGTCGAGACAATCGCGAATAACGGCCGGCATTCCGGGAACGTTGGCCAAGACGAACATCGTCAGATTCTCCGCTCCCCCGCCGCCGAAGAACAACGCCGCGATCACACCCGCCACTTCGCTTTTCGTCACGAACACGATCAAGACGGTCAGCACGGCGTAAGCCGTCACGCACAGGATCACCTGGGTCAGCCACTGGAAGAAATCCCCGATCGAAGGAAGCGCCGGGGCCACGCCCGCGATGCGCACGCCCGTCTCGGTGACCACGACGCCCACCACGGTCATCGCCGCAGACAGCAACACGCACAATGCCACGAACGCAAGCGCATAGGACGCTCTGCCGCCGCGCGCCTGGATCATGTTCTTCACGTAGCCGTGTTTGAAGAACTCCGACGCCATCGATGCCATGAAAATCGAGAAGAGCATGGCGATGAGCGACCCGCCGACGAACGACGAACCCCACAGCGCCAATGACGGAACGCCGTCGTGGATGCCGACGACGATGCCCAGCTCGGTGAACCATGGCACGTGCAGATGCATCCAGATGGCAGCCGCTTCGAACGCGCACATGCACGCGAACACGATTCCGAACACCGCCGCATAACGCGATCTGATCACATAGCGTATCTGCGCCCTCATCATGCTAAGCACGGCGACCGCCCCCTTTCGAGGCATGGGCGGCAGAATGCGAATCGCCCTTCTCGCCCATCAATCCGATGAACAGCTCTTCGATATCGCGGCCTTGAATCGAAAGATCGCTTAACACCACGCCTGCAGCGGCGAGCGCGCGGCCCGCCTGCTCGGGCTCGATGCCCTGGGCGCGGATGGAGTCGTCCTCCATCACGGCGAAACGCCCCTCGGGGCACGCCTCCTGCAACGCAGCGAGTGCCAGCTGCGGCGCCGTACAACGGATGCGCACGTAATCGGCGCAGGCATGCTCAACCTCTTCGGCGGAAAGCTCTTTCACCAGGCGCCCTTCGCGCAACACGCCATAGCGCGTCACCATACGTTCAAGCTGGTCGAGCACGTGCGAGCTGACGAACACCGTGATGCCCCGCTCATGGGCGAGCGACACGATCAAATCGCGCACCGCGCGCACGCCTTGCGGATCGAGCCCGTTGAACGGCTCGTCGAGCAACAGCAAATCAGGCGAGCCCACGAGTGCGAGCGCCAACCCCAGGCGCTGTTTCATGCCGAGCGAATACGACTTCACGCGTTTTTTCGCCACGTCGGCAAGACCGACCATCGCAAGCACTTCAGAGCTTACATGCTCGGCGTCCGCCACGCCGAGCGAAAGCGCGCGGCACATCACGTTGTCGAGGCCCGAAAGAGAGGGCAGGACGCCCGGGTTCTCGATAAGCGCGCCCAGCCGTCTGCTCGTGGCGCCCGGCGCCTGAGCTTCGCCGAACAGGGAAATCGTACCCGACGTGGGCGGCTCGAGACCCGCGATCATTTTCATGGCCGTCGATTTGCCGGCGCCGTTGCGACCGACGAAACCGTAGATTTCGCCGCGGCGCACCGTCAAGTCAAGCCCGTCGACGGCTCGCTTGCGTCCGTAGGCCTTTGAAAGCCCCGCGGTTTCGATGACATTCATCGTCGTTCCTTTCTTTCCGGTATCCACTGCCATCGAGAATACGCGGCGGCCCTTCAGGAAATTCGCAGCCTTTTACAAGAAAGATACAAGATTGCCGATCGGCTATTCGTCAACCAATTTGAATCCGATGCCCCAGACGGTTTCTATGTAATCCTGGGTGCCGCTGTCTTTAAGCTTGCGGCGGATATTGGAAATATGGGTGCTGATGGTGCGCTCGTCGGTCAGCGCCTCTTCGTTGCGCACGATTTCGAAGAGCTCGCGCTTGGTGAACACTTTTTTAGGGTGGCGAACGAATGCCGCCAGAATGTCGAACTCCGTACGCGTCAACGCGATTTCGCGGCCCGCCGCCGAAAACGTGCGGCCCTGCTCGTCGATGCGCCATTCGCAAAACACCGACACGGATGCAGCATCGTCCGCACCCGATGCGGAAACGACGCCCTTGCGACGCAGCACCGCTTCGAGACGCGCAAGCAGCTCATCGAGGTCGAACGGCTTCACCAGGTAATCGTCGGCGCCTTCGCGCAGAAGCGCCACGCGGTCGGACACGTCGCCTTTGGCCGATGCCACGATCACCGGCACATCGCCCTGGGCACGGATGGCGGCAAGCACCTCTTCGCCCGTGACCCCCGGAAGCATGAGGTCGCAGATAACGGCATCGAATGCGAACCCGCCCTCGATCAGCAGGCACGCCTCGCTGCCCGAATAGGCGCACCGGCACGCATAGCCTTCGCGCTCGAGCGTCGTGCGAACCACGTCGCTGATCGCCGCGTCATCCTCGACGATCAAGATCGTGCCGTATGCGGTGTTTTCCATGCGTGCGCCTTTCTCTTCGACGCACGATTATACGGCGCGCGGCGGAAACGCTACGGCGAAAAGCCGGCCGAAAAAACGCCGGGAGCCGGAAACGAATCGCTTCCGGCTCCCGGATTTCCCACGGCATCGCCTGCCTTTCGCACATGGATTCGGCCCCCGAAAGGCAGCGAAGCCGCCTACGCGCCCTGACGGCCGCGGCCTTCGCCTTGCCCCTGATGCCCGCATCCGCGTCCATGGCCCGGCCCGCACGACAAACCCTGCTCGCCCGCATGCCCCGCGCAGGCGGAATCGCATGTATCGACCCCTGTCTGGGCGGCGAGGGCCCTCAACTCGGCCATCGTCATGGTCGCGGCATCTTCTTGAGAGATGTCGACCCCTTGTGCGACCAGGGCCTCGTACACGCGATACCGCCCCAGACCCATGCCGCTTTCGCCGGCGGCCCGGCATTGCTCGTCGGTAAGCCTTCCGCAGTGGACCTCCGCGTCCTCGCGCTCGAAGCTGCGCAGCGCCGCCGACTCGATGGCCGCGCAGCGCGCCTCGTCGTCGCATGCGACGCCCACTTCCACCACCGCGCCTTCGCCGATATAGCCTTCGCATGCATCGGCCAGGACCTGCATGGCCTCTTCGCACGCCATGCCGTCTATATCGACCCGGTCGAGCACCGCCGCGGCGTCGTCGTTGACGGCACGGGCGTCCACCACGCGGTCGAAGCGGTTTACAGAAAGCTCGAACGACGAGTTCACATCGATGCCCACGCGCGCCACGGGAGCCATGGCGTACGCGAAGCCGCCCACGCCGATTGCGGCGAAGACGGCGCAGGCGACCGCGGCCATGGCGACCTTGCGCGAAAACGACCTGCGCGCACGCGGCACACGGCGGCGCGCAGGCGCAAAGGCCTCGGCCGAAACGCGGCCGTCGCGAGGCGGCTGCTCGGCGGCGGCGCCGGACGCGACGAACAAAGGCGCGAACACCCGGGCATCGGACCCATCGGATGCGACAGACTCTTCGCCGCGCCGCGCCTCGATCCGCGCGATAGCGGCGGCTTTCAGCGCGTCGGGCGCTTTCAGCGCGCCGTAGGCTTCGCTCAGACGATCGTCGACATCGCTCATGACAGCGCCTCCTTCAACTGCTTGCGGCCCCGCGAAATCCAGGAATACACCGTGTTTTCGGGCGCGCCGATCATGCGGGCGATTTCGGGTACGGTGTAGCCCTCGCACGCGAAAAGATACAGCGGGGTTTTGGGCGGATCGCTCAGCCGATTCACGGCGTCGAGCACCTCGCGCACCTCGGAGACGTGTTCCTTGCCTCCGCACGCGAACGTATCGCCTCGACGCTCCATCTCGGCGTCGAGCGACACGTTCGCCCTGGCCCTGGAGCGCAACAGGTCTTTGCAGCCGTTGATGGCCACGCGCAAAAGCCACGCCTTGACATGTTCCTGTTCGCGAAACGGCTCGTCGCGTTGGGCGTATTTGGCGAACACGTCCTGGAATACATCTTCGGCGTCATGCGCCGGCACATACGTCAGACACGCGCGCCAGACGGCATCGCCGTAGCGCTCGACCGCCTCTTCGATATCTCGCGCATCGCGCACGTGCTGCCCCTTTTCCTCGGTTGAAAACGAAACGACCTCCTGATGCTACCAGGCGCCGCGACCGTGGCCGAAACCTGCGCCGTCGCCGTGGCCATGGCCGAGGCCGTAACCGTAGCCGCATCCGACGCCGTCCTGGCGATTGTCGCACACGCCGTCGGCATCGGCATCGATGCACGCGCCCGCAGCGCACACGCCGGCACGGTTGTCGCATACGCCATCGCCATCGGCATCGACGAAGCCCTGGCCCGTCCCGTTGCCACGACCGATATGCGTTCCGAAGTTATCGCACACGCCGTCGGCGTCGGCATCGACGAAGCCCTCGCACGAAGCCGCCTTGCAGCATGCGTTCTTGGCATACGCGCCCATATCGGCGAGGCACTTGCTGGCCGCCGCCGCGCATGCGCGCATGCAAGGAGAATCGCAACCTGCACCGGCGCGCGGACCCTGGGCGAATGCGGGAACCGCAGCCAGCGAGAATGCCAGCGCCGTCGCCGCCAGAACCGCAAACGCCGTTTTGGCGGGCTGAGCCTTCTTGGCGGTATCGACCGTGTTTTTCATCTCGACCTCTTTTCCGATGCGCCGCTCGCGTCCGACATTTCGATCAGTTTCGCTCGAAAGCGCGGCGGCGGTTTTTCTTTCCCTTCGCCTTGAACACGATCGGGCGCGGCGTTTCCTTGCAAGAATGTCGAAAAAATTTTCCGTCCTACGATTCGCGCGCGAGGCGCTCGCCCATCAAATACCCCATGACCGACGCCATCATCAGGCCGCGCGTCCATCCGCTGGAATCCCCCAGGCAATGCAGGTTCTCGATGTTCGTGTCGAGCTTCTCGTCCATCTTCACGCGATTGCTGTAGAACTTCAGCTCGGGCGCATACAGCAGCGTCTCGCCCGCCGCGAAACCGGGAATAGCCTGGTCGACGGCCAGCATGAAGTTCATGATCGACGTCATGGTGCGATACGGCATGGCGCTCGTGATGTCGCCCGCCACGGCATCGGGCAGCGTCGGACGCACATTGGAGCGGTTCAATTCGTCTTGCCACGTGCGCTTGCCGTCCAGGATGTCGCCGAAACGCTGCACCAGGATGCGTCCCGCGCCCAGCATGTTCACCACCGCGCCGATCTTCTGCGCATAGGCGATCGGCTGGTCGAACGGTTCGCGGAAGTTATGCGAGCACAGGATCGCCAAATTGGTGTTTTCGGACTTGCGTTCTTTATAGGAATGGCCGTTGACCACCGCCAGGCCGCCGTCGTAGTTCTCCTGGCTCACGAAGCCGCCCGGGTTCTGGCAGAACGTTCGCACCTTGTTGCGGAACGGATTCGGATAGCCGATCAGCTTGCTTTCATAGAGCACGTTGTTCACGCGCTCCATGATTTCGTTGCGCATCTCCACGCGCACGCCCACGTCCACCGGGCCGGGTGCATGCTCGATGCCGTGCTCGACGCACAGCTTCTCGAGCCAGTCGGCGCCGCGACGGCCCGTGGCCACCACCACGCGTTCGGCGGCGATGGCGCGCTCGATGCCGTCCGGGCCTTTCACGATTACGCCGCGGCAGACGTCGCCCTCCATGGCCACGTCCAGGCATTCCGTGCGAAACAGCAACTCGACGCCCGCTTCGCGCAGGTGGTCCTCGATCCTGCCGTAGATTTCCTGGGCCTTCTCGGTGCCCAGGTGGCGGATCGGGCAATCGACCAGCTTCAGGCCCGCCTGGATGGCGCGGCGGCGAATCTCTTTCACCTCGTCGGGCGCGCCCACGCCTTCCACGTGCGTATCGGCGCCGAAACGTAGGTATACGTCGTCGACGCGTTCGATGGTGTCTTGGGCGAGGCGTTCGCCGATCAACTCGGGCAAATCGCCGCCCACCTCGCACGACAGCGAAAGCTTGCCGTCGGAAAAGGCGCCCGCGCCCGAAAAGCCCGTGGTGATGCGGCACGGCTCGCAGCCGACGCAGCGGCCCACCTTGGCCTTCGGGCACGAACGGTCCTCGATAGCGAGACCTTTTTCCACAATGACGATACGCGCGGCAACGCCGCCTTCCAAAAGGCCCAAAGCCGTGAAGATGCCCGACGGGCCCGCGCCAACGATGACGACGTCGGCGCTCGAATCGAAACGCATGATATTCCTCCCCTTGTGCAAATCGACGCCGCACGGCGGCGCCTTGGCATTGTAGCGCGAAAGGCTTCGCCCGAATCAGGCGCATTCCGCCCGAAAACGCTCCTCTGAAATTGGACAGCTGTCCAAGGAATAGCGCGGTTGCGCCGCATATCGCATCCTCTGCGCAAATATGGCACTTCATCAGGCTAAAGTACTTCTACGAAAGCATCCGAGGTGCGGCATTGACGCTCCGTCAACCCGCGAAACCCGCCCCGATCATCGCCCTTCAGTAGAATATCAGGCACTTTCGCCTGATTAAACCGATAATCCCGTATACTCCGCGCTTAAAGGAAGAACAGCGCCGAAAAGCATGCCGAACCTGAAAACGCTAGCGGTAGAATCGAAGCGGCAGACGGGATATCTACCGATCCTTTTTGAGCGAATGTACAATTTTTTTGCTTTGTTGCAATAAATTATTGACCACAAAAGCGCTCTCTTTATAATGAATCTCGCAACATCGAAGGAGTCAGCCATGAGCAACGGAACCGCACATACCCCGGCTTCCCCAGCCTGCTGCGGCACCCCCCGTTGTCTCCCCTTCATGTTCAATCTCACCCCATTTGATGCCCGCAGCGCCTGCGGGCATCGCCGTTTCGGCACCGTTTCTCACGCATATTCCTATCGATACCTTTAGCACACGGATGCAGCGCGGGCGTTGTTTCTCTCTCGCTCGACCCGCCTCCCGTGTGCGCCTCCTGGGCGATACGCGTTTTCCGTTCCGGCGGAAAACGCTGCGTCCCTCGGGCCGTTTCGTCATAACGTCTCGACCTCGACCTGACCGTTCTCGGCGAACCGCCGGCGCTGTCCGCCCGCCTTCGCCATCGCACGATAGGAATATCCCATGTTCGTCAAAGCCCTCATGGTGGCCATCTTCGCCGCCACTGCCATCGGCGTCGGCATTCTGTGCCGCAAACACGCCGGCAACGTATCCGGATTCATCCTGGGCGGCCGCAACGTCGGTCCCTGGCTTTCCGCATTCGCCTTCGGAACCTCGTATTTCAGCGCCGTCATCTTCGTCGGGTACGCCGGCCAGTTCGGCTGGAAGTACGGCCTGGCCGCCACGTGGATCGGCATCGGCAACGCCATTTTGGGAAGCCTTCTGGCATGGTGGGTGCTCGGCCCCCGCACGCGCGAGATGACGCAGCGGCTCCAAGCGTCCACGATGCCCGAATTCTTCGGCAAACGCTTTTCGAGCAAAGGTTTGCGCATCGCCGCAGCCGCGATTATCTTCGTGTTCCTGATTCCCTACACCGCAAGCGTCTACAACGGACTGTCGCGCCTGTTCGGCATGGCGTTCGGACTGCCCTACGAAGCATGCGTGATCGGTATGGCCCTGATCACCTGCATCTATGTGGTGATCGGCGGCTACATGGCAACCGTAGTGAACGATTTCGTCCAGGGCATCGTGATGCTCTTCGGCATCGTGGCGGTGATCGTCGCGGTGGTCGTGGGCAACGGCGGATTCAGCGAGGCGCTCATATCGCTTTCGCAGATCCCTGCCGAAAACAGCGCGCTCGAAGGCGCTTTCATCAGCATGTTCGGTCCCGACCTTCCCAACCTGATCGGCGTCATCGTGCTCACGAGCCTGGGCACCTGGGGCCTTCCGCAGATGGTACAGAAATTCTACGCGATCAAGAGCGGCCCCGCCATCAAGCAGGGCGCGATCATCTCGACCCTGTTCGCCGTGGTGGTGGCGGGAGGCAGCTACTTCCTGGGAGGCTTCGGACGCCTGTACGGCGACCAGATCGCATACTCCGCCAACGGGGCGCCCGTCTACGACTCCATCATTCCCACCATGCTTTCGGGGCTGCCCGACATTCTTGTCGGCCTCGTGATCGTTTTGGTGCTTTCCGCCTCCATGAGCACGCTGAGCTCGCTCGTACTGACGTCGTCTTCCACGCTGACGCTCGACCTGCTGAAGGGAAACGTGATCAAGCATATGAGCGAGAAAAGCCAGCTTCTGTGGATGCGCGGCCTGCTGGTGCTGTTCGTGGTCATTTCGGCCGCTATCGCATTGGTGCAGTACAACAGCTCGATCACGTTCATCGCGCAGCTCATGTCGATCAGCTGGGGCGCGCTGGCAGGCGCGTTTTTGGGCCCGTTTTTCTGGGGCCTGTACAGCAAGCGCATCAGCAAGGCTGCCGTATGGGCGAGCTTCATCGTGGGCGTCGGACTGACCACCGGAAACATGATCGCCGGGTTCTTCGGCACACCGCTGATCGCAAGCCCGATTAACTGCGGCGCACTTGCCATGGTGCTCTCGATGGCGATCGTGCCGCTCGTGAGCCTTGTCACCAAGCCCGTCGATTTCAATATGGACATCGCGCTGCCCAGCCGCAAAAGCGCCACCGACCGCGAAATCGAAACCGAAATGCGCGAAGAGCACCTGCCTGAAATGGAACCGACCGCGTAAGTGCGGCCCACGACGCCGAGCCTCAGGCGATTTCGCATCGCAGGAGGCTCGGCGAAGTCGTTTTTCGGGGGCGCGCCGAGGCTGCGTTCCGCTCAAAAAAGGCTTCTTTGGAAAAATCGGGGCTCTTCGGTCATTTTTTCGAGGTTCTGCCACGAAATAGGGGGCGCAGACCACCGAAACGCCGATGTTTGAATCTTCGTGCCAACATTTCCCCAGGTCAGATTTTTCGCAGACACGCTGTGCGCGACATGGCCGTGCCAAACCTCGCATTTTTTGGCCTCAGACGCCTCTTTTTTCCAAAGAAGCCCGCTTGCGCTTCGAAATGCGCATGAACCGGCCGCGTACGTGCGCCGCTACTGCCCGCCTGCGGCGAGGTAGTCGTCCAGACCCGGTTTCGCGGATAGGTACACACCGCTTTCGGGGAAGTACGTCAGCCACACCACGCCTTCGGCGCCGACCACGTCGGCCAGACCGGGGCGGTCGTTTTCGGCGACGCTGATATGGATCGATCGATCGTCGAGGGTCTTGAACGTCATTTCGAGCGTGTCCTGGCTGAACCCTCTGTAGCGGCCGGTCGCGCGGTCCTCCTCAACCTCGGCGAGCCAGCATAGCTCGGTCTGCGGGCCGCGCATCAGATCGATCAAAGCGTCTTTGGACTGAATGACGCCGATAGCCAAACTGCCGATCGTAAGCAGCACTAACAGAGCTGCGATGCCGGCGCTGCCGAGCATGTCGTACGAAGCCGGATGCTTCTTGCGATAGAGGCGATACGACACGGCGACGCCGATGCAGACAGCCAAAACCGCGACCAGCTTGACTAAGCGCACAGGCGTCGGCGCGCCCTCGCCGAACGCGACGATCACGCCGAGTGCCACGAAAGCCGAGCCCGCATAGGCGACGCAAGCCACGGCGAACCGGCCGACTTCCCGCGCGAGCCGGACCGCAGTTGCCGCAAAGCCCGCGCCCGTGCCGCCCTTGCGCTCCTGCGAAGCCACGACCAGCATGATGGCGAACCCGACGAACGAAAGGGCGAACAGTACGAAGCCGGCCGCCATGCACAGATAGCGCACCAAGCCCATATACCCGATGGAAGGCGCCCACTCACCTGCGAACAGAATTCCGAACGCCGCAAACAACACGACCAGCGTGACGACGCCGAGCACTTTCTTCGATGACGCTGAAACCGAAACCATCGCACCCTCCGCTCCCGTATTGCAAACGCCGATGCCGAATGCATGCGGCGCAGCGAATCGTATCACGCGGCCGCGAAGCGGAACCGAAGTCCTGCGGCAAAAAAGATGGGCGGGCGCGGAAACATTCCCGCACCCGCCCATCGCGGTGTCGGCGAAAGCGCCTATGCCGCGGCGTCGCCCATCAAGCGCTCGCGCTTCTTGCGCGCGACGGCGCGGCCCTTGCCGCATTTCGGCTTCGAAAGCGGGCAGCGCTTGCTGCAACACGGGCAGGTACCCAGGTTGAGCTGGAACGATGCGGCACCCGAAGCGGCCGCCTTGCCCGTCTTCGCAGCCTTGGCCTTGGCCTTGGCCGGCTTCGCCTTGTCGGACGAAAGCTTTTTCGCAAGCTTCTTGGCGGCCTTGCGCACCGCCTTTTCCTGTTTTTTCGCCTGCTTCTTCAGCTGTTTTTTCGAGAGCTTCTTGGCGGCGTTCTTTTTCTTGTCAGACATGGCTGGCTCCTTCTTGTTTTTCGCCGCCATCATAACCGATAAACGCTACAAAGTTAGCATCAATTAACTTTCTTCAAATCGTCTTCGGTATACGGAGCCGACGCCCGGCAAACAAAAGCGGGGCCGGAACCGCACGTTCCGACCCCGCTTGATCATCTATCGACGCCCGACATGGCCGCGGCGCACTATCGCTCGGCGCGGCTTTCCTGCACTTCGAATGCGCCCACCTCTTCGGTGCTGCCGCATCCGCACGCGCAGCCGGCAGCCGCATCGACCGCCATCTTATCGGCGGCACGCGCCACATCGCGCATCCGACGCGCCTCGGCCTCCTTGCCCTCCAAATTGGCCTTCGCCACGCTGATCATAAGCTTGATGCGGTTGAGCTGGTTGACCTCGGAAGCGCCCGGATCGTAATCGACCGCCACGATATTGCTCTCGGGATACCTGCGACGCAGCTCCTTGATCACGGCCTTGCCCACCACATGGTTCGGCAGGCATGCGAACGGCTGGGTGCACACCACATTGGGCGCACCCGTGCGAATGAGCTCCACCATCTCGGCAGTCAGCAGCCAGCCCTCGCCCATCGAATTGCACAGGCTCAAGATCTCGCTCGCGTAGCCCGCCAGCTCGTAGATGTCGGCCGGCGCCTCGAAACGGTGCGACGCACGCAGCGCGTCGTTGACGGGCTTGCGGAACTTGTCGATGGCGGCCAGCGCGATGCGGCTTCCCAGCGCGCCCTTGGCGGAACGGCCCAGCGGGTCCTTCTGGAAGATCGCGCCGGCAAGGCCGAACAGGAAGAACTCCGTCAAGCCCGGCACCACGGCCTCGCAGCCCTCGCGCTCGATCACGTCGACGATCTGGTTGTTCGCCGTGGGGTGGAACTTCACCAGGATCTCGCCCACTACGCCCACACGCGGCTTGGTGCCCTCGCCCACCAGCGGCAGCGTGTCGAAATCTTCCACGATCTGGCGCACGGTGCGCTTCCACTCGCTGCGCGAAAGGCCCGCGGCCAGCTGGCCCTTGCACACGCCCATCCAATGGTCGAACAGCGCATTGGCGGCGCCCGGCTCGGCCTCGTAAGGGCGCGTGCGATACAAACACGTCATCAGCAAGTCGCCGTAGAGCACGCCGTAGACCGCCTGCAACAGCATCGCAGGCGTGATTTCGAAGCCGGGATTGCTCTCCTCGAGCTTCTTGAACGACAACGAAATCACGGGGATATGCCCCAGTCCCGCCGCAGCCAGCGCCTTGCGGATCAGCGCGATGTAGTTGGTGGCGCGGCAGCCGCCGCCCGTCTGCGTGATGATCACGGCCAGCTTGTCGGTATCGTAGCGACCGCTCATCACGGCCTCCATGATCTGACCTGTAACCAGGATGGACGGATAGCAGATATCGTTGTTGACGTATTTCAGGCCGGCATCCACCGCGCCGTGGTCCACGCTGGGCAAAAGCTCGAAGTTGTAGCCGTTCTTGCGGAAGATCTCGACCAGCAGGTCGAAGTGGATCGGCGCCATCTGCGGACACAGAATGGTGTAGCCGGCCTCCTTCATCTCCTTGGTGAACTGCACCTTCTCGAATTCGGTGGACGCGCATGGGCGCTGTTTGATCAACGCATCGGCCTGCGCCACCACGCGCGCAGCCTCGGCCTCGGTCACGCCCGTCTTGTTGTCCATGCGGATCTTGGCATGACGGGAATGCTCTTTCATCTCGTCTTCGAGGACGGCCGCCTCGGTGCTGTATTCCTTGTTCATAGCCACCGTAGGACATGCCATAGGAGTCCGGTTCGCCTCGGCGCGCTCGTCGGCCTTGTCCTTCAACGCCGCCAGCAGCGAACGCACGCGGATGCGCGCGGCACCCAGGTTGGACACCTCGTCGATCTTGAGCACGGTATATACCTTGCCCGATGCCTCCAGGATTTCCTGCACCTGGTCGGTGGTCAACGCGTCCAGGCCGCAGCCGAAACTGTTCAGCTGGATCAGATCAAGATCGTCGCGCTGCGTGGCCACCTTGGCGGCGGCGTACAGACGCGTGTGATACATCCACTGGTCCACCACGCGGATCGGGCGCTCCAGCGTGCCCAGATGCGCGATGGAATCCTCCGTGAGCACCGCCAGGCCGAAGCTGGTCAGAAGCTCGGGGATGGCGTGGTTGATTTCGGGGTCGTTATGGTACGGACGGCCCGCCAACACGATGCCGTGCGTGCCGGTCTCCTCCATCCAACGCAGCGTCTCCTCGCCCTTAGCGCGGATATCGTCCTTGAACGCCATGTCTTCGGCCCAAGCGGCCTCCACCGCATCGGACACTTCGGCGCGCGTGGGCGCAGCGGCGCGGCGGCACGTGGCGTCGGAGAAATTCTCGTACAGCTCGACGAACAGGCGCTCTTTGAGCTTGTCCTTCTGGTCGTAGGGCAGCCACGGGTTCAAAAACTTCGCATCGGAGGTGCGCAGCTCGTCGATGTTCAAGCGCAGAGCCTCGGAATAGCTGGCCACGATCGGGCAGTTGAAGTGGTTGCCCGCGCCGGCGTCTTCCTGACGCTCCCATTTGGCGCACGGCATCCAGATGAAATCGACGCCCTTTTCCAGCAGGTTCATCACGTGTCCGTGCGAAAGCTTGGCCGGATAGCACACGCTTTCGGACGGCATGCTCTCGATGCCCGCTTCGTAGGTCTTTTTGGACGACGCGTCGGAAAGCACCACGCGATAGCCCAGCTTCGTGAAGAAGGTGAACCAGAACGGGTAGTTCTCGTACATGTTCAGCGCGCGTGGAATGCCCACCGTGCCGCGCGGCGCATCGTCGGCGGAAAGCGGCTCGTAGTCGAACAGGCGATGGCTCTTGTAGTCGAACAGGTTCGGCACGTTGGACGATTCGCCCAGCACGCCCGCGCCTTTCTCGCAGCGGTTGCCCGTGATGAAGCGGCGGTGCTTGCCGGTGTTTTCGTCCACGCCGAAGTCGTTCACCGTAAGCAGACAGTGATTGGAGCATGCCTTGCAACGCACGGTCTTATGCGTCGGCTCGAGCGCCTCGATCCGCTCGAGCGAAAGAAGCGTCGATACGGGGCGCTCGCCTTTCGCGCGGTCGCGCGCCAGAAGCGCGGCGCCGTATGCGCCCATGTTGCCCGCGATATCGGGTCGTACCGCATTCGCGCCCGAAAGCTGCTCGAAAGCGCGCAGCACGGCGTCGTTGAGAAACGTTCCGCCCTGCACGATCACCTTGTCGCCCACCTCGCGCGGATCGCGGATCTTGATTACCTTGAATAATGCATTCTTGATGACCGAAATGGCCAGGCCGGCGGCGATGTCGCCCACCGTGGCGCCTTCTTTTTGCGCCTGCTTCACGCGGCTGTTCATGAACACCGTGCAGCGGCTTCCCAGATCGACCGGGTGCTTGGCGGCGTTGGCCGTCTTGGCGAACTCGGTCACGTCCAGGTTCAGGCCGCTGGCGAAGCTTTCGATGAAGCTGCCGCAACCCGACGAGCACGCCTCGTTGAGCATGATATGGTCGATCACGCCGTCTCGCACGCGCAGGCATTTCATGTCCTGGCCGCCGATATCCAGAATGAACTCGACGCCGGGCAGCATCTCCTGCGCGCCGCGCAGATGCGCCACCGTCTCGATTTCGCCCGAATCGACGCGCAGCGCCTCCAGCAGCAACGCCTCGCCGTAACCGGTCACGGTGGCATGCCCGATGGTCACGAACGGCTCGCCCGTGGTGGCATCCACCGGCAGCGCGCCGTACATATCGGCGATCGCGCGCTTGGCCGTGCCCAGCACATCGCCCTTGTTGTTGCAATACGAACTCCACAGAAGTTCGCCGTCTTCGCCGATCAATGCGGCTTTGAACGTCGTGGATCCGGCGTCGATACCCAGATACGCGGTGCCCGTGTAGGCCATCAGGTCGCCGCGCTTGACCTTCTCGCGGTCGTGGCGCTCTTTGAATTCGGCGAATTCCTCTTCGTCGGCGAACAGCGGATCAAGGCGCACCACTTCGCTGCCCTGGATGTCGCCCAGGTTGCGCAGGCGCTTAAGCACGTCGGACAGAAGCTCGGCCTTGCCCTGCGCGCCGCACAGCGCGGCGCCGCTCGCCACGAACAAATGCGCGTTCTCGGGACGGATGGCATGTTCGTCGTCAAGGCCGAGCGTTTCGCAGAAGCGTTTGTCCAGCTCGGATAGGTACTGCAGCGGGCCGCCCAGAAGCGCCACGTTGCCGCGGATCGGGCGGCCGCACGCCAAGCCTGAGATGGTCTGCGTGACCACGGCCTGGAAAATAGACGCCGCGATGTCTTCCTTGCGCGCGCCTTCGTTCAGCAGGGGCTGCACGTCGGTCTTCGCGAACACGCCGCAGCGGCTTGCGATCGGATAGATCGTGGTGTGGCTTTTCGCCAGTTCGTTCAAGCCGCCCGCATCGGTGTCCAACAGCGCCGCCATCTGGTCGATGAACGCGCCCGTTCCGCCCGCACACGTGCCGTTCATGCGCTGCTCGATGCCGTTGTCGAAATAGATGATCTTGGCATCTTCGCCGCCCAACTCGATCACCACGTCGGTCTGGGGAATGAAGGTCTCCACCGCGGTCTTGGAGGCAATGACCTCTTGGACGAATTCGATGCCCAGCCACTGGGCCAAAAGCAGGCCGCCCGAACCCGTGATGGCGATCGTCATGGGCGTGGCAGGATAGCGCTCGGCCGCCTCTTCGACCACTTCCACGATCGTAGCGCGGATGTCGGCGTGATGGCGGCGGTAGCACGAATGCAGGATATCGTGGCTATCGTCGAGAACGGCCACCTTGACCGTGGTGGAGCCGACGTCGATGCCGATATGCAAAGGCGAAGCGGCCGCGGCGCATGCAACCTGCACGGCGTGTGCTTCCCCTTCGACGGCCGCATTGTTCGCAACCTGGTCTTTCATAGTTTCGGCAGCCATGATGTTCTCCTTTTGAATCATGGTGGTTCCTTATCCTAAAGCTTGATCGATTCGCCCGGTTTGATGAAGAACAGACGAACGGCAATGAGCGCCATTTCTTCCGAGCTTTCCTGCATGCCCGTCTCGATCCAACGGATGATCACGGAAACATAGGCGCCCGCGAAATAAGCGATGTAGTAATTGACGAACGGCGTGGGGTCTTCGCGGTACTGGTCATGCAGAAGCGACATGATCAGCTTGCTGCACACCGCTTCACGCAGGCGCGGGCCGAAGCGCACGTCACCGCCGGGACCGAGCACCGCATGGAAGAACTCGCCTTCCTTGCGCACGTAGTCGAACAGCTCCACCAGCACCGGCAGCGGCTTTTTCAGCATGCGATAGTGCATGAGCTCCACGATGGAAAGTTCGCTCATCTTGCAGCTGAAATCGTCGAGTTCGGCCAGAACCTCGTCTTCGAACGCCTGCAGAAGGCTGTCTTTGTCTTTGAAATGGTTGTAGAACGTACCGCGGTTGAGGCCCGCACGCTGACAGAGGTCGTTCACGGTGAACCCGTCGAACCCCCGCTCTTCCATGAGCTCTATCAGAGCTTCGCGCAACGCCGCCTTCGAGCGCGCGATGCGCGGGTCGCACGGTGCGGCGCACCCCGTGCGGGCACGTGCGGAAGAATCGGGCGCGACGCATGAACACGATGCCTCGGGCACCTCCGCATTCGAGCTTTTCTTTTTGGCGCTTTTGAAAGAAATTGCCGCCAAACCGATCGACTCACCTTTCGTTTTACCTATATCATCAGGCATTTTGAACAAGATGATCAGTAATGAACACTTTGTTCAATAGAGCGTATTGTATAATCGCGGCATACGGCGGGCAACAGAATGCCGACAAAACGGTCGTATTTTTACATTCAAACCGGAGGTACATAAGATCAGCGCCTGGCACGGCGCACAAGCGCAAAAAAAAGCGCGCCCTGACGGCGCGCCTTATAGGTCGATTTCTTTTCAGCGACGATCATTTGTCGCGATCATGGCTATTGTGGGCCACCATGACATAGCGCACGAAATACGCAAGCGTCAGCACCACCGCACCGATGCCGATACCCGTCAGCAGCAGGTCGATCGGCTCGGTACCGTGAATCAGCAGGCCCAGGAAATACACGCCCATGACCACCACGATAACGCCGACCAGTTTTTCCTTCAAATCGTCCAGGTTGCGAATCTGCAGCCAGGAAGGCATATCGATGCCGTCGTCGACGAACAGCGAATACAAGCCCACCGACATGATGTAGAGCACCACGGCAAGCAGGAAGAAGTCGGCGAACTCGATGTAATCGACCAGCATGTCCTGCATTTCGAGCCGGCCGCACGCCGCCTCGAACGTCACCATGACGGTGGATATCAGCGTGGAAATGGTAAGCGCCATAGACGAGATGAACAATCCGACGCTGGGCACGATAGCCATGAAGCGCGAGTAGCCCACCAGCTTGCGCTCGCGGCGTCTTCCGCGGCTTTCCTCGGGAACCCGCGGCGCGGCGGCGCCTTCTGCGGCGGCATCCTGCGCATTATCGGCCACGACGGGAAGAGCGGCATCGGTGCTATTCGGGCGAATGTCGTCAGACATGGCGCCTCCTGTTCTTCTGGCATGGGAAGCGGGCTTGAGCCCGCGCATTCGTCTGCATCGGGGACGCAACCTGCAATCGACCGTGCAACGCGGCCGGAAGCGTCCTTCGCCGCACCATTGTAGCCCCATCGGCGCGCCCAGGCCACAGAACGGGCATTTGTGGGCATGACGTTGCTTTCGAACGGCCGAAAACGAAAAGAAGGCGAATGGCCCTCAGCCGTCCGCCTTCCTCGATGCGTTCATGCCGAACGCCGCGCCTTAGCGCTTCTTACCGTTCCTCAAGCGGATGGTCGCGATGATAGCCAGCGCCGCGGCCGCAATGCCCACGATGGCGAACACGGCGGCCGTGACAGCCGTTGCGTCGTTGGTCTTGTTCAAAAGATCGCTCGACGTGGCCGAAGCCGTAGTTCCGCCGGAGCCGTCGGCGCCGCCCGAGCCTGCGGCAGCGCCGCCGCCCGAGCCGTCGGCACCGCCCGACCCATCGGAGCCTGCGGGGCTATCGGGCCCGCCAGGTTGGTCGGGATCGACGGGCTGGTCGGGGTCGACCGGTTTGTCAGGGTCCACCGGCTTGTCGGGATCGACCGGTTTATCCGGGTCGACCGGCTTGTCGGGACCCGTCCCGCCGCCTTCCTCCTGGGCGATGAACACCCATTCAGGCGCATACTCCTGGTTCTGGTAGTCATTACCGAAGCTCGTCGGAACGCCCAGCTCGATACGCAGCGGCATGGAGCCGTCGCTCGGAAACGTCGCGATCTTCACGGCGGGCTTGCCCTGATCGGCGATATCTCCCAGAACGCCTTCGGCAAGCACAGTTTCCTGCGCATCCGTGGAAGCGGTTTCGACCACCTTGAACGGTACTGCGGCCAAAGCCTGAAGCGTCGCTTCATCGGCCTTAACGCGCAGATACACCGTCACCTCTCGACCCACGTAGCGCGCGTCGAGGGAAAACTCCTGCGTCAGCGAATCGCCCGGCATGACCTCGGAGAAGTTCGCCAGAACGTCGGCGGCCTGCAGGTTCTCGCCATGCCATTCCTTCGCCGAGCCGTCGTACACCACGGCAGGCCCGCCATCGGCCGGAGCCGCGAACGCAATGGCGGGCATCATGCAGGCGATCGCGCACGCGAACGAAGCGAGCGCTGTCGCTAGAAGCCTCTTCATCATATGCGCCCTCCTAGTTCGCCGGCGGAACAGGGTCAGGCGTCGCTTCGACAAGCGTCTTGCCGTCCTGACCGATCTTCAAACCGCTCGATTTCGCCCATACTTCATCGAAGGCCTTCTGGTTCGCATGCAGAGCCTGCGTGGCGATATCCACCACCAGATGCTTGCCCTCGGGCTGCGTGAGCCTAGTTGCCACGTCGATCAAATTCGCCGTGGAGCCTTTCGCCTCCACGGGCTGCGACCAGTAATAGTAGCCGTCGGCGCCCTTGATCCAACGCGGATCCGTCTGGCCCGCAAGCGTATCGCCCCACGTAATCATGTAGTCGGTGCCTTCACCAGGAGACTCCCACAGCTGATTGCCGTCCTTGTCCTCCCAATACACCGAAACCGTCGCGCGCATATAAGCGGCCGCCGTGCCTTCGTTGGTCACCTTCACGTTTTCCTTCACGTCGGTCGCAGCATCGAAGGTCTCATCGATGACGGGCTTGATCACGCCGTTCGTGAAAACGTTCAGCTTGCTGTCTTGGCTGTTGAACCACGCGAAGGCGCCGCCGACGCCGCACAGCACGACGAGCAGGCTGCATGCCACCGCGATGCGCTTCAGCGGCACGTGCGACCGACCCGAAGCAGCCTTCGCGCGCGCCGCCCTCTTGTAGCGACGCGCCTCGTCCGCGGAAAGATGCGGCGTCGGCGTCCGAGAGGCGGACGCATGCGGCGCCTGGGGCGCGGCGGCGCGGGCCTTGGACCCGACCGCGCGACCGCGCGGGACATTCATGTCATGTCGGCGCATTACTGCCCACCTCCATTCTGGATCGGATTCCTACCGACGCCGAAGACGTTCTTCGCACGATCCTCGCCATCGAGATACTTGTCGTTGGTCAAGGCATTCGTCACCTTTGCCGTGCCGATGCTTCGCACCAACACCACGTTGGCAGGACGGTCGGCATGCACTATGCCGTTTTCCAGGAACTCATACGTCGGGCTGTAACGCCAACCCCAGCCGGTTTCCGCCACCTTGTAATAGCCCCACGGCACGTTGAGCTTCGCCGTGGCGGTTGCGGCGTCTTTGCCGGCCTTCTGAGCCGTCACCGTAACCGTCGCGCTCTTCGCATCGGGCAGGACCGTGCCATCGGCCTGGCATTCCGTCACCGTGAAGGTGAACGTGGAACCGTCGGCCGAAGCAGGAGCAACCTTCTCGATCGTCAGCTCGCCCGAAGTCTCGAACTCGAACACGGCATTGCCCGCGCCCTGATCGCCGGCGCCCGTCACCTTGCGGTCGAGCTGCTTGGCCTTCGTGAAGTCGAAGTTGTCGTACAAGCCCACAGGCGCATCGTCCACAGGACTGCTTGCAGCGTTCGCGTATTGCACCTCGTCCATATGGATGGTGAGCTTGTTGCCCAGATAAAGCGTGTTCGGACCGAACGCGATCTTCACCGCAGGCATGGCATCGGGGGCCGGATCGGGCTTCGCCAACACGGCCGGGTCGATCTGCCACACCAGATTGGAAGCGGCGTACGGCGCGCCATCCTGGTCAAGCGCGTTCAGGCGATGCGTCACCGGATACAGATGCATCTCGGTCACGTTCGCGTCCTTCATGCTCGCGACGATCTGATTCCTGCAGAACCCATCCCAACGCACGGTCTCCGTGTCGGACTTCTTCCACTGCCATTCCTTGAACAGCTCACGAACATCGCCGGCCTTGTTCTTCGCATCAAGGGCGCCTTCGATGGCGGCCGTCTCCTCGCCGCCGACGACCATGGCATCGACCGCCTCGCCCAGGACAGGCTTGCCATCAGGTCCGATAATGGGATTGCCATCTTCGTCGAGCTTGGGAGGCTGAATCTCCTGCACGAACGCCGTCGTATCGCCCTCATCGATTTCAACCGTAGACGTCGACCCGTCCGGGAAGTGATAGATGACGCTATACACCTGCTGTTTCATATAAACGGCAGTGTAAAGGTTGCCTGCGAACATCTCATCGCCCGTCACACGGTTGCCAGGGACGGGCGTGCCCACGACAACGATTTCGTTCTTGTCGTTTTTGCTCACGCTTTCGAACTTCTCATACCAACCGATGAACTTGTAGCCGTCCACCGCATCGGCCTCAAGGGCAACGTAGGTCTGCGTGCCCTGCGGAGTGGTTGCGGTTTTCACCGTCGCGCGACGGTGGTCGTCGGGATCGGGGTGCTCGGCGTCGATGTTCGAATTCACGCGCACGTTCGCCTGATCGCCCTCGGTGCCGATGGCGCGATACACGGGCCACAACTCCATCGGGCGCTGGACGAGCGTGTATTCGTCAACCATCTTGGTCGCATCCGCCTGATCGAACATCAAGTATTCAGCTCTATCAGCAGGCTGCTGCTCAGTCCAACCCACAAGCGCTGCATTCGGCACGTCGAAAGAGGCAGCGGGCGCCTTGCCCAGCGCGTCTCCCGCATGTTTCTTTACAATCTCTGTTTTTCCGACGCTCGTGTGATACTTCACATCCAACTCGGCATCGCGGTTCGCCTCGTAATTAGCGACAATCACATACGGCTGACCAGCCTTGATAGGATACTTCAGCGTTGCGTTGCCGTTGCTCACCGCGGTTCCGTCAGCCTTGGCAGGGTTGCCTTCGGGGTCAGTCGCGCGAACGGTGTCGACAACCGTGCCCTCAGGGCTCTCGATGGTCCAAGAGACCAGCGAATACCCCTTTGCAGTTTCAGGGTTGACATCGGCCTTCACCGTGACGGTCTTGGTGCCGTCAGGGTTAATCGCGACGTTTTCCAGCGCGGGGTCGATCGCGGGGTTGGCTGGGTCGGTCAGTGTGGTGTCGCGCGTGATGTTCGTCGTGGTGGCACAGTCATAGTCTGCGTACACGGGGTACAACGTCATGGGACGCTCGCACAGCGTTTCTTCCGTCACCAGGTACGGGCTGATGGCATCTATCGATACCCTAGCCGTACGCGTGCTCTCGTCATAGACCGCATCGTACTCGGCCTTCGTCATGGAGCCGTGCGCAATCTCGGTCTTGTCGATCCAGCCCACAAACAGCGAACCGGGACGCTTCGCTTGCATCTCCGCATCCTTCGGAGATGCAGCGCTGGTGGTGGTCAATGGCTGAGGACCATCCTCCGGACGATCAACGCATGGCATGGCGCTCATTGGCTTTCCACCATCTTCGAATCCCTCGCGAACAGGATATCGATATGTATACACTCGATCCCGCTCAAGCAATACGGGCTGGTAATTGTTCTCATATGTCCCTGTTTGAGGGTCATAGTTTTCATATTTCTCGTAACCACGAGTCACAGTTACCGGGGTCGGCGCATCGACGGTGCCCCCCGCATCAACGAAGTCAACCTCTGCGGTAAGACGAGCTTCTATCCAATATTCCGCGCCAGAACTCATTGCTCCAAGACGCCATGTGTATTTATGGGGCGCTTCATAAGACTCTTTAATAATCGAATAGTTGCGTTCGTGCGTTCGAACCCACGTACCGCCTTCAAGCTGAAAATCGTTCTTCGTCGTTGCGTACACCTCGAAGAATACACCACTCGCCAAGTGTCCCGTATCGAACGTAGCGGAATTAGGGAAATCGGAATAGATTTCCATGCCATACGCATCTCCGCCCTGGTCAACGTTATGTCCGTTCACCAGCGTATGCGAAACGACACCCGCAACCAATCTATTTTCAGCCCTGTGCTCTTCCGTTTCCGCACAGCCATCAATCTTATCGAGCGTCCAGTGATCATGTCGCCAATCATAGAACTCGGGGCCCGGAATGTCATTGAACTTACCCAAGTAGGGTTCCCATACCGAAGCCATCAAATAAGGGGACGACCACTCCGTCGGCTTCTCGGCGCTGGGGGTCTTTGCGTAGTAATCAACACGATACTCAAAACGCGCGATGTATGCGTGCTTCTTTGTGAGATCGGTGTCAGCCGGAATGGTGTACGTCGGCTTTGCCGACAGTCTCAAGCCATGCTGATACACATTTGCAGACACAGTCGAAACGGGCATAACGTTCTCTTTGGGGTCCTTATTCCACTTTCCCCAATCTTGCATGACGGCATTACCGTAAGTGGAATCCACTACGGGCTCGCCAGCCTCGTCCACCTCCACCTCGTACCAGCCGAGGAAGCGGTAGCCGTCGGGCAGCTCGCCCTCGAGCATGAGCTTTTCGTCAGCATCGTAGCCCTGGACACTCAGAACATATTTTCCGTCGACAGCCGTCACGTTCGCTTCCAGAACGCCCTCTCGGACATTCAGGTCCGAACTGGTCGAATCGAGCTCATGGCCCTCGGCGATCACGTTGATATTCATTCCCAGAGAGGCGTATACGGGATAGAGGTCCATGGGACGCTCGATGCTCTCGCCGCCCTCGAAGAACTCTCCATTCGCCTTCATGCCGTTCAGTTCGGACATAGTGACGTTGGGCCAACCGCCGCCGGTGGTCGCGTTCTTCTGCGTAGTCCAACCCAGGAACTTCGCACCGCCGTCCACGCCGTCGCGCACTGCGGGCTCAGGAACCACGGGCAGCAGGTCCTGGTGGTTGTACCAGTCATCCGACGTATCGACGTTCGCGGCGCCCGTCAAATCGAGAACCTCGCCCTTCACGCCGTGGAACAAAACCTGGGCCTGGTAGTAGGCCACAAACAAGTCGTTGTTAGAGAATTCCTCATTGCGCTGGTCGCCCGTGCCCGGGTTCACGGCCTTGTACGCCAGGTTCAGCTTGTCGGCTTCGTTATTGAACACCTGCTTACCGTTGGGCGCAGGCGGCACCATGGGATCGAAGAACGCATGGTTGTCCTGCTGGATGTGGTTGGGCGTTACCTTCTCGTTGCGGAACCAGCCCTGGAAGCGGAAGCCCTCGTTGGCATCGGAAGACACCATGGCCAGCGCTGGGTTGGCGGCGCGATCGTTGTTCACCGCGGCCGTGAACGTGAGTTCCGTTTCATTGGCGCTCACCGGCTGGACGACGAAGTTATACGGGTCGGCAGTCTTCTGCTCCTTGCCCAGGCTGGACTGCGAGATGGTCACGTCGCCGGCGCCGGGAAAGTCCAACGTGGCCTTAACGGAGTCGCCGTGCACGGGAATGCCCAGGTAGTCGTCCATGATCCACTTGTTGATATGGCCCTCGCCCTGATTGTCGATAGTCGAATAGCGCAGCTCGTCGCCTTCGAAGTCGTAGCCCTCGCCTTCCCAGAACAGGCGATCGGCGTACTTCGCATCGTCGGCGATCGGGCCGTAGCCGAAGCCCTCGGCCGAGCTGCCGTCGCCGTGGTTCAGGCCCAGCCAATCGCCAAGCGAACGCACGTAGCCCTGCGGATACGGCTTGATGGCCTCGTCTTTGCCCACGATGTCGTTACGTTTGAAATACGAATTGTACAGGCGCGTATCCTCGTTCCAGTCGCGCTCCACCAGACCGGCCAGGTACACGTTGCTCTGGATGATGGGGATCACGGCCACCGCGTTCCACTGATAGCTTTCCATGTTGCCCGCATAGTGACTGCGAATGACCTGGCTCGTGGTGCCGTTATCGCCATCGCTCTTGGAATGCGCGATGATGCCGCCCACGTAGCCGATGTTGCCGGCGCCCACGCCCACGTAGTTGGCAACCCACGTATGCACCCACGCGGTGGAGAAGCAGTCCACCACGTCGACGTCCTTGGCGTAACCCACCACGCCGCCGGCGTACACGCCCTGACCGGACACGGCGCCCACGGCAACCTCGTAGCGGTTGTAGACCTCGGTCTGATACAGGTAGTGGCCGTCGGCGTCGCGCGCATACACGTCGACATCGGGATTCGTCTTGCGGTCCTCGTAATACTTAATGGAAGGCAGCACACGGCAGTATTCGATTTCGGAATTCTCAGCCGAGCCCACGAGCGCTCCCAGGTACAAGCCCTCGCCGCCCAGGCCGGAAATGCCCACCACCGAGTTGTTCACCGCGCGGCCGCCCTGCACAGTGCAGTTGTACATATGCGAGCCGCTGCGCAGCTCGCCCGCGACGATGCCGCCCATGACGCCAGCGTTGGTGATCAGCGACACCGCATTATTGGCCGGCGTGACCGAGATGGTGCAATCCTCCATACGCACCGATTCGATGCGCGTGTTCCACGCCTGACCCACCAGCACACCGCCGCGGAAGTCGGCGCCGATATAGCAGTCGCGGAAATGAATGTCATGGATATAGGCATCTTCGGTAAAGGAGAAGAGGCCCGTGTTCGCCTTGGGCTTCCAGAAATTTCGATGGTAGTCCAAGCCTATGATGTAATGGCCCTTGCCGTCGAAACCGCCCTTGAACGGGTGGTCCTTGTCGCCGAAGGTAAGCGAACCGTGCTGTTTCACGATTTCTTCGAGCTTGCCGCCGTCCTTGTCGAACTCGCTGAAATCGATATCGGCCGTAAGTTCGATATTTCCCGTGTAGGACGCTTCCCGCGATTTACCGATCTCGATCAACAGCTCATCGACGGTGGCAACCTTTATCGTCGGCCCGTCGGGGTTATAGGCCAGCGCCCGCTGGGGCGCGACGAACGAGCACGCCGCGAACAAGGCCGCGACCGCCAGCATCAGGGCCGCTGCCGCAGCGCCGAAACGGGCCGGCGCGCCGACCGCACCGCACGCGGAAACGCCCTCGCTCGTGCGAGGGCCGTGCGCCGCCTCGCATGCCGCGCATTCACGGGGCATGCATGCGTTCGTTTCGATATCCGCTCGCTTACGAGCGCTCAGGATCGTTTTCAGAAGGTCTTTCATTCTGCCCAGCCTTCCGCATCAAGTACGTTTTCGCTCTTCTGGTTCTCGCTCTGCACGCCATAGCCCTTCACGACAAGCCGGAACGTGCAATCGGCGCCGTATGCGGCGACCATTCCCGCCGTATCGACGTCGATGCCGATATTCAACGGGTCGGAAAGAGCCCCTTTATCATCAGGTGCTCCCTTGGGCGGAAGCACCTTATTCAGATAGAAGAATCCGTCGGTATTGCCCTCGGAATCGTCGGGACGCGTGATCCATGCGGCGTTCGAATCGGGGGCGTCCTTCCAGGTGAAGCCGACGTATTCGGCATCGACGGGGCTCCATTGCTCCTTGCCCTGCTCTTCGCCGCTCTTCGCATATTCGAAGCCGACCTTCAGACGCACGAACACGGGATGATCGCCCGTATTCTCCACGCGCAGGATGCGGCTCACATGGGCGTCGTGCGTGCCGAGATTATCGCCATCGGCAGCTTCGACCTCGGCACCCTCGGCATTCTTCGTGAGAACATGCGTCACGATTCCCACGTCGCCGAATTGGACCTTGGTCTGCAGCGGTATTTCACGCGTGATGAAAGAGAGGGTCTGGGCAACAATGAGGGCGCACGCGATCATGGCCACAACCAGCCATGGCATCATGCGCGATTTCGTCGAGTCGGCTTTAGCATGCTTTCCTTTAACAGGCATGCGGCAGACCCCCTTTCTGACCATGAGGCCACTTTGCACATTGTGGCCTCATCTTCTATGCAAATGCATATATGAGATATCGAGGAAACCCGCATATCGCATATATGCGCTTACACGACGAACAAACCGATAGGACTTGAACGAGCGCCGGAAATGCCGCATCCGCGACGGGCTTTTCCCGTCGCGGATCCTTCTCGACGACCTATGGAAGAAATCGCATAGAGACGGCTAAGCGGCAATCAGAACCTACGGAAGGGGCGTGGCGACAGGCTTAGCCCAGGCCTTGACACTCGCGAGGATTTCATCCTTGGATTCCTGCTTGAGCTGGTTCTTGTTTCCGTCGGTGTACTCGCTATCGCCAGAAGCGGCGGCAAAGTAAGCGCTTACCTTGATGGTGTTCTTGTCGCCCTTGACCTCGTCCTTGTTGAACGTGGAGCTGGTGTAGACCTTATCGAAGAGCTCACCGGTGTAATTCGCCTTGTTGCCCGCGGGGTCGACCGTCGGAGCAAGCATCGCCCAATCGCTGGTCTCGCCCACATACACGAACAGGCCGCTCTTGTAGAGCTTGGCATCGGGGTCGGTAATGCTGGGGTGCTTCTCGGTCGTGTACTCGGTGAAGAAGCCCTCTACCGGCTTCCAGCCTTTGCCCAGCACGAAATATGCGTCGGCAGGCAAGGTATTCTCGACCATGGCGAAAACGTAGGCGGGCATGGAATCCCCACCGATACCCATATTGGGATTCTTCGGCGTAATGGAACCCGGAGCCAGCGGGGAGTTCTCGTTCCACTCGGTCTCGACGATCTTACCATCTGTATTGGGGTTATTATCGGGGTCGGGATGGGGGTCCGTGGGCTTATCGGGGTCGGGCTTCACATCGGGGTCGGTGATGCCAGTGCCGCTCACAAACGTGTTCGTCTTAGTGTCCTGAGCGCTAAACCAGGCGAACACGCCTGCGCCCACGGCCAGCACCAGGCAGGCCACCAGGGCGACGATCAGCGTCGTCCTCTTCTTTCCCGTGTTTTGCGAGGTGTCCATTTCCTCTCCTTTCTTTCGTGCTTCTACAAGCATCCTTTTGTCAACATCGCACCGGATGGATGTCGCCTTATGGAAAGCCGCTTCGGGCTGGGGTTCGCTATCGTCGTTTGCCAGCACGGCGCGCAGGAGTCGCGTGCTTGCCACCGGCGGGCACCACGGGCACGTACGCGCTTGCGGGCTGCTGCTGAGAGCCGCCGGCATACGGCGGAACCTGCGGTGCTACGCCGCGCGCATCATACGGTGCCGCCTGGCCCGCGCCGGGCGCCATGCCGCGCGCGGGGTCGTAAGCAGACGTGCGACCCGCATTGCCGTAAGGCTGCGCGCCGTAAGCATTCGGAGGAACGGCGCCGTACGGCACGCCCTGCGCGCCGGGGTTCGCGCCGCGGTTCGGCATGGCATGCGCGGCATACGAAGCGGCGGGATTGCGCCCCTGCGCGTAGCCCGCATAAGCGCCCGAACGGCGCTGCATATCCTGCCGGTAGCGCTCAAATTCGACGGCACGGCGCTTTTCGACGCTCATGCGATACAGCTCCATAGCAATCGAGATAGCCATGATCACGGCTACCAAACCAACCATGATGTAGATGCCGGGCGCGTGGGTGATCCAATCGTTCACATAGCCCAGGTACGGAATGCACGCCACCGGCACGCCGACCAGCGCATCCCACGATGTGGGCGCGGCGTCGTGCGAAATCTCGCCCGCGCTGTTCACGTTGGCGATACCCTGGGTATAGAACAGGCGTTGTTCGGGATCGATGTCGTACACCTGATGCGTGACCAAGCGATCGGCTCCGTCCTCGAACGTGATGGCCTGCCCCACCTGGACCGTCGCAGGGTCGGCGTCTTTCACATAAATGAGAGAGCCCACCGGATACTGCGGCTCCATCGAACCGGAAAGCACCGCGAAAGGGGTCAGCCCCACCAGGCGCACGCCTGCGAAAGCGATCACCAACGCGGCGGCGGCGATCAACAGGAGCGTAAGAACGACATTCCAAATGCGCGCGATCATGCATCAGCCCTCCGCTTTCCCGATACGAGCGCACAGCGAGGCAATGCGTCCGCAACAACGCATGCAAAAATCGCCGTCGTTTGACAGCGATTGAAAAATCGATTCAGTTGAAGCGCTAAACGAGCTGTGAATACCCCCCCCCGGACGCTATTCGTCAGGAGGAATAGAAAAGAAGTGCAAACCCGAAAAGAAAGGGACGCAGAAGGTGCGCCGCTTACGAAAGCAGCGCGCTCATTGCAGCCGACCGGCAGCAGAGCCCTCATGCGGAATCGCCCCCCTTCGTTTTCCGCAACAGAATGTATAGGTGTAAAAAAGACAGACCGTCGGTCGGGCAGTCTGTCATACAACGTTCAAATGATTATTCATATAAATCGACTCAATAATAATAGGACTGTGGAAAATTTGTTGCAATGCGGTTTCGACAATATGTCGATTTTGTTAGATTTACGGGCAAACGGTCGTTTATTTCATTCGGACGGTCTGATTATTCATCATTTTCAACATATCTTCACCATATGATACTAAGTAGACGGAATAAGCAGGCTTTGCCCGGCATTATCCGAAGAGCTCCATGCGTCGAATGCAGTTGCAGCGGCCCCTGGCCAAATCGACGACACTCGATCGTACGGTCCGTAAAACCGAAAAGGTCCGCCCCGTCGTCGAACCTTGCATATTCGACGACGGGGCGGACCAGGCATCTAGCGCATCACGTCTTCCCTCAAAGGCGTGCGCTCGCTCGACTTCTCGTCGAGGTTTTTATCCCACACATAGTGGCGCGTTTCTCGGGCGATCATGCCGCTGAGCAGCAACACCACGATGATGTTGGGCAGCGCCATGAAAGCGTTGGCGATGTCGGATACCGTCCACACCACACCGCCGACGCCAATCGCGCCCAAAAACGCCGCGAACACGTAAAGCACCTGGTAGGGACGCAACGCGCGGCGACCGAACAGAAACGTCGCGCAACGCGTGCCGTAGTAGCTCCAGCCCAGCATGGTGGAATACGCGAACAAGATCATGCCGATCACCAGGATGGGCGTGCCCACGTACGGAATCGAGGCGAACGCGGCGCTCGTAAGCGCGGCGCCTTCGCTGAGGTTGCCCACCGTCACGATGTCGGGATTGGCCAACATCGTGGAAACCAGCACCACGCCCGTCAGCGCGCAGATAATCACGGTGTCCCAGAACGTGCCCGTCATGGAAACGAGCGCCTGACGTGCCGGGTTGCGCGTGGCGGCGGCAGAAGCCACGATCGGGGCCGATCCCAGACCGCTTTCGTTGGAGAACAGGCCGCGCGCGCAGCCGAACTGCAAAGCCAGCATGATGCCGCTGCCCACGGCGCCGCCGAACGCGGCCTTCGCGGTGAAGGCGCATTCGAAGATAAGCTTGATGGCAGGCCAGACGTATTCCCAGTTCATGCCGATAATCACGACACAGCCCCATACATAGGCGATGGCCATGAACGGCACCAGCTTCTCGCACACGCGGGAAATGACCTTCACGCCGCCGAAAATGACGATCGAAACCATGATCACGATCGCAAGGCCCAAGGCCCACATGGGAATGCCCGGGAAATTGGAATCGATCACGCCCGCCATGGAGCTGGACTGCACCGCGGACCCGATGCCCAGCGATGCTACGCCAGCGAACAGCGCGAACGCCACCGAGCCGAGCTTCGCCCACCAGGGTATGGAGCCGTCGGGACGAACGAAGGCCCGTCGCCAGGCGTACATGGCGCCGCCGTGCATTTCGCCGTTTGAATCTTTCACGCGGTATTTCACCGCAGCATAGACCTCGGAGTACTTGGTAGCCATGCCGAACACGCCCGTGAGCCACATCCACAGCACGGCGCC
>NZ_CAUHPG010000003.1 GCF_959608125.1 uncultured Slackia sp.
CGGTCTATCTCTTGTTTTCGGTTGCTTGCTTCCTTACCGTACATGAGCATTCGCATAGGGCTTGAAATCCGCCGTTGCTTTCTCGGCGTTTTCGCTTAAAGGTGCGGCGAGGCTGCGATACGGCGCGTGGAATCTCTGTGCGACAAACGGCCTTCCGCATGCATTGCCGATATGGGCATCGACGAGTGCGCTCCAGTGCTCGGCGCTGCAGTCGATGCCCAGGTGCACGTCTTTCGCTCCGTATCCGTCAGCGGGTTTGATCACCCAGCGGTCCTTTTCGTCTTTGAGCCGTGCTGCATCGATGTGGTTGCCGTCGAGGGGCGTGGTGTAGGGGACGTGCTGTGCGACGAAGGCTCGCTCGCCTTCCGTGATGATTTCTTGTGCCCGGGGCGAATGCAAGACGGAGAAAATGCGCTTGTCGTGCGCGATCGCTCCCGAGAAATCGCCAAGAACGCATGCCAGGCCGGTGCACATCGCCCTGATGAGTGCTTGCGATTCGTCCCAATGCGCAAGAAGGTCGCTTGAAACGCAGCGCCTCCAAACGGCATCGATGCGTCGGCCATTCGGAAGGCGAAGGGCGTCGTCTTTCACCATAAGGCTTCTGACGTCGCAGATTTCGCACGCAATACCTCGATTCTTGAAGTGCTTTCGATATACCTCGAATTCCGCAAGCGTTGCATTTTCCCGATAATCGCAGATGGCGACCAATGGCGCCGAAGATGTGGCGAGGTCGGCCAGGTCGATGAACGTGTCTATCCAGCTCTCGATAAGTTCGTTCGGCTCGAGACGGTGGGTTTGGGAGAGCTGTTCGAATGCGGCGGTCGTGCGCAGCGCGCGGGCGATTTCGCGATCTTCGTTCATGCCCGACGACCCGTCTGCGTTCAGTTCGCAAAATGTGAAATCCCCCGTTCGCTCGTCGAGAAAAACGTCGTAGCGGGCGAAAGGCAGCGAGGTTCTCTTATCCCATGAGTCGATGATGAGGTTTTCGGCGCGCGGGTCGAAAGGAAAAAGCGTACGAAACGCAGGGTCGGCGCAGTAGCGCTCGATTATCTTCTTCAAAATGCGGTGCATGGTTTCGCAGGCATACTGCATGCGAAATTTCTCTGTGGTGCTGAAAAGGCGTGGCACGGCGGAACAGGGCACCGGTTGCCCGTGGCAGATTGCCGTCGAGCGGTCCATGATCGCTTGTACTTCGGCAAGGCTGCGGCCGCCGTCTTCGGATGAGCGTATGGCCGCTATCCATTCCAAGGTCAGCGCATTCGTTTCGGGCATGCGGTTCATTTGTTCGGGGATGCTCATAAGGGGTTCTTCCGACGGAAATCGTAGGCGGCGCGGCAGAGGGCTTCGAAAAGCACGCCTCCTTCGACAAGATATTCAGGGTGCCATTGCACACCGAGAAAAAACGTCTTGTGTGCATCCTCGATTCCCTCGATTACCTTGTAACAGAACGCCGACGCTGTTAGCTCGCTTGCCACACGATTGATGGCTTGATGGTGCATCGAGTTGACGAAGACGGCTCTGCCGCCTTCGAACCCGTATGGTTCGGTCGTGCCGCCGCTTTGAGCGCGCGACGTGGCCAAGCTTGGATAAGGATGCTGCCCGTCTTGCGAATGCGCGCGTGTGCTTTCGTGTGGCGCCTTCCGCGACTGGCAAAGCCGTGCGAGCAGGGTGTTCTCGACGATTTCGACTTCGTGGGACGGCTTTTCGTAGGGCTTGCTCTGTTGGTGAGTGCCTGGTTCTTCGGATATGCAAGCCGCAGGGATGTCTTGAATCAACGTGCCTCCAAGGGCGACATTCATCATCTGCATGCCGCGGCATATTCCCAGGATGGGGAAATCGGCGGCATGCGCTTGTTTGACGAGCGCCTTTTCGAATGCATCGCGACGGGGGTGAGCCTCGAGAAGAGAAGCGCGGGGCGTCTGGCCGTAAAAAGACGGATCGATATCGCCCCCTCCCGAAAGAACCACGCCGTCAACGCCGGCAAGCACGGCGGACACGTAGGAGCTTGAAGATGAAACGGGCTCGATGAGCAAAGGCATGCCGCCCGCATGCCATATCGCTTCTCCGTATTCACGGTTGACGCTGCAAAGATTCGAAGCGTCGTCGATGTCAGTGGTGATGCCGATCACGGGGCGGCCGTTTCTCATGCGTTCTCGCTTTCCTGTGCTTGCATGCGCATGGGAACGGGGCGGCACGACGCGAAGTCGGCGCATTCGTCACAGTCGCATACAATCGTGCGATGGATGCTTGACCAGGGAATTTCTTCACAGGCAAGCGAACGATAAAAGGGAACGGCGTAACCGCGCGCGACGAAGCGCAGTTCTTTATGGATGGTGCAGGCGGCGTGCATGAGCGTCGTACCGATGCCGCAACCGCGCAATGTTGCGTCGATGACGATGGGGTTGACGTAGGCGACGCCCTCGATCGTGCGTATGCGGCAAAAGCCTGCAATCGTGCCGTTGCTAAGGCACGCGACGAGCGTTTCGCCGAAGCCGGAAAGCGTCCCCATGCCCGCTTGCTGCCCGAGCGCGATGATGCGCTCCTCATCGCGGGGAAGGGCGAGACGGATGACAGGTGTTTCCATGGTTTGCTTCGCTTTCTCTCATCGCCGGTAACGCATCGCGTGCTTTACGGATGCGGCTGTGCATGTCTTTGTGCGCTCCGTTTGCGAGATTGCTCACTTCGGTTTATTAGCAAAAACTGTGCCGAGCTTTCAGATGGAACGGGTATTCATATTGCATGCAGCTAAACAAGGTCGGCGTCTAGTTTTCTTTGCGTCGATGCGCTTTGTTCGGTCGCGTTGCCGCGCGATTGCTCGTAGTATTCGAAGAAAACAATCGAACGAAAGCGGGCCGTCGTGCGGCGGGCCCGAGGCATGCGAGGTAGATATGGCTGAATGCGAACAGGGCGAGGCGCGCCTGCGTATGGGCGAGCGATGGCGGCAGATTCATCGGGACCCGAATGTCTATATGGTGCAGGTTCCCTTCACCAATATCTCGACGTCCGAGACGAACGTTTACGTGGTGGAGGACGAAGGCGAGGTGCTCGTGGTCGATACGGGCGCGCCGACCGATGAGGGTGCGGCGGTGCTTGAGTGCGCGCTCGAGGAGATAGGCGTCGACCCCATGCGAGCTTCGTTCTTCCTAACGCATTTGCATATGGACCATGCAGGTCTTGTCGACCGTTTGGTTCCGCTCCAAGCGCCTCTTTATGTGAACAAGGTCGACTTCGATTTGATGAACATCTCGAAGGTCCCTCGTTTTTGGGACCGCGTGGAAGCTCGTGTAATGGCCGAAGGCGTTCCTGCCGATCGCGCACACACGTATTGCCGCATCGGACGCTACGGTACAGGCATCGATAGCTTCAAGGCAGAAGGGCGAAACCTGCATTTCACGAAAGACGGAGACGAGATTTCCATCGGTCGTCATGCCCTGCGCGTCGTATCCACGGCGGGCCACACGCCCGGTCATCAGTCGCTGTTCCATGAAGAATCGGGATTGTTCTTCGGCGGCGACCATGTGCTGTTCGTGATATCGCCGGGGCTCGGCTTCAGGCCCGATTCGCAAGACCCTATGCAGGTGTATCTGGACAATGTTGCCAAGATGCTCGATATGGATATAAGCCGCCTGCTGGTATCGCATGGCGATTTGCGCGACGGCTGGCGCGAGCGCGTGCAGTGGCTGCTCGACCATCACGGGCGTCGCCTGCAGCGAGCGGTCGATTACGTCCGCGAGCATCCCGGCGCTACGGGAGCCGAGGCCATTCGCGGCCTGAAATGGAACGTTCCGAAGGAATGGGACGATATCTCTGCGGCTCAGAAATGGTGCATTCTGGAAAGCGGCATGATCATCCTGGACCACCAGGTGCGTGCGGGCGCGATCGTGCGCGAATGCGACGACCAGGGGGTCTATCGCTATTACGCGGCGTAACGGCCGCTTCGAAACGGCGAGGGAGCTCCGGCGCCCTCGCTTTTTTCATGCGCCGATGCGTTCGCACCTGGTTCGGCATCCGGTCGAAGGCAGTAAAAAGCCCTGGAAAGCGCGTGCCTTCCAGGGCTTTTGACATGCTATGCGACGGCGTGCCGCGTCGTGCGCGCGATATGCGCAGCTGCGGAAAGGGCCGTTATCCGAACCAGATTTGGAACTTCGGCACGTAGCCCATGATGAAGATGATGATCATCAGCACGGGGATGCAGTACTTGATCCAGAAGAAGCTCCATGCGGGGAACTTCACGCCGGAGCCCGCATCGGCCTCGGCCTTGAAGTTCTTCCAGCCCCAGCCGTAGCGGCTCGTGCAGAACAGCACATACAGCAGGCCGCCCAGCGGCAGGATGTTGTTCGAGACGATGAAGTCCTCGAGGCCCTGGATATCGCCGATGCCGGGGATCTGGAATCCGCTCCATACGTTCATGCCCAGGATGCAGGGCAGCGACAGGATGATGATCGCCACGGCGTTGATGGCGACGGCCTTCTTGCGCGAAATGCCCCACTGGTCCATGGCGAAGGCGATGATGTTCTCGAACACGCCGATGACGGTGGACAGTGCCGCGAAGCTCATGAAGATGAAGAACAAGGTTCCCCACAGCTGACCGAGCCACATCTGGTTGAATACGCTGGGCAGCGTGACGAACACCAGGTTGGGGCCGGAGTCGGGGCTGACGCCGAACGAGAAGCAGGCGGGGAAGATGATCAGGCCCGCGAGCAGCGAAATCAGGGTTGACAGGCCCGCGACCGAGACGGCCTCGCCCGTCAGGCGGCGGTCACGGCCGATATAGCTGCCGAAGATGGCCATGCCCGACGCGCCGATGGACAGCGTGAAGAACGCCTGGCCCATGGCCGCGTACACGGCGTCGCCGAAGGTGCCCATCTGCTCGGCCACGGTATCGCCCGCGAATAGGCGCGAGAAGTCAGGTAGCAGGTAGAAGGCCAGGCCTTCGCCGGAGTTGGGCAGCAGCAGGCTGTTGACGGCAAGGATGAGGATGGCCACGAACAGGCAGGCCATCATGACCTTGGTGATGCGCTCGACGCCGTTCTGCAGGCCCATGCCGCAGATGCCGAAGCCGATCAAGCAGACGAGCAAAAGCCATCCGAACATCTGCAGCGGGTCGGCCTGAAGAGCCGCGAACACGCTGCCGGTGTTTTCGGGGGCCACGCCGTTAAGCTGGCCGGCGCCCATCTTGAATGCGTAGGCTACCATCCATCCGGCAACCGTGGTGTAGAACATCATGAGGATGTAGTTGCCGGCGATGGCGAACCATTTATACAGGTGCCACTTCGTGCCCTTGGGTTCGAGAATGTTGAAGCTCCGTGCGCAGCTTTTCTGCGACGCGCGGCCGACTGAGAATTCCATGACCAGGATAGGCAGACCCAGGATGGCCAGGAACAGCAGGTACAGAAGAACGAATGCGGCGCCGCCGTATTCGCCGGTCACGTACGGGAAGCGCCAGACGTTTCCGAGGCCGATGGCGCAGCCGGCCGAGATGAGGATGAATCCGATGCGCGATGCGAATTTCTCGCGCGACGGTTGCGGTTCGCTCATGGTAGCTCGCTTTCTTCGCACGCGCCGCGGATGGGCGCGTTTCTTTCACGTAGTCGGCACATTATAGTGGAAAAGCATCGCAGGTCGGCATGGGGAGCGGCGAAGCGGCGGACGGCGCGATGCCTCGTCGGTTCGTGCGGGGCGTTCCCTGGCGAATAATGTTCCGCTGGCCGGGCCTCGTGTGCGACGACGCTACATCGTGGTAAAGTGTCGGTAAGCGCGGATGAACGCAGGTCCGCATTCCAACCCTGTCTCAAACAAGGAGGCTTTCGGCATGAACAAAGCCATCATCACCGTGGTCGGTCAGGATACCGTGGGCATCATCGCCCGTGTTTGCACGTATTTGTCCAACAACAACGTCAACGTTTTGGATATCTCCCAGACCATCATCGACGGATTCTTCAACATGATGATGATCGTGGACGTCACCGACGTCGCCGAAGATTTCGGCACGATGGTCGGCGACCTGGAGGCGCTCGGCGAGGAAATCGGCGTGCGCATCCGTTGCCAGAAGGAAGAAATCTTCACGAAGATGCATCGAGTGTAGTAGTTCCGGCGCGTGCAGGCCGACGGAACCGCTCGTCTGCCTCGTAATGCCTCGGCGACTCGGGCGACTGCGGCTGCTTGGAATTTTCCCATCGAACGAAAGGCATGGTTCATGCTGAATATCATGGAGGTCCACGAGACCAATCAGATGATCGAGCAGGAAAAGCTCGACGTGCGCACCATCACCATGGGCATCAGCCTGCTCGACTGCGCGTGCGACGACGTGGACGAGCTGTGCGACAACATATATAAGAAGATCGTTTCGTACGCGAAAGACCTCGTTCCGACAGGCCAGGCGATCGAGCGCGAGTACGGCATCCCCATCGTGAACAAGCGTATCTCCGTGACGCCGATTTCGTTGGTGGGTGCCCGTGCGTGCAAGACGACGGATGATTTCGTCAAGGTCATCCATGCGCTTGACAAGGCCGCGGCCGAGGTGGGCGTTAATTTCTTGGGAGGCTATTCGGCCCTCGTGGGCAAATCCATGACGCCTGCCGAAGAACTGCTCATCCGCTCGATTCCTCAGGCTCTCGCCGAAACCGAACGCGTCTGCGCCAGCGTGAACGTCGGTTCCACGAAGACGGGCATCAACATGGATGCCGTCAAGCTGATGGGCGAAGTGGTGCGCGCGACCGCCGAGGCCACGGCCGACAACGACAGTTTGGGCTGTGCGAAGCTCGTGGTGTTTTGCAACGCGCCCGACGACAATCCGTTCATGGCGGGTGCTTTCCACGGCGTCACCGAGGGCGACGTCGTGGTCAATGTCGGCGTTTCCGGTCCCGGCGTAGTCAAAAGCGCGCTCGAGGCCGCCCGCGGCAAAGATTTCGAAGTGCTGTGCGAAACCATCAAGAAGACCGCGTTCAAAATCACACGCGTCGGCCAGCTGGTGGCTCAGGAGGCCAGCCGCAGGCTGGGCGTGCCGTTCGGCATTATCGACCTTTCGTTGGCGCCGACGCCTGCGGTGGGCGACTCGGTAGGCGAAATCCTCGAGGAAATCGGCCTCGAACAGGTGGGCGCTCCGGGAACGACGGCCGCGCTCGCCATGCTCAACGACCAGGTGAAGAAGGGCGGCGTCATGGCATCGAGCTATGTCGGCGGCTTGTCGGGCGCGTTCATCCCCGTGTCCGAGGATAAGAATATGATCGACGCCGCGGCAAATGGCTGCTTGACTATCGAGAAGCTCGAGGCAATGACTTGCGTCTGCAGCGTCGGCTTGGACATGATCGCCATTCCCGGCGACACGACGGCTTCTACCATCTCGGGCATCATCGCTGACGAGGCCGCGATCGGCATGGTGAACCAGAAGACCACGGCTGTACGCGTGATTCCCGTAATCGGTAAGGGCGTCGGCGAGACGGCCGAGTTCGGCGGCCTGTTGGGCTACGCTCCCATCATGCCGGTGAACACGAAGAGCTGCGAGGCGTTCATCAGCCGCGGCGGGCGTATTCCCGCGCCGATCCATTCGTTCAAGAACTAAGCGACGCGACGCATCGGCGCCGCGCGCGATCGAAAACGCCGTCGAGCCTCGTGGTTCGGCGGCGTTTTTCATTGGAATATAATCGTCGACGACGATTGACGATGCGACATCCTCGGATGTTCGGCATCGATTTAGGAGAGGTGTCATGATGCTTGATCGGAAGGAAACGATGGCGGATTCGAAGCGGGATGAAGGACTGCTCGTAAGTCCCGATTCCAACGATGCTTGCGCGTCGGGGTATGCGGTGGCGATACGCGAGTACCGCGGATCGGACATATCCGCCATGCGGGAGATCTGGAACGAAGTCGTGCGCGGCGGCATGGCGTTTCCGCAGATAGACGAATTGGCGGACGATGCCGAGGCGGAGGCGTTCTTCGGGTCGCAGACCGTATGCGCCGTCGCTGAAGCGCAGCAGGGCATTCTGGGACTCTATATCCTTCATCCCAACAATGTGGGCCGATGCGGGCATATCGCCAATTCGAGCTACGCTGTGGCATCGCGGTCGAGGGGCATGCATATCGGCGAGCGTCTCGTGCGCGACTCTCTTGTCCGCGCTCGCGACCGCGGCTTTCGAGTGCTGCAGTTCAATGCGGTGGTGGTGAGCAACGCTTCGGCGCTGCATTTGTATGAAAAGATCGGGTTCACGAAGCTCGGCATCATTCCCGGCGGTTTTTTGAACAGGGATGGCGTGTACGAGGACATAATTCCCCATTACTACGATTTGACCACGTTGTAGGGTTTCGGGAGTCCATTCGCCGGAAGTAAGGAGACCGATGTGTCTTATATAGAAGTGACCAGTCTCGATGACCCCCGTCTCGATGTCTACGCGCGCTTGACCGAGGCCCAGCTGCGTAACAGGCTCGAACCCGAGAAGGGCATCTTCATCGCCGAGAGCATCAAGGTGATCGGCCGTGCGCTCGCTGGCGGCATGCGGCCTGTATCGGTGCTGATGACGCCCGAATGGAAAGAGGCGGCCGCTTCGACGATAGAAGCCGTCGAGCAGGCGGGGTCGCAGCATGGCGAAGACGTGCCGGTGTTCGTGGCGCCCGAGGCGGAGCTGAAGAAGCTGACCGGCTTCGCGTTGATGCGCGGCATCCTGTGCGCGATGCGCCGTCCCGCGCTGCCGAGCGTCGAGGAGCTGCTTGCGGGCATCGACGCCGCGCGTGCCGCATTGGGAGACGATAGCGGCCGCCGTCGCATCGCCGTGCTTGAGGGCATCGTCGACCACACGAACGTCGGAGCCATCTTCCGCTCGGCTGCGGCGTTGGGTATCGACGCCGTGCTCGTCGCGCCGACGTGCTGCGACCCGCTGTATCGTCGCGCGGTGCGCGTTTCCATGGGCACCGTGTTCCAGGTTCCTTGGACGCGTATCGGCGAAACCGTGCGCGATTGGCCTGCGGCGGGCCTTAAGAGGCTGGGCGATTTGGGCTATAAGACGGCGGCCATGGCGCTTTCGGACGATTCCGTGCCGCTGGGCGATGAGGCGCTTGCCGCATGCGACAAGCTGGCGCTCGTGTTCGGCACCGAAGGCGACGGATTGTCGCATCGCACCATCGAAGGATGCGATTTCACGGTGCGCATTCCGATGATGCACGGTGTCGACAGCCTTAACGTGGCAGCCGCCTCGGCCGTCACGTTCTGGGAGCTGTGCCGTTAAAGGGCGGGCTGTGTGTCGAGAATGGAATAAAGAGGCTTTTCGGCGACCCGTCGGCAATCGCGCCGGCGGGTCGTCTGCGTAATAAAGGCCCGTGGGAAGCGTATATCGTTGGCGGTCGTTTCCGTTGGGCGAAAGGCACAAATGGACGTATGACTTGTTTTTGTTGAATTATGACAAGGCGTGCTGTACGTAGAAACTTTTTCCGGTGGGTAGTCGGTTTTGAACACAAGATGCTGTGGAATCCATCAAGTTTTCAACAATCTTTGAGTAATAAGTGTAAAACAAGGGTTTAAGTTACTTTTCGATACTTGAACATATGGAAGAAAAACCCGAGGTGGCACCGGGTATTGTTGAAAACCCTTAAGTTATCAAGGTATGTGGAAGAAACTATTAACAAGAATGTTGAAAAGTGCGTCTTGTTGAAAAAGTTATCAACAGTGAAAAAAGTAGTCAGTTTTCAATAGGAAATTAGATAAGCATTCGTAACTAAGTATTTATTCGAGCCTAATAAGGCATACGGGGTAGACTGGAAGGGGGCCGCCGAACGACGAAGCGGCGTGCTCGCATGCGGCGTCGTGCGGCTGCGGCGCTATTCATGCTGAATGGAATTCAAACATCAAAAAGAAATAGGGTTACTAATAGTAACTAACACGAATGGAGGAACCGAAATGATTATCGAGTTCAAGGGGATGCGCCCCGATATCGATAAGGCGGCCTACATTGCAGAAAACGCGACGATCAGCGGCGATGTGACGCTTGGCGAGAACAGCTCCGTCTGGTTCAACGCCGTTATGCGCGCCGAAGTGGCTCCTATCACCATCGGCGCCCTGAGCAACGTGCAGGACCACGTGATGCTCCATGCCGATTACGATTGCCCCGTCACGATCGGCGAGCGCGTCTCCATCGGCCACAGCGCCATCGTGCACGGCGCCACGATCGAAGACCGCGTGATCGTCGGCATGGGCGCCATCGTGATGAACGGCGCCGTCATCGGCGAGGGCTCGATCATCGCCGCAGGCGCGCTGGTGAAGGAGGGTATGGTCGTTCCGCCGTATTCGTTGGTGGCGGGCGTTCCTGGCGTCGTGAAGAAGACCTTCGAACCCGGTCAGCGCCCCCAGGAGAATAACGACGAGGTGTATACCGACGACGCGTTCGCCTATGCCGCGGCTCCGCACTACCCGGTTCCCGTGAAATAACGCGTACTCAAGAACGTATGCACGAAGAGGGCGACCTTCGGGTCTCCCTCTTTGCGTGTGCGTCTCTTTGCTAGCGCGAAACGTGCTCTCTTATGAACTCGATGGGGTGCTTGTCGGCGACGCGGTAGATGCCCGCCGCAAGCAGCGGCATGATCAGCATGGTGAGCGCGCCCGCCGAAACGAATACCGATGCGGTCGAGGCGTCCATGGCGCCCGCATTGACGGCGACCGAAGTCACGGCCACGATCAGCGGCAGCGCGGTGGTGCAGTAGACTGCCACCGTGGCGTGCGCCCGTCCTCCCATGGATGCCACCTCGGGGTCTTTGTCGTAGTGGATCGACAAGAAGATAGGCACGGTGCGAATCAGCACCAGCATGGCGATGAACCCGAATAGCAGCAACGGGTCTTCCAGCACGGCGAGCAGGTCGATCTTGGCGCCCGATATCACGAAGAACAGAGGAATGAAGAATCCGTAGCCGATCGCGTTGAGCTTCTTTTCCAGGTCGTGATCGCCTTCGGGGATAAGGTAGCGCAGGATGAAGCCGGCGGCGAACGCGCCCAACACGATGTCCAGGCGGAACAGCGCCGACACGGCGACCAGCGCGATCAGCAGCATCAGCGTGGTGCGCACGAAGGTCTGCGAGGTGGTGTCGCGCCCCGCGAAGAAGATGTCGCGAATGGGGCCCTCCTTGCGCGACGACTGGTGTCCGAACACCGCCGTAAGCACGGCGATGGTCACGAACAGGAACAGGATGGCGATGGTCACCCAGGTCGAACGCGTCGACAGCAGCAGCGCCATGGCGACGATCGGGCCGAGCTCGCCCCACGTGCCGTAGGCGAGCACCGATTCGCCCAGGCGCGTGTTCAGCAGCCCGCGTTCTTTAAGAATAGGCATGAGCGCGCCGATGGCCGTGGTGGTCAGCGCAATAGTGACGGCCAGGCCGTCCAGGCCGCGCGCGGAAACGCTCGTGAAGCAATGCACGGCGGCAAAGGCCAGCATCAGCGTGACGAGCCAGGTGGCAAGCCCGCGCTTTCCCTCGCGACCCGTGATGGTCTTGGGGTCTATCTCGTAGCCCGCCAAAAGAAAGAGCATGGCGCAGCCCAGGTCGGAAAGAAGCATCACGCTTTCGTCGGTCCATATCATGTTGAGCATCGCCGGCCCCAGCACGGCGCCGCCTGCCAGGAGGAGCACCGTTTCAGGGATGGGTTTGCGCGGGATGAGGTTCGCAATGATGGGCGCTGCCGCCGCGACGAGCGCGATGACGGCGAGCGATACGAAATCGTGGGTCATGGCTTTCCGTTCGATGATGCCGGTAGAACGCATCAAGGGTAGCACAGGGCGCATACGTCGGTGCTTCCTCCATGCCTTCGATGCCGCCGCGTCACGCCTTGCGGCGCACGTCTGCCATAATGGTCGCGCTCCGTTATTCGAATCCATACCGACAGGAGGAACGCGCCATGCAGGACCGCCGTCCCATCCATCGCATCATGTTCGTCTGCCACGGCAACATCTGCCGCTCCACGATGGCCGAATTCGTCATGAAAGACCTGGTGAAGCGCGCAGGCCGCGAAGCCGACTTCGTCATCGCGTCCTCGGCGACGAGCACCGAGGAAATCGGCAACGACACCTATCCCGGCACCAAGCGCGTGCTGGCCGACCACGGCGTGGCCTTCGCGCCCCGCGCCGCCGTGCAGCTGCGCGCCGTCGATTACGACGCATACGACCTGTTCGTGGGCATGGATGCGGCGAATATCCGCAACATGCGCCGCATGCTGAAGGGCGACCCGCAGGCGAAGGTGCGCAAGCTGCTCGAATTCCCCGAGGGAAGCGACGCCGATACGGCCGCCGACGTGGCCGATCCCTGGTATACGGGCGATTTCGAAACCACCTACGAAGACGTGCTGCGCGGCTGCGAGGCGCTGTTGGCCTGGCTGCGCTAGAAGCGGCGCGGGCGGGTGCTTCCGAGGCCGGCCGTGGACGTTTCCTATTCGTTTCCAAACCGGCGTTCAACAGAGCGCTTGCGCCCTAGCACTCTCAATAAAAGAGTGCTAATCTTGGTTGCTGTTCGACGAAGTGCGAACGGCGCGTCAAATGCCTTCGCGCGACTCAGAAAACGCAGGCCCGCGATTCAGGGGCCGCGTGCAGAGAGAGGACTGGCTCATGCCTAAGGAAATCGCTTTCAACGCCGATGCCCGAAGCGGCCTTGCCGCAGGTGTTCATAAACTCGCCGACGCCGTGAAAGTGACGCTCGGCCCCAAGGGCCGCTACGTCGCCACGCAGGACGACCGTTACTGGAAGGCCCCGCAGGTCACCAACGACGGCGTGACCGTCGCCAAGGACATCGAATTCGCCAATCCCGTCGAGCAGATGGGCGCCAAGATGGTGCGCGAGGTTGCCGGCCAGACCGACAACGAGGTGGGCGACGGCACCACCACCGCCACGCTGCTCACCGACGAGCTCGTGACCATCGGTCTGCGCAGCATCGCCGCAGGCGCCGATCCGATCGCCATCCGCCGCGGCATCCAGCGCGCTTCTGCCGCCGCGATCGAGGCCGTGAAGGAAAACGCCATCGCGATCGAGACCCACGAGCAGACCGCCAACGTGGCCACCATTTCCGCCGGCGACGAGCTGATCGGCGAGAAGATCGCCGAGGCTATCGACGAGGTGGGCAAAGACGGCGTCATCATCGCCGAGAAGTCCCAGACCTTCGGCATCGAGGTCGAGGTGAAGAAGGGCCTCATGTTCGAGCGCGGCTTCCTTTCGCCCTACATGGCCGACGACATGCCCAACATGCTCGGCGAGCTCGAAGAGCCCTACGTCATGGTCACCGACCAGAAGATTCAGAACATACAGGACATCCTTCCCGTGCTCGAAGCCGTCAAGCAGTCCGGCCATCCGCTGCTGATCGTGGCGGGCGACGTGGGAACCGAAGCCCTCAACACGCTGCTGCTCAACAGGATGCGCGGCGCCCTGAACGTCGTGGCCGTCCAGTGCCCCGGCTACATGGACAGCGATTCGCGCAAGAAGCAGAACATGGACATCGCCATCCTCACGGGCGGCCAGGTCATCACCCCCGAGTTCGGCCTTACGCTGGCCGATGCGAACAAGGCCATGCTCGGCCGCGCCAAGAAGGTCAAGATCACCAAGGATTCCACGCTGATCATCGGCGGTCTGGGCGATAAGGACGCCATCGAGGAGCGCTGCAAGCAGATCAAGGCCGAGTACCAGAACACCACGAGCCGCGGCGAGCGTCGCGAGCTGCGCGAGCGTCTGGCGAAGATGTCCGGCGGCATCGGTGTGCTGCGCGTCGGCGCCGCGACCGAGACCGAGCTCATCTCCACGCGTCGCCGCATCGAGGACGCGATCCGTTCCGTGCAGTCCGCGCTGCGCGAGGGCGTGGTGGCAGGCGGCGGCACCGCGCTGCTGCAGGCCATTCCCGCGCTCGACGCCCTTGAGGCCGAAGGCGACGAGAAGGTCGGCATCGACATCGTCCGCAAAGCCCTCGAGGCCCCCGTGCGCACGATCGCCGAAAACGCCGGCTACGAGGGAACCCTCGTGGTGGAGAAGTGCAAGCAGCTCGAAAAGGGCTGGGGCCTCAATGCCGCGACGGGCGAGTACGGCGACATGGTGGCCATGGGCGTGGCCGACCCCACCGAGGTCGTGCGCACCTCGCTGGAATCCGCCGTTTCGCTGGCATGCCTGATCTTGGTCACCGAGGTCACCATGAACGACGAGGTCCAGGAAATCACCTGGGAAGACCTGGGCATCAAGAAATAAGGTCGTTTCGGTTTTTAAAAACCGTGTCGTAGACGCCGCCTCGCAAGGGGCGGCGTCTTTTGCAAGGAGGGGAAGCATCATGGCGAAAAGCGTCGTGACCAATGAGCCGCGTATCAAAAACACGCTGATCAAGGCCATTCGCGAACTGCTCGAGCATCGCGCTTTGTGGCTGTATCTTCTGACCGACGAGGCGAAGAAGGCGGGTGCCGACCCGGCCGCGTTCGCGCCTGCGGCGGTGAAGCGCTGCGGTCTGTTCCAGGGTGCCGAGCTGGTAGCCAAGGGCGGCGGCACCAAGAGCCTGAAAAGCCTGAAGAAGGGTCTGTTCGGCAAGCCTGCGCAGATGGTATTCGAAATGGATGTCAAAGACGTGCAGGACGACCGTTTCGAGCTGGAGTTCCATTACTGCCCGCTCGTGAAGGCGTGGCAGAAGCAGGGCTGTACCGACGAAGAGATTTCGAACCTGTGCGACTGGGCCATGTGCGGCGACCGCGGCATCGGCGAAGCGTACGGCTGTTCGCTCGACCTGCCGAAGACGATCGCCCGCGGCGACGACGTGTGCCATCTGATCTATCATCGCTGATGGCAAGCGGCCTTGCGTGCCGCAAAAAGGGAAGGGCTCCGGAATGATTCCGGAGCCCTTCGTCGTACCGGCGAGGAGTCGTGCCGCCTAGGCGCTACAGCCCCAGGCGTTCTTCGAGCGCCTGGTTGATGATGCGCAGCGCTTTGACGCGTGCGTAATACTTATTGCTCGACTCCAGGATGCGCCAGGGAGCGTAGGTGGTCGAGGTCAGGCGGAACATGTCGTCCACCGCGGCGGCGTATTGCGGGCGTTTGTCGCGGTTGCGCCAGTCTTCGGGTGTTATCTTCCACTGCTTGTCGGGGTTGGTCTCGCGGTCGTTGAAGCGTTTCAGCTGCTCATCGGGATCGACCGCCACCCAGAACTTCAGCAGAATGGCGCCCCACGCCTGCAGCTCGTGCTCGAATTCGTTGATTTCGTCATAGGCGCGGCCCCATTGCTCGGGACTTGCGAACCCTTCCACGCGTTCCACCAGCACGCGACCGTACCAGCTGCGGTCGTAGATGCCCACGTGGCCCGCGCGCGGCAGACGCGTCCAATAGCGCCACAGGTGCGGATGCATGAGTTCGGGTTTGGTGGGGGCGGGGCTGGGAAACACCGTGTAGGCGCGCGCGTCGATCGCCTGAGCCACGCGCTTGATGTTGCCGCCTTTGCCGGCCGCATCGTCGCCTTCGTAGAGCAGCATCAGCGGGATGCGCGCCCGATACATCTTCAGCTCCAGCTCACCCAGGCGCTTCTGCTCCTTTTTCAGGGCTTCGAGGTATTCCTCGCGCTCCAGGGCGAGCGAGTAGTCGATGTCTTCCAAGCGCGGTGGGCGGGACACCATGGTGAAGCGCGAATGAGCGGGCGCCAGCGCGCTTTGCTCGAGGGCCGCCTGATGCGCGGCCGCCAGCACGGCTTCGGTCTCCTCGGCGCTGCGCTTGCGCGGATCGCTTTCGGTCAGCAGGCCGGCGCTGTTCTCGGCGGCTTTGGCTGCGGCCGCTGCGGCGGCCGGATCGGCCTGCCTGGCCAGCGCGCGTTCGAGCTCGGCGACCAGCGTGCGACACACGGTGAGATTCGCGGTGCGTTTGTCTTCTCCGTTGACCAGAGTCCAGGGGGCGAAGTCGAAATCGGTGCGACGTAGCAGCTCGTCGTATTTGGCGTAGGTGGCGTCGTAGTCGTCGATGTGTTCGAGCTCCTGCTTGCTTACGCGCCAGGCGGTGTCGGGGTTTTCGTGCAGGCGGGTCAGGCGCTTTCTCTGCGCCTTCTGGGAAATGTGCACGAAGAACTTCACCACGATATAGCCGTCCGCGGCCAGCTGGCGTTCGAATTCTTCGACCGCCGATTCATAGGCGCGCATATGATTTTCTTTGTCGGTGTACAGAAGGCGCTGCGCAGCGGCGGTGTACCAGCCGCGTTCGTAGATGGTCATATCGCCGCGCGGGCCGAGGGCTTGCCAGAATTCCTGCATGAGCGGAGCGAAACCGGTGACGCCGGTCTTCATGTCGCGGAAGCGCGCGGCCTGATTTTCGTCGAAGGTGGACAGCACGTGCACATGCGTCATGCGCGCGTCCAGGTTGTACAGAAGGTCGCCGATGCGGCTGCCTTTTCCGGCGCCGTTCCAGCCGTCGAACAGCGCCACGACGCCGATTCCTGCGGCATGCGCCCGCTGCTGCAATACCACGAGTTTCGCCATGAGCTCGTCGTAGAGAGGCTTGTAGGCTTCCTTCGGGGTTTTCTCTGAAAGGTCTACCTGTTCGAGCATGAGGGCTCCTTTCGCTCGATAGTGCCTATCGGCAGTGTACGCGGGTTTCGTCTGCCGTGCGCGTCGTCCGCGTAAAAAGAGCGGACGATTTCGACGAATGCCTCAAACGTCGCATTTATGTGGCCTTTTCTTCCCTACGTCCTATCGCCCAAGAGACGGTGCCGGTCGTAAGTCAAATAGATGTCAAACGATTCTTGCAACGTATGGCCTAGGTCAAACCTCACGCTATAATCGAGATGAGAAGGGGAGCGATTCTCTCCGCAAGCCATGCGTCGAGGAGGGCATCATGGCAGAAAACGAAATCGCCAGGACCGATAAGGCCAAGGGGCGTCCTAAGACCAAATCCTACATGCAGAACCGCGAGCTTTCTTGGCTTTCGTTCAACGAGCGCGTGCTCGACCAGTCGATCGATCCCAACGTTCCGTTGCTCGAACGCATGAAGTTCATCGCCATCTGGCGTTCCAACTTGCAGGAGTTCTTCATGGTGCGCGTGGGCAGCCTGCTCGATCTGGAGCTGGCCAAGGAAACGGTGTATGACAGCAAGACGGGCATGACGCCAGTCGAGCAGCTCGAGGCCGTGTACACGCGCGTGCGCGAATTGACGCCGCAGGTTTCCGAAGACTTTCGAACGGTGCGCCACCAGCTCGAGGCTCAGGGCATCCATCAGCTCTATCCCGACGAGCTCACGCCCAAACAGTACGACCAGCTCATGCAGTATCTCAAGGTAAACGTGCTGCCGCTCGTGTCTCCGCAGATCGTCAACGCGACGCACCCGTTCCCGCATCTGGAAAACGGTGCGCTCTATATCGCCGTGCGCTTGGACGACCTGCCGGAAGAGCCGGCCAAGATGCCGAAGGACCGTCGCAAGGCGTATCGTGCGAAGGCGGCCGAAGACGTGGTCATGGGCATCATCCCCATGCCGTTGAACTGCCCGCGCACCATCAAGCTCGATAGCGAGAACGGAGGCTATTCCTTCATTCTGCTCGAGCACGCGCTCGAGATGGTGGCCGATAAGATCTTCAGCATGTATCCGGTCAAACACGCCAACGTCATCCAGGTCACGCGCAACGCCGACCTCGACACTTACGAGGAATCCGACGAATACGACGAGGACTTCCGCAGCCACATGAAGCGCATCTTGAAGAAGCGCAGCCGCCTGGCTCCTGTGCGCCTGGAAAGCGAGCGCCCGTTGTCGTTGGTGACCGAGCGCTTCCTGGCGAAGCGTCTGGGGCTCAAGCGCAACCAGGTCTATACCGTGGGCTTGCCGCTCGATATGGGCTACGCGTTCGCGTTGCCGAGCATGGTGGGCCGCGAGCTTGCGGCTCCGTTCGTCGACGAGCCCGCAAGCCCCCAGTGGCCTGCCGAACTGGTGCGCGGGCGCAGCATCATAGACCAGGTGCTCAAGAAAGACGTCATGTTGTCGTATCCGTACGAGACCATGGATGCTTTCGTCCACCTGCTGCAAGAGGCGGCGGTCGACCCCGACGTCTTGTCCATCAAGATCACCCTGTATCGCCTGGCCAGCCAGTCGCGTTTGGCCGAGGCCCTGATCACCGCGGCCGAAAACGGCAAGGAAGTCACGGCGTTGTTCGAGTTGCGCGCGCGTTTCGACGAGAGCAACAACATCGAATGGTCGCAGCGTTTCGAGCAGGCCGGATGCAACATCATCTACGGCTTCCGCGACTATAAGGTGCATAGCAAGATCTGCGCGATCACGCGCCGTTCTGAAAACGGCCTGCAGTTCATCACGCAGCTTGGCACGGGTAATTACAACGAGAAGACGGCGAAGCTCTATACCGACCTGTCCATGATCACCGCCGATCCGGAAATCGGCCAGGATGCGGCCATGTTCTTCCGCAGCATGCAGCTGGAAAGCGCGACCGATGCATACCAGACGCTGCTTGTGGCGCCGCTCATGATCAAGCAGGGCCTGTGCGCTATGGTCGACCGCGAAATCGAGAAGGCCAAGGCGGGCCTGCCTGCGGAAATCATGATGAAGACCAACTCCGTCACCGATAAAGACGTGATCGAGAAGCTGGCCGAGGCGAGTCGCGCGGGCGTGAAGGTCACCATGCTGGTCCGCGGCATCTCGTGCTTGGTGCCGGGCATTCCCGGGCAGACCGATAACATCCGCGTGGTCAGCGTGGTGGGCCGTCTGCTCGAGCATTCGCGCATTTACGTGTTCGGCGCGGGCGACGACAAGAAGGTCTATCTGTCCAGCGCCGACCTGATGACGCGCAATCTGGACAAACGCGTCGAAATAGCCTGGCCTGTCAACGATCCGAGCCTGCGTGCCAAAGTGCTCGGCTATTTCGACACCATGCTTTCCGACACGGCGAAGCTTCGCGAGCTGAAGCCTGACGGCACGTATACCGAGCTGGGGCACTTCGTGCCGAAAGACGCATCGGGCAAGCCGTCGGCGCGTCCTTTCGACGCCCAGGACCATTTGATCAAGGAGGCCTATGTGGCCGCCGAGAATGCGCCGCGTCCCGCGACGCCTAACATGGTCATGCACGGTCGTCTTTCCACGCAGATCGAGGCTCTAATCGAAGAGGCGGAAGACGACTTGGTCTACGGCAAGGAACCCGAACGCAAGGCGAGGGCGATCGACCTCGAAATGGAGGCCGAGCCCGTGCGCTACGAGGGCAAGGCGTCGGTCGAATCCGAGGATGCCGGGTCTGAGATCGCGGCTGAAGCCGATCCCGCCGAGCGCGTACCCGCTCATGCCTCGTCCGGCGACGCCGAGCCTGCCGTGCGTGCGTCCGCTTCGGCGGGCGAGTCGGTGGGCGCTCACGCGAAGAAGAAAGAGCCCGCTCGGGAAGCTGCGTTCATCGAAGAGCATCAGGCGCCCGTTGAGCAGGTTCCGGTCGATGGGGTCGTCGAAGCCGTCGAGGAGTCCATCGCAGATGAGGCGAAGGAGGCCGGCGAGCCTGCCGTCGAGGTCGCTGATCCCGCTGCATCCGAGGCCGCTGGTTTGGAAAATTCCGCCGACCAGGCGTATGCGACGGTCCCTCTGCCCGCGATGGATGCTGCCGAACCTCTCCCTGCCGACCCGGTCATGGCGCCCGCCGTCGAAGCGAAAAGCGAATATGCAGCGGCCCGCAGGGAACCGCTGGGCGCCCCCGCCGACGACCTGCCCGGACACAAGGCTCCCGGCCGCTCGATCGAGATGCCTAAGAAAAAAGGCTTCTTCGCGCGCTTGTTCGGACGCTAAAGCCCGCGCGTCGTGTTCGTCGTGTTGCATCGACTGCGGCCCCGCGACCTTTCCGGTCCGGGGCCGCTTTTTCCGATTCGTCTCTTCGGGCGAAGGTGTCGGTTCGGCAACCGCCGCTCGTGAAGATTGCGTGAAGCCCCAGCGTGCGGTACCATCCAGAACGAAAAGGAAAGCCATCGCCTCAAGGAGGAAGACATGGAGCTTTTTGGAATGCAGGTGCCCATGGCGGCTATTTGGATCGTCGCTGCCATCGTGGTCGCCATCGTCGTCGGCTTCATCGTGAAGGGCTTCATCGAAGAGATGAGGAAGTAACGCCGCGTCGTACGCACGCAACGGAAAGGCCTGTCGAGTCGCGAAGCTCGGCGGGCCTTTTGCGTTCTTGGGACGAAATGCCTCCTTTTTCTCCCGGGGCGCGTTCTTTTCTCTATGATGGGATGTATGGAAAAACGAAACGACACCTCACACGATTTTGAACGCGACGCCCGCAGACAGGGCGCGTCTTCGCGGTCTCGGGACGGGGCTCCGATGCAGCGCAGCGATCTTTCGGGGCTCATTCCTCGAATCGACCAGACTCAGTCTGCGCCGGGGCCGACGGGGTTCGTTCCCGCCGCGCCCGCCCGCGCCGCCGACCCGCGTCGAGCGAGTGCGCAGCCGGCCTTGACTGACGAAGCGCAGGCTTACGCGCGCGCCCGATACGGCGCCGCGGCGCACGATGCCGAAGAGCGCAAACGTCGCAGGAAGAAGGGCCGCATCTGGACGGCGGTGCTTGTTCTTTCCATCGCGGTGTTCGCGGCAAGCGTGGGCGTGCTCGGCGTGATCGGTTACGGCTATTGGCACGGGACCAAGGTTTACGATGAAGTTGCTGCTCAGGCCTCTATACAGAAGGAGGCCGACGCCCTGTCGTCGATGACGGTGGATTGGGATGCGCTTTTGAGCAAGAATCCCGATACGGTGGGGTGGATCTACATGCCTGGAACGAGCATCGACTATCCGATCGTTCAGGGCGAAACCGACGAAGAATACCTGAGGAAGGATTTCGCGGGCGAAACGGGCGGCCTGGTCCACAAGGGCGCGATCTTCCTTTCGTCGGACAATGCGCCCGCGATGACCGATCAGAACAATGTGATCTACGGCCATAACATGAATGACGACACCATGTTCGCCCATGTTCTGGCCATGACCGAGCAGCCCGCGTTCGATGCGGCGCGTACGTTCTACGTATTCACGCCCGACCGCAATTACCGCTGCATGACCTATGCCGCCGATATCGTCGACGCCTCGCAGACGTCGATCCTGCAGTTCAACTTCGCAGACCGCAGCAGCCAGGACGTCTACGTGGCCGCGAATATCGAAAGCTCGACGGTCGCGACGCCGACGGATGTCGACTTGAGCGCGGCTACGAAGTTGTTCACGCTTATCACGTGCGGCGACGATTACGCCGCCACGCGTGCGGTGCTGTTCGGCGCCGTGGTGGAGACGGCCGAGCCCGCGAATGCGGCATCGTAGCGTCCGCATTCGCCCGAACAGGTTGTTTTTCGTATCAAGGCGCATGCTGCATGTGGCGGTACGCGCCTCGACATGTCATTATGGAACGAAGCGAGCAAACGCGGCGGGTTCCGCGTGCACCGGTATGAAGGGAGACTCATGACTCAGGTAACCTACGCCGACGCCGGCGTCGATATCGAAGAGGGCGCGGCTGCGGTCGACGCCATCAAGGACGCGGTGCATTCGACGTATCGCCCCGAGGTGATCGGCGACATCGGCGGCTTCGGCGGACTGTTCTCCGCCGCCGCAATGAAGGATATGGAAGACCCCATCCTTATTTCCGGCACGGACGGCGTGGGCACCAAGCTCAAGGTTGCCCAGCTGATCGGCAGGCATGACACGGTTGGCATCGACCTGGTGGCCATGTGCGTCAACGACATTCTTGCCTGCGGCGCCGAGCCCCTGTTCTTCCTCGACTACATCGCCATCGGCAAGCTGCGCAAAGAGCATGTCGCAGACGTCGTGGGCGGCATCGCCGACGGTTGCCGTCAGGCGGGCTGTGCCCTGGTCGGCGGCGAGATGGCCGAGCATCCGGGCGTCATGGACCCCGACGATTACGACCTGTCCGGCTTCTGCGTGGGCGTCGTCGACCGTCCGAAGATGATCGGTCCCGACAACGTGGCCTGCGGCGACGTCGTGGTGGGCCTGCGTTCGAGCGGCTTCCATTCCAACGGCTATTCGCTGGTCCGCAAGGTCATGGTGGAAGGCAAGACCGCCGAAGACCTGGCCAAGACCGACGAGCGTCTGGGCGGCAAGACCATCGGCGAGGCCCTGATCGAGCCTACGCGCATCTACGTGAAGCCGGTCCTGTCCTGCCTGCGCGAACTTCCGGGCGCCGTGCATGCGCTGGCCCACATCACGGGCGGCGGCATGACCGAGAACCTCAACCGCGCGCTGCCGAAGAATCTCGACGCGCTGGTCGATCCCGCGAAGTGGGACGTCCCTGGCATCACCCGGATGGCCGTCGAGGCCGCGGGCCTGTCCGACGAAGAGGCCCTCAAGACCTTCAACATGGGCATCGGCATGGCGCTGATCGTGGACGCCTCCCAGGTCGAGGCCGTGATCGAGAACCTTAAGGCTGCAGGCGAGGATCCCTGCGTGATCGGCTCGATCATCGAAGGCACGGGCTGCGTCCGTTATCCTGCGTAACGGTGTCGCCGTCGGGTTTTCCCGGCGTAGGGGAAGCGAAGCATCGCGAAGGCGGGCTTCGCTTCTTCGTTTTCGCACGAAACGATAGAAAGGAGCGCCATGGCGCTGAAAATCGGTGTTCTCATCTCCGGCTCGGGATCGAATCTGCAGGCCATCATCGACGAAATCGAGGCCGGTCGCCTCGACGCCGAGATCCGCGTGGTCATTTCCAGCCGCCCCGACGCCTACGGCCTCGTCCGTGCGCAGGAGGCGGGCATCCAGACCGTCGCGCTTTCCAAGGACGTCTATGCCGATTACGAGACGGCCAACGAAGCCATCGCCACCGAACTCGTGCACGCGGGATGCGAATACGTGGTCATGGCCGGCTATATGCGCATGGTGACCGACCCCATTCTGATGGCGTTCCCCGACCGCGTGCTGAACCTGCATCCGGCGCTGCTTCCGTCGTTCAAAGGGGCGCATGCCATTCGCGACGCCTACGAGGCGGGCGTGAAGGTAACGGGCGTCACGGTGCATTTCGCCAACGCCGAATACGACAAGGGCCCCATCGTGGCCCAGCGCGCGGTGGAAATCGCCGAGGACGACACGCTCGATTCGCTCGAAGAGAAGATCCATGCGGTCGAGCACCAGGTGTATCCCGAGGTGCTGCAGGTGATCGCCGAAGGTCGCGTGGCGGTCGGCGACGATCGCAAGGTGCGCATCGCGCCCCGAGACTAGCGCGCCGCGAACCGGCTTCGCCCGGGAGTTCGTGTTTGTCGCACGCTGCGAATGCTGATATATTCTGAATCAAGGATAAACGGACCCTCGTTTTTCGGGGGTCCGTTGTGCGAAGGGGGCTTGCCGCGCCGTCGAGCGGGCATGCTTTCACAGCGGGTGATTCACATGAAAGGAACCAGACATGCGTAAAGAAACGCTCCTTGCCATCGCGGCCGACCTGCGCGCGGGGCGCTCCGTCGAGCTCTCCGTCGACGACTTCCCGTGCTTTTCCGCCGAGGCCGCCGAGGCCGACAAGCGCACGTCCCCCGAGGCGCTGGCGCGTATTTCAGCCGCGCTGACGGCCGAGGACGCCTGCGTGTTCGAGCGTGCGGCCCGCGCCATCGACGAGCACGACCTTGCCTGGATCGGCTTCAAGGTGGTCGAAGACGCCGATGCGGCGGTTGCCAACGTCGATAACGAAGTCACGAAGAAGTACGGCGACGTGGGCAGTGCTGACGGCCGCGACCTGGTGTTCTTCTGCAACGACGCCAAAGAGGCGGTGGCGGCTCGCGAATATTCCGCCCGCGACTTCTTCCAGATGAAGGACGTCACCCGCGGTCCCTCCATGCATAACGACCAGTTCGACGGCCTTACGTGGACGTCGGTCGCGCTGTTCGACCCGGTGAAGGTGTGGCTGCTCGGCGCTTCCGACGTGGCGGTCGAGACTGCCGTTCTGGCCCGCCATGTGGGCTTCGTCGTGGAAGTGGTCGACGACGACGCATCCTTCCTCAACGAAGAGCGCTTCCCCGACGCGAAGCGCACTCTGATCGGTTCGTTCGACGAGCTTGCCGGCATGAAGGCCGACCCGGCCGATTACGTGTGCGTGGTCACGCGCGGTCACATGCATGACCCCGAGGGCTGCGTGTGGGCAAGCGAACAGGGCGTGCATTACGTGGGCATGATGGGCTGCAAGGGCAAAAACAGCCGCGTGCACGACCTGTGCCTGGACGCCGGCATGACCGAGGAGCAGTGGGAGGCCGTCAAGCGCCCGATCGGCCTGAAGTTCGGTGCGAAGACGCCTGCCGAGCTGGCCATCTCGATCGTGGCCGAGCTGGTGGACGTGCGCTACAGGCAGCGCTACAGCCAGGAGGCGCGCGACAAGCACGACAACGGCCTTTGGTAGGATGCATCGTTTCCTGCGTGCGGAGTTTTTCACATGGGGAATTTTCGCTCCTCGACCTCGGTCGTCGGGGGCATTCGCAAGCCGCAGCTCCGAGGGGTTGCGGCTTTTTCCATGCGCGTCTGGCGGGTCCTACAGCCGGTAGGCGGTCGAAGGTTTCCGGCACACGACATAATGGGTCGATTCGTGGCGATTCGCCGAACGATGCCGCTTGCCGCAGGCATAGGGCGCGGGTGGCGTTACTATAAGGCCATTCGATAATGGCTGGCCTAGCAGGAAGGAAAGAGCAGGATGAGCAATCCTCAGGTCAAACGAGCGCTCATGTCGGTCACCGATAAAACCGGCATCGTGGAATTCGCCCGCGCGCTTCATGAAGAGTTCGGCGTCGAAATCGTCTCCACGGGCGGCACCGCCAAAGTCATCGAGGCCGCCGGCGTGCCCGTGCGTCCGATCGACGACTTGACCGGGTTCCCCGAGATGATGGACGGTCGCGTGAAGACCCTGCACCCCAAGGTGCACGGCGGCCTTCTTGCCAAGCGCGACAATGCCGAGCATATGCGCCAGGCCGAAGAGCACGGCATCGGCATGATCGACATGGTGGTCGTCAACCTCTACGCCTTCGAGAAGACCGTCGAGTCCGGTGCCGATTTCGGCACCTGCATCGAGAACATCGACATCGGCGGCCCCTCCATGCTGCGTTCCGCCGCTAAGAACTTCGAGAGCGTCGCCGTGGTCACCGAGCCCGAGCGCTATGACGCCATCCTCGAGGAGATGCGCGCCAACGACGGCGCCACCACCCGCGAGACCCGCGTGGCCCTTGCCCTCAAGGTGTTCCAGACCACCAACGCCTACGACGGCGCGATCGCCCGTTGGTTGGGCGGCCAGCTGGGCGAGCAGGCCGAGCTGCATCCCGCGCAGCGCGACCTTTACCTGGTGAAGCAGCAGGACCTGCGCTACGGCGAGAACCCGCACCAGGCCGCCATGTACTACCGCATGCCCGAGTTCGCCACCGAGCACTCCCTGGTCAACGCCGAGCAGCTCAACGGCAAAGAGCTCTCGTACAACAACATCCTCGACACCGACGCTTGCTGGGCCATCGCTCGCGAGTTCGCCGACCCGGCGGTCGTCATCCTGAAGCACCAGAACCCCTGCGGTTCCGCTACCGCCGCCACGGTGGAGGAGGCTTACGACAAGGCCTTCGCATGCGACCCGAAGAGCGCGTTCGGCGGCATCATCGCGGCCAACGTCGAGGTGTCTCTTGCCATGGTCGAGCACATCAACGAGAACAAGCAGTTCGTCGAGGTGCTGATTGCGCCTTCCTACGAGCCTGCCGCCCTCGAGCTGCTGCAGCAGAAGAAGAACCTGCGCGTCCTGCGCACCGGCGGCGTCGACGCACCGGCCGCGATCGAGTTCCGTTCGGTCGACGGCGGCATGCTCGCCCAGGTCTTCGACCGCGTGAACGAGAAGCCCGAGGACTTCACCGTTCCCACCAAGCGCAAGCCCACCGAGGCCGAGATGGACGAGCTCATGTTCGCCTGGAAGGTCTGCAAGGGCGTCAAGTCCAACGCCATCTTGGTTTCCAAGAATCGTGCGGGCATCGGCATGGGCCCCGGCCAGCCGAACCGCGTCGACTCTGCGAAGCTGGCGTGCGAGCGCGCCCATGAGGCCTGCGAGCGCATGGGCATGTCGGCCGACGGCCTGATGGCCGCCTCCGACGCCTTCTTCCCGTTCCGCGACGGCGTGGACCAGCTGGCCGGCTACGGCGTGACCGCCATCATCCAGCCCGGCGGCTCCGTGCGCGACGAGGAAGTCATCCAGGCGTGCGACGAGCACGGCATCGCCATGGTCTTCACCGGCCATCGCCACTTCCGCCACTAGAGTTCAAGGCCCGCAAGGGTCGATTCCGCGCCATGTTCGAGAAGGCGGCCTTCGGGTCGCCTTCTTGCGTATGCGGCAGTGCCGTTCGGCCGCGCAGGGGCCGCGGCGCATGCTACAATGCGGCGCATGGCTACGATCAACGAACAGCGCCCTCGAAACGATTCCGCCGCTTCGCCTTCGAAGCGCAGGTCGCGCGTGCCTGCGTGGGCGATCGTGCTCGTGTTGGCGGCCGCGCTCATCGCGCTCGGCGTTATGCAGGGCGATGCGCTCGACGTGTGGCGCAAGGCTTCGCTTATCTGCTACGAATGCATCGGCATAGGGTAGGGCCATGAAGGATTTCCTCACGCGCACGAAGCGCCACTTCATCCAGTTGCTCACAGCGCTTCTTTACAATCTCGATTTCCAAGGCATCGCGACGCTTTCGGTGGACCGCGCGCCCTCCAAGGCCGTCTGCGTTCCCGGTCTGCATTGCTATTCGTGCCCGGGGGCCGTGGGCGCCTGCCCGATCGGCGCGCTTCAGCAGGCGCTCGGCGCATCGTCGCTCAAGCTTCCTTTCTACGTGGCGGGATGCCTGCTCGCGTTCGGCGCGTTGTTCGGCCGCACGATCTGCGGATGGGCGTGCCCTTTCGGGTTCATCCAGGATATGGTCGACAAGCTCGGCCGTCTGCTGCATATTCCCCAGGTGCGCAAGGGCGCATGGAGCCGCCGTCTGGGCCTGCTGAAATACGTCATGCTGGCGCTCGTCATCGTGGGCCCGATGGCCACGTTGGCGATCGACGGCATAGAATCGCCGCTGTTTTGCAGCTACGTCTGCCCGGCGGGAACCCTGGCGGGCGCGGCGCTCGTTTCCACGTCGCCCGAGTTGCAGTCCGTGGTCGGCATGCTGTTCGGATGGAAGACCTTCGTGCTGGCGGCAATCGTGTTCGGCGCCATGGCGGTGTATCGCCCGTTCTGCCGCTTTCTGTGTCCGTTGGGGGCGCTGTACGGATTTTTCAACCGGTTCTGTGCGCTTCGCTACGTGGTCGACCAGAACGCATGCACCGGTTGCAACGCCTGCGTGGAAGCGTGTCGCATGGACGTGAGGCACGTGGGCGATCGCGAATGCATCGAATGCGGCGAATGCAAGAAGGCCTGCGCCCATGGGGCCATCCGCTTCAGCGTGTCGCTGCCCGGGTCGAAGCGTCTCGATGCGCCCGATGATGCGTCTGCACCTGCGGAAAACGCTTCGTCCGATCAAGGCGAGCGGCTCTAGGACAGCGCCGCTTCGGCGCCTGACGGCTGCCATGAGGCGGTCGCTATACCAAAAGGATGACGGAGGTTCCTATGACGAAATCCCACATTGTCGATATGCCCGTCACGGGCGGCGGCGCCAAGGGCCGCGGCCGCCGCACGGCGCGCCTGCTGGCGGGCGCGGCGGTCGCATGCACGCTGGCGGGCGTTCCGTTGATGGGCTGCCAGTCCGAAGAAGCCGCCGTGCCCGAGGCACGGCAGGGCGGCCAGACGGCTATCGATTCCACGAAAATGCGTGGAGCCGCCGAAGGTCATCCGGCCCCCGATGCGCCGCTCACGCTTCTCGACGGTTCGCAGAAAAACGTTTCCGACTTTCAGGGCGGCGTCACTATTCTGAGTTTCTGGGCCACGTGGTGCCCGTACTGCATCAAGGAGATGCCTGATTTGCAGAAGGTCAAGGAGAATTACCCCGACATCAACGTGGTGCTGGTGAACTGCGGAGAGGAAGAGGCGCCGGTGTCCGATTTCGTCGCGCAACACGATTACGATTTCACATGGACGCTCGATCTTGATTTCGCCGCGCAGCGCGCCTATCCCACGAGCGGCATTCCTTATACCGTGGTGATCGATTCTCAGGGCACTGTGGCCGAAATCTTCGCCGGCTCCGGGCCCGATATGTATTCCAAGTTCGAAGAGGCCGTGAAGAAGGCCGCTGCGGCATAAGGTCCGCTTGTATGGAAGGCGGCCCAAGGCGTCGGTCGGGCGGATCGTTTTCGTGCGCTCGTCCGATCGCTTCGTTTCGGGCGGTTTTGTCCGCACGGACTCGCTCGGGCGACGGCGAAGGCGTGGTGACGATAGACGGCGCGTGGGGGATGAAGGAATCGCGCGAAAAGGCATAAGGGAGGGGATCCGTGTCGGTTAAGCGTGCGCGGTCGTTGATGTCCGGCCTGCGATGGCATCATCTGGGATTCGCGTTTTTCTGGGCTACCACGTTCGCCGCCCTGACGAATTCTTCCGAGGAGTTGGCGGGCGGCTACGAGGCGTATTCGTTCTGCAAGCAAGCGGCGGTCATCATCACGCTGGCGTTGACTGCGTATGCCTTGCGCCGTCGCGAGCGGTATGCGCACGCTCATGCCGCGGCGGCGGGCGTTCTGCTCGCTGCGGGTTCGCTATTGTTCTACCTGGCTTTTTTCTTCGGCCAGTATTCCCTTGCCGCAGTGCTTATAGCAGCCGTCCTGGTCGGCTGCTCGTCGGGTTTGATGTTCGTCATGTGGCAGAGCTTCTATGCTTCGGAGGGCGCGTCGCGCACCGCTATCTACATTCCCATATCGGCGGCGTTTTCGGTGGTGTTGTGCCTTATCGTGGCTGCGCTTCCCGCCATTTGGTCGGTCGTCTGCTCGGTTATCGTGCTGCCTGCTCTTGCGACGCTGTGCCTGTGCCGCAGCCTTGACGAGATCGAACCCTACGATACGGTGCCGTTTTCCCGCGACCGTCGCAGGTCCCTGTTTCGGGATATGGGAAAACCCGTGTTCTGCGTATGCGCTCTCGGCTTCGTGTGGCGGCTCGTCGGAAGCCCTGCGCCGTCTGACGACGGGTCGTTCCTCCTTTTGATGGGCGGCATGGGAATGGCCGTTCTCGCGGTCACGCTCTTCGAGCTGTTCTCAGAGCACGGATTCGACGTGCTTGCGTTCTATCAGGTTCTTTTCCCTGTCGTTACGGGCGTTTTCTTGCTTCCGACGCTTCTCGGGCAGCAGTGGATGTTCGTGCTGCCGGGATTTCTGATGTTCGGTTTCGAAGTGGTGAATCTGCTGCTGTTGATCACCTGCGCGGTTTATGCGAGTCGAAACGAAACGAATTCGACCATAGTGTATGCGTTGTGCGTCGGGCCGACGCTCGCTTCGCTTTTGCTGGGCGATGCGGCGGGCGCGGTGCTCAATCGAAGCGCCTTCTACGATTTCACCTTCGTAGTGGACGTGTTGTTCATGTGCGTATACGGACTTTCCATCGTGATGTTCTTCGTATCGTTCGGGAGAAGCAGGCGAAAGGCCGCCACCGCCTATCTCGACCCCGATGCCGCACGGCTTCGTCGCCGGTCGACGGAGGGCGGCGATGCGGACGGGCTTTCGGAAGCCGCAGCGGCGCGTGTTCCCGAAGCGTCGGATTCGAGCGACAAGGCCGCGGCGGGCGCGTTCGGCGCGTTGCCTGAGATGGCCGACGAACGTGCGCCTCGGCTGTCGTTGGACGAACGGCTCGACGCGTTGGCGCTTGTTGATCCGCTGAGCCAACGCGAGCAAGAGGTGACCGACTTGCTTCTTCATGGCAATACCGTTCCCGCAATCGCGCGCAAGCTGTTCATTTCCGAAAACACCGTACGCGGACACACCAAGAACATCTATCGCAAGCTTTCGGTGCATTCGAAGCAGGAATTGATCGATCTTCTAGGCTGACGAAGGGTCGCCGTCCGGCGCGGCTTTACGGCTTTCAAGCTGCGGGCGGGTTGTGCTCCGAATGGGCCGCGCGGTATCCGCTGCCTACTTCATGATGGGTTGGTTGTCCTTTTGAACTGGCATTTTGTAAAACGACATACTTCATGTGGTGTGTGATGGGCCCTCCTGCCGTAAGGTTCGGCTATGCGTTCGACGAAAGAGCGCAGTGCCATGAACAACGAGGAGGGAATCATGAGCGAACAATCCAAGGGCGTTTCTCGCCGCAGCCTTCTGAAGGGGGCCGCATTCGGCGCCGCAGGCGTCGCCGCGATGGGCATGTTCGGTTGCGCGCCGTCTTCCGGCGGATCCGATGAGGCCAAGGCGGGGGCGACGGAAGAAGCGGGCAAGCATACGTGGGAAGTCAAGCCTGAACCCATTACCGACATCGCCGAGACGATCGATACGGAAGTCTTGGTGATCGGCGCCGGATATTCCGGAACTTGCTGCGCGCTCAATGCCGCGGAAAACGGCACGAAGGTCACGCTGGTCGAGAAGGACAACGTTCCTAACGGCCACGGCGTCGGCGGCACGGGCGCCGTGGGCTCCCGCGTGCTCGACGAGATGGGCATCAAACTCGACAAGTCGCTCGAAATGGAGCGCTGGGTCTCCACATGCGGCGGCCGTTGCCGCGAATCGCTCGTGGGCAAGTGGTTCCGCGAGTCCGAGCGCTGCATGAACTGGCTGCTCGACGTGGCCGAGTCCGATGGCGCGAAGTGCATGGTGACGGTCGGTTCCCGTTCCGCCGTGCATCCCGAGGCCGACTGCTATCACATGATCTCCGGCGGCCAGACCACCAATGACAATCTTTCCATCGCCAACTACATCGAATACCTGTTCATCGCCAAGGCTGAAGAGACGGGCAATTTCGAGCTCGTATACAACAGCCCTGCCGTGCAGCTCGTCCAGGACGACTCCGGCAAGGTGACGGGCGCGATCTGCGAGACCGACAACGGCTACGTGCAGTACAACGCCTCCAAGGGCGTCGTGCTTGCGACGGGCGACGTGAGCTACAACGACGAATACATCGATGCGTTCGCCCCCATCGCCAACAAGGTCGCGAAACGTCTGTGCTCCGACCAGGGCAACGTCGGCGACGGCCACAATATGGCCGCATGGGTCGGCGGCGCTTTCCAGGACGGTCCGTGGCCCACGATGATGCATCCTCAGGCGGCGGCCATGTTCCACGGCCCCTTCCTGTTCGTCAATCCTGACGGCAAGCGCTTCATGAACGAAGCCACCTGGGTTCAGGGCAAGTGCGTCGGCACCATGGTCAACGGCGGCTACGACCACTGCTGGTCGATTTTCGACGCGAACTTCGAGGCCGACAACACGGCGAGCCTCGAGCATGGCGGCGGCATGTTCTGGGACAGCTTCCGTCCGGTCGGCTCCTCTTACGCCGATGCGTCCGCTTCCCATGCGGCTTCGGTCGAAAAGGGCGTGACGGACGATCCCGAGAATTACAAGAAGGCCGACACGCTTGAGGAGCTCTTGAGCCAGCTCGACGTAGATGCGGCGACGGCCAAGGCCACGATCGAGCGCTATAACGAGCTGTGCGAAGCCGGCGAGGATGTCGACTTCTACAAGGAATCCCACTTCCTCTTCCCGATCAAGCAGGGCCCCTTCTATGCCACCAGGGTCGCTCCCGGCTTGCTCGCGGTGGTCGGCGGCATCCATATCTCCGACAACTTCGAGGTTCTCGATGCCGAGAACAATCCGATCGAGGGCCCGTATGCCATTGGAAACTGCTCGGGCGATATGTACGCATACGATTACCCGATCAACGTCCAGGGCAACAGCCACGGCCGCTGCCTGGTCGAAGGCAAATGCCTCGGCGAGCAGCTCGCCGGCGTCTATGAGGACGTGAAGGCGTAGTTTTCGCAACAGCGATAATCCGAGCGATTCGCCGGCCTTTCGCCCTTAAGGCGCGCATGCGTCTCCTCCCTCTTCCCCACAGGGCGATCGGCCGGTCGAATTCTTCAAGGATGGTTTCATCCTGATATGACGCTTCGCGGGACGCATACGGCCCGCGAAGCGCCCCTCCTGGAAAAGGCCCGCATCGAGCGGGCCTTTTTGCTTGTCGCGAGCAAGGCGAAGGCGGCGCGGATCGCGCCGATTTCTTCCGCATATGGAAGGACGTGCGTTCGGAAGGCGCCGTTAGCGGGACGAATCGACCGTTCGCCGTCCCTTCGGTCCGTCGCGCTATAATCGCCGTCCGTACACCGAAAAACGAGACGCCGAGCTCGAACCGTGCCGAAGGACGGCCGTTCGCCGGTGTCGGAAGGAGGGGATGGGCATGCTCGTGCTTGCCGTGATAGTGGCCCTGATCGTTGTGCTGGCCATTGTGTTGACGGTGAATGCCATGCGGCTGAAGCCGACGCCGGTAAGCGATCCGTTGCCGCAGAGCGACGTCATGGGGTCCGACGAGGCGGTGGAGCGCTTCCGCGAAATCCTGCGCAGCAAGACGGTCTGGGCTGCGGCCGACCCCGATGCCGACCACACGGCGTTCGACGAATTCGTGCCGAAGCTGCGCGGCCTGTACCCGCGCGTCTTCGAGGCCTGCGAGCTTGAAATGATCGACACCTACGGCATCTCGCTTCTGTGGAAGGGCGAAAACCGCGAGCTCGCGCCGATCGTGCTCATGGCGCATCACGACGTGGTCGAGGCCGACCCTGCGGGTTGGACGCATGACCCGTTCGCGGCCGATATCGAGGATGGCAAGATCTACGCCCGCGGCGCGGTCGACACCAAGTGCATCTGGGCGGCGCTCATGGAGGCCGCCGACACGCTGGTCGGCGAAGGCTACGTGCCGCCGCGCGACGTGTACTTCTTCTCGTCGAACACCGAGGAAGACGGCGGAGACACCGCTCCGCATATGGTGGAGCATCTCAAGGAAATCGGCCGCGTTCCCTACATGGTGCTTGACGAAGGCGGCGCGGTCATCGACAACCCGCCGCTGGGTGTGCAAGGCGAATTCGCCGCGATCGGCGTGGCCGAGAAGGGCATTTTCGACGCCTATATCGAAACGTCGGCATCGGGCGGCCACGCCTCCACGCCTTCGCTGGGCGACGCGACGGCCAAGCTTGTCTCCGGCCTCGACGACCTGCAGAAAAACCCGCCGCGCGCCGCGTTGAGCGAACCCGTGGCTGCGATGCTCAAAGAGCTCGCCGCCCGTGGCGGCTTCGGCTTGCGCCTGGTGTTCGGCAACCTGTGGCTGTTCCGTCCGCTCGTGGTGAAAATCATGAAGGGCAGCTCCGAGACGGCCGCCATGGTGCGCACCACCTACGCGCTCACGCAGCTCGAAGGCTCGCGTGCCCATAACGTCATTCCCAAGAAGGCGAAGGGCACGGTGAACGTGCGCATCGACCCGAGCGAATCGGTCGCTATCGCGCTCGACCGCATCAAGGAGCGCTTCGACGACCAGACTACCTACGAGCTGGACGAGGTGTGCGAGCCTTCGCCCGTCTCTCCCTTCGACGGCGACCCCGCCTTCGACTACTTGCGTCGCATCGTGCATAGCGTCTATCCCGAAGCGGGCATCGCCCCCTACGTGCAGACGAGCTGCAGCGACGCCCGCCACTTCGCGCGCGTCTGCCCGCGTACGTACCGCTTCGCGGGCATCCTGTTCCGCGGCGACCAGCGTATGCGCATCCACGGCCAGGACGAGAATCTCGACGTTGACGCATACAAGCGCGGCGTCGGTTTCTACATCGAATTCATCCGCCATCTGGACATGCTGGGAAAGTGAGGCCCCATGGTTGATAATCGCAACGAAACGCCTGCGGCGAAGGCCGAGGCGGCGACCACGCGCAAAGGGGGCTTCTTCTTCGGTTGGTGGGTGGTCATCGGCGGCCTGCTGATCATGGCGACCTGCTATACGGCGTTCGTGAACTGCATCCCGCTGTTCCAGACCCATATCGTGCGCGACTTGGGAATCGCGGTGGGACAGTTCAACACCGGTGTGTCGCTGTGCACGGTGGTCGCGGTGTTCGCGTCGCTCGTCATCGGGCGTCTGACCGACCGGTATCCGGCACGCGCCATAGGCGCCTTCACCATCGTGACGAGCGCCGTTGCCCTTGTGGGCCTGTCCATGATCCAGGAAGTATGGCAACTCTACGTGCTGTGCATCATCGCCGGCATGGTGGTGGTCGCGGGCACGCGCCTGCTCGTGTCGGTGATCATCTCGAACTGGTTCACGCTCAAGCGCGGACTTGCGGTTTCGATCGCCCTTTCGGGCTCGGGCGTGGGCGGCGTGATTTTGTCTCCCATTACGAGCGCGGTCATCGCTTCGTACGGCTGGCGTACGGCGTTCGTGGTGCTCGCGGTCATCTGTCTGGCGGCGGCCCTGCCCGTCACACTGGCGGCCTTCGCGACGCGTCCGAGCGATAAGGGCCTTGCGCCCTATGGCGCGGGTCTTGCCGAAGAGGCCAAGGCCGACCGTTCGCCCGATGCTCCCGTCACCGTTTCGGTGGGCTGGGCCGTGCTGCGCAAGAACGCCGGCTTTTGGGCGCTCGTGTTCGGCTTCGTCATGATGGGTATCGCCAACGGCGCATTCATCACCAATGCGGTGGCCAACATGACGTCGGTCACGGTGGACGGCGTCGAGGTTGTCACGGGCGGCCATTCCGTCATGTGGGCGGGTGCCGTGTGGTCGTTCTACTTGGGTCTGGTTATCGTGGCCAAGGTGTCGCTCGGCGCGATCTACGACCGTTTCGGCCTGAAGGTCGGCACGACGCTCGGCACCATCGCGTCTACGGCCGCCGCTGTGGCGCTGTGCTTCGCCGCCACCGATTGGGGTCCCATCGCGGCATGCGTGTTCTTCGCGTTCGCCACATGCATGGGAACGGTGGCGCCGCCCGTCGTTGTCGCCAAGCAGTACGGCAAGAAGGATTTCGGCACGGTGACCGGTATCGTGACGGCTTTCGAGCTGTTCGGCGCGGCCATCGGCTCGGTGGCGTCGGGCCTGCTGTTCGACGCGTACCTGTCGTTCGTTCCCGTGTGGATCATGATGGGCGTCGCGTCGGTGCTGATGGGCGTGGCGCTTCTGGCGTCCATTCCCGCCGCGCGCAAGCTGGTGGAGCGACGCCGTGCCGAAGGCGCGCCCGAGCTCGATGCCGAAGGCTTCGAGGTGACGGCTGCGTAAGGGTCGTGCGTCCTTGCGCAAAAGCGCGCATAGACGAAGAGGGAGTCTGCCGTATCAAGCGGCAGACTCCCTCTTTTCGTATTCGATATCGTTCGGCGGTCGGCGTTATTTGCGGCCCGTGTGGACGGCGACGATGCCGCCCGCGTAGTTTTTCCAGGAGACGTCTTTGAAGCCGGCCTTTCGCAGCATGGCCGCATACGTTTCCTGGTCGGGGAAGGCGCGGATAGAATCGGCCAGGTACACGAAGCCTTTCGTCTGGCCCGTGAACACCTTGCCCCAGAAGGGAATCATGAGCTTGAGGTAGATGTGGTACAGGCCGCGCCACAAGGCGTTCGGCGGCGTGGAGAACTCGAGGCAGGCGAAGGTGCCGCCCGGCTTCAGCACGCGGTAGGTTTCGGCGAGCGCTTGTTCGCGGTCGGGGATGTTGCGGATGCCGTAGGCCATGGTGACCGCGTCGTAGGAGTTGTCGGCATAGGGGATGTTCTGCGCGTCGACCACGTCGAAGTCGGTGGGAACGCCGCAGGTCGCGCCCTGGCGCGCGCGGTCGCGCGCCACGTCGAGCATCTCGGGGACGAAGTCGGTCAGCTGGATATGCGCCGGCGGATCGATCTTGGCGGCCGTGTAGCTGACGTCTCCCGTGCCGCCTGCAAGGTCGAGCAGGTCGGATTGCGGCGTCAGGCCGGCGGCCGTCACGGTGGCGCGCAGCCAGCGCTTGTACAGGCCGAAGCTCGAAACGGCGTTGAAGCGGTCGTATTTCTTGGCGATGGCGCCGAAGATCTTCTGCACGCGCTGCTCGGACACCACGGCGTCGGCTTCGCTGCCGGTGGCCGTGTCGATCACGGTGTGACCGGCGTGGATGTCTTGCGCATCGCTCGATTTCTCGGCCGACGCCCGTGCCGAAGCGCGCAAATACTCGCCGGAGGTCTTGGGTTCGGTGTCGGTCGAAGGAGCGCTTTGAGTCATGGTGGTGCCTTTGCAAACGGTGGACGGTTTTCGAATCTGTGTTTTCGGCGGCAAACGTGCGCCGTCGCCCTTTTTTGTGCGACTTGCCAGTATAGCCCAAAGCCGATGCGCTATTATGTCCGCATGCTTTTGTGTGCAGAACATATCATCCCCGTCACGCAACCGCCGATCGATGATGGCGCGGTCTTGGTGCGCGACGGGCGCATCGTTGAAATAGGCGGTGCCCAACGTATGAAAGCGCGCTATCCCGAAGAGGAGGTGCGCGATTTCGGCCGTGCCGCCATCATGCCGGGTTTCATCGATTGCCACACGCATCTCGAATACACGGTGCTGCGCGGCGTCGTCCATGACGTTCCGTACGCGGAATGGCTCGCTCACGAGCATGCCAAGGCCGACATGATGACGCGCGACGACCGCTACGATTCGGCGTTGCTCGGCGGCATGGAAATGCTTTCGGGCGGCGTCACCACGGTGGCGGACTTCACGAACACGGGCGCTTCGCGCGAAGCGACGCGCGATTTGGGCCTGCGTTCTGTGATTTACCGCAGCGTCGGCGTTCCCGAAAAGGCGAAGGTCGACTCCGCGATCGAGGCGGCTGTGAAGGACGTGCAGGAATGGGCGGCCGATTCCGACCCCGCCATCACGCGCATCGGCATCGCTCCGAAGGCGCTGCATGCCTGCCATCCCACGGTGTTCGCGCGTGTGAACGAGGTCGCCGACAAGCTGGGTATTCCAGTCGCCATGCATATGGCCGGCAGCTACGAGGAGTACCAGTACATCAAAAACGGCTCTACGCCGCTTTCGGTGCGCGGAATCGATGCGGGCAACGACAGCCTGACCGACCGTCCTATGTGGCTTCCCACGGGCGTCACCCCGGTCAACTATGCGTTGAACTGGGGCGCTTTCCATGCAGACAACGTGCTTGCCGTGCATTGCGTCCATGTGGACGAGGCCGACATCGCCAAGCTGAAGGAATACGACGTGGCCATCGCCGTGTGCACGCGCTGCAATGCGCAGCTGGGCATGGGCCTGGCTCCTCTGCAGAGCTTCCTGCAGGCCGGCATCCGCGTTGGTCTCGGCACCGATTCGCCTGCCGCGACGGACACCTCCGATATGTTCACGGAGATGCGCTTGGCTACGTTGATTCACCGTGCGGTCGACCGTTCCGACTTCCTGACGGCGCAGGCCATGCTCGAGCTCGCTACAATCGGCGGCGCCCGCGCTCTGCGCATCGACGACGAGGTAGGCAGCCTCGAGCCGGGCAAGCGTGCCGACGTGATCGCGGTCGATCTTTCCGGTTCGCGCCAGACGCCCCTGGTCGATCCCGTCACGGCGGTCGTTACCGGCGCCGCTGCGGCCGATGTGGTGTTCACCATGGTCGAGGGCGTCGTGCGCTACGAGCGCGGCAGCAACTGGAACATCAATGTCGATCCCGCCGAGGTGGCACACCGCGGCATTCATATTCGTGGAAAGCTGAGAGATTAGCATGGCGCAGAAAATGACGGCGAAGCAGCGCGCGGCGCAGGTCGAGGCGGCGCGCAGGCGCGAAGAGGCCGAGAAGAGGCGCCGCGAGAATGCGGCGCGCACCAGGAAGATCTTCACCGTGGTGGTGTGCGTGATCTTGGTGCTGGCGCTCGGCATCCCCACCGTGGCGATCATGGCCATGGGCGGCGCCGCTTAACGCTCGTTTAGAGCATTTCCGGAAAACCCCGCTAGCCCGACGGCGCGGGGTTTTTTCGCGTATGATGGCGAAGTTTGCAAAGATATCCGCAGGAGGAACCATGGGATTCCGTTCTTCGTTTGCCGCATTCCTCGGCAAGAGCGCCCGCTGGGCGGGCGAGACGTTCATGCGCCGTTCGGCAGGCAATCTGCCGGGCGTCATAGCCATGAAGGCGGCTCCCGCCGTGCTGGCCGACCTTTCCGCGTCGGCGCAAAACATCGCGGTGATCACGGGCACGAACGGCAAGACCACCACCACGAACCTCGCGGCCGACTGCCTGGCCACGTCGGGCCGTCCTCTGTACTGCAACCGTGACGGCAATAACCTGGAGTCGGGCGTTGTCACCGCGTTTCTGGTGAAGCCCGAGGGCGCATCGTCGGAAACGCCGGTCTCGTGCTTCGAATGCGATGAGATGTATACCCGCTACGTGGTGCCGCGCGTGAAGCCGCGCTTCTTCCTGCTGCTTAACCTGTTCCGCGACCAGCTCGACCGCGTGGGCGAAATCGAGCACGTGCAGGGCGCGATCGCCGCGGCGCTCGAGGGCTCGCCCGACACGGTGTTCCTCTACAACGGCGACGACCCGCTGTGCGCCGCCATCGCCGACCGCATGCCCAATCGCTCCATGGCTTTCGGCATCGCATGCGACATGGGCCTCGACGCCGACCGCATCAGCGACAGCCGTTTCTGCCAGAAGTGCGGATCCGCGCTCGAATACGATTATGTGCATTACGGCCAGCTGGGCGCGTATCGCTGCCCGTCGTGCGGCTGGGCCCGCCCCGATCTGGCGTTCGCGGCCGAAAACGTCCGCATGCTGGACGGTTCGCTCGCTTTCGACATCGACGGCCGCACGGTGCAGACCGGTCAAACGGGCGTCTATATGATCTACAACACGCTGGCCGCCTACGCGCTCAGCAAGGCGTCCGAAATCGTGTCGTTCGAAGGTTTCCAGCGCGCCATCGAGGCGTATCGTCCCACCAACGGCCGCCTGCAGACGTTTCATCCGGGAACGCGCAGCGTGATGACGAATCTTGCCAAAAACCCGACGGGTTTCAACCAGAACATCCGCATCGTCCTCAACGAGGGCGGCCGCGTGTTGGCGCTTTTCGTCAACGACGAAGAAGCGGACGGCTGCGACGTGTCGTGGTTCTGGGACATCGATTTCGAGCGTTGGTCGCAGATCGAGGGCCTTAAGGCGTTCGTCGGCGGCTCGCGCGCCAACGATATGCAGGTGCGCTTGAAGTATGCCGGCATCGATTCGACGATTGTCGAAACCGCCGCGGACGTGCTTGCCGCCACCGAAGAATCCGACGGCAAAGTGTACGTGATCGCCAACTACACCGCGCTGCCGCCGCTGCGCCGCGAGCTCGAAACGCTCGAGAAGGCGTCCGCCGATGGCTCCGCGCGCAAGGAAGGGGAGTAGCCATGAAGCCTCTTAATATCGTGCATCTGTTCCCCGAGCTTTTGAACCTGTACGGCGACGGCGGCAACGTGATCGCGCTGCGCCGACGCTGCGAGTGGCGCGGCATTCCCGTGCAGGTGACCGAGGTGGGCATGGGCGACGAGATGGATTTCTCCCATGCCGACATCGTGTTCATCGGCGGCGGCGCCGACCGTGAGCAGATGATCGCCAAAGACGCCATCGCCGCGCGCAAATCCGAGCTGCATTCGTACGTGGCCGACGCCGGCGTTCTGCTTGCCGTATGCGGAGGCTACCAATTCCTCGGCCACCGTTACACCATGGGCGATGAATCCGTCGAGGGCCTGGGCATCGTCGATATGGAAACCGTGCGTGGCCAGGGCCGCCTGATCGGCAATGCGGTGATCGAAAGCGATATCGCCGCCATGCCTATCGTCGGTTTCGAAAACCATGGCGGCCGCACCACGCTGGGCCCGGGCGTCAAGCCGCTCGGGCGCGTCCTGGGCGGCACGCACGGCAACAACGGCGAGGACGGCTTTGAAGGCGTGCACCAGGGAAACCTTATCGGAACTTATCTGCACGGCCCTCTTCTGCCGAAGAATCCCCAGGTGGCCGATTATCTTCTGGCACGGGCGCTCGATCGCAGGGGCGAATCCTGCGAGCTTGCGCCCCTCGACGACGCGGTGGAAGTCGAAGCCAACCGCGTCATGGCGCAAAGGCTCGGCGTCTCGTAGGACGCGCCCGGCCTTCGCGACGCTCTTCGACGCGTTTCCGGCCGGTCCGCATGAGGGCCGGCCGTTGTCGTTCCCGCGCATGCGTGCGTGTTTCGATACGAAAGGATGCCTCCATGATCGATACCAAACAGTATGTCGTCAAGCAGATAGAGGAGCGCGATATCAGGTTTTTGCGCCTCTGGTTCGTCGACGTATTCGGGAATCTGAAAAACATCGCGATCACGCCTTCGGACATCGACACCGCATTCGAGGAGGGCATCGGCTTCGATGGGTCCTCGATCGCGGGCCTTGCTTCCTTGAACGAGAGCGATATGCTGGCGCATCCCGACGCCTCGACGTTTCAGGCGCTGCCCTGGCGCCCACGCAACAACGGCGTGGCGCGCATGTTCTGCGACCTGCGCACCCCCGAAGGCACGCCTGCGCCCGCCGATTCGCGCCATATTCTGATGGAGATGCTGAAGAAGGCGGCTTCGATGGGCTATTCGGTGAACGTGGGAACCGCCGTCGAATACTTCTGCTTCAAGAGCGCCACGTCGCCCGACCCGATCGATCGCGGCGGCTATTTCGACCTTGCTCCGCTTGACGATGCGGCCGACCTGCGCCGCGACACGGTGCTTACCCTTGAGCAGATGGGCGTGTCGGTGGAGTACTCCCATCATGAATCGTCGCCCGCGCAGCAGGAAATCGACTTGCGCTACTGCGACGCCTTGGCTGCGGCCGACGCCGTGGTGACGGCGCGCCACGTGGTGAAGGAAGCGGCTTCGGCGCACGGCATGCACGCGTCGTTCATGCCCAAGCCTCTCGAGGACCATCCGGGCAGCGCCATGCACGTGCACCAGTCGTTGTTCGATGGCGACGGCAATGCTTTCTTCGACGCCGACGACCCGCAAGGCTGGGGCCTTTCGCCTGTCGGCAAATGCTATATCGCGGGCCTTTTGAAATACGCGCCTGAATATGCCCTGGTCACCAATCAGTATGTGAACTCGTACAAGCGTTTCGTCGACGGCATGGGCGCGCCGCTGTACGCCACGTGGGGCCAGGCGAACCGCTCGGCCATGGTGCGCGTGCCGCGCTATAAGCCAGGCAAAGGGTCGTCGACGCGCGTAGAGATCCGCAGCGTCGATTCGGCCGCCAACCCGTATCTTACGCTGGCGGTGACGCTCGCCGCGGGCCTGAAGGGCATCGAGGAAGGCCTGGCGCTCGAAGCGCCCGCGACGTGCGACATTTTCGCCATGTCCGACGAACAGGTCGCCGCGGCGGGCTACGAGCCGCTTCCGCGCGATCTGTCCCGCGCGATCGATGCCTTCGAGGAATCCGATCTGATGCGCGAGGTGCTCGGCGACGCCGTGCATGGTTACCTGGTGCGCGCCAAACGCGCCGAATGGGAAGAGTACCGCGCCCATGTGACGTCGTGGGAAATCGACCGCTATCTGGCCATGCTTTAGGAGGCATCATGCATTCGAAAACGGTTATCGTTTCATGCGGTCGCGTGATCACTCCCGAACGCGCCGCGCAGCTGTTCGCTTCGATGGACGTGGACGCGCGTTCGTTGAAGGTGCCGCCCGATCAGGCGCTCGACGCCATGCGCGGCGCATCGTTCGACCTGCTGGTGATCGACGCCACGGACGGCGGCTGCGATATCGCCGGGGTGGAAGAGGCCTTGGCGCGCGGCGGGCATGCGTCGCTTCTGCTGTTGCTCGATGAGAACAACATGGCGTCGGTCCGCCTTCCCGTGCAGGTGAACGCCGATTTCGCGTGCGCGTACGCGACAGACGAAGAGGTGAAGCTGCGCTGCAGAAGGCTTCTGTGGCCGGGTGAGATGACGTCCGATTCCGATTTCGTGCACGTGGGCTCGCTCACGGTGAACCTGGCGACGTATCAGGTGAAGGTGGCGGGCGAGCCGGTCGACCTGACGTTCATGGAATACACGCTGTTGGCGTTCCTGATCACGCATCCGGGCCGCACCTATTCGCGCGAGGTGTTGCTTTCGCAGGTGTGGGGCTTCGATTATTATGGCGGCAGCCGCACGGTGGACGTCCATGTGCGAAGGCTGCGCGCCAAACTGGGCCCCGAGGCGGCGCAGCATATCGAAACCGTGCGCGGCGCGGGGTATCTGTGGTCTAACTAGCGCCGTGGGCAGCGTGCGCCGCTCGACGAAGGCCGATGTGTCGCACGCGGTCTTCGACACGACGCCTATCATGGAACGCTTTTGCGGAGGCGGCGAAATCATGGGGCCGCCGTGGCGTCGGCGCGGATAAAAAATGACGCCGCACCCGCGCCGCATTGGTGCAGGTCGTCGCTCGCGTGTGTGATAAGATAGGCGGGTTATTCTACGAGAGTTTGAGAGGTTGATTGTGTTCGGTATAGGTGGATTCGAACTATTCCTCATCTTGCTGTTCGGGTTTTTGATCTTCGGCCCCGACAAGCTGCCGCAGCTTGCCAAGACCATCGGCATGGCTGTGCAGAAGTTCCGCAGCGCGCAGGACGAGATGAACAAGGTCGTCAAGACCGAAATCTACGATCCCATGAGCGACAAGCCGGTGAAAAATCCGCTCGATGCGATCGATAAGGACAACAAGCAGAAGGTGGAGAAGAAGGAATCCTTCGCTTCCCGCAAGGCCAAGTACGACAAAGAGCGCGAAGACAAGAAGAAGCGCGAGGCTGCCAACGAGGCGGCCAAAGAGGTCCGTGCTGCAGCCGCCGCCGAGAAGAAGGCGTCCGATGAGGCAGCAGCCGCCGCTGGCGCGGCAGGTGCCGCCGTCGTTGCCGCGGCGAAGACTCCCACCCAGGTGCACGAAGAGGTCATGAGCGCTCGCAAGGAGGCTACCGCAAAGGTGGCGGCTCAGCAGGAGGCCAAAAAGGCTGCTGACAAGGACCTCGCCGACGAAATCTTCGGCACCAAGCCCATCGTGAAGAAAACCGAGAACCAGGATGCGGCGGCCCCCGCGTCCGACGATGCCGCCGAGGCGTCTGATTCTGCCAAGAAGGAGGACAACTAATGCCTATCGGTCCGGCGCGTATGCCCCTTTTCGACCATCTGGGCGAGCTGCGCATGCGACTTGTCCGCATTGTGGTCAGCCTATTCATCGCCATGTGCGTTTTCTACATGGCAACCCCTACGATCATCCAGTTCATGTGCCTGCCGGTATATGACTACCTGCCGAAGGATCCCACCACGGGCGCTATCGCGCTGAACGTCTTCGACGTGTTCGGCTCGTTCACCATCCGCTTCAAGGTGGCGCTGTGGACGTCGGTCGTCGCCTGCATGCCCATCATTTTGTGGCAGATCCTGGCGTTCTTCCTGCCTGCGCTTAAGCCTAACGAGCGCAAGTGGTTCATTCCCACGTTCGCCGCGGGCGTCGCGCTGTTCATCGGCGGCACGGTGTTCTGCTACGCGTTGATTCTGAACCCGGCCGTGCAGTGGCTGACCGACCAGGCCAACGGCTTCGCGAACATCTTCCCCGACGCCAAGGCATGGATCGACGTCATCATCAACTTCGAGCTGGCGTTCGGTTTCGCTTTCGAGCTGCCTTTGGTGGTGTTCTATCTGGTCGTGTTCGAGATCATCCCGTACGCCAAGCTTCGCAACTCCTGGCGTACCGTCTATATTGTGCTCATGGTCATTTCCGCCATGGTCACGCTGGACGCATCGCCTGTCACCATGCTCATGATGTTCGCCGCGTTGCTCATGCTGTACGAGGTCAGCCTTCTGGTGGCGCGCATGGTGCTTGGCAACCGTGTGAAGAAGCAGAAGGAAGAGGCCGATCGCGAAGCGCGCGAAGAGGCCGAATGGCAGGAGGAATGGGGTCAGAAGAAAGAGGCCATCAAGAAGCGTCTTGCCGACGACTAAGGTTTGAGTGCCTGAGCGCGAGCGATAGGGCTAACCATACGAATGCCGAGCGGACTCCCGAACGGGGGTCCGCTTTTTATGTCCCCAATGCGCTTATGGGCGAGGTCGGTAGGAGTCGAATGTCGGGGTTTGCGGGTGCGCCGTTCGCCGACGGGGCCGTTTGCCGATTTGTGAGCGGCAGGGGAGCATAAGGCTGTGTTTTCGTTGCGGTCAGGGGTGAATATTGGTACTTTGGAAAAATGTATTTGATTGGTCTGTTCGGAGTTGCCATAAGGTAATTCATATCTTTGAACAGGGATTAGGAGAATATATATGGATATGCAGAGCAAACGAGGCAAGGCGCTCTCCGTCGTTACGGCGGCCACTCTTGCCGCATCGCTGGGCGTTCCCGTGGTCGCCATCGCAGAAGAGGTCGATCAGGCTGCTGCCGCTCAGGAAACCGCCTATCAGCGCGGTAACGTAGTCGACGAAATGCTGGCGGGCCAGAGCGAGGCAGCGACCGCTTCCGCCATTAAGATTGGCGACGTTTCTTATGATACGCTGCAGGCTGCCGTGAGCGCTATCGAGAAAGGGACGGCGTCGGGTACTGAAATCAAGCTCGAAGGCAATGCTGCGGGCAATGGCGTGGTGGTGAAGAGCGGTACGAACTTTACGCTCGACCTGGGTGGATTCACGTATACCATCGACGGCAATACGGTTGGATCGACTGGTACGGAGACCAATGGCTTCCAGCTTCTGAAAGATAGCAACATTACGATTAAGAATGGCGTTATTAAATCCGACAAGGCCAGGATTCTTATTCAGAATTACAGTAATCTGACGCTTGAGGGGGTCAGCCTGGAAGGCGGCGCCTCGACGCAGTATACGTTGTCTAACAATAATGGTGAAACCGTAATCGGCAAGGGCACCAACGTTATTGCCGGCAAGGCGGCCCCTCAGGCTGCTTTCGACGTGTGCGGTTTCGGCAATTACGCTGGCGCTAGGGTCACTGTTGCCGCAGATGCGGGTCGTATCGAAGGCGCCATTGAACTTTCCTCCAACAAGAATGAGCATGACCTTAAACTCACGATTAACGGTGGCGACCTTTCTAAGGCGACGATGGTTGCGGAATCGGGCGCAGAAAAGGTTGAGGTTGCAAAGGCGGATACGGTCACTGTGTCGGCACCGCAGGGCTTTGCCTGGGTTGATAACGCTCTTGTTGTGGCGAAGGCTGCGATCAATGGTACGGTGTATTCCACTCTGGCTGAAGCTGTCGCTGCTGCTGCGGATGGCGCTACGGTGACCCTGCTCGATAACGTCGATCTGGATAAGACCGTCGAGGTTTCCAAGAATCTCAAGATCGATCTTGCCAGCTACGATATCAAGGGCAACGACGTCCGCGCGTTCCTGGTTAAGGGCGGCAAGCTCGAATTTGCCGGCGAGGGCGTCGTGACGAGCGTGAAGCCCGAAGGCGGCAATCTTGCTGATACGAGCTCCGTTATCCGCGTTGGCGACAATAGCGGCGATGCGGGTCGCGAAGCGTCTCTGGTCATAGGCAAGGATGTTGTCATCGAGGCTCCCGACACTTACGGCGTGGGCGCATTCGGCGATAAGACCGTTGAATCCGTCGAGGTTTACGGCAAGATTCATGCGACCAGCAAGGCCAGCGCTCTTGGCGGCAATGGGTCTGCTCAGTATGGCGGCACGACCTTTACTCTCCATGAGGGCTCCGAAGTCACGGCGACCGGCTCCGTGGCCATCTACCATCCTCAGGCCGGCACGCTGACTGTCGAAGGCGCCCTTATCAGGGGCCTTGGCGGCATCGAGCTCAAAGGCGGCGAGGTCGATGTCAAGATCGGTGGCAATACGAAGGTCGAGGCGACGGGCGAGATTTCTCACGAAGAGAACAATAACGGCACGTCGTCTTCTGGCTATGCGGTTGCCGTCGTTGACAATAAGAATTACGCGGGCGCCGCAAAGGTGAAGATCGCTGCGGGCGAGTTCGTCGGCGACATCGCGATTCTCACGGACAATGAAGTTGCCGAGGACAAGAAGGGTTCGATCGAAATCACGGGCGGCACCTTTACGAAGGACCCCACTGCTTTCGTGGCGGACGGTTACAAGGCCAATGAGTCTAACGGTAAGTGGACCGTTTCCGCAATTGTCCCGCCCGCTCCTCCCGCTCCCCAGCCTGACACCGACGTCGAGCAGCGTCCCGACGGCTCCACCGTCACCACCGTCACCAAGCCCGACGGAAGCCAGACCGTGACCACCGAGGCCGCCGACGGCAGCCAGTCCGTCGTGTCCAAGGATGCCGACGGCAACGTGACCTCCACCGAGGTCTCCGTCTCCGACAAGGCCGCGCAGGCGGGCGAGGTCGTCCTGCCCCTCGATCCCTCCAAGCCCGCGGCCGACGCCGGCGAGGCGCCCGCCGTCGAGGTGAAGGTGCCCGCGTCGGTGACCGCCGAGGCCCCCGTCAAGGTGACCGTCCCGGTCGACGCGGACGAGCCCGACTACGGCGTCGTCGTGTTCGCGGTCGACGCCGACGGCAACGAGACCGTGCTGCCCAAGTGCGGCGTCGACGCCGACGGCAACGCGGTGTTCGAGGCCGCGGGCGACGTGACGATCAAGGTCGTCGACGCCGCCTTCGAGTTCCCCGACGTCGCCGGCGCCTGGTACGGCGAGCAGGGCGTGGCCGACTTCGTCAGCGCCCGCGGCATCCTGACGGGCGTCCCGCAGGCCGACGGCGCGCTGCGCTTCGAGGGCGACGCCGCCACCACGCGCGCCATGTTCGTGACCATGCTGCACCGCGCCGAGTCCTGCCCCGACGCCGAGGGCGCGGGCTTCGACGACGCCGCGGGCATGTGGTTCGAGGAGGCCGCGGCCTGGGGCGAGGCCACGGGCGTGGTCGACGGCTACGGCGGCTCCTCCTTCGGCGGAGACGACCCGGTCACCCGCGAGCAGATGGCCGTGTTCCTGATGCGCTACGCCGAGCACCTGGGCCTGGACACCTCGGCCCGCGCCGACCTGTCCGAGTTCCCCGACGGCTCCGAGGCGAGCCCCTGGGCCTCCCAGGCCATGTCCTGGGCGGTGGCCGAGGGCCTGTTCTCCGGCCGCGACGGCCGGCTCGACCCGACCGACGGCGCCACCCGCGCCGAGGCGTCCGCGGTCGTGATGCGCTTCATCAACGGGCTCTACGCGTAGACATAGAACCTGCGCTGAGCGGGGCCGCCCTTCGGGGCGGCCCTTTTCGCTTCTGGGTTTCCAGGCGACTGCCGTCAAGCACGCGGTGTCCCTCTTTCGGGGAGATTCGGCCCGAACGGGGAAACGGCACCGCCGTGCCGGCATTCCTGCGATAGGATGGGGCATGTGTCGCGTCGTTGCGAGGGTCCATCGTGCGCGGCAACGATTGCAGCATCGCACCATGCCGCGCGGGTTCCGCTGCGCATCGGCCGCGTGCGGGCGTTTCCGCCCGACTTGATTCGAAAGGAATGGTATGCACGAACTGGGGATCATGACGGGCGTCGTGGACAGCGTGACGCAGGCCGCCCAGGCGAACGGCGCGCTGAAGGTGCTCAAGGTGTCCCTTTCGGTGGGGCGCATGACTGAGGCCATCGAGGATGCGTTGCAGTTCGCGTTCGAGGCGCTGACCGACCGAGACCCGCTCTATGACGGCGCGCAACTGGAAATCACCATGGTGGAGCCGCGCAGTCGCTGCACGGAATGCGGAGCGGTCTACGAGCACGACCGCTTCCACGTGTCGTGTCCTGAATGCGGCGGATTCGGCGAGCTGATATCGGGCAAGGAGCTTCGCATCGACAGCATCGAAGTCGATCTACCCGATGACGATGATGCCGACGAGCCGCAGAGCGAGGCATCCTAGCTCTTCCGTCCCTTCTGTGCCGGGGTGCCGGCCTTCGAGATGAGCCCTGTTCGTATTGACGAAAGGAATGTCATGAAAATAGATATGAAGCAGCCTATTCTCGATAAGAACGACCGCCTTGCGGCCGATAACCGCGCGCTGTTCAAAGAGAAGGGCGTGTTCGTTCTCGACCTTCTGGCAAGCCCCGGTTCGGGCAAGACGTCTACCATCCTGGCCACGATCGAGGCGCTGCGCGATGAGTACAATATCGCCGTCATCGAGGGCGATATCGCCAGTAACGTCGATGCTGCTCGCATCAGCGCGCAGGGCATCGCCGCGGTGCAGATCAACACGGGCGGCGCGTGCCACCTGGAAAGCGACATGGTCCGCCGTGCCGTGGATGCGCTCGATCTGGACAACCTCGACCTGATTATCGTCGAGAACGTGGGCAATCTGGTGTGCCCGACCGACTTCGACCTGGGCGAGGGCGCCAAGGTCATGATTCTGTCGGTGCCCGAAGGCGACGACAAGCCGCTCAAGTACCCGGGCGTCTTCCAGGCGTCCGAGGCCATCATCCTGAACAAGGTGGACACCATGGAGGTGTTCAACTTCGACGAGCAGGCGTTCCGCGACGCGGTCACGCAGCTCAATCCCGCCGCGCCGATTTTCCCGATTTCCGCTACCAAGGGCGCGGGCGTCGACGAATGGGCCGACTGGCTGCGCGCGAAGATTGAGGCGTTCCGCGCATAACGCATAACGCATAACGCATAACGCATAACGCATAACGCATAACGTAGAACGAACCAAGAAGGAGCCGGCATGTCGGCTCCTTCTTTCGTGGTATGTGAAAATCGGAAGTTGCGAAAAGGGCTTCGCTCTCCAATCGCGAATCTATGGCGGAGCGTCGCCTGCTAGAACGGCAAGGCGATGTCGAACAGCATCATCGCGCTGGCATAGCCAGCGATCGCGCCGAGGGCGACGGCTACGATGCCAATCCCCAATCCGCGCACGAGCGCTTTCCAAAGTGGCTTTTCGCCGTAAGCCGCCTTCATTTTCCTCTGGCGGGATATCGTGCGATCCGTACGGGCCGAGCGATCGACGGCTTCGCCCCTTGCGAATGCCAGTATCTCTCGATATGTCTGCACGTCGTTTTCGATTTTCATGCGCTCGAGCACTACGGCTACCGCCATCGATGCGGCCCACGGAGCCAGTCCCAGCAGGACTCCGAGAGGTCCCCACAATGCGGTGCCTGCCAGAGCGAAGGGGATCATGAGCGCCAGCAGGACGAACATGCCGATTCCGAGGATGCGCATCTTTTTCGCATCGGCCGACGCCACCGTCTTCTCCATCATTTCCAGGTCTCCTTTCACGAGCGCGTCGATCGTCGTGTCGAAAAGGACGCTGAGCAGCAGCAGGCTCTGGATGTCGGGATACGTTTTGTCCGTTTCCCAGTTGGAGATGGTTTGGCGCGACACGTAGATGCGCTCGGCAAGCTCTTCCTGGGAAAGCCCCATGTCGGTGCGGCGCTTTTTAATCTGATTGCTGATGTCCATGAGGTTCCTTTCGACGTGCCGTATCGTACGAAGCGGGGTCGAATTGTGCAGCTAAAAGCGTTTGACAAGCGTTTTATCAGGCGTTTCGTTGTCATTTATCAAAACGTTCCACCGTCGTCGATTTGCCGGCCGATGTTTCGCGGGCCTTTCGCCATGCATGATAGCGTACGGTATCCGGTTCCGCCGTCCGTGCGGCTCCCTCTCGTCGCGTCGGATGTGCTCGCACGTTACAATGGTTCGACCGATCCCGTTTACGAAAGGACGAACCATGGCCTATCTTCCCGAATCACAATCCACTCCTTGGCAACAGTCGAACGAAATCGACCTGTCCCGCACGGCGGTGCTTGTGATCGACGTGCTGGGCGGCAGCGGCGGCGTGGTGCCGGGCCTCGAGGAGATGGCCGATAACGCGGTGCGCATCGTGAAGGCGGCCCGCGTCGCGGGCGTGCCTGTCGTGTTCTCGAACGACGCGCATATCGCCGGCATCGATAAGGAAATCGAGCTGTGGGGCGAGCATGGCATCGCGGGCACCGATTCCGCCCGCCCGCTCGATGCATTCGAAGTGCAGGAGGGCGACTACGTCGTTCCGAAGCGCCGCTACGACGGCTTCTTCCAGACCGACCTCGATCTGACGTTGCGCGAGCTGGGCGTGGACACGCTGATCGCCTTCGGCTGCGACACCAACATCTGCGTGCTCCAGACGCTGGCGGGCGCGTATTTCCGCGGATATAAGACCGTGGTCGCGGCGGATGCGTGCGGCACGTTCCTTGTCGGCACGCAGGAGCAGGGTCTCGACTACTTCACGCGCTGCTACGACAGCCGCGTCATCGACACCGACGCCGTCATCGCCTGCCTGTCCTAGGCGAGACGCCCATACAGAGAAAGACCCGCCCTCCGAGCTTCATGCAGGGAAGGCGGGTTTTCGTGTTTCGGGGGGCGCTATGCTTCGACTTCGGGTGCGTATGCCTGGTCGGCGGCAAGCCGGGCCTTCAGCTCGCGTGCGCGGGCGACGCACCAGGTGGTGCCGCCGGTTTCGATTACGGTATCGAGCAAGCGGCGCCTTTCGGCCGCATCGGTCGTGCATTCGGCTTTGTGCAGCGTAGCCAACAGCCGTTCGATAGGCAGCAAGCCGGGATCGGCGAGGATGCGGTCGACGATGGCGCGGGCTTCGTCGAGCCTTCCATCGCGCTCGAGCGCCAGCAGGTCGTGCAGGGGTTCCAGTTCGGCGGCGTGTTTGGCGGCCTCTTTGACCACCCTGCGATCGGGGATGCGCTTCAGGGCTTGGATATAGGACGACAGCTTGTCCTGGTCGCGCAGCGCGAAGGCGCAGTCCGCCATGAAGCTGTCGTAAGCGAAGGCGACGCCCGGGTCGGTCATGTCGGCCTCGAGCGTGCGCGCCAGCTTGATCGCTTCGTGCCAACGTCCTTGCCACATCAGGCCGTAGGCGTAATTCCATACGCCGCGCACATGGTCGCCTCCCGGTCGGCCTGCGGCCAGAAAGGCCAGGACCCATCGGCAGTAGAGCATGGGGTCGCATTTCATATCGAGCGTCGATGCGATGCCGTATTCGAAACGCTTGCGCGCCGTGGTGCGCAGCACGATGCAGACGATGCCGACGCCCAGGCCGAGCAGTTGCAGCCATATGGGAAGCGCCGCCATGGGGCCGAACAGGCAGACGAAGCAGCCCGTCAAGCCCGCAATGCTCAGGACTCGGTACTGCTTCATATGGGTCGAGTCGATCCATCGGATAGAATCCTGGTCGGGTTGCGCGCCGATGGTCCTGGATATGACGTCGATGGCTTTCATGGGTTCCTTTCAGGAGGGTTCGCGTTGCGTCAAGCATACCAACGATTCGCATCGGCGGCAAAATCGCGTGCTTTCATCGGGGCCGGCCGCAGAAGCCGTCGAGGGGCGTGTCTCATCATGCGGCTCGGGTGTACAATAAGCGAACTTGTAGCCGGTCGCGGAGGGAGGGCGGCCGGTGGGAAACGCTAGCGCGCCGTTCGCCGGCGCGATTCTTATCAGTCAGGGGTGTCTTATGCAGTTCTCTTCGCGTCTCGATTCATTCGGCGACGAGGTCTTCTCGACGTTGAACGCCCGTCGTCTCAAGCTGGAGGCAGAGGGCCGTACCATCTACAACCTTTCGATCGGCACGCCCGATTTCGAGCCGTTCGACAACGTCGTCACGGCGCTCACCGACGCCGCGCGCGATCCTCAGAACTGGAAATATGCGTTGGGCGATCTGCCCGAGCTCAAACAGGCCGTATGCGATTACTACGCTCGCCGCTTCGGCATCGAGGGCATCACGCCCGACATGGTGGCTTCGGTCAGCGGCACGCAGGAGGGCGTGGGTCATTTCGGCATGGCCATGCTCGATCCGGGCGATAGCGTCCTCGTGCCCGACCCGTGCTATCCGGTGTTTCGTGCGGGCGCGCTCCTAGCGGGTGCCAAGCTGGAGTACTATCCGCTCAATGCGCAGAATAACTTCCTGCCCGACGTGGCGAACATCGACCCCGAGGTGGCCGACCGCGCCAAGTACATGATCGTGTCGCTGCCCTCCAATCCGGTGGGAAGCGTGGGCACGCCCGAGGTGTACGAGCAGGTCATCGCCTTCGCGCGCGAACACGACCTTCTGATCGTGCACGACAACGCCTATAGCGACATCGTCTATGACGGCCCTGCCGGCATGAGCTTCTTCAACTACCCGGGCGCGTTGGAAGCGGGCGTCGAATTCTTCTCGCTTTCCAAATCGTTCAACGTCACGGGCGCGCGTATCGGCTTCATCGTGGGTCGCGCCGATGTGGTGGCGGCGTTCTCCAAGCTGCGCAGCCAGATCGACTTCGGCATGTTCCTGCCGATTCAGAAAGCCGCGATCGCCGCGCTGACCGGTCCGCTCGACCATGTGGAGGAGCAGCGCATGAAGTACCAGGCCCGCCGCGACGCGCTGTGCGACGGCCTCGAGCGCATCGGCTGGGATAGGCCCAACGCGCACGGCACCATGTTCGTGTGGGCCAAGCTCCCTCACGGCCGCACCGATTCGATGGCGTTCTGCGAAGAGCTGATGGAGCGTGCGGGCGTTATCGTGACGCCGGGCGCGAGCTTCGGTCCTTCCGGCGAAGGCTATGTGCGCATGGCTCTGGTCTTGCCGCCCGAAGGTCTCGAGCGTGCCGTCGAAGCCATCGCGGCTTCGGGGCTGTAGGGATTTTTCGCACGTATCGTCTGCGCTCTTCTCGCCGCGCTCCCGTTCGGGTTCGCGGCGAGTTTCGTTTTCGGCGCCTTTCAACGCATGCGGCTCTCGTTCGCGCGGCCGGCCTGCTGCCTGCCGATTGCCGACGTCCGTCGCTTAGTGGACGTGGTACGGTTTCATGAAGCGCGTGTGTCTTTCGACGGCGAAAAGGAGCGACAATGGAACGCATGGGCAAAGACGACGTGGTCCGCTTCCTACGCGAAGGCGGCTACGAATTCGACATCGTGGAGCATGAGGCTGTGTTCACCATGGAGGGCATGGAGGCGCTGGGCCTTCCGTTCGCGCAGGACGTGGTGAAAAACCTCTTCCTGCGCGACGACAAGAAGCGCAACTACTATCTGGTGGTCATGCCCGAAGACAAGCCCGCGAATCTTAAAGAGCTGCGTGCGCGGCTCGAGGCGCGTCCTTTGCGCTTCGCTTCCGAAGACGACTTGCATGAATATCTGGGATTGCGCGGCGGGGCGGTTTCGCCGTTCGGCGTGCTCAACGACGAACGGGTCGCGGTGCAGGTGGTGTTCGACGAGGAGCTGAGGGGCTATGCGGGATTGGGCGTGCATCCCAACGACAATACCGCGACGTTGCATGTGAAGCTTGCCGACATGGTGAAGATCATCGAGGATCACGGCAACGCCTTGCGTTTCGTCGAGCTGCCGCGTCCCGAATAGCGGAGGCTTTTGCAAGAGCCATCGAGCTTCCAGCGAAGCGTCAGGGTTGCCGGAAGAAAGGACGGTTGTGGATATAGAAGCGAAATACCGCGCGTGCGCGGACGGCCTTGCGGCGTTCGCGCGCCGCATCGGCATGACCGATGCGGTGCTGGGCCTTTCGGGCGGCATCGATTCGAGTCTGGCGGCTTGCATGTGCGTCGATGCGTTCGGCGCCGACCATGTGCACGGATACATGCTTCCCGGGCCGTATTCGAGTGAGCACTCCTTGGTCGATGCCCAAGAGCTGGCGCTTAATCTGGGAATAAGGGCCGAACGGATTTCGATCGACAAGCCGTTCGAGGCATTCGTGGATGCGCTGGGGCCGCATTGCATCATGTCGCGCGGCTTGGCCGCCGAAAACACCCAGGCCCGTTGCCGCATGGTGGTGCTCATGGCTCTTTCGAACGCGCATGGCTGGATGATGGTGAACACGGGCAACAAGAGCGAAGCCATGATGGGCTATTCTACGCTCTATGGCGATACGGCGGGCGCGTTCGCTCCGATAGGAGGTTTGTATAAGACCGATGTGTTCGCCATGTCGCGCTGGCTGAACGAAAAGGCGCAGGCCGAAGGCCGCATCGCTCCCATTCCCGAGCACGTGCTGGTCAAGCCGCCGAGTGCGGAGCTCGCTCCCGACCAGCGCGATGAGGATACGCTGGGTTCGTATGCCGAGCTCGACCGCCTGCTGGTCGATTACGCCGAGCGCGGCATGGACCGCGAAGGGCTTGTCGCTGCAGGATATGACGCCGCCGAAGTGGAACGGGTGACGAGCCGCGTCGATGCGTATGCGTTCAAGCGCGCGCTCGAGCCGCCTTTCGTTCCTATCCGGTACTGACCGGTTCCAACCGCCGCGAAGAAAGGACGCCGATGCGTCCTTTCTTCATTCATGCGCCGTATGCCGCTAATGGAAGAGGTCGATGAGCTCTTGGCGGTCGTGCACGTCGAGCTTGGTGTAGATGTGCCTGATATGGCCGCGCACGGTGGAAGGCGATATGAAGAGGTCTTCGGCGATGCGCGTGTTGGTGCGGCCTTGGGCGAGGTATCCCAGGATTTCGGTCTCCCTGCCGGTGAGCCCGTGTTTTTCGGCCAGCATGCGGCAGGTCGTTTCGAGGGGCTCTTCCTCGTTCGGGACGGCTGCGGCGGAAGAGGGGAGAGCTTGTTGCTCCTGCGGCAATGCGTCGGTTTCGCCCCTCGTCGCGGCGGGCGAGGGTGCGCATTCGGCGTTTTCGTCTCGAGCGTCCGCTTCGGCAGGCGCGTTTTCCGCCGCATCGACGCTTTCGGTCCCGTCGTCGCGATGCGCTTCCCGCAATGCCGTGCGCTTTCTGCGGTCGCGCGAAAGCAGGACGGCGGCGATGGCCAGAATGTAGATCACCGCGCACGCAAGCACGAGAAAACTCACGGTGGACGATTCCGCCGCGCGTTCCTGTCCGCCGAACAGGCCTCCTATGACGAGTGCCGCGAGCAGGCAGAGCTTCGTGCATCCCGAGAACAGCGCCATGAGGACATAGCTCGATACTTTGAATTTATGCGAAGCGTAGGCCACTTGATAGAGGAGCAGCAATGCGACGAAATCGTAGCCTACCAAAAGCACCGTGCTGAAGAGCCGCGTATATCCCTCGCTGGCGAAGGGTACGAACACCACCATGGCGGCTACGACGGGAAACGCAACGCGAAACATCGCCGATGCGGCGGGCAGGTGTCGCATGGTCAGCGCGGCGAAGCAGAATAGGGCGGCGGCGATGGCCATGGCGGCGCTGGGAATGCCCGCGGCGCCGGCGAAGGTCATAGATGCGGCCAGCATGAAGCTGTTGATCAGGCCGATGACCGCTTCGAGCACGCACAGGGCGAGCAGCGCGTCGCTGATTTCTCCCACGGCGTTTTTCCAGGGGCCGTTGCTGCCGTGCGCGCGCCAGTGTTCGAGGACTCGTTGTTCGCTTCGTTTCATATCGCCGCGCACCCCGAGAAGAAGCGAGGCGCTTGCGACCAGAAGGACCGCGGTCAGCGCGATGGTCCACGATGCTCCGAGGATGGAAAGACCGTATTGTATGGCGGCGCTGGCGATGGCCGAGCAGGCGATTTGGATGATGGCTTGGCGCGGCGCTTCGTGAGCGAGCAGTTCGATCCAGGCCATCTTGAGCATGATCGATCCCACCGCGAACGCGATTACCGAGAGCGCCAAGACGATGTTGGGCGGCAAGGGGGCCGAGCCTTCGAGGGCCGTCGTGCCCATGCCGCATAGCAGAATGGCGACGGCGGGAACGACGGGCATCGAGAATTCTTTGAGGCGACCTGCGGCGCACAGGGCGACCACGGCGACGGCGCACAGTACCGTCGCGAGGGCCGATGTGATATTGAACGCGGGGTCGGTCATGAAGATGAACGACTCGGGCGATTGCGCGAATCGAGAAAGGTATATCGATGAATTCGCCGACCGGAATGCCGCATAGCCGACAATGACGGCGAGCGTCAGCAGCCACGGCGGGGTCGCGCCGCGTTCGTGTTCTGTTTTCATACCCCTCCTCCTACGGTGCCTATTGTATACGAGACCGGCTCCTTCGCACGGCCGGCAGTGCATGCGGGCCTGTTTTCCTATCCCCTCGCGCTTCGTTCCCGTTGTCGGGGCCTTCGGTATTTATATGGCTTTGACGAGGGGAAACGTAAAAATAGTCCATTTTGTACGGTGCGTTTGAAAGCATGCGGATGCATGATTCGGCTGCCGGCGGGGAAGCCGGCATCGAATGAGGAGGGAACATTATGGAAACGATTCTTGATCGACGTAATTTCTTGAAGGGCGCGATCGCTTCCGGCGCCGTTCTCGTTGCGGGAACCGCCTTGGCGGGCTGCGCTTCGGGAGAATCCAAGGGCGCGGAAGGCGGCACCGTCGTCGGCTCCGCTCCGGTCGAGTTCGCCGAAGAAACCGACGTGCTGATCATCGGCACGGGCATCGCGGGCCTTTCCGCCGCCATGGACCCGGTCGAGGCGGGCTACAACGTCATGCTCGCCGACAAGCGCGACACGTACGGCGGCGAGAGCTTCATGGCCTGCGGCGTCATGAATGTCTCCGGCTCCGAGGTGCAGAAGCGCGCCGGCATCGAGGACAACCCCGAGGAGAAATGGGAGAAGTACGCTCCCATTCTCGAGAAAAAGGGCGAGACCGACGACATGGAATACAAGAAGGCCCTGTACCTGTATCAGACCGAGTGGGCCAATCGCGTCGAAGCCGACTACGGCGCGCAGTTCCAGCCGCTCGACGCTTATAAGGACACGGGCGCTCCCACGTCCATGCTGCTTCCCCTGAACGGCATCGGCGACATGACTTCCGTCCTGACCCCGCTCATCAACGGCCTCAAGGACAAAGGCGCCACGGTGGAGCTGAACCGCAAGGCGACGAATTTCATCGTCGATGCCGACGGCAATCCGATCGGCGTTCGCTTCGTCGACCCCAAGACCGATAAGATCATCGACGTGAAGGCCAAGAAGATCGTTCTGGCGACGGGCGGCTTCTCTTGCAATCAGGTCATGGTTTCCGAATACATGCCCCAGCAGGCCGAGCTGTGCCCGCTTACGGTGTACTCGATGGGCGAGGGCCACGAGCTCGGCCGCTCCATCGGCGGCGTGTATGCCCACATGGACATGGAATCCAATCGCATGAGCGACTTGGCTCAGGTCACGGTTTGGGGTTACTTCGGCCGTAACGTCCAGGTCACTCCCATGGGCCGTCGCTTCATCAAGGAGGACCAGTCCCACGATTCCCCGGATGCTGCTGCCGAGCTCGGCCTGGGCTTCTGGTGGACCATCTTCGACCATCAGCTCATCGAGGGTTCTCAGGCGTGGAACGTCGAGATGAACATGAATGCCCACGAAGACCGTCTCGTCGGTCCGTGCGACACGCTCGATGACCTGGCGGCGGCCATGGACGTCCCTGCCGAGAACCTCAAGGCGACCTTCGCCGAATATGACGGCTTCGTCGACGCCGGCGAGGATGCGGCCTTCGGCAAGAAGTTGTTCCTCGAGAAGCTGGAAGCCCCCTACTATGCTTTGAAGCATTTCCCCTTCCGCTACAAGACCCACGGCGGCCTGAAGATCGCCACGGACAGCCAGTTGGTCGACAACCAGGGCAATCCGATCGCCAACGTGTACTGCTGCGGTTCCACTACTCCCGACAGCGGCAGCGACCTTTCCCCGAACGCCGGTTCCGGCCTGGTGACGGGCAAGGCCGTGGTTGCGGCCCTGCAGTCCGAAAGCGCCTAGGCGTTCAGACCCTGCCGAAGCGACCCTCCCTTACGAGAAGGGGCGCCGGATTCTTCCGGCGCCCCTTCATCGCGTTCGGGCGAGCCTATGCGCTCGAACGCGCATGCGGTCTGGTTTTAGAACAGGGCGTTTCCGATGAATGCGCCCAGAATGCCTGCGATCAGGCCCACCACGCCGGCCGTCGCGGCGCTCGTGATCACGACGGTCTTGTCGAATTCGACGTGCGGCACCGAAAAGGCGGGCTTGCGCGGCTTCGGCGCATCGTCGCCGGCGTGGGCGGCATCGTAGGCCGCCGAAGCGTCTCGGCCGTTTTGCGTCAGCCCGAAGAACAAGAACCCATTTCCGGTGTCGGCTCCTTCGATCAGGCCGCGCTTTTCCAGAAGGCGGTAGATCGCGCACGCCTTGTCGTCGAAGGCGTATTCCTCGCCCGTCGGGCAGAGGCTGTGAAACGCCGCATAGGCCATATCGCCGCCGTCGCGCTCGGTGGCGATGAGCATGCGAAGCTCTTCGGCTTCTTCGCGCGTGATGCCGTAGGTCGGGTCGACGGCTGCTTCGGCGTCGTTCGCGTGCTCGCCGGCCGCCTCGACGGCTTCGGGCGCGGTCGGCTTCGCGGTTGCGGATTCTGACATGGCTTCCTCCTCGTCTCTCGATGCGATTCTACCGGGTCGGCATGGAGGCCCGATCGATTCGATGAAACTCCGTTTCCTTTTCAACGGGTCTGCATCCCGGGTTTTCGGCACGCAGCCCGCCGTCCGCATCCGTCCCTGAGCCGTTTCCGTGAACGATGAAAAGCCGCGCTTTCATTTCAATTAAACTGAGGAGTCGTCGCGTGCCCTGTACGCAGGCGACGTCATAAAGCAACCTTTATATAGGAGGAACATCATGCCTAAGATCGATCGCGATCAGGTGAAGGTGCCTGTCGATGTGCCCCGCGACGCCCGCGAGACCTACATCGACAATTACATGGCTGCGACGCGCGGCACGGGCCGACTGATGCTGTTCGCATGCGACCAGAAGGTCGAGCATCTCAACGGCGACTTCTACGGCGAAGGCATCGATCCTTCCGACCTCGATCCCGAGCATCTCTTCAAGATCGGTTCCGAGGGCGTGTGCGGCGTGCTGGCGGGCCAGCGCGGCCTGATCGCTCGCTATGCGGCCGATTATCCCGAGGTCAACTACCTGGTGAAGATGAACTCCAAGACCAACCTGGTCAAGACCGCCCAGGACGACCCCTACAGCCCCCAGCTGCATGACCTTCAGGCTGTTTTGGCCATGCGCGAAGAAGGCGTGAACATCGTGGGTCTGGGCTACACCCTGTACCTGGGCAGCGAATACGAATCCACCATGCTCGCCGAGGCGGGCCAGCTGATTGCCGAGGCCCACGAGGCCGGCCTGATCGTGGTGCTGTGGATCTATCCGCGCGGCAAGGCCGTCGCCGACGAGAAGGCTCCTGCCCTGATCGCAGGCGCCGCAGGCGTCGCGCTGTGCCTGGGCGCCGACTTCGTCAAGGTGAACCCGCCGAAGGCCACCGATGAGGCCACGTCCGCCGAAAGCCTCAAGATCGCCGCTACCGCCGCGGGCCGCACGGGCCTGGTGTGCGCGGGCGGTTCCACCGTGGATGCGCAGACCTTCCTCACGCAGCTGCATGACCAGATCCACATCGGCGGCGCATGCGGCAACGCCACGGGCCGCAACATCCATCAGCGCAGCCTCGACGAGGCGGTGCGCCTGACCAAGGCCATCAGCGCCATCACGCTGGCCGACTACGACGTCGACCGTGCGCTCAAGGTGTTCAACGGCGAAGAGGATTTCGCGCTGTAGGCATCGCGTTCGCATAACGCATCGTCTATTCCCGAAGGGCTCCGCAAGGGGCCCTTCTTCGTATGCGTGCCGTCCGGTTAATTGCTGCGCGTGGATGCGAGGGTCGAATACAGCGCCACCGCCAGGATGATGCAGCCGCCGATGATTTCGCGGATGCCGGGGATTTCGCCGAGGAACAGCATGGCGGCCGCCACGCCGTAGACCGATTCGAGCCCGGTGATGATGCCTGCCGTGCGCACCTTCGCCGTGCGCAGGCCGCTGATGAACAGCGTATGGGCGATCGCCGTGAACACGACGCCCATGACGGCGAGCATGCCGATGTCGAAGGCGGAAAGCGCGGGCTTGAACACGAACAGGGCGGGAAGCAGCACGACCGTGGCTGTGGCCTGCTCGTAGAACGACACGAGCGAGGCCGGGTATCCGTTTGAAAAGCGCCTGTTCGCAAGCGAGAGCAACGCGTAGGTGAACGCGCTGAGCAGCCCCCACAGCACTCCTTGGGCCATGGTGCCGTCGAGGCTGAAATCGTCGACGATGAAGCCGACGCCCGCCAGCATGACGAGCGCGCATGCGATGTCGGATACGCGCATCTTCTCATGGAACAGGATCGGCTCGAGCACGGCGCTGAAAAGCGGGAACGTGGCGAGCGTCAGCGTTCCCGCGGCCACGGTTGATACCTGGATGGATTGCATGAAGCTGGTCCAGTGCACGGCCAGGATGATGCCTGCGACCGCGATCAGCGCGTAGTCTCCGCGGGTCTTCAGGGCGAAACTCTGTTTTTTGAAAGCGAGCCAGGCGCCGAGAAACGCCGACGAGAAAAACGTTCGTCCCAGCACCAGGATGATGGCGGGCAGCGCGACCACCTTGGCGAACAGGCCCACGAGGCCGAACAGCAGCACGGCGAGATGCGTTGCCAGAAGCCCTGCGTTGCTCGCCATCCATGACGGACCGCCTTCGCGGGGCCTGTCATCGGCGGCGGTATCGGCGGGGCGCGTGCGGGGCGTTTCGATTCGAGGCAGCATGGCGGCGGTCCTTCGCGGGGTCGTGTCAATGTGCCCACAGCATACAGCGGTTCGCGGGATTTCGCAGCAACGCGCGGCAGAGACGGCCTCGCCGCGCTTCGCGGCTTTCGAAGAGTGGTATCGTAACGGGGTGTTCGCTCGTCGCGCCCTAAGGCCGCGCGGCGGGCTATTCCAAGCAATCGGACGGCGGGCGCCCGCGGACGCTTCGCCGCATGTTTTTTCTCGAGGAGTGTCAATGGAGCAAGCGCCCGTTCTGGCGATCGTCATCCCGTGTTTCAACGAGGCCGAGGTGCTTCCTGCCACGTCTCCGGCATTCAGGGCCAAGATCGAAGAGCTCGTGGGTCTGGGGATGGTTTCCGCGCGAAGCTACGTGCTGTTCGTCGACGACGGAAGCTCCGATGCCACGTGGAGCGTGATCGAGGGCCTGGCGGCCGACGGAGGAGTGTTACGCGGCATCAAGCTTTCACGCAACCGCGGCCACCAGAACGCGCTGCTGGCGGGCCTGATGGAAGTGCGCGGGAAGTGCGATATCTCCATCAGCATCGACTGCGACGGCCAGGATGACATCGACGCCATGAACAAGATGGTCGAGGCCTACCGCGCAGGCGCCGAGGTGGTCTACGGCGTCCGTTCGAGCCGCAAGACCGATACCGCGTTCAAGCGCGGCAGCGCTCAGGCGTTCTACAAGCTGCTTTCCAGCATGGGCGCCGAAACGGTGTACAACCATGCCGATTACCGCCTGCTCAGCAACAAGGTGCTCGACGCCCTTTCGCAGTTCGAGGAAGTGAACTTGTTTTTGCGCGGCATGGTGCCGCTGGTCGGGTTCAATTCGACGAGCGTCTATTACGAGCGCCACGAACGCGTGGCGGGCGAGAGCCACTATCCGCTTCGCAAGATGGTCGCGCTTGCGGTGGACGGCATCACGAGCCTTTCCGTGAAGCCCATCCGTTTGATCACGTTGCTCGGCATCACGGTATCGATCGTCAGCTTCATCGGCGTCATCTGGGCGATCGTCACGGCTTTGATGGGCAATTCCGTCGCGGGGTGGGCGAGCTTAGTGTGCGTGCTGTGCCTGCTGAGCGGCGTGCAGCTTCTCAGCATCGGCGTGATCGGCGAGTATGTCGGCAAGACCTACCTCGAAACCAAGCACCGCCCGCGCTTCATTGTGTCGCAGCACGCAGGCTTCGACGACGCGTCGGACGCGCCCGAAGCCTAGCGGCGCTTCGCGTCCTTGCGGGGCAGGAGGCGCGAAGCAGCGAGCCATCCGCCCGATGCCAGCACGATGTAGTAGGGCAGGTACAAGAACAGATAGCGGGCGTTGCATTCGAAAACGGCGAGGAAGCACGTCAGCATGACCAGGGCGAACGCCATGACCGCCTCCGCGCGCGTCGATTTTCTGGACGAAAGCAGCAGCACCATGCCGATCAGCACGGCGAACCATACGATCTGAGACGCCACGCGAAAAGCGACGTTGTCGCCCTTGTCGCCGATGCCCCACCAGGCTTTCATCACGTCGTTTTCGCCGCGCACGTCGGCATAGAACGTGCCCGCTTCCTCCCAGGCGAACGCGCCGTCGGAATACGAGCGGATCACCTTCTTGGCGTAGAGCTTCGCAGCGCCGTCGATGCCCAGCTCGTGCACGCGGTTCTTCCACTCCTCGATATTGCCTGCGCGTCGCTCTTCGGGCGTGGCGAGCGACGAGGAGTATTCGACGTCGCTTTGCGACCAGACGCCGTAGGTTTGCGCGTTCAGGCCGAGCATGAGGTAGTGGGCCGCGCTGTACGCCCTGTTCTCGTCGAGTTCGGGAAGGTCCTTTTCCGCAGCCGCGACCAGGCTAAATGCTAGCAAGCCGCCGAGTGCCGCGGCGCCGACGCCCATGATGCCGCGTTTCAAGCTCAGCGACGCGCGGTCCGTGGCGAGCCTGTGGATGAGGCGGCATCCCTCGATGCAAAGGATCGCCAGCACGGCGAAAATCGTCGTGGGCTTGATGCAGTAGCCGATGCCGAACGCGGCGGCGATCACGGCCGTTTTCGTGCGCGCGTCTTTCATGCAGACGTACGCGAACAGGATCGCCGTGGGCGCGAGCATTCCGTAGGTGTCGGAGTAAGGCACCAGGATCCACGGGGAAAGCCCGCAGAATACGAACAGCACCGTGCTCGCGACGATCGCCGCGCGTTTGCCGAAGAGCTTGCGGGCGACGAAGGACGCAAGGCATGCCGAGACGGTCACGCTGATGCATCCGCCGTACACCATGACCAGGTAAGGTTCGATGCCGAACAGCGCAGCCGCCTGACGCATCCATGAGAAGAGGCCCACGAGGAAAAGCTGGTTGGGATAGACGGACAGGTAGTCCACGATGTCCGCGGGATCGTTCATCGCGATCGTGCCGCAATCCCAGTCGGTGACGAACCATGCGCCCGACACGATGAGTCCCTGCAGGACGAGGGTCGTCGCGGTCGCGGCTGCGACGAAGGTTTCGAAGATACGCGAGCGATGCGGCTGCGCGCTTGCGGGCCATCGCCTTATGACGAAGGCGATGCCGGCGATCGCGACGAGCGCCGCGGGGACCAAGATCAAGTTCCATTCGACCAGGTAGTAGTGTTTCGAGGCGTACTGCACGAACGGCGCCACGAAGACGACCGCCAGAACGCAGCACGCGAGCAAGGTGAGCGAGACGTTTCTCACGACGAGCGAAAGCCGGTTCGAGAAGGCGGCGGCCTTCGCGTCGGCGTCGGCGGGACGTGTGTCGCGATGGAGCATGGCATTCCTGCTTTCGTAGCGCGCCCGACGGCGCGGATGAGACGGGGGACGCGCGTTTCGATGTCGCGCGGAACACCTGATTTTAGGTCATTTTTCCGGGGAGCGTCCATAAAAGGCGGGGTCGCCGTCTTTGTCCGGCGGCGCAGGTGCCTCGCGCGGGCGCGCCGTGTTGCGTCGCTGTGCTTTGCAGGTATGATGGGCGAAAGTGTTTTCACGACGGAATGGAGGCAGGCCCTATGATCGAGCTTTCCGACGACAAGGTTCTCTACGCGTTTTCGAAGGACCTCGAGCCCGTGCTCACGGTGAAATCGGGCGATACGGTGCGCATTCGTACGAAAGACTGTTTCGGCAATCAGGTTCGCACGCCCGAAGACGAGCTGGATTCGATCGATTGGGACGCGATCAACCCTGCGACCGGTCCGGTGTATGTGGAGGGTGCCGTGGCGGGCGGAGCGCTCAAGGTGAGCATCGATGCGATCGAGTTCGACGGCCAGACCGCTAGCTGCACCGGCAAAGACGAAGGCGTTTACGGCGACAAACTGGAGTGCTGGAGCACGCGACTGTGCCGTATCGAAGGCGATGAGCTGGTGTGGGACGAGCAGGTTCGTCTGCCGCTGACCCCGATGATCGGCGTGATCGGCGTCGCTCCTGCGGGCGAGCCCGTCAATTGCGGAACGCCGGGCGCCCACGGCGGCAACATGGACAACACCAAAATCGCTCCTGGAGCCACGCTGTATTTCCCGGTGGCCGTCGACGGCGCGCTGTTCGGCTGCGGCGACATGCATGCCGTGATGGGCGATGGCGAAGTGAGCGTTTCCGGCGCCGAGGCGGCGGGCCATGCTACGGTCACCTTGACCGCGCTTCCCGAGCTGTCTATCGATACGCCTCTGCTTGAGAGCGAGACCGAATTCGGCGTGATCTACTCGGCTGAGACGCTCGATGCCGCTGCCGACGGCGCGGTGCATCGCATGGTCGACCTGGCGGCCGACCGCACGGGCAAAGACCCCGCCGAACTGGTTATGCTGTTCAGTCTGTGCGGCAACGTCGAGGTGTGCCAGATGGTCGACCCCGAGAAGACGGTGCGCTTCATGGTTCCCAAGCATGTTCTCGAGGCCTATGGATTCGCGCTGTAAGCTGTCGGAGAAACAGAGTATTTTTTAGAAACTAATATCTATTTATAGCTTAAGCATCCTGCAGAATGCAAATATCTTCAGGATGCTTAATTTGCAGAAGATGGTAGATATCGAATTAGTGACTGCATGCTATTGGATATCTACCAGCATTAAGAATCTAATTCCATATTTGATATCTAAAGATAAGAATAAAGCTAGAGATTATTAGAGCTCTAATTACTAAGAGTAACTAACAGTATGAAAGGATATCGATGGAGATCATCAGCACATCGGTTGAGCAGACGCAGGAATATGCCGAGCGTATGGCCCGTCGAGCCGAGGCGGGAGACGTCATTCTTCTCGTCGGCGACCTGGGGGCGGGAAAAACCCACTTCACGCAAGGCTTCGCGCGCGGCCTCGATCTTGCCGACGTGCCGACGAGCCCGACGTTCAACCTGGTGTGCGAATACTGCGGTGGGCGATTGCCGTTGTATCACTTCGACTTGTATCGCCTGGAGAACGCCGACGAATTGGACGACATCGATTACTACGGCATCACCGAAGGCGACGGCGTGTCTCTGGTGGAATGGGGCGATAAGTTCGACGAGGCTGCGCCTGACGATTACGTGTTGCTCGATTTCGCCGTGCGTCCCGACGGCACGCGTGCGATCGGCGTGACGGCGACGGGTCCGCGCGCGCAGGCTCTCGCTGCGGCGCTCGAATCGTAGGCAGACAAGAAGGGCTCGGCCGCACACGGCCGAGCCCTTCTTGCGTATGTGTTCACGTGGCGGCTTCGCTGCAGCGCCGCGTTAGTCTTCCTTGACCACCAGCACGTCGCAGCGCAGATTGCGGATCAGGTAGGTGGAAACGCTGCCGACGAACACGTATTTGATGTTCGACAGGCCGCGCTCGCCGCAGATGACCAGGTCGGGATCGTACGGCTCGATGATCTGCTCGCTCAGCGTTTCGGTGATGCGGCCGGCCTTCACGACCACCTGCACCTCGGGAATGTCGGGGTTGTTGCGGGCGGCTTCGAGCTTGTCCGCGATCGATTCCTCGAGCTTGGCTTTCATATCGGCCGCGAGGGCGGCGAAATCGGTGCCTGCCGCTTCGTAGGGGACCGAATCGACGACGTGGCCGAACATCAGCGAGGCATTGGCGCCTTCGGCAAGCTCGATAGCGCGGTCGACGACCATGTCCTGGGTTTTCCCGCCGTCGAGCGCAGCGAAAATGCGATTGTACTTCTTCGTCATGACAGCTCCTGACCTTGGATCGTCCTTGGATTCAAGGACGATTCCATTCTATCACTCGATTGTTCTAAAGCGCCTGTTCCGGCGATTCGCACCCTGCGCGTTGCCCTTTCGTTACGCTGTGTGGCTAAGCGTTCGTCTGCATGCGCGAAAGTTCGGCGTCGACGGCTGCGATGTCGTCTTCGGCGGTAGCCCACGAGCAGGTCATGCGTACGATGGTCGAGTCTGCATCGGGGCGCGCGATGACATCGGCATCGAAGGCGTGGACGAACGCATCGGCCGTCGGGTTGTCGAGCCTGAGGAATTGCTGGTTGGTGGAAGAGTCGCTTTCGAAGGCGTCGAACCCGTGCGCTGCCAGCACTTCGCGCAATTTCAGGGCCGCAGCGACGGAGTGGCGACCGAGCGAAAGGTAGAGCGGCTCGTCGCCTTGCGCTTCGGTCACGCCCGCCTGCGCGCCCGTGACGGAGAACAGCGTATCGAACTGCACGCCCAGAAGCCTTCCCTTGGCGCAGACGGCGCCCTTCTGCTTCATGATGTAGCGGAACTCGCGTGCTACGGCGGCGTTGCGGATCACGATGGCCTCGCCGAAAAGCGCGCCGTTTTTGGTGCCGCCGATGGTGAACACGTCCGCGGCGGCGCAGACGTCGGCCAGCGTGGCGTCGCAGCGCGGCGAAGCGAGGCCGCAGGCGAGCCTTGCGCCGTCGATGAACAGCAGAAGGTCGTGTTCGTCCGCATACGCTCGCAGCGAGGCGAGTTCTGCGGCGGTGCATACCAGGCCGGTTTCGGTAGCGAGCGACATGTACAGAAGGCGCGGCTTGACCATATGGAAGTTGCCGCCGTATTCATGTTCTCTCATGACGGCGTCGATGCCTGCGATGCTCAGGAGGCCGTCGGCGTCGGCAGTGACGAGCACCTTATGGCCGCAGGCCTCGATCGCTCCTGTTTCATGCACGTTGATATGGCCGTCGGGTGCGGCGATGACACATTCGTGCGGACGCAGGCATGCGGCGATCGAGACCAGATTGGCCATGGTGCCGCCTGCGACGAATTCGACCTGCAGGTTCTCGGGGTCGACGCTTGCGCGCTCGAGTGCATCGTGCGCATCGCTTCGTACGATGGCCTGGCGAATGCGATTGCGCGCAGCATCGCACCATGTGTCTTCGGTGTAGCCGGGATGTTGCTCCCCGTTGGTGCGGACCAGAGCGTCGAGGACGCACGGGTGGGCCCCTTCCATATAATCGTTGCGGAAGCTGTGCATGGAATGCCTTTCGATCGGCGGCGAACGCGTCGTCGCATCTTTGCTGACTGCTCAGATTATAAGATCGCCGCGCGCTGCCCGCGAAGCGCGGCATCGGACGGCATGACAGGAAGGGGGGGAAGGGCGCGATCGGTCGTGCGGGTGCCTGAAGCGTGCGCAGGAATCGCTGCATCTTTTCAGCGGTCTATTGTTGCCAAATTAGTTAAACATACTAAAAGAAACTAAAAGATTTTCGGTAATCAAACGTTAAAGATAAATGGTCATGAAAATGAAAATACCGCAGGTCGATCGGCAAAAATTACGTCAGACGTGCTAGAATGCGTCGAGGCAGCTGCTCAGGCGCTGTCTTTTGTGATGCCAAAATGAATTTCGTGCATACGAAAGAAAATTTTGGTATAATTTTCGGCTGTTGCTTAAGCAAACGATGAGTGAAGAAGGAAGATTCTTGGCAAAAGAAGACGTCATCGAACTTGAAGGCACGGTCCTCGAGGCCCTTCCGAACGCGATGTTCAAGGTCGAACTCGAGAACGGCCATCAGATTCTGGCGCATATTTCCGGCAAAATGCGCATGCACTACATCAAAATCCTGCCGGGCGACAAGGTAACCGTCGAGCTGTCGGTCTACGACCTGTCTCGCGGCCGTATTACCTATCGCTTTAAATAAGCACCCGCTCTGCTCCGACTCCTCGTCGAAACATACAGGGTGCATTTCTGCGCTTAAAAGCAGCGGCCGCGTGTCCGTAACAACGCACGACATGACAACCATCGCCTGCGGCTGGGCGTGTTGCATAGAGTAAAAGACAGTAGGGTTCCCCAGAGGTTGAACCGTCGGCCAAAGGGAAGCCGCACATTCAAAGGAGACAAACATGAAGGTCCGTCCTTCGGTCAAGAAGATGTGCGACAAGTGCAAAATCATTCGACGTCATGGCAAGGTGCTCGTGATCTGCGAGAATCCTCGTCATAAGCAGCGTCAGGGTTAAAGAGAGGAAGGCTAGCTAAACTATGGCACGTCTTTTCGGTGTCGACCTCCCTCGCGAGAAGCGCATTGAGATCGGCTTGACTTACATTTACGGCATCGGCAACACCACCGCCAAGAAGATCGTCGCGGAAACCGGCGTCAACCCGGACATCCGCGTCAAGGACATCTCTGAAGACGATCTTCAGAAGATCCGCGAATACATCAGCGAGAACCTGACGGTCGAGGGCGACCTGCACCGCGAGGTTTCTCAGAACGTTAAGCGCCTTATGGAAATCGGCTGCTACCGTGGCCTGCGTCACCGCAAGGGTCTCCCCGTTCGCGGTCAGCGCACCCACACCAACGCTCGCACCCGCAAGGGTCCCAAGCGTCAAATCGGCGGCAAGAAGAAGTAGGGGTTTTAACACATGGCTAAGAAGAACGTTCGCACGCGCATCAAGCGCTCCGAGCGCAAGAATATTGCGGTCGGTCAGGCTCATATCAAGAGCACCTTCAACAACACCATCGTTTCCATCACCGATCCTCAGGGTAACGTGATTTCCTGGAACTCTGCCGGTACCGTGGGCTTCAAGGGCTCTCGTAAGTCCACCCCGTTCGCCGCGCAGATGGCTGCCGAGCAGGCCGCCAAGACCGCTATGGAGCACGGCCTCAAGAAGGTCAGCGTCTTCGTGAAGGGCCCCGGCTCTGGTCGCGAGACCGCTATCCGCTCCCTTCAGGCCGCCGGCCTCGAAGTGGCGAGCATCCAGGATTGCACCCCCATCCCGCACAACGGCTGCCGTCCGTGCAAGCGTCGTCGCGTGTAGTTCAGAAAGGATCGAATCATTATGGCAATCAATAGGACTCCGGTTCTTAAGCGCTGCCGCCAGCTCGGTATTGATCCGGTTGTGCTGGGCTACAGCAGCAAGAAAGAATCCATCCGTCAGCCCAAGCGCCGTCGCAAGGAAAGCGAATACGGCATGCAGCTGCGCGAGAAGCAGAAGGCCAAGTTCATCTACGGCGTTCTGGAGAAGCAGTTCCGCGGCTACTTCATGAAGGCTAAGCGTCAGCAGGGCATCACCGGCGAGAACCTGATGCGCATTCTCGAGTCCCGTCTCGACAATGTCGTCTTCCGCCTGGGCTTCGCCCGCACCCGCAAGGAAGCCCGCCAGACCGTGACCCACGGCCACATTCTGGTGAATGGCCGCCGCGTGGACATCCCGTCCTACCGCGTGCGCCCCGGCGACCTGGTTTCCGTGGCTCCCAAGGCCAAGGAAATGCTCGTCATCAAGAGCGCTCTCGTGTCCAACGAGCGCATGCAGGTTCCCGCATGGCTCGAAGTCGACATCGAGAAACTGCAGGGCAGCGTGCTCTCCCTTCCGAACCGCGATCAGATCGACCTGGATATCAACGAGCAGCTTATCGTCGAGCTCTACTCTAAGTAATAACCAGCGGCTGATTAGGAGGCTTACAAACTATGGCAGAGTTCATGAGGCCAACCGTCACTACCGAAGAAGTGAACGATACCGTCGCTCGCTTCATCGTAGAGCCGCTCGAGCGTGGTTTCGGATATACGCTGGGCAACTGCATGCGTCGCGTGTTGCTTTCCTCCCTGGATGGCGCGAAAGCGACCGCTATCCAGATCGAGGGCGTGCAGCATGAGTTCACGACCGCAGAAGGCGTGATCGAAGATGTCACCGATATCGTCCTCAACGTGAAGGGCCTCGTTTTCGCGGCTCTTTCCGAGGACTACACCGAGGCAGTCGCGACGATTTCCGTCGAGGGTCCGTGCACGGTGACCGGCGCTGACATCAAAGTTCCTGCCGAGTTCACGCTTGTTAACCCCGACCATGTCATCGCCACTGTGGCCGATGGCGGTACGTTGAACATGAATATCCGCATCGGTGTCGGCCGTGGCTATGTTTCGGCCGAGCGCAACAAGCGTACCGAGGATCCCATCGGTATCATCCATGTGGATAGCCTGTTCTCTCCCGTGCGTCGTTGCACCCTCGCGGTCAGCGACACGCGCGTGGGCCAGCGTACCGACTACGACAAGCTGGTTCTTGAGGTCGAGACCGACGGCTCTATCGTCCCGAATGAGGCGGTGTGCCGCGCGGCCAATATCATCAACCAGTACATGGGGGCGTTTTTGACCCTGGCCGATATCGCCGACGAGGAAGAGGGCGAAATTCCGTCCATCTTCGCTCCGGAGGGCCAGGAGGCCAATGCTGAGCTCGATAAGCAGATCGAGGATCTGGACCTGTCCGTCCGCTCCTACAACTGCTTGAAGCGCGCCGGTATCCATTCCGTGCGTCAGCTGGTCGAGTTCTCCGAGAACGACCTGCTCAACATCCGTAACTTTGGCGCGAAGTCCATCGAAGAGGTCAAGGATAAACTGATCTCGATGGACCTCAACTTGAAGCAATAATAGGAGATACACGATGAGGCATTACAAGAAGGGTCGCAAGCTGGGCACCGATGCCGCCCACACTAAGGCCATGAAGAGGTCGCTGGTGCAGGCGCTGTTCCTGAACGACCGCATCAAGACCATCGAGTCTCGCGCGAAGGAAATCCGCCCCGATGTCGACCGTATCATCACCTGGGCGAAGAAGGGCGACCTGCATTCCCGTCGTCTCGCCATCGCCGCTCTCGGCAACGACAAAGAGCTCGTTCGCGAGATCTTCGAGAAGGTTGCTCAGGGCATGTTCGCCGATCGTCAGGGCGGTTACACCCGCATCCTGAAGCTCGGCCCCCGCAAGGGCGACAATGCTCCTATGGTCATCATGGAGCTCGTGACCGAGCCCGTGGCCAAGAAGGAGGAGAAGGCCCCCAAGGCTGCTCCGAAGAAGGTCGAGAAGGCTGAAGAGACCGAGGCTGTCGCCGAGGCTCAGGCCGAGGAGACCGCCGAGGCCGAGGAGAAGAAGGCCGAGTAGCCTTTTTCCCATACAATGCTTTTAAGAAAGGACGCTTCGGCGTCCTTTCTTCGTTTCCGAGCGAGTTCGTCTACTCTCGTATTCGCCCCGCCGCAGTGCTGTTCGCTCGTCGAAAAGCGCGGGTCGGGGCTGGTTTCGTCTCGGTTGCAAAGGGTGCCTGCGGCTGCCGCGCAGGCGTTCGACGTGATACGATGGAGCCGTCCTTGGAAAAGGAGGGCGGTGCGCTCAGGGCGTGCGCCTCGATGCGGAGAGGAGGGCGTCATGTCCGAGATCGGAAAGCTGATCAATGATGCCATCGATAAGGCTCAGGAACTGGCGAGCGAAATGAAGGAAGCGGGCGATAAAGTCATCGACGTCATTCAGGAGCAGACGCCGGCCGTAGTGGAGAGCGCGCGTGCGAAGCGCGAGGAAATGGCGAACGCAACGCGCGAGAATATTCCCGTGCTGATCGACGAAGCGAAGGCCGCCGCCGATCGCGCCATGGAAACTCGCAAAGAGGTCGCCGAGCATGTCATGGACGCCACGTCCCAGATCGCCGACAGGTCGGTCGAACTGACTAAGGAGATGGGCGATCGTGCGGCCGAGGCCGCGAAGGCGACCGTCGAGCGCATTGCCAAGAAGGATTCCGCCGAGGAGGCGGCTGTCGAAGAATAGTTCGCTTGCGGCATCGTAGAGAACGCATGATAAGAAAGGGGCGGTATGCCCCTTTCTTTTATACTGGAACGCATGTCTGAATCTCAACATATCCGAACTGGTCGCGTGGCTGCTCGCCATATGCGAATCGATGCGCGCATGGCTATCGTCGCGGTGCTCTTTTATTCGATCGCGCTTTTCGTGGCCCGGTCCTGGTTTGCCATGGGCGTGCTTGCTGCGGGTCTTGCGGCGGTCTTGGCGCTCGCTCGTGTGAATGTGGTCTTGATGCTCAAAGGTATCGTACCGTTGCTCGTCATACTGGCTTTCACGGTACTCGCCCATATTCCGCAGGGAATAGGCGAAGGCTTCTATTACGCGCTGCGCATCCTGCTGCTGGCATTGGCCACGTTGTGCGTGGCGTTTTCCTACGACGATACGCGGCTCGTGCGCGCATTCGCGTCGTTTCTTGCGCCGTTGCGCTCTGTGCGCGTTCCTGTGGATGACATCGCGACCATGTTTTCGATCGCCATCAGGTTTATTCCCGTAAGTCTCGATGAGTTCCAGCGCGTTTCGAATGCCCAGCGCGCCCGCGGCGCAGCGCTTGACGAAGGCGGCGTGGTCGAGCGTGTGAAATGCTGGGGAAGCGTTCTGGTTCCGATTCTGGTGGGGCTGTTCCATCGCGCAGGGGTGCTGGCTCAGGCCATGGAAGCCCGCTGTTACGGCGGGGGAGCCCGTCGCACGAGTCTGCATGGCGACGAGCGACTGTGCGCGACGGACGTGCTTGCGGCGGCGGCCGTTTCGTTGGCCTGCATGGCCGTGGCGGTCTTTCTGTAGGGCGTTCTTCGGCCGGCATCGCGGCGGTCGGGCCGTCTCGCGGCGCGGAGCGGCGCGCAAACCATGCCGGTCGAAGCGGCTCCTGCCACGCTTGCCAGCCGCTTGCCTTCGTTATACGCACAACCCGGTACAATCACCCTGTTTATACGGCGCGCCCGCGCCGTCTTCGTTGCGGCATGAATGCGAACATGCCGCGTGAAACCGACCGAGGAGGCAATCTTCATGAGCATCATCTTCGACGTGTACGGCCGCGAAGTCCTGGATTCCCGTGGCAATCCGACCGTGGAAGTGGAAGTCACGCTTGACGACGGGTCCTTCGCTCGCGCTATCGTGCCCTCGGGTGCCTCTACGGGCGCTTTCGAGGCCGTAGAGCTGCGCGACGGCGACGCCGACCGCTACCTCGGCAAGGGCGTGACGAAGGCCGTTGCCAACGTCAACGAGGAAATCGCCGATGCCGTGATCGGCATGAACGCGCTCGACCAGCGCGCTCTCGATGCCGAGATGATCGACCTCGACGGCACCCCGAACAAGGGCCGTCTGGGCGCCAACGCTATCCTGGGCGTTTCTCTGGCCGCTGCCCGCGCCGCAGCCGAGTCTGTCGAGATGCCGCTGTACCGCTACGTCGGCGGTGTGAACGCGAACCTGCTTCCCACGCCCATGATGAACATTCTCAACGGCGGCGTGCATGCCGACAACAACGTCGACTTCCAGGAGTTCATGATCATGCCCGTGGGCGCCCCCTCTTTCGCCGAGGGTCTGCGCTGGTGTGCCGAAATCTACCACACGCTTAAGAAGGTCCTGCATGACGCGGGCCTCGGCGGCGGCGTGGGAGACGAGGGCGGCTTCGCTCCGAACCTTAAGACCAACGAGGAGCCGCTGAAATACATCGCCGAGGCGTGCGAGAAGGCAGGCTACAAGCCCGGTTCCGACATCATGTTCGCCATGGATCCGGCTTCCACCGAGTACTACGACGCCGAGCGCGGCGTGTACGTTCTCGCCGGCGAGGGCGTCGAGTACACCAGCGAGGAAATGGTCGACTACTGGGAGAAGCTCGTCGACAAGTACCCGATCATCTCCATCGAGGACGGCATGGCCGAGGAGGACTGGGGCGGTTGGAAGCTTCTGACCGACCGTATCGGCAAGCGCGTGCAGCTGGTCGGCGACGACCTGTTCGTCACCAACTCCGAGCGCCTGAAGAAGGGCATCGAGCTGGGCGTCGCCAACGCCATCCTGGTGAAGGTGAACCAGATCGGCAGCCTGACCGAGGCCATGGAGGCTATCCAGATGGCCAAGCAGGCCGGTTACGCGTGCGTCATGAGCCACCGTTCCGGCGAATCCGAGGACACCACGATCGCCGACCTGTCCGTGGCCTGCAACGCCGGCCAGATCAAGACCGGCGCTCCCTGCCGTTCCGACCGCATCGCCAAGTACAATCAGCTCATCCGCATCGAGGAGGAGCTGTGCGAGTCCGGCCGCTATGCGGGCATGGACGCGTTCTACAATATCGACCGCGCATAACAAGCGCGTGACTCCGGATGCCCGTCGTTTCGGCGGGCATCTCCGCGTTTCGATGTCTGTTTGCGACGCGAATATGAGAAAGGCTCCCCATGGGGAGCCTTTCTCATGCAGGGAAACGCGCGCGTCTATTCTTCGTCGAGATTCAGCCTGCCGATGCGTTCGGCAAGGTCGCCGCCGCGCTCGTGGAACAGCAGCTTCTCATTGTGCGCGAAGTAGCGGTCGCAGCCGTGATCGTTGATGAAGGCCATGCTGTGGCGGTTGACCGACAGGTCGGTGATCAGCAGCAGCATTTCCTGGCCGTCGCCGAAGGCGTCTTCGACGAAGCGGAACACGGCGTCGAGCGCGGCGGCCGCGGCATCGATGAGGATATCGAGGGCATCGAGCAGCGAACCGAAGCGCTCTTTAAGGTCGTCGAACGTCAGCGCCTCGCCGCCTGCCGCACGCACCGCGTCTTCGAGCAACGTGGCGGCGCGTTCGTAGGACAAACGCTTTTCATCGGTGAGCAGCCCGGCTTCCTTTTCTGCGGCGAGTTTGGCGCGGATGGCCGCTGCGCATTCGCCCGCCTTCTCGGCAGCATCGACGACGCCTGCCGTTTCCAGTTCGTCGCGTAGCGCCGCCAGCTGGTCGTGCACGAAGCTTGCCGCGCGTTCTTCACAGGCGGCCTCGCGTACGCGAGCGATCAGCGCGTCTACGATCAGGCCCATAAGCGAGACGCGCTCGTCGAATGCCGCTTTGCGTGCGCGCTCGAGAATGGATTCGTCGGCCTTGCCGTCGACGATATCGTCGATGCGGTAATCGGAACGGTACTTGGAGAACAGCTCGTAATATACCGAGAAGTGCTTGGCCACTTCGGGGTTTTGCACATATTGGCCGATGAGCAGGTCGTCGACGGGCAGCCCCTCTTCTTCATACAATTTGATGATCGAGGACAGGTCGTCCCATCCGCGCGCCGTGACGAACGACATGCCGTCGACGGTGGTCTCGACGCGGTAGAAGTTGCCGCGCTCGATGTCGAGGTAGGTGAGCACGGCGGGGTGCACGCCGGTCTGCACGGCATAGTCGCGCCACGCTTGGTAATCGGGCTCGACGTCGATGCGCTTGAGGCGGTCCCAGGTCGCCATGTCGAAATCATGCACGGTGCGGTTGTATTCGGGCGGGTTGCCTGCGGTGACCACGATCCAGCCGTCGGGAATGCGGTGGCGGCCGAATACCTTGTACTGCAGGAACTGCAGCATCGCGGGCGTCAGCGTCTCGGACACGCAGTTGATTTCGTCCAAGAACAGGATGCCCTCGCTTTTGCCCGTGGCTTCCATGGAGTCGTAGACCGATGCGATGATTTCGCTCATGGTGTATTCGGACACGTCGTATTCGACGCCGCCGTAGGTCTTGCGCGCGATGAACGGCAGGCCCAGCGCGCTTTGACGGGTATGATGCGTCATGGAATACGAGACGAAGCCTACCTCGAGCTCCTGGGCGATCTGCTCCATGATCGCGGTCTTGCCGATGCCGGGGGCGCCGATCAGAAACACCGGACGCTGGCGGTTGACGGGCAGGCGGTAATCGCCGAATTCGTCTTTGGCGAAATACGCCCTCATGGAGCGTTCGATCTGCTTCTTCGCTTGGCTGATGTTCATGGGTCCTCCTTCGTGAGGCCGGGGCGCTCTATGGGCGATGCGGCCTCATGCGGTTTTGGTCGGCGGACGATCGTATGTATCGCCCATATGCGGTTTCTAAAGGGGGTCGTCGATGATCGCCTTCTCTTCGAGAACGACCTTCATGGCCCAGACGGGCACGGTCACGCCTGCATCGTCGTCTACGAAGACGAACGCCGCTTCGTAGTCGGGCTTGCGCGAGGGGTAGGTGCCCTGTCCGTCGGTGAAATAGATAAGTCCTGCCAGGTCGGTGAATTCGCCGCGTTCGAGGGCGGCATCGACGTAGGAGAACACGGGGCGGAAGTCGGTTCCGCCGAGCCCCTTGATCTCGAGGTCGTCGAGGTAGTGTTCCAGGTCGGACAACGAACCGATGTGCGTGACATCGGCGATTTCGGCATCGCATTGGATGATCAGCACATTCATATCGGCGAAAAACCCGGTTTCGTCGGACAGGATCGAATAGGTCTTCTCGATGAACTTGCGCACAAGCCCGTCTTTCGTCGATGCCGACGTATCGATCGCTACCACGAAATCGCGCACACGCTTCTCTTCGCTGTACTCGAGGGGCTCGATCAGGGGAAGGTTGCCGTAGCGCGACAGGCCGTAGCAGTAGTACACATAGTCGAATTCGTCGTCGTTGATGCGCATATGTTCGCCCATGCGCGCGAACTTGCGCAGGAACTCGCGGTAGTCCTGCTTTTCGCGTGTGACGGACCGCAGGTTCATCGACAGGTTGGACCCCTCGACGCCCCAGAGCTGCACGTAGGTATCGAGCTGCACGCCCATCTCGTAGGCGGCGTTTTTCCATTGGTCGCGCGAGCGGTCGAGGTTCACCGTGTCGGCGAAGCGCTTGCCGATCGCCTCGGCGGCGTTTTCGGGCGCTTCCTTCTGCGCGATGTCTTCTTGTTTCAGGCCGCGACGCGACGAATGGCTCTTCTCGCGCTTGTCGGCGTCCTGGGGAAGCTCCGCGTCGGTGCCGTCCTGGGCCGCTTCGGTGGCGGCGTCGGTGCGCTTCGTGTCGTTTTCTTCGACGCGGCTGCTCTCGGGGTCCTTCGATTTCTCGGCCTCTTCGGCAGCCATCACGTGCCAAGGCGCATGGTCGTCGACGAGGAACGGTTTGCGCATGGCTTCGACGCGCTCGTCATCAGTAACGGTATCAACAAGATACCTATATATAGTTTCGGCTGTAATGATATTCAGGTTAGCTTCTATCTCAGCGATAGTGGCTTGCTGGCGTGCCACGGCTTCGGTACGCGCGGCGGGGATGTCCAGTTGGGCCATGACGTGTTCGACGGCGATGTCGCAGGCGGTATCCCAGCGCAGCGCGTCGACGCGCGCGTCGGTATACAGATGGAGGAACACGTTGTGCAGCGTCATGTGCAGAAACGCATGGGCGGCGAATGCGGGCTCGGCGGCGTAGCTGCGTGCGAACGAGGCGGAATCGAAGCGGATGTAGGCGCCGTCGGTCGCAAGCGTGGCTCCCGGTACCGGCAGGGGGCGCAGGCGGGCGAAGGCGGCGTTCATGAAGCGCAGTCGTACGAGCAGCGCGTTTTTGGCGAGGTCGAGCGCCTGGACGGCAAGCGCGTCGACGGTTTCGGTTGCCATAATCGCTCCCATCGAGAGACGTTTGCGGGCTGAAAGCAGCCCGCCGCGTCCGCTTCTCGGAAGGTCGCGGGGCGTGCTTGCCCTAACTCCAGGGCGCAGTGTAGCATGGGGCGAAACGCCGGTAAACAACCGTCGCCGACAATGCGGCCAAGCCGTATTCTGCTCGGGGAAGGAGCTCCTATGACGTGCGATTTTCTGGTTTTCGAAGATGAAGAAACCGCTGTCGAAGACCTCATCGCCGCCGCGGTCGCCCGCCCGCGCCACCTGCGCGCGGACGAGGCCGACGTGCGCGATGCGGCGCGTGCCCGCGAAGGCGAGGTGTGGTCACCGCAGCTTCTTCCGTACGAGGAGTGGGTTTCGTCGGCCCGCGCCGACGGTCGCGCCCCTGCCAACGAGATGCTGCCTGCGCAGGAAATCGGCCTGATTTACTCGGGCGCGCGCAGCATGGGCATCGAACGCGAAGAACTCGATGCCGTGCTCGATCGCGCCATGGCGGGAAGCGATCTGGCGCGTCCCGAAAGCAGCGCCGTTTTGGCCCCGCGCGTATCGGGCGGCGACGCGTCCGACCTGAGCGACATCGTGGCCGTCCGTCGCGAGGACGACGGCTACGCCTTGGTGGGCTTCGACCTGAAGCGCTTGGCGAAAGCGATCGGCTCCGACCACGTTACGGCGGTGCTGCCCGCCTCGGTCGAAGGCGTTCCGATCGTGCGCGTGACCGCCGAAGCGTTCGCGCGTCGTTTCGTGCAGGGCGTCGGAGTGCGGCTGATGGTGGTGCCTGACACCGTGAAGCGGATCGACGCATCGGCGTTCTCGGCGGTTTCGGCCGGCTGCATCCATCTGGGTGCCGGGCTCGAGCACATGGGCGAGCAGCCGTGCGATCTGGCGGGCGTGTCGCCGCGCTTGGGGAGCCGCGCGTATTCCGTCGACGAGCGCAACGGGCGCTATAGCGCGCGTGATGGAAGCCTGTTCGATAACGAGGGAGCGCGCCTGGTGTTCGCTGCGCCGCCGTATGACGAGCGCATGACGGTGCCCGAGGGCGTCGAGGAGATAGGCGGCTCGGCATTCTGCGCCGGCTGCGCGCAACCCAACGTGGTGCATGCGCCCGCGTCGCTTGCGCGCGTGGCCGCCCGCGAATGGGACGATGCCGTATGGATTTTCCCCGACGAGGCCCCTGCGGTCGCGCCGCTTCATGCGCGCGGCGTGCGTTTGGCGAGCGAGCGGGTGGTCGAACACGACGAATGCTTCTACGATTTCGACGACGAGGGCGCCGTCCTGGTGGCGGGTCCTGCCGCGCCGAAGTCCATTTCGAAACGCTTTGCCGAAGCGGCGGCCGTGCGCCATGCGGGCATGGGCGATCTGGCCCCGTCCGCGGCCATCAAGGCTCCCGCGCCTCCGGTGCGCCGTGCCCTTTCCCTTCCCGCCGAAGTGCAGGGCCGCCTGCTCGTGCGTATCGGCGTGAGGGCGTTGCCGTATGCGCCCGCAACGCTTTCGCTTCCTGCGACGGTGCGTACGATCGAGCGCGACAACGCCTGCCGCGGCACCGAGCGCCTCGTTCTGCCCGAAGGGCTGCATGCGATCGGCGCGCATTGCTTCTGTTCCCGCTTGTTTTCCACGCCCGTGTCGATTCCGCGCAGCGTAACGAGCATCGGCGAGGGGTGCTTCGAGTACGCGACATGCCGTCTCGAGAGCACGGGCTCGGTCGTCCATGTGTCGGCCGACCAGCTCCTGAGCTGCTTCATCGACGCGTCCGGAAGCGGGGAAGTTCCCTTCGACTACGACGCCTATGACGAGTTGCTGTTGTCTGGCAAGAACTTGCCCGACCGTCTGGGCGCGATCATCCATCGTATCGCCGATCCGCATGTTCCGTCGACAGCGGTGCGCAATGCGCTGGTCGAACGACTGAAAGAGCGCGCATCCGAGGCGCGCATGCGCGTTGCCCGCGACGGGGAGCGCGACGAGGTGGCGGCGCTGCTGGCGGCGGGATTCATCGATGACGAATCGTTCGACGAGCAGATCGAATTGCTGCGTTCGTGCAACCGCACCGACTGCGTGCTGTATCTGATGGAGGAGCATCGCCGCAAGAGCAAGGCGAGCGGCGAACGGGCGACGTCTCGCTCGCGTTTCGCGCTGTAATGGCGAGGAAGGAGGGCTCGGCGGCGCCCTCCTTCCTTTTGAAGCCATTTTGTAAAAAATTATTTTTTGTTCGCATTCGGCATCAATGAACAGGAAGTTTTAAAAAATAATCATCACGTTTGCACGAAAATGAATCGGGCGCCGACATTGTGTTGAACATTTGGAGACGTTTTGGGGGTATCCTGTTTAGGAACGTCGCGGGGCCGTTTCCCGCGGCTATGGGTTCCCAGAAGAAAGCAGGTTGCCATGTCGAACCTCGCATCGGGCCGCACCGACCAGGTCAACGACCCAAACGGACTCTCACTTCCTCACCTTATCGCAGCGGTGATCACGGCCGTCATTGGCGGCGGCGTCTTCACGATGGCGGGCGATATGGCGGCGGCAGGAGCTAACACGGGCGCAGTGCTCATCGGCTGGCTCGTGTGCGGCATCGGCGTGTTCTGCCTGATGATGTGCTTCTACGCTTTGAACAAGTTCAAGCCTGAGCTTACCGGCGGCATTTACAGCTATGCCCGTGCCGGCTTCGGCGAATTCATGGGCTTCAACTCGGCGTACGGCTACTGGATCAGCGCCCTTCTGGCGACGGTCTCCTACACCACGCTCTTGTTCGCCAGCCTGTCGTTTTTCTTCCCCGTGTTCGGCGAGGGCAACAACCTCGTATCGGTGATCGGCGCCTCGTTGATCGTCTGGGTGTGTTGGGCGCTGGTCTGCCGCGGCGTGAAAGAGGCCGCGAGCATCAATATCATCACTACGATCGCCAAGCTCGTTCCGCTGTTCGTGGCCATCGTGGCGATCATCTTCTCGATGAATTTCGATCCCGCCATCTTCATGGAGAACTTCTGGGGCGAGCCTGACGGCCCCGCCTTGTGGGACCAGATCGTCGGCACTGTCGGCGTGAGCATCTGGATTTTCCTCGGCATCGAAGGCGCCGTGGCCATCTCCGGCCGCGCGAAGCACAGCAAAGACGTCGGTCGCGCCACCATCATCGCGTTCTGCGGCATTCTTGCCATCTACCTGATCGTATCCATTCTTTCCATGGGCGTCATGCCGCGTGCCGAGCTTGCCGCGTTGCCCAATCCGTCCATGGCCGGCGTGCTCGAAGCCGTCGTCGGTCCCTGGGGCGCCGCATTGGTGAATCTCGGCGTCGCGCTTTCGCTTTTGGGAGCCATGCTGGGCTACACCATCATCGCGTCCGAGTGCCCGCATGAAGCCGCCGAGCAGGGCGTGTTCCCGAAGATCTTCGCTAAGAAGAACAAGAACGGCGCGCCTATCGTCACCTGCACCATCACCTGCCTGATCGTCCAGGCCTTCTTGGTGATCATCCTGTTCTCCGAGCAGACCTACCAGTTCTTCTACGGCGTGTCGGTGTCCATGATCTTGATTCCGTACTTCTTCAGCACCTTCTATCTGTTCGTTTGCGCGGTGAAGAAGGACGGCTTCGCGGGCCAGAGCGCCAAGACCGTGTGGTTCTATCGAGTCATCGGATTCGTCGGCTTCTTCTACAGCCTGTTCCTGATCTATGCGGGTGGCTTGACGGGCCTTATGATCACCACGATCCTGTTCGCTCCCGGCATCCTGCTGTATCTGTACGGCCAGAAGGAACGCGGCCAGGCCATCTTGCCGAAGACCGTCGACAAGGTCGTCGCTGCTGCGATCGTGATCTTCTTCGTCGTGAGCCTCGTCATGATCTTCACCGGTCAGATCAGCGTGATTTAAACGGCCGGCGACACGGCCCCGACCCTAATTCGATAATCGTTCGAGAGAGCCCGCTCCGGCGGGTTTTCTCATGCGTGGTGTCGTCGTGACGAGACCGCCCTTGCATGAAAGCGACCCCGGCCGTTGTGATACTATGCCAACAGCTTTCATAGCGCATCGTGAATCGACCGACGGAAACGCATTATCCCTGCCCCAAGGAGCGCAATTCTTCATGGCAAGAAGCGGCAACGCCAACATCATTCCCTTCGATGACGCACGGCGCATGGCGTCGACGCGTTCTTCTCGTCCTGCCATCGTCGAGACGGCTCGTGCAGTGGGGGATGCATACGGCGATGGTTCGAGGCGCTATGCCTCCCTCGATGTCGCGGCTCCTTCGCGTCCTTTGACGGGCATGGGCGGTTACGCGTCTTCTTCGTACGGCGTTCGCGCGGCTTCGCCTGCCCTGCCGTCGTTGCCCCGTTCGTCTCGCGATATCCGCCTCGGCGGCATTCCGTCGCGTGGGGATCGCGGGTTTTCTTCGGTACCATCGGGCGATCCGTCCGACTCGTTCGACGTCGACCGTCCGCGCGCTTCGCGTCCTGCGGTCGAAGTGTACGAAGGGGCCGACGAGCGGACGTCGGGTACGCCGTCGCGCACGCAGCGCTCTTACGACAAGCGCAGGGCCAAGGCCAAACAGAAGGCAGACCGCCTGTTTTTCAAGCAATTCGGGTCCGACGATCCTGCGCCTTCGCCGCACGCATCCCGTGCGGCGGTGTACAAAGGCGAAATGGGGAAGGCCCATAAGCGTGCGTTCTCCGATTTGGAATCGGGTCGCGTCGTCTCGTCTTCGGACGCTCGTCGCTCGTCGGCGCGCAGCGCCAAGACGCCGCGCACATCCACGTCGCCGCTCGCCGTTTTTGCGGGCATCGCCGCATGCCTCGTATTCGCTTTGGTTCTGCTCTATCCCGCGGCGCAGACTTATTACCTGGAAACTCGCGAGCAATCGCGCCTGCAGGCCGAGTACGACGCCCTTTCGGCGCGCAACGAGGCCATCGAAAGCCAGCTCGAATATCTCAAGACCGACGAAGGCATCGAAGACGCCGCGCATAAAGAGCTCGGATGGGTTTACGACGGCCAGGTGGCGGGCGTCGTTCGCGGCTTGGGCGACGAGAAAGGCACCGCGCAAGACGAGCTGATCGCCCAGGTGAAAAGCGGCAGCGTTCCCGCCCCGGAAACCTGGTATTCTCCGATGCTCGACGTGTTGTTCGGCTATGTCGACCCCGCCAAAGTCATGCCCGAGAACACCGATATGTCGAACGTGAGCGATGTCGCCGCCGAGCAGCCGTCAACGGACGGCGCCGCAGCGTCGTAGGTTTCTAAGAGAGGAATTCGCCATGCGTATCGCCGCCATCGATATCGGAACGGTAACGAGCCGTCTTCTGGTTGCCGATGTGAACGCTGCGGGCGTGCAAACGGTGCTTCGCCGCAGTACGATCACCGACTTGGGCGTCGGCGTCGACGCCACGGGCCGTCTTGCCGCCGAGGCGATCGAGCGCACCGTCGATGCGGTCGGCTCGTATAAAAAGCTCATCGATGAATGCGACGCGCAAACGCCCGTCGACCGCGTGACGGCGTTGGCCACGAGCGCGAGCCGCGATGCGGAAAATGCCGATGAGTTCGTCGGTCGCCTGCATGCCGTCGGCGTCGATCTGTCGGTGATCCCGGGCAATCGCGAAGCCGAGCTGTCGTTTCTCGGCGCCTCGAATGATTTTCGCGGCGAGAACCTTTTGTTCGCCGATATCGGCGGGGGCTCCACCGAGCTCGCCCTCGGCCGCGCCGATGCTCCTGCGGGCGCTCTGGTACCTGAGGTTTCGATGCGTTCGTTCCGTTCGTTCAATGTGGGCTGCCGTCGCATGACGGAGCGTTTCTTGCATGGCGATCCGCCGAGCGATGCGGAATACGCCGAGGCTCGCGCCTGGGCGGCCGAAGAGCTCGCTCCTTTCTTCGCCGATGCGGATTTGCATGTCGACCGTCTTGTCGTCGTTGCGGGCACGCCGACGTCGGTGGTGGCCGTACGGGACGCGCTCGTGCCTTACGATTCTTCGAAGGTGCATAAGGCCCTGGTCAGCAGGCAGCAGTTCGATGACGTCAGAACACGTCTCAGCCGCATGGCGCTCGCCGACCGTATGCAGGTTCCGGGCATCCAGCCCAAACGGGCCGGGGTGTTTCCCGCTGGCGCTCTCATTCTGGATGCGGTCATGGACCTTGCGGGCGTCGAGGCTTTCACGGCAAGCGAAAGCGATATCCTGATGGGCATCGTGCTCGACGCCGCCCGCGGATCGGCCGAATAAGTTCGTTTCATGGCTTCGCGCGAGCAAAAACCGCTTTTGCTATCATGAAAACCTGTGCGCCGAGCGCATGGTCGTGCATACGGGAGCGTGGCGAAATGGCATACGCAGGAGACTTAAAATCTTCCGACTTCGGTCTTGTGGGTTCGAATCCCACCGCTCCTACCAAAGCGACCGAACGATTTGCACGGAATCGATTCGAGGGCCTTCGTCCGACGGCGAAGGTTCGATATAGGCGCGTGCAGCGCTGCTTGTTCGCGGAAGGGTCGTCTTTTCCGCGAGGAACGCAGCCTTGCACGGCGCGGGCCCGCATCCCATTCGGGGCGGGCGATGCAGGACAGACGATGGAAAGGGTTGCGAGCTATGACGGCAGCCGAATTGAGGAATGCAAGCATGGAGCAGCTTTTCGAGGCTATCGAGAACCCTCCGACGACGTTCGAGGAGTATCTCGATTCCTATGCGGGCGTGGTCGGCGAGCTGGTGAACACCTATATTCCCCGCGGCACCCATGCCGATATGGACAAGTATCTTTACGACCCTCTGTTCGTTTACAGCCAGAATGGCGGCAAGCGCCATCGTCCCTTGATTTGCTTCGCCGCGTGCCTCGCCGTGGGCGGCGATGTGCGCCTCGCGGTTTCCGCCGCATCGGCGATCGAGCATTTCCATACTGCGGCTTTGATTCATGACGATATCGCCGACGAGGCCACGTTGCGCCGCGGCGAGCCCTGCCTGCACCTGACGCAGGGCCTCGGCATCGCCATCAACGCAGGCGACCTTGCTTTGTCCCTGGTCAACGGCAGCGTTATCAAAGATCCCGCGCTGAGCGACTCCGTGAAAGTTCGCGTAGTGAGCGAGCTCATCGAGATGACTCGCCGTACGGTCGAAGGCCAGGCGCTCGACCTGGGCTGGGCGCGCGATGAGCGCTACGACATCACTCCCGAGGATTACCTGGTCATGGCGACGCATAAGACCGCCCATTACTCCGGCGCGGTTCCCTTGGCCATCGGCGCGATCATCGGCGGAGGTTCCGAGGCCGAAATCGAGGCTTTGCGCAATTACGGCCTCGACACGGGCCTGGCATTCCAAATCCAAGACGACCTGCTCAACATCGAAGGCGATGCCGACGTGGTGGGCAAGGATTACTGCAGCGATATCACCGAGGGCAAGCGCACGCTCATGGTGGTGCATGCCTTGCAGGCTTCTTCGAAGCGCGACCGGCTGATCGAAATCCTTTCCAGCAAGACGACCGATAAGGCCGTCCTCGCCGAAGCGGTCGACATCATGCGCGAATGCGGTTCGATCGAGTATGCGCGCAGCTACGCGGAAAGCCTGACGAGCGTCTCGAAGGTTCGCCTGATGGACATGCTCGAGGCAAGCCCTGCGCGTGACCTGCTGATTTCCATGGCGGATTATTTCGTGAACCGCCTGAAGTAGAAAGCGTGAGCGAACGATGATTTCTGAGACCATCCATAGGCAGGATAAGGAAGGCGAGCAGTTCGAGCTGGGCGAGCGCCTGCTGTATCTGCGCACCCCTAACTTCACCGGCAAAGACGTCGAGGAGCTGCAGACGGCCCTCGGCGCCCTCGGATTCGCATGCGGCGGCGTCAGCGGGACTTTCGGCGCCTACACCGAAGGAGCGCTGCGCAAGTTCCAGCTGAACATGGGCCTGGTTCCCGACGGCATCGCCGGCGTGAACACCTATGCGATCCTTCGCAATCTTCATAACGCCTGGATGGACAAGCCGCAGGTCGAAGAACGCGCTTACATGGGCTTCGCCCGCGCCGCCGACGTACTGGAGCACCATGCGGTCTGCCTGTTCGGCACCGAAGGGTTCACGCGCAAAGTGGCGTCGTACATGTCGAATCTCGCCATGGCCACCAATCCGCGTTCCAAGATGGTCAGTGCCGAGACGCTCCTGGTTCCGCCCGACGCCGACATGCTGCTTGCGCATATCGTGGGTCCCGACGATAAAACGGACGCATCGGTTCCGCGCGTTTTGTGCGATGACGCTTCGGCTCTTGCGAAGCGCATTTCCGCCGCCGTCGACGCTGCTCGTGCGAAGTCGGGGGAGGGGGCGCCTTTGCGCATCGCGCTCGAGCTTTCGGGCGTTGCGAAAAGCGACGCAGCCGCCGAGGAGATCGACCGTATGGCGCATCATGACGCTATTCAGCTGCTCGATGCGTTCTGCATGGCGTTTTCCTAGATAGTTTTACGACCGCGATTTTTCTTTCTCGATGTGGAAGCCTTATGATGCCCATGTGTGCGCGAACGCTTTTCGAAGCATCGCATACGGGATTTTTTGCTATGGTTACGCTTTATGCGACCTTTAGAAAAGGATCGATCTACCAGAAGGAGCTTGTATGGCTGAGCAGAAAATGCATCTGACGAGGCGCGCGTTCGTGGGAGGCGCTGCCGCTTTCGGCGCCGTTTCCCTGGCCGTGCCGAGCATTGCATTCGCCGAGCCTACGTCTGCCGACAAGCAGGCCGAGGCCGACGCCGTGCGTGTCAAGCTTGACGATATGCAGTCGAAGCTTTCCAAGGCTTCCGACGATTATTACACCGCTCTTGAAGAGCACGATACCGCTAAAACGAAGATGGACGACGCGCAGACCAAGATCGATGAGAACAACGTCCGCATCGGAGAGCTGCAGGGCCGTCTCGGGGATCGTGCTCGCAGCATGTACCGAAACGGACAGACCACGTTTCTCGACATCTTGCTCGGCTCGGCGTCGTTCGACGACTTCCTGAAGAACTGGGATTCGCTCGAAACGCTTAACGACAACGATGCGAAGCTCGTTTCCGAAACCAAGACGCTGCGCGAAGACAACGAGGCCCAGCGCGTCGAGTACGCCGCGCAGGCCGATACGGCGAAGCGCAAGATGGACGAGGCGTCGGCGATCAAGACCGAGGCCGAGGCGCTTGTCGCGCAGTATCAGGCAGAGGTCGATTCCCTCGATGCGGAAGTGGCCGCCCTGGTCAAGCAGGAACAGGAAGCCGCGGCCGAGGCCAAGGCCGCCGAAGAAGCGGCTAAGTTCCAGGCGCAGCAGCGTACCGAACAGCAGGCCGGCTCCTCTTCGGGCGGTAACTCCGGCGGTTCGTCCAATGGCGGTTCGTCCAATGGCGGCAGCAATGCTTCCGGCGGCTCCTCTTCGGGCGGCAACTCCGGCGGCGGGTCTTCCTCCGGCGGCTCCTCTTCCGGCGGCGGGTCTTCCTCCGGTGGGTCTTCGTCGGGCGGCAACTCCGGCGGTGGGTCTTCCTCCGGCGGCGGCGTTCCCAATACGGCGGCGCTCGGCGTCGCCCAGACGCAGCTCGGCGTCCCGTATGTCTGGGGCGGCTCCACGCCTGGCGTCGGCCTGGATTGCTCCGGACTGACCAGCTACTGCTACAGTGCCACCGGCTACAGCATCGGTCGTACCACGGGCGCCCAGTACGGCTCCGCACGTTATGTGATGCCTCTGAGCCAGGCGCAGCCGGGCGACGTCCTGTACACGGGCGGACACGTCGGCATCTGCGCAGCCGCAGGCGGAGGAAGCTACATCCATGCGCCGCAGCCCGGCCAGGTGGTGTGCTATTCGTCTTACCAGCAGTTCTATTGCGCTCTGCGTTGGTAGGGCCTTCGATGCTCGTGCGGCCGCGCCTTGGCGCGCCCGTTTTCATCATGCTTCCGGTTCAAGGGGCGGTCGAGGAATCTTTCTTCAAGAAGATCGAAAAAACCTCTTTGCTTTTTTAGGAAGTGTGCTAAGATAAAGCGCGCTGTTTGCGATATGTCGGGACGTGGCTCAGCTTGGTAGAGCGCTGCGTTCGGGACGCAGAGGCCGCAGGTTCAAATCCTGTCGTCCCGACCATCTTTTTTGCAAACGCAATCGAATGCCCGGTTGTTTCTACGGGCGATACCATGGAGGAAACACATGAAAATTTTCGGACTCGGCGTGCCCGAACTCCTTATCATCCTTGCTGTTGCCCTTCTCATCTTCGGACCGAAGAACCTTCCTAAGCTCGGTAGCGCGCTTGGCCGTACGGTCAAGAACCTGCGTGACGGCATGGGCGGCGGTGCGAAGAAGGAAATCGAAGACCTCGACGACGAAGAGGAAGAGGTCGAAGAAAAGTCCGTTCGCAAAAAGAAGGTTGCTTCTTCCGCGAAGAAGACCACTGCGAACACGGCCGATTCCGACGAGGAGTAACCTCGAAGAATCTTGCACTCGAACGGTATGCCTGCGGTTGTCGGCATACCGTTTTTTAGTTTCAGTCAGCAATGCGCGCCGATGGGCGCACGAATTCTAGGTTAGGTGTTGCACGATGGCGAACGAGTACATCCTTACTCCTGAAGGAAAAGAGAAGCTCGAGAAGGAGCTCCACTATCTCGAGAATGAAAAGCGTGCCGAGGTCGGCGAGCGCATCAAAGTCGCCCGCGAGTTCGGCGATATCTCCGAGAACTCCGAGTACGACGATGCCAAGAACGAACAGGGCATGGTCGAGGCCCGCATCGCCGAGATCAACCAGATCCTGTCCGAGGCCACCGTCGTCGCCGCTCCCAAGCGTTCTTCCCGCGTCAACGTCGGCAGCACCGTCGTCGTGAACATGGGCGGTCGCGAGCGCACCTTCACTATCGTGGGCGCCGCCGAGGCCGACGTCGCCTCCGGCAAGATTTCCAACGAGAGCCCCGTGGGCGCCGCGCTTCTCGGCCACAAGAAGGACGACGTCATCACTGCCACCGGCCCCACCGGTCGCGAGGTCGAGATGACCATCGTCAAGATCGAGCAGTAACAGCCCGATCGCTTTTGCATCGTAGCGAGCCAGCCGCTTTCCCGTCTTCCGCTTCGCGGCAGGCACGGGAGGACGGCTGGCTCTTGCCGTATTTGCGATAATGCGCCGCCTATCCTGAAAGCGCGGCGTTATACGTTAGAATCCCATTGATGTTCGAACGAACCGTTTTGTACTCTGTCGATAAAGGATGTCAGATGAGCGAAACCACTTCCGAAAAAGAGCAGGCCATTGTAGACGACGGCACGCTTAACGACGAGCGCGCCCGCCGCCTCGCCACCCGCGTGGCGTATATCGATGCCGGCACCAATCCGTATCCGGAGCACTCCGAAATCACCCATTACGCGGCCGATATCGAGGCGAACTACGCCGATCTGGCCGCCGGGGAGAATACCGAAGACGTCGTGAAGATCGGCGGCCGCGTCATCGCGAAGCGCGGTCAGGGCAAGATCGTCTTCGTGGTCCTGCGCGACCCCTCCGCCGATATCCAGCTGTTTTGCCGCATCAACGACACGTCCGAGTCCGATTGGGATCTGCTCGGCCGTCTCGACCTGGGCGACATCGTCAATGTCGAGGGCGTCGTAGTGCGCACCCAGCGCGGCCAGCTGTCCATCGCTCCGCGCGAAATCGTGCTGCTCTCCAAGGCGGTCCGTCCGCTGCCCGAGAAGTTCCACGGCCTGTCCGACAAAGAAACGCGCTATCGTCAGCGTTATGTCGACCTGATCGTCAACGAAGACGTCCGCGACACCTTCCGCAAGCGTTCCGCCATCCTGTCGGCTTTCCGTCGCTACATGGAAGACGACGGCTACATGGAGGTCGAGACGCCCATCCTGCAGACCATCCAGGGCGGCGCTACCGCGAAGCCGTTCATCACGCACTTCAACGCGCTCGACCAGGAATGCTATCTGCGCATCGCCACCGAGCTGCATCTGAAGCGCCTGCTGGTCGGCGGCTTCGAGCGCGTGTTCGAAATCGGCCGCATCTTCCGTAACGAGGGCATGGACCTCACGCACAACCCCGAGTTCACCACCATGGAGGCGTATCGCGCCTATTCCGACCTCGAGGGCATGAAGGAGCTGGCCGAGGGCGTCATCAAGGCGGCCGCGCGCGCCGTGGGCCTGGAGGGCGCCATCCTGTATCAGGATCAGGAAATCGACCTGTTCGGCGCATGGCCGAGCCGCCCCATGACCGAAATCGTCTCCGATGTCTTGGGCGAGACGGTCACCATGGATACGCCGGTCGAAGAGCTTGCCGCCCATGCCAAGAAGCACGGCATCGAGGTCAAGGAAGACTGGGGCCCCGGCAAGATCATCGCCGAGATCTACGACGAAATCGGCGAGGACTCCATCGTGAACCCGACCTTCGTCTGCGACTACCCGGTGGAGGTTTCTCCGCTGGCCAAGCGCAACGAAGAAGACCCGCGCCTGACGCATCGTTTCGAGCTGGTCATCGCCGGCCATGAGTACGCCAATGCGTTCTCCGAGCTCAACGACCCGGTCGACCAGGCCGAGCGCTTCGCCCGCCAGATGGAGGAGAAGGCCGAAGGCGACGACGAGGCCATGGAATACGACGAGGACTACGTGCGCGCCCTCGAGTACGGCATGCCTCCCGCGGGCGGCATCGGCATCGGCATCGACCGCGTGGTCATGCTGCTGACGAACTCTGCGAGCATCCGCGACGTGCTGCTGTTCCCGCACATGCGCCCCGAGGGCAAGAAGAAGCTCGGCGCCCGGCAGGACGGCCAGGTCGCGTCCGACGAGCAGGCCGCTGCCGGCATCTATGCCCCCAACAAGGTTCCGACGATCGACTTCTCCAAGGTGGCCGTCGAGCCGCTGTTCGCCGACGAGGTCGACTTCGAGACGTTCAGCAAGTCCGACTTCCGCGCGGTGAAGGTGAAGGAATGCATCGCCGTTCCGAAGAGCAAGAAGCTGCTGCAGTTCACGCTCGATGACGGCACCGGCGAAGACCGCACGATCCTTTCCGGCATCCATCCGTACTACGAGCCCGAAGACCTGGTGGGCAAGACGCTCGTGGCCATCACCAACCTGCCTCCGCGCAAGATGATGGGTGTCGCTTCCTGCGGCATGCTGCTTTCCGCCATCCACGAGGAAGCGGGCGAGGAGCGCCTGAACCTGCTCATGCTCGATTCCGCGATTCCCTCAGGCGCCAAGCTGTATTAGGTCGTGTCGGCTTGACAGCCGACACGATGGGTCGTCCGGCTGTGGGCGAATCGGACGGGCGTCTCGCCGTTCACTCGTCGCTTGCGTACCGAAGTACGCGGCGCTGCTCGTTCGCGGCGATTCGCTCCGTCGGCTTCGCCCTCGCCTGCGTTGCGGCGACCTGGGGGGAGCGGCGGCTGTATCCGCCGGGTCGCTGCGGCTTCCGGTCACAGCACGGCTCGCTTTCTAAGGGTCCGACTCTTTGGGTCGGGCCCTTTTCGTATGGGTCCGATGCGTGAAGCGTGTGGATGCGATGTAACGAAACGGCACCGGGGGCCTCATGTCTTGGCACTCATTTTGCATGAGTGCTAGGATTGTTCGGAAAATACAATGGAGTACTGTTTGTAAGACCGGCGCGTCCGCGCGGCACGAGCTTTTCGCGCTGCGGGGCGTCGTCACCTTTGAGAAACGGGGCCGTTTATGGCATTCGAAAAATTCACCGACAAGGCGCGCCATGTGCTCGTGCTTGCCCAGGAAGAGGCGCGTGCCTTGAGCCAGCCTCACGTGGGTAGCGAGCATTTGCTGCTCGGCCTTGCGAAAGAGCCCGAAGGCATGGCCGCCCAGGCGCTCGAGCACGTCGGCGTGACCTACGAGGGCGCCCTCGAAGCCGTTCGTGCGCTCAACGAGGCGACGAAGGCGGAAGAGCCCACGGCGCATCTGTCTTTCAGCCCGCGCGTGAAGCGCATTCTCGAGACCTCGCTGCGCGAGGCCATGCAGATGGGCCAGAGCTACATTTCCACCGAGCACCTGCTGCTCGGCATCATGCGCGAAGAAGAGGGCGGAGCGATCGACGCGCTGAAGAAGATGGGCGTGTCCACCGACAAGGTGCGCGGCGCTCTGAACGACCTCGTCGGCCAGCCCACGCCCGTGGCGGCGGGCCTGCCGTTCTTCGGCGGCGACCAGCAGCAGTCCGATACCAGCATGCTCGAAGAGTTCGGTACCGACCTCACCGCCAAGGCGCGTGACGGCAAGCTCGATCCCGTGATCGGCCGCGCCGCCGAAATCGAGCGTGTGATGCAGGTGCTTTCGCGTCGTCAGAAGAACAACCCGCTGCTCATCGGCGAGCCGGGCGTCGGCAAAACGGCCGTGGCCGAGGGTTTGGCGCAGCTGATCGTGGCCGATCAGGTCCCCGACATCATCCGCGGCAAGCGTCTGGTGACGCTCGATGTGTCCGCCCTGGTCGCGGGCTCCAAGTATCGCGGCGAATTCGAGGAGCGTCTGAAGAAGGTTGTCAAGGAGGTCGTCAAGGAAGGCGACGTCATCCTGTTCATCGATGAGATGCACACCATCATCGGCGCAGGTTCGGCCGAAGGCTCGATCGATGCGGCCGCCATCCTGAAGCCGCCCCTGTCGCGCGGCGAAATCCAGGTGATCGGCGCCACCACGGTGGAGGAGTACCGCAAGCATCTGGAAAAAGATTCCGCCCTCGCGCGCCGCTTCCAGACCATCATGGTGAACGAGCCCAACGAAGAGCAGTCCATGCGCATCCTCGACGGCCTGCGCGACCGCTACGAGGCCCATCACCACGTGCGTTTCTCCGACGAGGCCCTGCACGCTGCGGTTTCGCTGTCGAACCGCTATATCCAGGACCGCTTCCTGCCCGACAAGGCGATCGACGTGCTCGACGAGGCGGGCGCGCGCATGCGCATCCGCAATCGCGTGCTGCCGCCTGACGAGATTCGCGATATCGACGACGAGCTGCGCCGCGTGCGCACCGAGAAGGAAGAGGCCATCTCCGGTCAGGACTTCGAGCGCGCCGCCGCGCTGCGCGACCAGGAGAAAGACATCGTCGCGCGCCGCGAAGAGGCCGAGAAGAAGTTCTCCGAAGAAGCCGACCGCACGCTCTCCGAGGTCACCGAGGCCGAAATCGCCGATGTGGTAAGCATGTCCACGGGCGTGCCGGTGAGCAACCTCACCGAGGCCGAGACCGAGAAGCTTCTGCGCATGGAAGGCGTGCTGCATGAGCGCATCATCGGCCAGGAAGAAGCGGTCACGGCGCTGTCGAAGGCGATTCGCCGCAGCCGCAGCGGCTTGAAGGACCCGAAGCGTCCCGCCGGCTCGTTCATTTTCCTCGGCCCCTCGGGCGTGGGCAAGACCGAGCTTTCCAAGGCACTCGCCGAGTTCCTCTTCAACTCCGAAGACGCGCTCATCACCTTCGACATGTCCGAGTACATGGAGAAGCACAGCGTCAGCCGCCTGGTGGGTTCGCCTCCGGGCTACGTGGGCTTCGACGAAGGCGGCCAGCTCACCAAGGCGGTGCGTCAGCGCCCGTATTCGGTGGTGCTGTTCGACGAAATCGAGAAGGCGCATCCCGATGTGTTCAATATCCTGCTGCAGATTCTCGAAGAGGGTCGCCTGACCGACGCCCAGGGCCGTTCGGTGGACTTCCGCAACACGGTGATCATCATGACGTCCAACGTGGGCGCTCGCGAAATCGCCCAGAGCGCGCCGCTCGGATTCACGCCCGACTCGCAGACCGGCCTGTCGGACAAGGAAATCAAGAGCCGCGTGATGAGCGAGATGAAGAAGCTCTTCCGTCCCGAGTTCTTGAACCGCCTCGATGAGATCATCGTGTTCAAGAGCCTGACGCGCGAGCAGATCGGACAGATCGTCGAACTTATGGTGGCCGACCTGCGCGACCGCCTGATCGCCATGGACATGACCATCAACCTGACGCCGGCCGCCCGCGAACACGTGGCCGACGAAGGCACGGACACCTCCATGGGCGCCCGCCCGTTGCGTCGCGCTATCCAGCGCCTGCTCGAAGACCCGATCGCCGAGCAGATCCTGGAAGGCAAATGGCATGCGGGTTCGGTCATCGACGTGGACCTGGTGGACGGCGAGCTCGTGTTCGCGCCCGGCGAGGGAGAGATTCCCGCGCCGCGAAAGCGTGATAGTATTGCACGAGAAGCAGAATCGCTGCTTCCGCAGTTCGATCTGGGCCATGCAGGCGTCGGCGGTTCCGGCGGCGTATCGAGCGGCGGAGCAGCCGACTAGTCAACCAAAGCAATACGGGCTCGGGCCCGTGCGCGGGGCGTCTGTCTGCAGGGCGCCCCGCGTGTTTTCACGGAAGGGGAATCATGGGCGATTTCAACGATAGCAAGGCATATCCCGAAGACCCGGTCTTTCTGCCTTCCGTTCTGGTCGACATCGCGTCGGCCATGACGCTCGGCGGCGATGCATCCGAGGCTTCCGCCTCGCGCTATGCCGGCACGGTGGGCAAAAGCCCCAAGACGGCGGCTATCATCCTGGCCGGCGGCTCGGGCGAGCGCTTCGGCCATGAGGGCGGCAAGCAGCTCGTCGAGATTGCAGGCCGTCCCATTTTGGCCTGGTCGGTGGCGGCATTCGACGCCGTCGAGGACATCGGGTTGATCGTGGTAGTGTGTCCTTCGGATCGCGCCGACGAATACCGGGAGCGTGCGATCGACCCGTTCTCGTTCGTCACGCCGCTCGTTCTTGCCCCTTCGGGCGGTTCGCGCCAGGAGAGCGCATTCTCGGGCCTCGAGCTGGTGCCTGAGGAATACGAGTACGTCATCCTGCACGACGGCGCCCGTCCGCTCGTGTCTCCCGACCTGATCTCTCATACTATCAATACCCTGAAAGGCATGGTCGATGCCGACGGCGCCATCGTGGCTACGCCCGCCGTCGATACCTTGAAGGTGGTCGAAGGCGGGTGCATCGTGGGAACGCCCGATCGCCGCGTGTTCTGGAACGCGCAGACGCCGCAGGTGTTCCGCAGCGGCGTGTATCGCCGCGCCCACGCCTCCGCGTTGCGAGACGGATTCGTGGGCACCGACGACTCGTCGTTGATCGAGCGTCTGGGCGGCAAGGTCCTCGTGGTGGAAGGCAAGCGCGACAACATCAAGCTCACCGTTCCTGAAGACTACAGGATGCTTTCGGCCGCCGTCGATTCGGCCGGCCTCGCTATCGGCAAGTAGGCTTCCGCCTTCTAAGAGAGGACCATCGTGACGAACGTTTCCCAAACGCGTATCGGCCTGGGCTTCGACGTCCATGCGTTCGCGCCCGACCGCAAGCTCATTCTGGGCGGCGTCGATATTCCGCATCATCAGGGTCTCTTGGGCCATTCCGACGCCGACGTGCTGGCGCATGCCATTTCCGACGCGCTGCTCGGCGCGGCGCGTGCGGGCGATATCGGCAAGCTGTTCCCCGATACCGACCCCGCGTATGCGGGCGCCGATTCGCTCGTGCTGCTGTCCAAGGTGGCCGAGCATGTGCGCTCGCTCGGCTTCGAAATCGTCGACGTGGACAGCGTCATCTCGGCCCAGGCGCCCAAGCTTTCTCCGCATCGCGACGCGATGCGCGAGAATCTGGCCCGCGCCATGGGGGTTCCTCTCGATTCGGTGGGCGTGAAGGCCACCACGACCGAGCATCTTGGATTCGAAGGCCGCGAAGAAGGTATTTCGGCGCAAGCCGTCGCTTTGCTGCAGCGATGTTAGATTTTCCGGATGGTCGGGCGCATATCCCATGCTCAAACAGTTCCGCATAAGTCTAAAGCCGCTTGATGCGGCTTTAGACTTATGCGGAACTGCGCGTAGGATACGCACCTGATCCGTTGCAAGCTTTCGGGCGCTGTAGCAAGGCGCATCTCGGCCCTGCGGGGTCGGGGCGTTGCAAGCGGCGTTCGCTCCTTCGCGTGCCTTTGCGATGAAGGTCGGCTTGCCGAGTCTTCGATCGTCTTGCATCGAGGCGAACTTGCTACAATGTGCGGGTGTTTACGTTGGTTGGGCGCAGGTGTGGAATGCATTGGCTGCCCGAATGCGTTTATTGAGGGCCATGTGGATTCTGGACGCGACGGGCATGTGTCACGCGCAGTTCCGCACGAGCCGCTCGGCATGGTTATGCCGAGCGTGCGAGCTCAGGACTGCTTGAGCATGACGCATGCTCGTCACGTTATTTCCGGGAGGAATTATGATTCGTATCTATAACAGCCAGGTGCGCGAGAAGCGCGAGTTCGTGCCGATCGAAGAGGGCAAGGTCCGTATGTATGTGTGCGGCCCTACGGTGTATGACCAGATTCACATCGGCAACGCTCGCACCTTCCTTTCGTTCGACGTCATTCGCCGTTGGCTCATCGCGAGCGGCTACGAGGTCACGTTCGCCCAGAATCTGACCGACGTCGATGACAAGATCATCAACCGCGCCAACGAGCAGGGCCGCACGTCCGAGGAAGTGGCGGCCGAGTTCTCTGACGCGTTTATCGAGCAGATGCGCCGCTTCAATGTGATGGACCCCGATATCCGCCCGCGTGCGACGAAGGAAATCGGCCCCATGATCGCCATGATCAAGAGCCTGATCGAACAGGGCCACGCCTACGCCGTCGATAACGGCGACGTGTACTTCGCGGTGCGCAGCGACGAGAACTACGGCGAGGTTTCCGGTCGCAAGATCGACGACCTCATGGTGGGCGCCCGCATCGAGGAGAACGAAGACAAGCGCGACCCGCTCGACTTCGCGCTGTGGAAGGCCGCCAAGCCCGGCGAGCCGAGCTGGCCGTCCCCGTGGGGCGAGGGTCGTCCCGGCTGGCATACCGAATGCGCGGCCATGGTCCATCGCTACTTGGGCACCCCGATCGACATTCACGGCGGCGGCGGCGACCTGGCGTTTCCGCATCATGAGAACGAATGCGCACAGGCCACGTGCTGCTGGCACGTCCCCTTCGTCAACACGTGGATGCATACGGGCATGCTGCGCGTCGACGGCGAGAAGATGAGCAAGTCGCTCGGCAATTTCTACACGCTCAAAGAAGTGCTCGACGAGCATTCCGCACCTGCGCTGCGCCTGCTCATGCTGCAGACGCATTATCGTTCGCCGCTCGATTTCTCTTACGAGCGTCTCGAGGGCGCCGAGAATTCGCTGGCCCGCATCGCCACAGCCGTGGAGAACCTGCGTTGGGCCGCGAATCACGTCGAGGAAGGCGCCGTAGTCGACGCCGACGCCGCGCAAAAGCTCATCGCCTCTACCGAGGCCGCATCGGCCGAGTTCGAGGCGCAGATGAACGACGATTTCAACACGGCCGGCGCCCTGGCCGCCTACTTCAATCTGGTCACCGAGGCCAATACCTACCTCGAACAGGCGGCGGGCGCCGTCGACGAGGAGGCTGCCGTGGTGTGCGCCGCTTCCATCATGGGCGCGTTCGCCATTCTGGGCATCGAGGTTCCCCTTCGAAGGGAGCTCGACCTTCCCGCCGAACTGACGGGCCTTGCCGCCGAGTTGGTCGGATTCGAGGGCGACGACATCGCAGCCGCCGCCGAGGCGCTGCTTTCCGCCCGCGCCGAAGCCCGTGCCGCGAAGGATTGGGCCAAGGCCGACGCCATCCGCGATCGCCTGAATGATCTGGGCCTGGTGGTCGAGGATACCAACGCAGGCGCCCGCATCAAGCGCGCGTAGCGTTTCCGCTCGGTAAGCCGTGCAGCGGTGGCTGGGCGGTAGCCGGGAGGCCGTGGCCGAGATTTGCGGTCGTGGCCGGGTGGTTGTGGCCGAGAGGTTGCGGTCGGTCGCGTGCTCGTGACTGCGTAGCCGCTGCCAGTCAACTGCGGCAGGAGGATTACAATCGCTGTCGGTCGCACGGCATCGCGCGCGGTGTTTCGACAGAGGTTTTCTTGGGAGGGCTCGTTTTCGGGCCCTCTCCTCGTACGTTGTCGGAATCGGCTTTGTGTACTATGCTGCCTCTGTCGATGGCCGGGTTGAAGTGCGTCCGGCTCCTGTTTGCGGGGTTTCTTTGTTCAGCGATCTTGTGGTGGCATATCTTTTCTTCGGCGGCGCGGGCGCGGGGGTGCTTTCCCTCGTGTCGTTTCTTGACGTGTTTGCGAAAGGCCATGTTCTTGCGGGTCACGCAGGCTTGCCGAGTGCTGCGAATGCGCGCGATTCGCTGCGCCGCGTTAAGGCGTTTTCCCTCCTTGCGGGGGAGGGCCTTGTCGCTTTCGGCGTGGCCTGCCTCGTGTTCGACCTGGGGCGCATCGACCGCTTGGCCTTGCTGTTCTTCACCCCTTCGGCATCGTTTATCACGTTCGGGGTTTTCTCGTTGGCCGTCTTACTCGCGTCGGGTGCGCTGCTGTGCTTCGCGGCGTTTTTCGACGGTATGGCATGGCCTCGGAAAGCCATCCGTCTTCTTGAAACGGTCACGATGGTCGCGGCGTTGTTCGTCATGGTCTACACGGGCGCGCTGCTTGTGAGCGTCGGCCCCGCGATCGAGTTGTGGCATTCCTGGTGGATACTTGCGCTGTTTCTCTTCTCGTCGGCATCGTGCGGATGCGCCGTCATCCTTGTGGTTGCCACCGTGGTCGGCGAATCGGCGTTCGTGCGGCCCTTCGTGCGCAGGCTGCTTCTCATCGACCTGGGCGCCATCGCGTGCGAGACGCTTTTCGCGGGTCTTTTCATCGTCGATGCTCTTGCGGGAAAAGACGGGCCGTGGTGGCAGCTGTGTGCGTCTCTGTTCGCGGATGGGAGCGTCTGTGCTGCCTGGTGGGCGGGATTTGTCGTGTGCGGGCTGGCGATTCCCTTTGCATGCGAGGTCTTTGCGTCGCGATTCCCCTCGCTTCGGTTCGAAGGTTCTCTTGCCTGTGTTTTCGTGGGGGTTTTGATTTTGCTCGGCGGATGGTGCCTGAGATGGTCCATCGTGGAAGCCGCCCAATGGCAGGATATGCAGCTTGCGTATCCGCAGGAAGATGCGCGTGGAAACGCGTCGGCGTTTGGTTCGGATTCGATTGGAATGACAGAAGATGGCGCTTTTCGAGGTCAATGAGAAGAGCAGCCTTCCCGTATGGCTGCAGCTGAAAAATCGTTTCATATACTTGATTACTTCTGGATACTATAAAACGGACGACCAGCTTCCCACGGTGCGAGGCCTGGCGGCCGAGGTGGGCGTGAACTACAACACGGTCAGCAAGGTGTACGGCAGCCTCGAAGAGGACGGCTATATCGTGTCGAAGCGCCGGCAAGGGGCCTTCGTCGCCGATGTGAGCGAACGCTGCGACGTGTCCGTTTCTGCGGTGTCCGAAGGGTTGGCGCGCGAATACCTCAAGCGCTGCCTCGAGGTGGGCATGACGCTTGACGACGCCGAGCGGCAGATTCTGAAAACCATCAAGGAGCAACGGGACGCGCAAGCAGGCGGTGAACCTGCCAAGGGAGGCGTGCGGTTCGTCCGCTTCGACGACGCAGACTGCGGCCATGCGTCGCGTGGCGCGTGATCGCTCGAACGAATGGCAATGCCGTATTGAACATGCCGATCAGGCGGGGATAGGGGAGACGATGGGCAAAAAAGCTCGCAAGCAGAAGGAATCAAGGCAGAAGGGCGCTTGCGGCCCCCTTCGTTTCGACGGCACGCCGTCCATGCCGCAGATCGAACGCAGGAGAACCACCCGCAATGGCGCAACGGTGTTTTCCATCGCGGTTTTCGCGCTCGCCTTCGCGATCGTGGCGTCGGCATGGGCGCTGGTGGCGGGGCGCATCGGCCTGGCGGCGCTGCTCGTTGCGTGCTTCGTGGGCCTTCTCGCGTCTAATTCCATCCATATCGTTTTGGAATGGGAGAAGGCCGTGGTCATGCGCTTCGGCCGGTTCAACAGGGTTGCGGGGCCGGGCATCGTGTTCACCATTCCCATCGTCGAGTTCTATACGGTGCGCATCGACCAGCGCGTGGCGTCGGTGTATTTCGGCGCCGAGGAAACGCTCACGAAAGACCTGGTGCCGGTGAATGTCGACGCGGTCCTGTTCTGGATGGTCTTCGACCCCGAGAAGGCGGCCGTGGAGGTGGAGGACTACGTGACGGCGGTTTCGTGGGTGGCCCAGACCTCGATGAGGGAGGCCATCGGCCGCATTTCCGTCGCGGAGCTGGCAACGCGGCGCGAGCAGCTCGACGACGAGTTGAAAGACCGCATCGAACAGAAGCTTTCCCCTTGGGGCATCGACATCATCGACGTGGAGGTGCGCGACATCGTCATTCCGAAGGAGCTGCAAAAGGCCATGGCCGCCGAGGCCGTTGCCGAGCGCAAACGCAATGCACGCATCGTGCTGGCCGAGGCCGAGCAGGATATATCCGCCATGCTCGCCGACGCCTCCGAAAGCTACGACGCCAACGACGTTGCGATGCGCCTGCGTACCATGCATCTTGCGTGCGAGGGCATGGAGGAATCGGGCGGCACGCTCGTGCTTCCGAGCAGTTTTGCCGACGGATTCGTGGGCGACGGCGCGAAGAAATAGGATAAGACGCGTTTCTTCAGGCGTTTTTTCGTCGATCATACTCAAAATAGAATAATCATTGTCATATATTGCCCTATTCAATCCTTGAATATCCCCTGTATGTATGACAACCTATGACAAAAGAATCAGCTGGTTCTTGTCAAGGACGCAAGCGCCGCTTGCGTGAGGGAGGACGTCCGCAGGGGAAAGGTCGTCGCGATGCGCAACGCAACGCCTTTGAAGCGGACGGTTCGAATCTTTTGTTAGGGGGAACATTGGCAGCGGAACAGAATGCGGGCTCTCGCACAATCACGCGTAGAAGCTTTCTGAAGACGACGGCCGCGGTTGCCGCCGGAACGACGGCGACCGTCTCGCTTACGTCATGCGCTCAATCGCAGCCGGGGCTGCCGCAGGTTGCAGGGGAATTCGTTGCGGGACAGCCGAACAACGAGGGCGAAACGATCTTTCGAGGAGTATGCAGGCCGAACTGTTTCGGCTTCTGCCATCTGAACGTGCATGTGCGCGACGGCAAGGTGGTCAAGACGTCTCGCGCGCCGTACAACGAGGATTGCTACAGCCGCATCTGCCAGCGCGGCCTTTCGCACGTGCATCGCATCTACGACCCCGAGCGTGTTCAGTATCCCATGCGTCGCGTGCAGGGAACCGAGCGCGGTGCGGGTCAGTGGGAGCGCATCAGCTGGGATGAGGCTCTGACCGAAATCGCCGAGAACATCAAGAAGACCCAGGCCGAATACGGCGAAGGCGCGCTCGCGTTTTTGACCGCTTCGGGCAATCAGTCGGCGGGCATCACGGGCGCCTACGGCCGTTTGCAGAACATCCTCAATGCCAGCAGCATCGCGCCGTGCTTGGACATGGGCAGCTTCTACGGCATGCAGGCGGTTGCCGGCCTCTACATCACTCCGTTGATGGGCCTGGCCATGTGGGAGGGCAACGAGCCCACCGATGCCAAAAACGCCAAGACCATCATGGTGTGGGGCGCCAACATCACCGATGCGCAGGTCCAGAACTGGCATCACATCAAAGAGGCGATGGAGGGCGGCACCAAGCTCGTCGTCATCGATCCCACGTACACGCAGATCGCATCGAAATCCGACAAGTGGATTCCCGTCCGTCCGGGAAGCGACACGCTTTTGAAGTACGCCATCATGCGCGTGATCGTGGAGCGCGGCGCGCAGGATGAGGTCTATCTTCGCGACCATACGGTGGCGCCGTTTTTGGTGCGCAGCGACACGGGCATGTTCGTCCGTCGCAGCGACACCGGCATCGCCCCCGTTGCAACCGGCGTGATCGACCCGACGACCGGCCAGGAGGTCATGGACGACCCCTATATGGTGCTCGTCGACGGCGCGCTCGTTCCCTTGACGGAGTCCGATCCGACGCACGTGGCGATCGAGGGTTCGTACGACCTTGGCGGCGTGGCATGCCGCACGGCATACGAGCTGTTGAAGGAAGAAATCATGTCGCATAGCCTCGAAGAGGCGAGCGAGCTGTGCGAGGTTTCCGTCGAAGACATCGAGTATCTGGCCGACGTCTGCATCGACGGCCCGGTGTTTCATTACGAGGGCTACGGCCCGCAGGCATACAACAACGGCGGCCACACCACCATGGCGGGCCTGACGCTTTGCGCGCTTGTCGGCAACCTCGGCAAGCCCGGCGCTTCGTACGGTTCGTACTGGGGCATCCACATGGGCGACAACGCCGCCTATAAGGCGCCGACCGGCGCGAGCACGGGCCTGAGCATTCCCAGCGTCGATTTCGCCAACGTTGCCAAGACCGGCAAATTTGCAGGCCAGGATGCCAAGATCAAGATGCTGTGGATGTATTCGGCCAACCCCTTGAACACCCACACCGACACGCACGCATGGACCGACGGCATCATCCCGTCGCTCGATTACGTGGTGGTGGCCGATTCCGTCATGACCGATTCGGCCCGCTATGCCGACATGGTGCTTCCCGTGGCGCAGTGGTTCGAGCTCGAAGAGGTGGCCAACGCAGGCCAGTGCTTCTCGCTGAACTACAGCGAGAAGGCGATCGAACCTTTGTACGAGAGCAAGCCCGACACCCAGATTATCACCGAACTGGCCGAAAAGCTCGGCCTGGGCGAATTTTTCACCCTGTCCAACGAGGAAATCCTCGAGGAGCTTTTCGACTGCGACACGTGCGCGATGGTCGGCGTGAGCATGGATGCGCTGCGCGAGAAGAAGCAGATTCGCTTCATCGAGGGCGACGCCGAAAAAGAGCCCCATATCGCCTACAAGGACGGCGTCTTCGGCACGGCTTCGGGCCGCTTCGAGTTCTATCGCGAAATGCCCATGGTGCGCGCGCTTTCCAGCAAGACCCCGACGCCCGAAGAGGTGGAACGCGACCGCATGGCGCGTTGGTTCCCGCCTTTGGAGGCATGGCCCGAAAACGACTTGTACAAGAAGTATCCGCTGGTGCTCATGAGCGAGCGTCCTCGCTATCGCGTGCATTCCCAGTGGTACAGCACGCCGCTTCTGCGCGAGCTCGATTCCGAGCCGTTCGTGCGGATCAACCCCGCTGATGCGGCTGCGCGCGGTATCGCTGACGGCGATTACGTGGAATGTTACAACGACCGCGGAACGGCGGTTGCCAGGGCGGTCTTCTCCGACGCCATTCGTCCCGGCACGCTGGTCTATCCCAAGGGATGGCAGCGCTACCAGCACAAGGCGGGCGGCTGGTCTGAGCTCAGCTCCACCGAATACGACGTGTTCGGCGTGAACAACAATTTCATGGACGTGCTTTGCGAGGTCCGCGTGTGGAACGAAGAGGGTGAATAGCGATGCGTCTCGGATATGTCATCGATAAGAAGTCGTGCATCGGCTGCCACGCGTGCGCCGTTGCATGCAAGGTGGAGAACAACCTGCCCGACGGCGTGTGGTGGAATCGCATCCTGACCGAAGGCGGCGAGAACCGCGACACCCCGAAGGGAACCTATCCCAACCTTTCCATGGGAAACATCGCCGTTTCGTGCCAGCATTGCGACAACCCCGCATGTGTGAAGGTGTGCCCTGTGGGCGCGACGTATAAAGACGAGGCCACGGGCGCCGTTCGCCAGGATTACGACAAGTGCATCGGCTGCCGCATGTGCATGGCCGCCTGCCCTTACACGGGCGTGCGCAGCTTCAACTGGGAAGAGCCCGTGTATGCGATCGGCCAGGATATGGGCGATGTGAGCGTTGCCAAGCATCAGAAGCACACGGTGGAGAAATGCACCATGTGCTGGCATCGCCTTGCGCAGGGGCTCCAGCCCGCGTGCATCGAGGTGTGCCCCGCACGCGTGCGCTATTTCGGCGATTTCGACGATCCCGATTCCGAGGTGTCCAAGCTTATCAGGGAGCGCGAATACATGCAGCTCCTTCCCGATAGCGGAACCTCTCCGTCCGTGTATTACCTGGTGTAAGCGAGGGGAAAGAATGTCTGACAACAAGCAGGCGGCATCCGCCGCCAAGACCTGGGCGCCTTGCAAAGCGGGCAAGGCCCTCAATATTGCCATTGCCGTGTCCGCCGTCATCACTGTCGCCGGCATCGCGCTGTGGATGGTCCAGCTTTCGGGCGGCATGATCCAGACGGGCATGCGCGACCTTGATTCGTGGGGTCTCTACATCATGTCCTTCATGTTCTTCGTCGGCCTGTCCGCGGGCGGCCTGATCATCAGCTCCATGCCGAAGGCGTTCGGCATCAAGGGCTTCGGCGGCATCAGCAAGGTCGCCGTGTGGACCTCGATCTGCTGCACCGTGTGCGCGATCGGCCTGGTGGTGGTCGACCTCGGCCAGCCGATCCGTCTGTGGGAGCTGTTCGTGTACTCCAACCTGACCAGTCCGCTGATGTGGGACGTGCTGGTCATCGGAACGTATCTGGTGCTTTCGCTTTTCTATCTGTGGGCGCAGATCCGCTTCGAGCAAGGCAAGATGCGCGCGGTGGCCCTGCGCGTCATCAGCGTGGTCGCGCTTGTGGTGGCGGTGTTGGTCCATTCGGTGACGGCTTGGATTCTGGGACTGAACATCTCCCACGAGTTCTGGCATACCGCCCTTCTGGCCCCGTGGTTCGTGAGCTCCGCCCTGGTGTGCGGAACCGCCCTGGTGCTGGCCGTCGTCATCGCGCTGCGTGCGGCGGGCTATTTCGACGTGGCCGACGACAACCTCGTCAAGATGGCGAAGCTTCTGGGCGCGTTCGTGTGCGTGGACCTGTATTTCTTCGGATGCGACCTTCTGACTACGGGTTATCCGCTTTCCGAAGGCGGCGTGGGCATCGTGGAGATGCTCACGAGCGGCGTGCTCGCCCCCTTTTTCTGGGTCGAGGTTATCGGGTGCATCGCGTGTGCCGTCGTGTGCTTCACGCCTAAGCTGCGCTCCAATGCGCTGCTCATCGTGGCGTCCGTGCTGGCCATCGTCGGCATCTTCTGCAAGCGCGTGCAGCTTATCGTAGGCGGGTTCCAGGTTCCTAATCTCGACATGCCCACCGTTTTGACCGATCATGCGGCGCTTGGCGGCTACGATGCGTACGGCTCGTTTGCGAGCCTGTATGCGAATAGCGTGTATGCGCCTGCGCCGATCGAATTCGGCGTCGTCGCCGGCGTGTTCGCCCTGGGCGTTTTGATGCTGCTTCTGGGCATCAAGCATCTTCCGTTGAAGTCGGCCGAATAGGCGAAAAGACCCGCGTGTCGTTTTGTGTGAGCGCATGCGACGCGCGGGTTCGTCGGTTGTATTTCGGCTGTCTGAAGGGAAGGTGATGGCGCGATGAGGCGAATCTTCGCTTACGCGGCTCTTTTCGCGGCGGCGTGCCTGCTGTCGTTTTTCGCGGCCGATGTCGCGCTCGACGCCGTGAGCGCACCTGCGGGCATTACGGCCGAATCGGAATGCCCTGTCGTGCAGGGGTGCGCCACCGGGCAATGCCACGGGTTCGATAACGTGCCCGCACCCGACGGCATCCATGAGATGAAGTGCCCGGAAGATGGCTGCGCGTCAGTCGATTGCCACGCGTGGAGTGCCCTTTCCGACGGCTACCGCCGGGCATCGGGCGTCAGCCTCATGGTGTGGCTTCTGGTGCCCGCCATGTTCGCGTGCATCGCCATCGTCATGGTAAGAAAGTCGAGGTGACATCGATGAGTATGCGATCATTCGTTTTCGACGTCGTGCTTGCCGCGGGCGCGATCGCGCTGATGTTTCCCGATTCGACTGGCTATGGCGTGCATGAATGGGCGGGGCTTGTGTTCGCGGTTGCGGTGATCGTCCATGTGGCGGCGCGCCACGAGGAAGGCGCCAGGCTGTTCCAGAACGGATTTCGCAAACGCCGTGCGGGCAAGGCTTTTTCGTTCGTGTTGAATGCGGCGATCTTCGTCGATCTGGCGGTTTGCGCGGTTTCGGGCCTGATGGTGTCGGGTGCCGTGCTGCCGACGTTCGGCCTGTATGCCGGAGGGTTTTTCTTCTGGGCGCCTGTCCATGCGTTTTCGGCGCAGTTGTTCATGGCGCTTGCTTTGGTACATGTCGTCTTGTTCGCGCCGAAGATGAAGGCCGTTGTGTCGAAGCGATGACGGGGGAAAGGGGTAAACACATGCAAAGCGTTTCTTGTGGGGCCGCAGGGTCGCATGATGTTGTGACGGATTGGGGCCTTGTTGCCACGACCTGCGAGTTTCTTGCGTTTTCATTTCGCTATCCCGATCGCGGCGCCGTGATGCCGATCGCGTCGGGCGAATGGGCCGATGCGCTGGACGAGCTGCGCCGTGCGTGGGGGTTTGCCGCCGATGCGGAGTGCGGCGAGCTGACGCGGGCGGATTCAGGCGAAGGTCCCGAGGCCGTTTTGCATGCGCTGCGCCAGGAGGCGACGCGGCTGTTCGTCGGTCCGCCGACGCCTGCGGCAAGTCCGTACGAAAGCGTCTGGGCGGCGGCGCGCACCCATGCGGCCCCGCTGCTTTTCGTCAGCCCCCCCGCCATCGCCGTCGAGCGCTTTTGCGCCGCATGCGGCCTGGGTCGTCCTCAGGGCACGAACGAATCGCTCGACCATGTTTCGTCCGAGCTTGAGCTGCTGCAGTTTCTTGCGAGCGTGGAATCGGGGGCGGTGGACGCGGCATCATGCGGCGTTGCCCTGGCCGATCTTCCCGGCGGTTCGCCAGCGACGGCGTTCGAACTGTTTTTCGACGAGCACCCGGCGATGTGGATGTGCGATTTCGCGTGCGAGGTGGAGCGCATCTCGTCGCGGGTGTTCTATCGTGCCGCGGCGCGTCTGCTGCGTGATTTCGTTTCCGCCCGGTAAAGCCGGGCGGTAGCGGCCGGAAGGCTGCGGGCGTGGCTGGGCGGCCGTGGTTAGGAGGCTGCGGGCGTGGCTGGATGGACGCGGATGAAAGGCTGCGGTTGGTTGTACGGTTTAACCGGCTGTGCGGTCGCGTGCTCGTGACTGCGTGGTCGCTGCCTGACAATTGCGGCCGGAGGATCGCGATTGCGGTCGGGCGCACGATGTCGCGCACGGCGTTTCGACATGGGTTTCTTGAAAGGGTTCGCATTGCGGGCCCTTTCCTTATGGGGACATGCGATAATCAACCGTTACGAATTCGCGTCCTTCGAGGCGCTTGAAAGATACGCGGCCGAAAACTCGCACCGGCCGCTCAGGGGAATAAGGCGATAGGAACATCATGGCAGACTATATCGAGGGAAAACGCCCGGTCATCGAGGCGCTGCGCGCCCAGATGCCCGTCAAATGCGTGCTGATGGCCGACAACCTGCAGCAGGACGGCCAGGTCAAAGACATTCTGCGCAAGGCCCGTCAGTTCGACGTGCCCGTGAAAACGGTGACGCGCCGCAAGCTCGACGAGCTGAGCGCGCGCGGAAGTCACCAAGGCGTCATGGCCGAGGCCCGTCCGTATCGCTACGCGGGCTTCAAGGACATCCTGCGCGCCGCCGAGCAGCATGCCGAAGAGCATGACGGCAACGCGCTCGTCGTGGTGCTCGACCACATCACCGACGCCGGCAATCTGGGCGCCATCGCGCGCTCCGTCGAAATCGTCGGCGCGTCGGGCCTGATCATCCCCAACAAGCGCAGCGCGCACGTGACGGCCGCCACGTACAAGAGCTCCGCCGGCGCTATCAACCACATCCCGTGCGCCCAGGTTCCCAATATCGCCTCCACGCTCGAGAAGCTCAAAGAAGCGGGCTTCTGGGTCGCGGGCGCCAGCGAGCAGGCGCACTACACGGTGTGGGAAGCGCCGCTGCACGGCAAGATCGTCCTGGTCATGGGCAACGAAGGCGAGGGTCTGTCGCGCCTGACGCAGGAGAGCTGCGACTTCTTGACCAAGCTTCCCCAGGAGGGCAAGGTCGGCTCGCTCAACGTGGCTCAGGCCGCGACCGCCGTCATGTACGAGTGGATGCGTCAGTGCCACGTGAAGGCACAGGCGTAAAAATACCAGGTATCAAAAAGAAACCAGGTATACAAATGGCAAAACAGAGAAGGAAACTGCTGATCGTCGACGGCTACAACGTGCTGCGCAGCGGCTCCCGCTACCGCCATCTGCGCGATGCGGGACCGAATCCCGACTACGCCGACGATGCGTTCAACCGTGCGCGCGAGGCGTTGATCGACGATGTGGTGGCCTATGCCGGCCGCGATTGCGAGGCGGTCATCGTGTTCGACGGCGCCCGCAACGAATTCTCCGACGGCTCCTGCGAAAAAATCGGCGGCGTGAGGATCATGTTCTCGCGCGCGGGCGATTCCGCCGACAAGGTGATCGAGAAGCTGAGCCGCGATGCCCGCGAACGCGGTATCGAGACCATGGTGGTGACCAGCGACGCCACCATCCAGAACACCGTGTTCGGCTTCGGCGTCGACCGCATGAGCGCGAACGGCTTCAGCCACGCCGTCGAAGTGAACCATCACGAATACGACCTGGACGAGCATCCCCGCGTGGCCGTGAAGAACACGGTCGGCGAGCGGCTCGACCCGTCGGTCCGTGCGAAACTCGCCGCTTTGCGCGACGCATTGTAGGAAGGAAGGCAGCCATGTCTCAGCACTATGCCGCAACGGACAAGTTCACCACGCTCGAAGGCAAATGTCTCGCCGACTCGATGGCGGCCGTGGCAGGCGCCGCCGTGGTGGCCACGGTGAACGAGGACGGCACGCCCAATGCCGCCGTGTTCGTTCCCATGATGGCCGACGACGACCATGTGGTCATGACGCTCGCGCCCAATCGGACGCGCGAGAACATCGAGCGCACGGGCGAATGCGTGCTCGTCTACGAGGAGGTGGACGCTCGGGGCGCCTCGAAGGCCGAGCGCTATCGCGGCGCCCGTCTGCGTCTGGAGCTCCTGCGCGAGGGCGACCCTCGCCGCGACGAGGCGTTGAGCGGCTGGCCGCGCGTGACGCCCTACACCATGGCGTTCCTCGTTGTGGAGCGCATGCCTATCGGATAGAATCGTGCGCACGAACACGAAAGGAGAGGCCGGGTCGTGAAAATCCACGTAATCGCCGTTGGCAAGCTGAAAGAGAAATTCTGGGTCGAGGCATGCGCCGAGTATATGAAGCGCTTGAAGGCGTACGCCAAGGTGACCATCGAGGAGATTCCCGATCGCGACCCTGCTAAATGCGGAGGTGAAGAGGGCGCGCGTAAAACCGAAGGCAAGGGCATCCTCGAGGCGCTGCCTGAGCATTCGCATGTCATCCTGCTCGACGTGGGCGGCAAGCAGCTTTCCAGCGAAGGAATCGCCGCACGTATGGATGCGCTGATGCTTTCGGGCATAAGCGACATCACCTTCGTGGTGGGCGGATCGGGCGGCGTGAGCCGCAGCGTGCACGACTTCGCCGACGAATGCCTGTCGTTCGGCAAGATAACGCTCCCGCACAATCTCGCGCGCGTCGTGCTGCTCGAACAGATATATCGAGCGTTCAAGATCAGCCGTGGCGAGCCCTATCACAAATAGCCGCGCTCGACGAATGTTTCCGCCAAGGCGCCGTGCATGTCTATGCGCGGCGCCTTGTTCGTTGCGGGCCCGTTGCACGGCTCTCCGCTTTTTCGATGCATCGACGAACGGGGACGCGCGTTTTCCGTATGATGGCCGCATGTCCGATTCCGGCGGAGCGAGCGCTTCGCCGTTCATTCCATACGATAGGAGGCCGCATGGCCCGCAAATCTGCCAAGCCGCACATGTCCGACGACGACCGTCGGTTCATCTACCGTGCGCTGAAGAAGAAGTTCGATTTCGACGAAGACTATCCGCTGGCAAGCCTGGGGTGGTGCTTCGTGCGCGAGGGTATCAACCGAGAGGACTACGGCTTTTTGAAGCTGAAGCCCATGCTCGAAGAGATGTCCGATTTCGTGAGCCTGTCCACCAAGGAAATCGGCGGCGTATCCCAGTCGATGTTCTGCCTGCACGAGCTCGAAGAGTACGAAAGCGAGGCGCCTGCCGTCGACGAAGCGGCGTCTGCCGAAAGCGAGGAGGGCGAAGAGCCTGCCCGCCAGGCTCCGTCCGAGGACCCCTTCCATTCTACGAATGGGGTTTCTAAAAAGGATAAGGCGCTGCAAAATAGCCAAGTAGAAAAAAAGAAATCTAACAATCAAAAAGATACTAATGATTCAAATGGTAACGATAGTGAATCGAAGAAAGCCGATATAAAAGAGCCTGCTGACGCTGAAAAGAAACAAGATAAGAAAAATAAAGCAGAAGCGAATAAGAAAGATAAAGATAAAAATAGTACTAACAATCAAATAGATACTAATATTGACCAGGCGAAAGATGAGCAGCCTGAAAAGGCCGAGGAGCAGAAGCCGGGCAAGACCTCGGTGCGTCGTTCCGCTCAGACGGGCAGCGCGCCGAGGCCCGGGCGCGGCTGCGGCAATCACGACCAGGATGCAGCGGCCGACGACGCTTCGCAAAACGCTAAGGCAAACGCCTCCGACCAGGCGAAAAAGACTCCCGCCGCCAAGGCGGCCGAGTCCGACCGCAAGGCGTCTGCGTCTTCCGAGGAAAAGGACGACAAGAAGCAGGATGCCGCGCAGCCCTCGTCGCGTCGCCGTTCTTCGAAGGCCGTGTCGACAAGCAGAGCGGCGCAGGCCCAATCCAGCGCCTCGTCTCGCCCTGACGCCCGGCGCACCCGCCGCGTCATTCCCGGCAAGGCGCTCGAGCGCTTCGGCTACCTGGGAACGTGGCAGGAATTTCTGGCGACGCTGGCCGACTTGGCCCTCGATGAGCCGTGGGACTTCAGCGGTGCCGGACTCGACGCCAATACGCGCAAGTTCGACATCCTGCACAACTACATCCGCTACACCTTCTATCGTCTGACGCTCGAGGACAAAGTGGGCTTTTCTTCCGATGAGGATTTCGCCGTATTCAACACGGGTCTGGTGGATAAGCACTACGAGGATATCTACGCATGCTTCGAGCCGTCCGACCCCGAAAAGCCCGAAGAGGCGCGCTATCCGTGGTCGTTCTCGGGTTTCTGCACGGCGGGTACGGGCAGGCTTGGCAAGCGCCTGGTGCGCGAACTCAATCCGCTTCCGCAGCCCGCCAGCTATCTCGAGCGCAAAGAGGACCTGCTGTTCGACCTTGATCGCGAGGTGGTGTGCGATGTGCATCATATCGTGGTCGACAACGTGCATAGGCTGCCGGTGAACTTCTTGCGCGACGAGTTGGCGTCGTCTCAGGAATGCCTGGGCATTCTGGCTGGCATCGAGGAGCTTTCCGACGGCGCGCGCGGCGAGCGCTTCGAGAAGCTGCGCGCCGTGATCGAGAACGATACGCGTCTGTTCAATCGTCTGAGCACGAGCATCAACGCGGCGATCGACGTGGCCAAGCGCCAGGTGCGCTGGAATTACAAGACCGCCGTTCCCGCATACTACCCGCGCACGAACAGCATGAACCTGCTGCTGCCGTTGATTCTGACCGATTCGCCCGCTCCTGACGTGGCGCTCGTGGTCGAGCTGCAGAAATCGGGCAACTACCAGGGGCAGACCATCGTCACCATGGCGCAGGCCTACCGGGACGCGCGCTTGCTGTGCCGTCCGTATATCGATTGGCTGTCGCCTGCGTCGATCATCGATGCGTCCGACGAGGAAGACGAGGAGGAATAGGCATGCTCGTGGGCGTCTTGTCCGATACGCATGGCGTGCTGCCCTCGGCCGCCTTCGCCGAGCTGGCCGATTGCGATTTCATCGTGCATGCGGGCGACATCTGCGGCCCCGGTATCCTGGCCGAGCTCGAAACGCTCGCGCCGGTGACGGCGGTGCTGGGAAATAACGACTGCCGCGAATACGGGCGGTCGGTCGACCGGTTCGCTACGCCCGTTATCGGGGGCGTGCGTTTTCTGGTGACGCATACGCCCGACGACTTGCAGCGCGCGTTGCGCGGGTGCACATCGGCGCTTCGGCCGGGCGATCCGATTCCTCAAGTGGCCGTGCACGGCCATACGCATGTGCCGCGCATCCTGAAAGGGAAGGCGGCATTTCCTGCGAGCCTTCTGGTGTGTCCCGGTTCGGTGTCGCGTCCGCGCGGCGGTTCGGCGCCGAGCGTGGCGAAGATCTCGATCGCAGACGGCGCGGTGCAAGGTGCGCGCCTGGTCGAGCTGATGCACGGTTAGCCGCGCCTTTCGAGCGAAAATGCGTTTCTACGAAACGAATGAACGAAGGAGTCCTTATGAAACTCGATGCTGCCGAAGTGCAGGAGATAATCGCCAACGACCCGCATATGCTGCTGGTCGATGTGCGCTCGAAGGAAGAATACGATGCCGGCCATATTCCCGGTGCAGGCTGCATGGCCGCGGAGGACATCTGCGATTGCCTCTATGACGAGGCGCTCGGCGAGCGCGGCCTCGACGCCATCGCCAACGTGCGCGGCATGGAGCTTTCCGACGACGCTTCGGCGATCGTGCTGTATTGCGACAACGGGGATCGCAGCGCCCGCGCGACGGAGCATATGGAGGCTATCGGCTACGTGAACGTCTACGATGCGGGCGGCCTTGCCGAATGGCCCTACGATGTGGTGACCACCGACGAGGAGCGCGCTGTGGCGGCGGCGCTTGCAGCGTCGGGTAACGTCGCGCAGGAGAACGCGTCCGCTTCTTGCGGCTGCGGCCATGATTACGGACACGGCAATAGCTGCGGATGCGGCTGCTAGGCTGAAGCTCGCTTTGGGGAAAGGCTCGTCGAACGACGGGCCTTTTTCGTATCCGCGCCCTGGTTTTCGCTTGCGAGGTGTCAAATCGGTGTCGAAACGGTTTCCGTTCGATTCCCTCGGCCGATTCTTCTTGCTTGCGGGCATCGGAAGCGGATAAGGTCGCAATGACGGAAATTCGCGAGCGCCGCACCCGTATGCCGAGGAGCGGTTCGACGTGCGGAAGGGAGGGCGCGCATGGGGGAGGCTTTGCTGATAGTGAATCCCGACTCGGGCCGCCGCGATGGGGCCGTTTCCGCCCGGCGCATCCTTCCCGTTCTCGAAGAGGCGTTCGATCGCGTCGAATGCCGCATATCCCGCCGCGCTTCCGACGTCGAATCCTGGTCTTGCGAATCATGCGCGCACGTCGATGCGCTGTTCGTCATGGGCGGCGACGGTACCGTCGGATTGGGAATGAAAGGCCTGTTCGAGGGACGGAGGCGTTATGGCCGCATGCCGACGTTCAATCCGATTCCTGCGGGAACCGGCAACGGATTCGTTCGTACGCTGGGGATTCCTTCCGACCCCGTGCAGGCGGTCGAGGCTTTCGATTTCGCGAAAACGGTCGCCCTCGACGCCGCATTCGTCAACGGCTCGTCGTTCGCCCATACCGTGACGGGCGGCACATTGCCCGAGGGCATTCGCCAGGTGTCTTCCGATTTCAAGACGCGGTTCGGGTTGTCGGCCTATGTCGTCAGCGAGCTGCTGCGCGTGGGCAACGACCGTCGCTATCGCTTGCGTATCGTGGCGGATGGCGAAGAGACGGTCGAAGACATCGGGTCGTTCGTCGCGTTCTCGGCGAATGCGCTGGCCAACGAATTCACATCCTCCGTGCCGACGCGTCTCGATGACGGCCTGCTGCATTTGATCGCGCTGAAAAGCGCATCGCTTCCCGCATTGTTCTCGCTGGCGCCGCACGCCCTTGCCCGCACGCTCGAAAAGAGCCGCGAGGTGCTGTATCTGCATGCGAAATCGTTCGAAATAACCTGTCTGGACGCCGAGCTATCGTGCGGCGTGGACGGAGACGAGGGCCCTCGGCTGCCTGTTGCGTTGAGCGTCGAGCCGGGCGCCTTGCGCATGTTCGCGCTCAAGGAAGCGCGCCGGTAGCGCTGGTCTTCCATGTCCATGTATGAGAAAGGCCCGGCATGCCGGGCCTTGTCAGTGCAGGAGCATCGGGTTTTCGGAACGGATTACACCCCGAACTGCATTGCGCAGTAGCGGGCGTAGGTGCCGCCGAGGGCGATCAACTCGTCATGCGTGCCTTCTTCGACTACGCGTCCGTCGTCTACGACGGCGATTTTGTCGGCGCCGCGGATGGTGGAAAGCCGGTGCGCGATCACGAGCGTCGTGCGGCCCTTCGAAAGTTCCGCCAGCGATTCCTGCACGTGGCGTTCGCTTTCGTTGTCGAGGGCGCTCGTCGCTTCGTCCAAGATCAGGATCGGCGGGTTTTTCAGGAATACGCGCGCGATCGAGATGCGCTGCTTCTGTCCGCCCGACAAACGCGCGCCGCGTTCGCCCACGTAGGTATCGTATCCGTTTTCGAATTCCATGATAGCGTCGTGGATGTTCGCCCGTTTGGCCGCTTCGATCACCTCGGCGTCGCTCGCTGCAGGGTTGCCGTAGAGGATGTTGTCGCGAATGGTGCCGTCGAACAAGTACACGTCCTGCTGAACGATGCCCACGGTGCGTCGCAGCGATGCCAACGTGACGTCGCGCACGTCGGCGCCGTCGATCGTCACGCGCCCGCCGCATGCGTCGTAGAAGCGGGGCAGCAAAGAGCACGTGGTGGTTTTGCCGCCTCCGCTCGGGCCGACGAGCGCCGTGGTCTTGCCTGCGGGCGCATGCAGGGTGAAGCCGTCTAGCACGTCGGTCGTGCCGTCGTAGGAAAACGTCACGTCGTCATAGCGGATATCTCCGCGCACGCCCGCGTCTGCCGCCTTCTCCAGGTCGACCGCTTCGGGCCTGTCTTGCACGGCCGGCTCGATTGCCATGATTTCGGCGAAGCGGCGAAATCCAGCGTAGCCTTTCTGGAACTGCTCGGCGAAGTTGATCAGCTGCTCGATCGGCGAGAGGAAGATGCCGATGTAGAGGGCATAGATCGCCAGGTCGGTGGGCTGGATCTGCCCCTGCACCATGAAGTAGCCGCCGCCGACCACCACGATGGTATACAGCAGGCCCGTGAACAGGGAGTTCACGGCATGAAAACGACCCATGAACTTATAGGAGCGCTCTTTGGTGTCCACGAACATCCGGTTGGTGCGCGCGAATTTCTCGGCCTCGAGCATCTCGTTGCCGAACGATTTCACCACGCGCATGCCGCCCAGGGCGTCCTGGATGCGTGAATTGACGCCTGCCATAGTGCGGCGGTTCTCGGTGAAGATGACGCGCTTGCGGTAGTTGGTCCATGCGGCGTAGGCCGCCATGACCACGGTGCAGGCCAGCATGATCAGCGTGAGCGGCACGTTTATGAAGAACAGCAGCACGAACGAGCCGACGATCTTCAGCGAGCAGATGAAGATGTTCTCAGGGCCGTGATGGGCGAGCTCCGATACGTCGAACAGGTCGGTGACCAGGCGGCTCATCATTTCGCCGGTGTTGTTCTTATCGTAATACGAGAAGCTGAGGCGCTGGTACTGGTCGAACAGGTCGGAACGCATATCGGCCTCCATGCGCGCGCCCATGACATGGCCCCAGCGGGCGATGAACCACTGGCAGCCCGTACGCAGCAGATACAGGGCGATCATGCCGATGCAGATCAGGCCGAGCGCGCCCATCACCACGGGTGCGGGCTGCAGGAAGAAATCGCGCGTGAAGAAGTTGAGCAGCTGGGGAAATGCCAGGTCGATGCAGGCGAGAAGCGTGGCGCATACCAGATCGAACCAGAACAGGAACTTGTACTTGCTGTAATAGCCGATGAATTTCTTGAACACCTGTCCGCCCGAGACGGAAGGATTGGCGGGTTCGCCCGGCTTGCGGGAGGGGATGGTGGACACGACGTTCCTTTCTGCGCATGCGCGCGTCGCGGGGTTTATCGGGAAATCATGATAGGGCGGCAGGCTCGTTCGCGTTTCGCGGTGCGGCGAATGAGAAAGGGGCGAAACCCGCATGTGCGAATTCCGCCCCGAACGCGATCGTGAACGCTTCAGCCGTGCGTCGCTTACGCGTATTTCAAGAATGCGCGGTAGGCCTTGAGCGTCTCGTAGAGGTCGGCCTTGTCGATGACCTCCCACGGCGCGTGCATGTTGAGCACGGCGACGCCGCAGTCGATGACGTTCATGCCGTACTTGGCCAGGATGTAGGCGATGGTGCCGCCGCCTCCGATGTCGACCTTGCCCAGCTCTGCGGTCTGGAACGCCGCCTCGCCCTTCTCCATGACGGCGCGGATCTTGGCCATGTATTCGGCGTTGGCGTCGTTGGAGCCGCTCTTGCCGCGGCTGCCCGTGAACTTGTTGAACACCACGCCGCGGCCCAGATACGCGGCGTTCTTGGTCTCGAAGGCGCTCGCGTAAGACGGGTCGAAGCCTGCGGACACGTCGCTGGAGAGCATGCTGGAGTTGGCTAGGCAGCGGCGCAGCGCCAAATCTCCCGCCTGTCCGGCCAGGTCCATGATCTCGGCGACGGTGTTCTCGAAGAACATCGAGGTCATGCCGGTGGCGCCGACGCTGCCGATTTCCTCTTTGTCGACGAGGATGCATACGCCGGTCTTATCGAGCTCGCCCGCTTCGAGCTGGGCGATCAGGCTGGGGTAGGCGCACACGCGGTCGTCGTGGCCGTAGCCGATCACCATGGAGCGGTCGAAGCCGCAGTCGCGCGCCGCGCCCGCGGGAACCACTTCGAGCTCGCTGGAAAGGAAATCCGCTTCCTCCATGTCGTATTTATCGGCGAGGATCGAAAGCAGCAGCGCCTTGACGGGCTCCTTTTCGGTCAGCTTTTCCAGCTCGTCGATCTGCGCGTCCGCGGCTTTCTCGGCCGCTTCGGAGGCTTTCGCCGGACGGCTGCCCGCAAGGATGTCGAGGTTTTCGCCTTCGATCACCTCGGAGGCCTTCTTCTGCAGCTGGTCCTGGGCCAGGTGCACCAGCAGGTCGGTGACGCAGAACACGGGGTCGCCTTCGTCTTCGCCCATGTTCACTTCGACGACGCTGCCGTCTTTCTTGGCGATCACGCCGTGGATGGCCAAAGGCAGGGTGACCCACTGGTATTTCTTGATGCCGCCGTAGTAGTGCGTGTCGAGCAGCGCGAATCCGCCCGCTTCGTAGAGCGGGTTCTGCTTGATGTCCAGGCGCGGGCTGTCGATGTGGGCGCCCAGGATATTGAGCCCCTCCTCCATCGGGCGGCGGCCGATCTGCGCCAAGATGACCGACTTGCCGAAGCACTCGGCGTACACCTTGTCGCCGGCTGCGAGCGTGCGTCCGGCCGCACGGGCTTCGTCGACGGATACGTAGCCGGCTGCGCGTGCCATGGCGACGGCCGTCGCGGCGCATTCACGCTCGGTCTTGTTCTCGCTGATGAACTTCTTGTAGTCGGTCGCGAACGATTCCACTGCGGCGAGGTCTGCCTCGTCGTAGGAGAGCCAGGCGTTTCTGTGTTCCATGGTTTCCTGCTTTCAAGGACGGCGTTTCGTTATGTCGAGCATGGTATAGCACGCGAGGGCTCGCGGCGTTTCTGTTCGGAGCTCTTCCGGCAAGTTCCATCTTTCACACGGACTTCCGAATGCGTCGGCATCGGTTTCTTCGGCCCTTTTACATCCAATCGCTTTAGCTCCCTAAAGCGATTGGTGCTGTTTTCGTGTGGCACGACTTCGGAAACGGCCGATTTTGCGCCGGGGGGTATGTTAAAACGCCGCCCGAGGCCTATAATAACCGGTCATATATAGCCCCGAACACGAAGGAGTAGCCACATGGCGTTTTATTACGAGGAGCCCTCGCGCACCTTCAACGAGTACCTGCTGGTCCCTGGGCACACGCCCGCCAGCTGCATCCCGACCAAGGTCAGCCTGAAAACGCCGCTTGTCCGCTACCGCAAGGGCGAAGAGGAGTGCCCTCTCTCGCTGAACATCCCCATGGTGTCCGCCATCATGGCCGCTGTTTCCGACGACCGCATGGCTGTTGCTCTGGCCACCGAAGGCGGTCTGTCCTTCATCTACGGCAACCAGACCATCGAAGACCAGGCCGCCATGGTGTCTCGCGTCAAGCAGCACAAGGCCGGCTTCGTGGTGAGCGACGCCACCCTTTCTCCCGATATGACGCTTGAGCAGGTTCTCGAGCTCAAGGAGGCCACGGGCCATTCCACCATGCCCGTCACCGACGACGGCAAGCCCAACGGCAAGCTGCTCGGCGTGGTGACCGAGCGCGACTACCGCCTGTCCCGCATGTCCCTCGACGCCAAGGTCTGCGACTTCATGACCCCGCGCGAGAAGCTCATCGTGGCTCCCGCCGAGACCTCCCTCAAAGAGGCCAACGACATCATTTGGGACCACAAGCTCAACAGCCTTCCGCTGGTCGACGACCAGGATCACCTGGTCTACATGACCTTCCGTAAGGACTACGATTCCCACAAGGACAACCCGCTCGAGATGCTCGACGCCGAGAAGCGCTATATCGTGGGCGCAGGCATCAACTCCCGCGACTACGCCGAGCGCGTTCCCGCCCTGGTCGAGGCCGGCGCCGACGTGCTGTGCATCGACTCTTCCGAAGGCTTCTCCGACTGGCAGAAGATGACCATCGAATGGGTCCGCGAGCACTACGGCAACGACGTCAAGATCGGCGCGGGCAACGTCGTCGACCGCGAAGGCTTCCGCTTCCTCGCCGAGGCCGGCGCAGACTTCGTCAAGGTCGGCATCGGCGGCGGCTCTATCTGCATCACCCGCGAGACCAAGGGCATCGGCCGCGGCCAGGCCACCGCGACCA
>NZ_CAUHPG010000004.1 GCF_959608125.1 uncultured Slackia sp.
CGGTTTTCAAGGTCCCCCGCCTCGTCTCCGAGGGGGTGCCGCGTCGAGCGGCGAGAAATCATATTATTCTCGCCGCATCGGGAAGTCAAGAACAAATTTAAAAAAATTTTAACGTCTTGTGCCGCTGCCTTATCGAGCGCCTCCCGTGCGACAAGTCGAATATTATGGGGGCAAGATCGACTTGGCGCAAGACCCGTTTCAGGCGTTCACGACTCCTCCATAGAACGGATGCGTGCGACATCCCGCCCCTCCTCTAATGCTCTAATACGTCAGCTTTGATAACGGGACGCGAAAGCGACGGCATATGCGAAGAAAAAAACGCCGCCTCGCTTTTCGCGAGACGGCGTTTCTATTCGTCCTTCACAAAAGGAAGGCCGCCTTTTCAGACAGAGCCGACCATTCGACGGGATTTATGCAAGGCGGAAGAACTTCTTCTTTCCGACCTGAACCTCAGCGGCAACAAGCAGCTCGGGAGCGACATTATACGCCTTCGCCTCGAGAGCCTCGCCGTTGACCTTCACGGCGCCGCCGTCGATGAGACGACGGGCCTCGGAGACGCTCTGGGCAGCGCCCGCATCGACGAGAACCTTGGCGAAGTAGACCTTGCCTTCGTCGTTGGGGGTCAGGTCGGCTTCGAACACAGGGGCGTCGGCTGGGAAGCCGTGCTCCTTGAACTTCAGGTCGAAGTCGGCCTCTGCCGCTGCAGCAGCCTCTTCGTCATGATAAGCGGCCACGATATTGCGAGCGAGTGCGCGCTTCACCTTATTGGGATGCAGCTCCTCGGCAGCGAGACCGCGCTCGATTTCGTCGATTTCGGCGACGCTTGCCGTGGAGGCCAGGCGATAGTACTTCACCATGAGCTCGTCGGGGATGCTCATGACCTTGCCGAACATGTCGTTCGCATCGTCGGTCAGACCGATGTAGTTGCCGTAGCTCTTGGACATCTTCTGCACGCCGTCGGTGCCCTCGAGCAGAGGAAGCGTCAGCGCAACCTGGGGTTCCATGCCCATCTTCTCCATGAGCTCGCGGCCGGCGAGCAGATTGAACAGCTGATCGGAACCGCCGAGCTCGACGTCGGCCTCGATGACGACCGAGTCGTAGGCCTGCATGACGGGATAGAGGAACTCGTGCAAAGCGATCGGCAGGCCGCCGGTATAGCGCTTGTGGAAGTCGTCGCGCTCGAGAATGCGGGCGACGGTGAAATTGCTCAGAAGCTTGAGCAGCTTCTCCATGTCGAGATTCAAGATCCACTCGGAGTTGTAACGCAGCGTGGTCCTCTCGGGGTCGAGGATCTTGAAGGCCTGGTCGACGTACGTCTGGGCGTTCGCCGCGATCTGCTCGCGCGTGAGCTGGGGACGCGTGGAATTACGGCCGGAAGGATCGCCGATCAGCGCGGTGCCGTCGCCGATGATGAGGGTCACGCGATGGCCGAGGTCCTGGAACTGGCGCAGCTTGCGCAGCGGAACCGCATGGCCGAGGTGGATATCGGGAGCCGTGGGATCGACGCCGAGCTTGATATTGAGCTCTTTGCCGCGCTTGAGCTTTTCGAGAAGAAGGCTCTCGGGCACGAGGGTGTCGATTCCGGATTTGATGATGTGAAGCTGTTCTTCGGGAGTTATCGGACTCATCTCCTTTGCTGCGAAGCGCATGCGCGCATTTCACTCATAACTGGCTGACCGACCGTGCGGCGGGCCCTGCTTGCGAAAGGCTCGCCTCACGTTATGGAATTGCATGGTAGCACAGCGGCGTCGAAACGCTACTGAACGCCCCTGAATAGATGACCGGTGGTGCATCCTTCCGCCTTAGGAAGGGAATTGTCGCCCTTCGCCGCGATGTCACGCGCGCGGACGACGCGGGAAACGGCCTTGGTCGTCTGCTCGACGTTCATGAGCGTGGTATCCACCATGAACGCCGACACGCCCGCGGCGATGAGCTTGCACGCCAGATGGGCGGCGTCGAGCTGAACCGCGTTGTACAGGTGGCTCCTGCCGCACGAATCCGTAACGACCTGGAACTGGTAGCCCTTGCGGTCCTCGAGGAAGTGCGGGCTCTTGCGTCGGGCGCACTCGCCGCAGCGCTGGTCGCAGGGGCCCTGGCTCATAAGCAGGCAATGCTCGGTGGTCATAAGCTCCTGGTAGCCCGACACGGTGAGGCCGAGCGGCACCGGGCTCTTCTCGCCGAGCTTTTCGATCTGGGCGAGCGTGAGCTCGGGCGAAAGCCACACGCGCTCGACGCCCATATCGGCCATCGCCTGAAGCGAATAGGCGTTCGTCAGGGGGATGTGCGGACCCGCCTCGACGACCATGCCCTCGTCGATAGCGCGCGCGAGCTGGCCGAAGTTCTCGACGAACAGCGGCTTGCCGGGCTTGGCGTACTCCCAGACATCGAAGACGGGATCGGAATTCATGGGCTTCTTGTCCACCACGGGCATCGCCATCACGCATTTGCCGGGGTAGCCCGCCTGCTCGGCCGTCGCGCTCAGCTGGCCTGCGACGCACGCCTCGCCGCGACGGTAGTTCAGCACGGGAACGTAAATCGCGTCCGCACCCGCCCTCTTGGCGGCGCGGGCGCAAGCCGGGTTGGTCGCGAACGCAACGACCGTGCAGGGACGGTTCATCGCGGGAGCGGACTTGGCATTCTGCGGGGCCTTGGGGACCTTACGGTCACGGTAGCGCTCGAGCAGCGCCTCCTCGAGCCTCTTGAGCGCCTGAGTGCGCGCCTTGTGCAGGGCGGAGAACCCGATGCCGACGCCCTCGTCGATATCGACTTCGAGCGATTCGAAGAAAAACGGGGTGTTGCCCAGACGGTCGATGTGCTCGTAGGCCTCTTCGGACGTGACGGCCCTGGTGCGAGCAGCCTCGACGACGGGACCCTCGAAGCGCACCGAGGCGTCGAGACAGGACGCTTCGATGACCAGCGGCTCGCCGATTCTAAGCATCGCATGCGCACGCACGCCGATACGCGGCTCGAAAGCATCGTCGGTAAACGCCAGCGAAGCGTCGCGCACACGAAAGACGCGGTCGCCCTTGCCGACGCGCTTGGCAAGCGGGAATCGGCATCGGTCGCCTTGGAAGGACGCGTCCTCGAGCGTGTGGGCGAAATGGCCCTTGCCCGTCCAGAATTCAAGCACGTCGCCCTCGTGCAGGTCGACTTCGGCAGAGACGGTCACGAAGCCGTCTTTGGCCTGAACGACGCGACCAACGAACACGCCACGGTTGTTGGGACGGCCGTAGCTCATGATGTCGTTGCCGCGACGACCTTTCAGATACCCCTCGGTAAAGCCTCGGCTGAACGCCTCCGTGAGCATGCGACGCTCATCGTCGGTGGGACCGACCCCTTCTTCGCGCAGGCGCGCGGCGGCCTCGACGGGGTCTTCGATGCCGTATTCGTCGCAGTGCTCGGCAAGGCGGTCGAGCACCGCGCGATACACGCCCACGACGGTCGAAACGTATTCGGGCGACTTCATGCGGCCCTCGATTTTCACGCTGTCGACGCCGGTGGCGCCGAGCTCGATCAACGTGTCGATCGAGCATAGGTCTTTCGGGGAGAGCAGATGCTCGCCCGGAGAGGGCAGCGCATTGCGCACGGCGGCGTTGTGCAGCGAATACGGAAGCCTGCACGCCTGCGCGCACATGCCCCTGTTCGCGGAGCGCCCGCCGATAAGCGAGCTCATGAAACACTGGCCCGAGTAGCAGATGCACAGCGCGCCGTGGCCGAAGCATTCTGCGGTCATGCCGTACTCGTGGGCCGCGGCGCTCGCTTCGGCGATTTCGAGCAGGGTCAGCTCGCGGGCGAACGTGACACGCGATGCGCCCAACGCCGCAACGGCCTTGACGCCGTCGACGCCGTGGGTATTCATCTGCGTCGAAATATGGACTTTCGCCTCAGGAAGCACCCTGCGCACTTCGCGGGCGAGGCCGATATCTTGGATGATAAAGGCATCGACGCCGCGGCGCCACGCCTGGCGCACGAGCTCGAGGGCCTTGGAGCCCTCGTCGGCTATGACGGCGATATTGACCGTCATATAAATGTTGACACCGCGCAGATGGGCGTAATCGCACGCCTGCGCGAGATTGTCGAGCGTGAAATTGTCGGCGCCACGGCGGGCATTGAAATCCTCGCATCCGAGGTATACGGCGTCGGCGCCGGCCTGGACCGCAGCATGCAGACACGTCATGTTGCCTGCAGGCGCGAGCAATTCCAGGTTACGGTATGGGTTCGTCATGGAAAATATCCTTATCGTTATCGAGCAACTTTGCGAATGATACCGCTTTCGGGTATCGTATCCTCCATGAAACCACGGAGAAAACAGCGCGAATCGCGCGCACACGCTGGGCTGTGGACCGTACTTATCGTCACGGTAGGTATCGGAGCGGCCTTATTCGGTTGCTACCAGGGCGGAATGGCGCTCGTCGACGAATGGTGCAAGGACCTTCCCGACGTGCGCGATACCGACGCGTACAACCTCGCTGAGAAATCCACCATCTATGCGAACGATTACGACGAAGCGAGCGGCACGGGCACCGTTTTGGCGGAGCTGTACCTCGAAAAGCGCGAGCCTGTCGAAATCGACCAGGTGAGCAGATACGTCCTCGAGGGCACCGTCGCAACCGAGGACGTCCGATTCTATCAGCATAACGGCGTCGACCTCCAGGGCATCGTGCGCGCGCTTGCCGTCAACCTCGCAGGCGGCCAAGAGGGCGCCTCAACGATCACGCAGCAATACGTGCGCAACACCCTGATCGCCGACGAGATGACCGACATCTCCCTGAAGCGCAAGGTGCGCGAGATGGAGCTTGCCGTCGACCTCGAGAAGATATTCACCAAAGACGAGATCTTGATGATGTACCTCAACACCATCAACTACGGCGACGGCTGCTACGGCATCCAGGCTGCAGCCGACCACTACTACTCCGTCAACGCCGACAACCTGACCATCGCACAAGCCGCCACGCTGATCGGCATCCCCAACTCCCCCACGATGTACAACCCGACCATCAACCCCGAAGCGGCGATGGAGCGACGTAACGTCGTGCTTTCGCGCATGCTCACCAACGGGGTCATCACGCAGGACGAATACAACGCGGCAAAAGCCGAAGACCTCAACCTCAACGTCAAGGCCGAAGACGGCCAGAACGGCATCAATCTGTACCCCTGGTTCACCACTTGGGTACGCGACCTGCTGCTTGCGCAAGACAATCCGTACGACTTCACCACCGACAAGCTGTTCAAGGGCGGCTACACGATCGTCACGAGTCTCGACCCGAAAATGCAGCAGTACGCCGAAGAGGCCGTGAATGAACAGTACGAAAAAGGCCGCCTCGCCGACAAGAGGCAAGAGTTCGCCCTGACCCTGATCGATCCCTCAACGGGCTTCGTCAAGGCCATGATCGGCGGCAAGGACTACTGGAACGGCGATCAGTTCAACATCGCGACCAGCTCCAACGGCAGGCCCGTCGGCTCCACGTTCAAGGCGTTCACCCTTGCCGACGCCATCGAGAAAGGCATCAGCCCCTCCACGAACATGAACTGCGACGGTCCCGTGAAGGTCGAAAGCGGAGGCGGTTCGTCGCACTCCATCTATAACTACGGCAAAGCCGACTACGGCACGCTTTCGATCGCCGACATGACCGCCGTCTCGTCGAACACGGGATTCGTGCGCCTGTCGTTCACCGATTCGGAGAAAAGCGGCGTCACGCCCCAGTCGATCAACGAGATGGCAGCCCGCCTCGGGCTGAACAAGGCGAACCTGAAGCAGAACGTGCCCACCACCACGCTCGGCGTCGAAAACGCCAACACCACGGAAATGGCAGCCGCATACGCCACGTTCGCAAACGGAGGCGTCTATCGCGAGCCCACGCCCGTTGTCAAGATCATCGACCGTGACGGCGAAACCATCGTCGACAAAAGCGCAGGTTCGAAGGGCACGCAAGCCCTCGATTCCTCCGTCGCTTACGCCGTCACGCAGGTGCTCCAGGGCGTCATCACCAAGCCCATGGGAACGGCGGGCGACGCCATGCTGGCATCGGGTCAGGTCGCCGCAGGCAAAACCGGAACGACCGACGATTGGCATGACCTGTGGTTCGTCGGCTACACCCCGCAGCTTTCCTGCGCCGTATGGACAGGAGACCGATCCAATCAGGCCGAGCTGAGCACGAGCCCCTGGAACCAGCTGATTTGGAAGAGTCTTATGACGAAATGCCTCGCCGACTCCCCTATCAAGGAATTCGCCAAGGCGCCAACGCCCAACTACGACAGCTCCTACAAAGGTTCGTATGGATCGAAATCCGATGAAGACGAGGACGACGACGAATCTTTGTCGGATGAGTCCGACTCCGAGAAGGACGCGTCCGACAAATCGCCGAACGCCTCGGGCAATACGACTGGAAATACGGGAGGCTCGAGCGGGAGTGACGACACCGCAAAGCCGCCTGTCAGCCCCGACCCCGAGCCCAAACCCGATCCGACCCCCGACCCCGACCCCGAGCCCGATCCGACCCCCGACCCCGAGCCAAGTCCTGATCCTGGCGGAGGGACAGGCGGCAGCGGAGGCACGACCCCTACCCCTTAGCGAATCGAGACGGCTCGGCGCCGGTGCAAAGGCGGAAGCTTCATGGCTTCCGCCTTCTTTATGCTCTCGCGAAACCGACAGAATACAGAGCGATGCCGAGTGCTATGATGACCTCGACCGTAATTGCCGGCAAAACAATCGCAATGCCGGCCGAATCATGAAAGAGATCGATCATGAACGATAACCAGCAAACCCCCGAAACCTGTTCGCACAACTGCGGAACCTGCTCGAGCTCCTGCTCCGAGCGCACTGCTCCTCAAAAACTCTCCCCGAACGCCGTTTCGAAAGTCGGTAAGGTGGTCGGCATCGTTTCCGGCAAAGGCGGCGTCGGCAAGACCCTCGTCACCTGCCTGATCGCGTCCGAGCTGCAGAAAGCAGGCAAGCGCGTCGGCATCATGGACGCCGACGTGACGGGACCCTCTATTCCCAAGGCATTCGGCGCCAAAGGCCCGCTGACCGCCGACACAAACGGTCTCAATCCCGCCGAAAGCGCATCGGGCATCAAGATGATTTCCACCAACCTGATGCTCCCGAAAGAGGATATGGCCGTCGCCTGGCGCGGGCCGGTCGTTTCGGGCATCATCAGCCAATTCTTCAACGAGGTGAACTGGGGCGAAATCGACTACCTTCTCGTCGACATGCCCCCGGGCACCAGCGATGTTCTGCTGACCGTTTTCCAACAGCTGCCGCTCGACGGCATCGTCACGGTGTCCGCACCTCAGGAGCTTGTGGCCATGATAGTCGGCAAGGCCGTCAACCTGGCCCACGATATGGACGTCGACGTACTCGGCCTGGTCGAGAATATGGCCTACTACGAATGCGACGAATGCCATAAGAAGCACTACATCTTCGGCGAACCCCAAGGTGCCGAAGTGGCCGAGCGCTACGGCATCGGCTCCTACGCCACGCTCCCCATGGACCCCGCCGTCGCCGCCCTGGTCGACGCAGGCGAAATCGAACGTTACGACGCGCACGACGCCCTCAAGCCCATCCTCGACGTCATCCAGTAAAACGACACTATCGTGCGACAAAACGAAGCGCCCGAACGAATCTCTCGTTCGGGCGCTTTTCTTATATCGAACCCAACGGTCGCATCGAACTTTTACGGCGCGTCGAATCCGTCCTCTAGCAGCGACGCTTGCGCGCTGCGCGCGCCTTGCGCTTCGCGTCTATACGGCGCTCTCGCGCGGCCTCCTTGCGTTCATACCAATCTTCGGGATACGTAGTCTTCTTCACCTGCCAGGCCACGCAGGCCGTGACGATGACGAACAGGGCCTCGACTGAGTACAGCAAACCGGCCGTGCCAAGCGATATCTTGCTCGCAAGGTCCCATCCACCCAAAAGCGCGCTGACAAATGCAATCGCAAAAAACGGCGTGATGCGCGACGGCGTACGAGCACCGATTGCGCCGAGAAACGCATAAGCGACATTCGCCACAAACGACGCCAGAGGTATGGCGCTACGCGCAAGAAACACCATGAATAAATCGAGGTTGCCGAACATATCGAACAGCGGTGTTTCTTGCACGAGCAGAATCCCCTCGTCCACGACGAATGACAGAAGAGCCCAGCCCACCATGACGCGGCACAAGACGCGCAATACGCGCTGCTGCAGCGTGATTTTGTCTTCGGGCAGAACGAGGCCCCGTTGTCCCTGACGCCCCGTCTGAGACGTTTCCTCAGACATCGTCGGCCTCCGTGCGCATGCGCGCGGCTACGAGGGCACGCGAGACCTCGCCCGCCAGAGATGCGGTGGCGAAAAGAAGCGCCGAACCGACGGCCGCCGTCCATCCGATTTCATAAAGCAATCCGATAACGAGACAGGCGACCAAAGAGACCAGAAACAGAACCGAGCCGACGAGAGAAACAGCGCGCAGTGCATCCATGCGGCGAACGAGCCGGGCGCAACGCAGACCGAACAGGCAGACGCAACATGAAACGATGGAGGCGACGAGCAATACCGTACCTGCCGCCGCGTAAGCAGTGCCCGCGTGCAAAACGAGGCCTGCAGCCTCAAGGGAGCCCGCGCCGACAAGCGGAACGTTCGAGAGAAGAAAACACGACGCAACGGCACAGAGAAGCGACCAGAGAGTTCCGACGATGCAAAGGGCGCGCAAGGCCGTGCGCATTCTGTTCATACGGCCGCCTTTCTCGCAATGGACCTTTATCGACGTCTCGACTCGACAAGAACGTCGAAAACGAAAAACGCCGCTCTTTCGAGCGGCGCAGAGTTAATGGTGGAGCCTAGGGGGATCGAACCCCTGACCTCATGGCTGCCAGCCATGCGCTCTCCCAGCTGAGCTAAGGCCCCGTATTGGGTTCCGTGCTTTCGGGTCGCTTCCCTTTCGCGCGGTGCGAGAATTTATTATACGGATTCGAAAACGAGAGTCAAGCGGGAATTTGAACTTTTTTTCGGAATAGTTCGCGCAAGCATCGAAGCAAGGAGAAAGCGGCGCTGCAACAGCGCGGGGAAAGGCCGCACCACGGGCGATTCTCCTCCGACGACCGCCCCGCGAGCACCGTCCGTGACGATACATCCGCGCAGGCGATCTTCCGAAGAAGGATGCCGATCCGCGTAAGACTGCGGCATCGGCCGTCCCTCTTTTGCAAGGCAGACGATTGCACATAAAGAACGATGTGTCGAAAACGAAAAACGCCGCTCTTTCGAGCGGCGCAGAGTTAATGGTGGAGCCTAGGGGGATCGAACCCCTGACCTCATGGCTGCCAGCCATGCGCTCTCCCAGCTGAGCTAAGGCCCCGTATTGGGTTCCGTGCTTTCGGGTCGCTTCCCTTTCGCGCGGTGCGAGAATTTATTATACGGATTCGAAAACGAGAGTCAAGCGGGAATTTGAACTTTTTTTCGGAATAGTTCGCGCACGTTCTTTTCGCCCGCTTCGCCCCCCCCCATCCGCTCGCACGCAAGTCTCCACGATAGACGGCGATGCACACGAACCGCGATAGCGCGCAAGACGAGCGGAGACCCCCGAAACCCGGAATGCCGTCAGAAGACGCGAGAACGGGCGCTCCGCGACCCTGCAGGGCTCGCAAAGGATTCAAAGGCAGCAGTCCGACCGAAAAGCACGAGACTCGCTTCGAACGGCCTCTCTTCCCCTGGCCGACGCCCGAAGCGCCCTACGAATGAGGATTAGGCTAAGTAGCCACGACGTCCCGCCCGAGAGGACGGCCTCGCCTGACGCATCCGACTTCGAAATCCCGGCAAACAAAAAGCCCGCACGAATGCGGGCTTTCCATCGCAAAGAAGCGATGTTACTTCAGCGCGGCCTTGGCGACCTCGACGAGCTGAGCGAAAGCGTCAGGATCGGAGACGGCCATGTCGGCGAGAACCTTACGGTCGAGCTCGACGCCGGCCTTCTTGAGGCCGTTCATGAACACGGAGTAAGACAGACCGTTGATGCGAGCTGCAGCGTTGATACGGGTGATCCAGAGACGACGGATGTCGCGCTTCTTGTTGCGACGGTCGCGGTACTGGTACTGGAGCGAGTGCTGGACCTGCTCTTTAGCAGCACGATAGGTACGAGACTTCGCGCCATAGTAGCCTTTTGCACGGCCGAGGATGACACGACGCTTTTTATGGGCGGAAACTGCGCGCTTAACACGAGGCATTGAGTATCACTCCTTGCTTATCGAATACCGAGGTTCTTACCGACGACCTTGCGGTCAGCTGCGGCGAGTTCGGTCTCATGACGGAAATTACGGATGCGCTTGGGGCTCTTCTTGGTCTTGATGTGGCTCTTGAAAGCCTTGGCACGCATGATCTTGCCAGAGCCGGTGACGCGGAAGCGCTTGGCAGTGCCCTTGTGAGTCTTCATCTTAGGCATGACGTATGTCCTTTCTTCTACCGATTCGACGCCGCAGGTTTATTTGGCGTCTTTCTCTGCTGCCTTTTTCGCACTTGCCGGCAGCGGGGCAATAAGCATGTGCATGTTGCGACCTTCCATCTTGGGCGCATTCTCGATAACGGCGACGTCTTTCAGGTCGTCAGCCAAACGCTCGAGAATGGAAAGGCCTTGTTCGGGGTGAGCCATCTCGCGACCGCGGAACATGATCGTGATCTTCACCTTGGCGCCGCCCTCCAAGAAGCGAAGAACGTGCTTCTTCTTGGTTGTGTAGTCGCCGACGTCGATCTTGGGACGGAATTTCATTTCCTTGATTTCGATCTTCGTCTGGTTCTTGCGAGCCTGCTTCGCCTTGATGGCCTGGTCGTATTTGAACTTACCGTAGTCCATGATGCGGCATACGGGCGGTTCTGCATTCGGGGCGATCTCGACGAGGTCGAGACCCTGACCGTCGGCGATGCGCTGAGCTTCGCGCGTGTTGAAGATACCCATCTGCGATCCGTCGTAGCCGATCAAGCGGCATTCACGGGTGCGGATTTCGTCGTTGAGCCTGGGCTCCTGAGCTGCTATCGCGCTCACCTCCTCTTTCTCTCGCTTGCGCGAGTTCGTCGCTGCAACAAAAAAACCCTGCGCATAGCGACAGGGCACGAAAATGCGAAAACATATTCTTGCGACCCATCAGCTTGCGCCGAACTAGGCGGAGAGCTCATGCTCCCTCTTGAAACAGCTCGGATATCATAGCACAGCGCGAACGCTTTGCAAGCGATTCTCCTTATTTCTTGAAAATCGCTTTCGTACGACGTCGAAAGGCGCCTCCGAACGCCTCGTACCGATGCATCGCGCCCACAGGCCGCGCGCCGGCCTATCATGGCCGAAGGAAACGGCGAAAGGAACGCGATGGAACGGGTCGACTGTCATACCCATACCGTCTATTCGGACGGGACGAGCACGCTCGGGCAGAACGCGGCGGCAGCGGCGGCGCGCAACGTGACGACGATCGCCTGCACCGACCACCTGGCCCACCCCGCATTCATGGACTGCGCCATCGACGAGGGGCGCATCGCCGACCTGTCGCGCGACATCGCCCGATGCCGCGAAGCGCACCCCGAACTCGATATCGTCTTCGGATTCGAGGCCGACTGGTACGAGGGATGCGAGCGCGATATCGAAGCCGTGCGCGGAGATGCGACGTTTCTGCTCGGCTCGGTCCATTACCTCGGCGAATACGCCGTCGATTGGCTCGGAGACATGCGTATCTGGGACGAAGCGGGGCCCGACGAAGTATGGCGACGCTACGTCGACGACTGGTGTCTGGCATGCTTTTGCCCCGTCGGATTCGATTCGATGGCCCATCCCGACTTGGTGCGCCTTTTCGAAAAGAGCGGCTACGCCCCCTCGATCGACCTCGCGCCGCTTTGGGACGAGATGGCACAGGCCGCCCGCGACGCAGGCGTGCGTGTCGAGGTTTCGACGGCCGGCCTGCGCAAGCCGCTGCGCGACTTCTATCCTGCCCTCGGTCTGCTCGAGCGCTTCTGCGCGGCGGGCGTCGCGATCACCGTCGGGTCGGACGCCCACGAAGCGTCGTTTGTGGGGGCCGGCATAGAATCGGCCTACGCCTACGCCCGTCGCGCGGGATACAGAAGCATCGACGTTCCCCTTCCCGAAGGAGGATGGCGCAGCATCCCGATTCTTTAAGAAAATACAGGTCAGCGAGCCCTTGCATCAAGCTCGCCCGCGAGCTCGTCGAGCGTCACCCCGTTGCCCGCAAGAACCACCAGCAGGTGATACACCAGGTCGGCCGCTTCGTATCGGATATGATCGTGGTCTCGGTCCTTGCACGCGAGCGCAACCTCGCATGCCTCTTCGACCACCTTTTTCAGCGGCTCGTCGGGGTTTCCCTGCAACAGACGGGCCGTATAGCCCTCGGCGGGGTCGGCCGCACGTCGCCTCTCGATCACGTCCCACAGCCCTTCGAGGGTCGCGCCGATATCTCCCGGCTTCACGTTCTGCGTTCGCTCTCCCATGCCTCTACCCTTCTATCGTATTGAAGAAGCACGACCGCGCGCCCGTATGGCACGCAGGCCCCGCCGCATCCACTTCGACGAGCAGCGCGTCCCGGTCGCAATCGGCGCGCACCGAAAGCACGCGTTGCGTGTTGCCGCTCGTCGCGCCCTTGTTCCACAACTCCAGGCGCGAACGCGACCAGAACCACGTCGTACCCGTCTCGAGCGTCAACCGAAGCGATTCCTCGCTCATCCATGCCATCATGAGCACCTCGCCGGTGCCATGCTGCTGCACGATCGCGGGAATGAGGCCGCGATCGTCGTATTTCAATCCGAGCAGGGAAACGTCCATGCCCTCCTCCTTAGAAATCCATCCTCACGGGAATGCCCTGGCCGTCGAGGTATTCCTTCACTTGGCGGATGCTGAACGTGCCGAAATGAAACACGCTCGCCGCGAGCACCGCGTCGGCCTCGCCGTCGACGATGCCCTCGGCGAAATGCTCGAGCGACCCGACGCCGCCCGACGCGATGACGGGTATGGGGACGGCGCGAGAAACCGCCCTGGTCAGCGCGATGTCGAAGCCGTCTTCGGTGCCGTCGCGGTCCATCGACGTCAACAAGATCTCGCCCGCGCCGCGACGGGCGGCCTCTTCGGCCCATCGCAGCGCGTCGAGACCCGTCGCATTGCGGCCGCCGGCCGTGTAGACCTCCCAGCGGTCGGCTCCCGGAGCCCCTGGAGCGCCGACGCGCTTCGCATCGATGGCGCATACCACCGCCTGACTTCCGAACGCTGCGGCGGCGGCCGTTATCAGCGACGGGTCGGCGACCGCGGCCGAATTCAGCGAAAGCTTGTCGGCGCCCGCGGCCGCCATCCTGCGCATGCCGGCGATATCGCGGAATCCTCCGCCGACCGTGTACGGAATGGAAAGCCTCTCGGCCGCATGGGCCGCCATGTCGATGGTGGTCGCGCGGCGGTCGCTCGTCGCGGTGATATCGAGAAACACCACTTCGTCGGCGCCCTCTTCGTCGTAGAACCGCGCGAGCTCGACGGGGTCTCCCGCATCGCGCAGCCCTTCGAAATTGACGCCCTTGACGACGCGGCCGTCCTTCACGTCGAGGCACGGTATGACGCGTTTGGTCAGCATGGCACGCTCCTTTCCTCGCCGCAGGCTGCGGCGAGCGCGCCTTCGAGCGAAAACGCGCCCTCGTAGAGCGCCCGTCCGGCGATGCAGCCTTCGATGACGTCGGAGCCCTCGCGCGCGAGCTCCTCTACATCGGACAGCGAGGCGATGCCGCCCGAGGCGACGACGGGAAAGCCCGCCGCTTCGGCGATGCGGCGATAGGCGGAAACGTCGATGCCCGATTGCATGCCGTCGCGGGCGATGTCGGTGAACACAAGATGCCTGAAACCCGCATCGGCCAGGCGCGCGACCAAATCGAGCGCCGAAACGCCCGCGCCCTCGCGCCATCCGTCCACCTTGACCACGCCGTCGCGCGCGGCGACGTCGGCGGTCAAAAGCGCTCCGTATCGAGCCGCTGCCTGGGACGCGAACGCCGCATCGCGCACGATCGCCGTGCCAAGCGCGATGCGCGATGCGCCCGCCAAAGCAAGCTCGTCGATGCGCTCGAGGCTTCGCACGCCGCCGCCGACGTCCACCTTGAGCGACCCGAGCGCGCAGATTTCCTCGATAGCCGCCCGATTGGCCGCACGCACTGCCTCGCTTTCGCCGAATGCGGCCGACAGGTCGACGACATGGACCCATTCGGCGCCGCGTCGGGCGAACTCCGCGGCGACCGATGCGGGGTCGTCGCTATAAACCTTCATGCGAGCACGGTCGCCCCGTTCGAGACGCACGACCCGCCCCTCGATCAAATCGATTGCAGGAAAGAGAATCAATGCAACGCTCCTTTCCCTTCGGCGCCATTGACGATATCGACGAAATTGCACAGCACCTCGTGCCCGCGATGCGACGATTTTTCGGGATGGAACTGGCACCCGAAAACGAGGTCGCGCGCCACGGCGGCGGGAAACGCCGATCCGTACGCGCAACGGCACGACACGACGTCATCGCTTTCGGGGCGCGCCACGTACGAATGAGTGAAATAGAAATGCGCGCCATCCGGCACGCCGGCGAACAGCGGCCCGGCGCATTCTGTCATGGACACGTCGTCCCATCCCACGTGCGGCACCTTGAGGCCGGGCGCTTCGAGGCGCACGCACGAGCCCCTCAAGACACCGAGCCCCGCAACGACCTCGCCTTCGGGCGCGCCCTCTTCGCCGCCCTCGAAAAGAAGCTGCATACCCAAACAGATTCCCAGGAACGGACGCTGCGCCTCGATGGCTGAAAGCACGGCGTCGGCCTGACCGCTTTCCGCCATGAACGCCGCGGCGTCGGCGAAACTTCCCACCCCTGGCAGCACCACGGCGTCGGCTGATGCGATCGCATGCGGGTCGTCGGACACGCGCGCGCGGGCGCCTGCGGCCTCGAGGCCTCGTTTGGCCGACATCAGATTTCCCTTGTGATAGTCGACCACGACGATTTCCGCCATAGCAGCTCCTTACAACGATCCCTTCGTGGAAGGCACGCCTTTGACGCGAGGATCGTATTCGGCCGCTTCGCGCAAGGCACGGGCGCATGCCTTGAACGCCGCCTCGACGATATGGTGCCCGTTTTCTCCGCATACAAGACGCACGTGCAGCGTCACGCCGGCCTCGCGCGCGAACCCGATGAAGAATTCCTTCGCAAGCTGCGCATCGAACGACCCGATACGCTCGACCCCGGGGTCGGCCTCGTAAAACGCCTGACCACGCCTGGAAATATCGACGCTCGCCATGACGAGGGCCTCGTCCATGGGGACGAACGCGACACCGAAGCGACGAATCCCCTCCTTGTCGCCGAGCGCATCGCGAAACGCGCGGCCCAAGACGATTCCCACGTCTTCGACGGTGTGATGGTCGTCGACCCGCACGTCGCCGCGCGCTTTGATGTCGGCATCGAAGCACCCGTGCCTGACGAATGCGTCGAGCACGTGGTCGAAGAAGCCGACGCCCGTGTCGATCGCCGCGTCACCCGCCCCGTCGAGGCAAAGCGAAGCTTTGATCGAAGTCTCGGACGTGACGCGTTCGATCATCGACGTTCTCATGACGACTCCTTTCCGAGAAGGGACAGCGCGTCGATCACGCGGTCGTTCTCCTGCGGGGTGCCCACGGTGATGCGCAGGCAGTCCCCAAGAAGCGGATCACGTGAGAAATCCCTCGTCAGAATGGAGAATTCGTCACGCAGCCTCATATAGGCCTCGTGCGCATGCGGCATGCGGACGAGCACGAAATTGCCCTGGCTCGGCCAGGCTCGCACGCCGTCGACGGCGCTCAGGGATCGCTCGAGGCGGGTGCGCTCGGCCTTGATCGTCGCGATCGCACCGTCGTAGGCGTCGCGATTCGCCACGACCACGCGGGCCACGGCCTGTCCGATCGCATCCACCGAATACGGCTGGCGCACCGCAGCGATACCGTCGACCACGCCTTCCGGCGCGAGGAGATACCCGCATCGCACGCCCGCGAGAGCGAACGCCTTCGAGAAGGTGCGCAAAACGACCAGGTTGCCGTGATCGCGCATGAGTCCGACGCACGACGCCCCCTCATCGGCGAACTCGACGTACGCCTCGTCCACCACGACGATGCCTCGAGCACGCTCGGCAAGCGATGCCACCCATGCGGGGTCGACCGTATTGCCCGTAGGGTTGTTCGGCGACGTGACCATCACGATGTCGGCGCGCTCGGCGGCGGCTTCGACCGCCGCGTAATCGAGCGAAAAATCGGAGGGGTCGCGCGCAATGGAGAGGACCTCGGTGCCGGTCAGCTTCGCGTAAAGCGCGTAGATGCTGAACGTCGGAGGGCAGTCGAGCAGCACGCGCCCCGGCCCGCCGAACGCGAGCAGCAGATCGAAGATCAGCTCGTCGCCGCCGTTTCCCACCACGACCTGGGATCGTTTCACACCGTGCCATGCCGCGATATCGCCGCGCAGCCCATCCGCCAAAGGGTCAGGGTAGCGCTCGAAAGCGACCCCGGCCACGGCCTCGAGCGCCGCGGCTCGCACACCCTCGGGCATGCCGAAAGGATTCTCGTTCGCGCTGAGCACGATTTCCTGCACGCTCGAACCAGGGTCGTAGGGCTTAAGACCCGTCAAATCATCGCGCAGGCGGATGCGCGGATCGCCCGCCATGACGATCACGCCCCTTCCCCGCGCGGCGCGGCGAGGGGTTCGGGCCATGCGATGGCGCCGATATCGCCCAGGTCGAATCCGTCAAGACTCGTGCGGCCCGATTCGATCAAAGTGCGGCGCAGACCGACCGACAGCGCATGGGCCCACAGACCCTCCGCCTGCGCGAGCGTCTGGGCGGCCGGCCCGTCGGAGGCAAGGCCCGCCGGCGTATAGGCGACCACGGAGGATCGTTTTACGAAGTCCTCGACCGAAAGGGGATTGGAAAAAGCGGCCGTGCCGCCCGTGGGCAGCGTGTGATTGGGGCCTGCCACGTAATCGCCGAGCGGCTCGGAACTCCAGGGCCCCACGAAGATGGCGCCGGCGTTTTCGATCGAGCCGAGCAGCGAGAACGCATCGGCGCAGTGCAGCTCGAGGTGTTCGGGAGCTATCGTATTGACCGCGTCGAGCGCCGCCGCCATATCGGGCGCGACCACGACGACGCCCTGGTTATCCAGCGATTCGCGCGTGATCTGCGCGCGGGGGCTCGAAGCCAGCAAAAAGCCGATGCGCTCCTGGACCCGTTCGGCGAATGCCTCGTCGCAGGTCACCAGATAGCATGCGGCCAGAGGGTCGTGCTCGGCCTGAGCCATCAAATCGGCGGCGACCACCGTGGGGTCGGCCGAACCGTCGACGAGCACGCATACCTCGCTCGGGCCCGCCACCATGTCGATTCCCGCGTCGCCCGACACGATGCGTTTGGCTGCGGCCACGTATGCGTTGCCGGGACCGGTGATCTTCGCCACGCGCGGAATCGATTCGGTCCCGTACGCCAGCGCCGCGATCGCCTGCGCACCGCCGACGGCATACACTTCGTCGACGCCCGCGACCTTCGCCGCCGCCAGCGTATAGGGAGAGATGCCCCCTTCCTTCTGCGGCGGCGTCACCATGACGATGCGTCCGACGCCCGCGACCTTCGCGGGAATGGCGTTCATGAGGACGGTCGACGGATACTGAGCACGTCCGCCCGGCACGTAGATGCCCGCCGAAGAAACCGGCGTCACCTTCACGCCGAGAATAGTGCCGTCGGCACGAGTCGTGAACCACGACTGCGCGATCTCACGCTCGTGGAAATCCCTGATCTGGCGCGCGGCCTTCTCGAGCGCCTCCAGAAACGCAGGGTCGACGCGTTCGAGCGCTTCGTCCATCGCTGCGGGACCGACCGCGAACGACGCAGGCTCGACGCCGTCGAATTTCAGGCAGAACCCGCGCAAGGCCTCGTCTTTGCGCGAGCGGACCTCGTCGACGATTCCCTGGGCCGCTTCCATGACATGCGCAGGCAGAACGCCCTGGCGAGGCAGCTGTTCGGGCGCAAGGCGCCCGCCTTGCGAAAGACGTATGACGTTCATCTGCTATTCCTTTCTCGTATCTGAAAGCGCACAGGCCAGACGCCTGACGCGTTCATCGCATCGCAGGCTTGCAGGATTGGCGAAAAAACGGGCGCCGCATTCGAGCACGTCGTCGACGACCGTCAAGCCGTTTTCGCGCAGCGTGGTGCCCGTCGCTGTGATATCGATGATGCGCTCCGCCATGCCGACCATCGGCCCGAGCTCGATATTGCCGTGCAGCGTGACGATATCGGCCTGCATGCCGAGACGATCGTAGTAGGCCTGCGCGATCCGGGGATACTTCGTGCAGACGCGGATGCTGCCGAAACGGGCGTAGCGGACGTCGGCAGCGCCTGCGGCATCCGCGGGCTCGGCGACGACGAAACGACAGGTGCCGTATCCCAGATCCACCAGCTGCACCGCATCGAGGTCGGCTTCGATGAGGGAATCGTTGCCGCAGATGCCGCAATCGGCTCCTCCCGACGCCACGAACGCGGGGGCGTCGCTCGGGCGGACGACCACGAAATCGACGTCGCCCGCATGCACAACGAGCTTTCGTCCCGGGTCGCGCAGCGCCTCGACATCGAGTCCCGCCCGGTCGAGAGCAGCCACCGTATCGGCGAACAGCGAGCCTTTCGGCACCGCCACGCGCAACGGGCGGCGCACGGCGGCCGAATCGAGCGAGAGCGATTCTTCGATCTGCTCGAGCGAAAGGGCGAAGCCTGCTGCAGGAAGGCCTTCGCCGCCGAGACGAGAGAACGCATCGTCGTATCGCCCGCCCGAGCCGAGCGCGCCGGGAAGGCCGCGGGCATAGATGCCGAAGACGAGGCCCGTGTAGTAATCGAATGAATTCATGACGGAGAAATCGACGCCGATCTTTTCCGACAAGCCGAGGGCGCGCGCGGCCGACAGGACCCCTTCGAGCTCGGTCACGCCGGCGTCGTCCGCGCCGCATGCGGCGAGGATTTCACGCGCGCGGTCGAGGCACGTCGCGTCGCCGGCGATGCGGCACAGCTGTGAAAGCGCGCGGCCGGCCTGCTCGGGCAAGCCGAACCGTTCGGCAAGGTCGTCGATTCCGACCAGGTCGGATGCGTTGGCGCATTCGAGCACCGTATTGCGCTGGGAATCGGAAAGAGGAAGAACGGCGAGCAGGTCTTTCACAGGACGAACGCTGCCGCAGACGATGCGCCAGCCAGGAACGCCCGCCGCATCGAGCGCGTCGGCCGCAAGCGAGAGGACCTCGATATCGGCCGAAGGGCCGCGCTCGCCGATGAGCTCGATGCCAAGCTGCGTGAACTGACGTGAGCGACCCATGAAACGGGCCTGGTCGCGTACGATAGGCGCAGCATAGCGAAGACGGAACGGCGCCGAAGCGTGCTCGAGACGCGTCGCCACAAGACGCGCGATCGGCATGGTCAGATCGCTTCTCACCATCAGAAGGCGTCCGTCGCTATCGAACAGCTGAAAAGCCGCGTCTTCGACGCATGCCGCGCGTTCGATCGAGCGCCTGTCTTCGAGAAGCGGGGTTTCGACGGGCAGATAGCCGCGTCGTGCGAATGCATCATTCACCGTGCGAGTAATCCGCTCGCGACGAAGCGCCTCTTCGGGCATGATATCCCTGAACCCTCGCGGGCATACCGGCTTCACTGCAGCGCCCCTTTCTCTTGCGTGTGCTCTAATACTTTATCATAGTAGAGTGCTAAAGTGTTTGAAGAAAAACGCCAGCCTGCACGAAATAAACGAAGAGAGCCGCGGCATGCGCCGCGGCTCTCTTCGCAATATGCCTCCGCCCAACTAGGAAGCGGCCTTGATATAAACATAGACCTGCCTGATGGTGTCGGCGAGATTGCCCGACACGTTGGCGGCAGAATAGTCGTAGCTCAGTTTGCACGACCACGAATAGGTCGCATCGCCCGAACCCGAACCGTCTCCGCTGAAGGTGTAGACCTCCTGGGCGATCGTCGTGCCGTCGTCGGCATACGTACGATAGTCCTCGACCGCAGGCATCTCGACCGAACCCTGCTCGATATCGACGCCCGCCGTTTCGACGAGGTTCTCGACGATATGCTCGGATGAAACCGCGTCTATGAAGCTCACATCGCCATAACCGAGCGAGCCGACCGACGCGGAATAGCCCGCCTCGACGATCACGCCGTCAGCGTCAAGCGTCAGATATACCGACGGAATGTTGCCGCGCGCATCCGTCGTCTCGTCGGTGAGCGCCAGGGTCACGCTGCGGCCCACCACCTCGGTGGTCTTCTCGTCGCCCTCGCCCTTTTCTTCAGTGATGTCCTTGGAGCTGGTCTCGGTCGCTCCGCGACCGATTTCGGCGACCGCCTCGTCCTGGGTCTTGCCTATGAGCTCGACGAGTTTCGGCGCCTCTTTGCGGGCACCCGCGCCCTTGCCCGCATCAGATGCGGGAGCCGAAGAATCCTTTTCGACTTTGGCGGTCTGGGCGGCGCTCTGATAAGCGACGTCGCGAGCCTCGTCGACCAGCATCCAGGCGAAATAGCCCAAGGCCGCGATCAGAAGAACGAGCACGATCGACACCGCGATCAAGACGATGCGCATTCTCTTCGAAGCCTTATGGTGCGCCGCCGCCGGATGCTCCGGAGCGAGAAGGGGCTGCTGCGCGCTTTCCCCTTCTTCGACGGAACGCTCACCCTGCCGGCTTTCGACCTCAACGGCCTGTTCTTCTTTATCGGTACGTGCGTGCTTGGCATGCTTCGCCATGAATACGCCTTCCTTCCCCGATCGCCCGAAAAGCCTGGACTTTTCGGAAAAACCGCCGATCGACTAGTTGAATGCTATATATGCCACGATCGCGGCAAGGATGACCGCCGCTGCGGCGAGAATGACCTTCTGCATGGCGCTCATAGGCGGCACATTCTTCAAGTCCTCTTCGGTTTGCTCTCGATAGCGTTCGTCTCGCGCCATGAAGGCACCCCTTTCGCTGTATCCGTCGATATATGCGTTGGTCGCATTCCGAGTATTATACGAGCAAGGCCCGCTCATATGCGGGCCTTGCCTTGAATATCCATAGCGCATCGGCGCTCACGTCCGCCTATGCAGGCGGATTGGGCGGTGCTTTTAGGAAAGGAAGTCGTCGAGAATCTCGGCCTCGGCTTCTTCCTCGGTCAAGCCGAGCGTCATCAACTTGACGATCTGATCGCCCGCGATCTTGCCGATCGCAGCCTCATGGATCAACTGGGCGTCCTCGCTTGCCGCTTCGATACCGGGAATCGCCTTCACCTTCGCCTCGCCCATGATGATGGCATCGCACTGCACATGGCCGCGGCAAGCCGCCTCGCCGATAACCAGCGGATTGAAGATCTGCACGGAATCGTCCTGAGCGACGCTTCGCGAAATCACCTGCACGCTGGAATCATCGCCCTTCAGACGCACGGTCATATTCGACGTTGCCGTCTGAGAACCATGCGTGAGAAGCTTTTCGGTCAAAACGAGCTTTGCACCCGCCTCGAGCTCGGCGTTGGTGTCTCGAATCGTGGAGGTGACACCGCGCAGCTGAGTGGACTCCATCTCACAATGGGAACCCTCGGCCATGTAGATGTTGGTCGTGGGGTTCAAGACGCGCTCGCCCGTGCCCTCGCCTTCGCCGTAGTGCTTCTCGACGTAGCGCATGCGGGAATTCTTACCCAACCAGAAGCTGTGAATGCCGTCGTGTTCGGTCTTTTCGTCGCCGGTGTTGTGAATGCCGCAACCCGCGATGACCGTGACATCCGCGTCTTCGCCGATATGGAAGTCGTTATAGACCACATCGGTCATGCCCGCCTTGGTCATGATGACAGGAATGTGAACCGTCTCGTTCTTCGTGCCGGGCGCAATGGTGATTTCGATGCCCTGCTTGTCGGTGAAAGTCTCGATGGTGATATTAGCGCTCGAATGACGCTCGACCAGCTGACCGTCCTTGCGGATATTGAAGGCGCCGCGCGGCATGCCGTGCAGGTCGGCGATCTGTTCGAGCAGTTTCTCATCAATCGTGGAAAGGTCCGCCATGGCGTGCTCCTTTAGCAATTCGTGGAAATCTCGGTCAGGTGCAGCTCGGTCGGCTGCGTCAGCTGACAGCCATGCTGGCCGCGGTCGGCCAGACCGAGCTTGGGAAGGATTTCTTCGCGCGGGCCCATCCCCTCGATGCGGCCGTTGCGCAGGCAGACGATGTCATCAGCAAGCTGGATGATCCTTTCCTGATGGGAAATGATCACGATGCTTCGATCGTCACGCGTCTCGTGGATATCGCGGAAAGTCTCGGTCAGACGGTCGAAGCTCCACAGGTCGATGCCCGCCTCGGGCTCGTCGTAAATAGCCATCTTGGAATCGCGCGCCAGCATGGTAGCGATTTCGATACGCTTGACTTCGCCTCCGGAAAGGCTCTTGTCGACCTCGCGCGTCAGATACGCAGCCGAGCACAAGCCCACCTTCGCAAGGTACTCGTTACACTCGAGAGCCGGAAGGCGCTTCCCTGCCGCGAGCTCGAGAAGCTTCTTGACCTTCATGCCTTTGAAGCGGGCGGGCTGCTGAAAACCGTAGCCGATGCCGAGCTTGGCGCGCTCGGTGATGGAGGCGCGGGTGATATCCCGGCCGTTGAAGACGATCGATCCGGACGTAGGCTGTTCGATGCCCATGATGAGTTTGGCAAGCGTCGACTTGCCGCCGCCGTTCGGACCGGTAATGACGGTGAATTTGCCGTCCGCGATCGTCAGCGTAAGGCCGTCGATGATGCGCTTGGTCTGCGAAGATCCGTCCTCGACGGGAACCTCGAATACAAGGTCTTTCAATTCAAGCATGAGTGGTCCCCCTTGGGTATGTCTAATTGCTACTTAAAAGATAGCATATATGCAACGCAGGGTTTCCCCACATGCGGAGAAACCCTGCGTTGTGTCGGTAAATTCATCATTCGGACCGTTTAGGCGGCTTGCGCATCCGTTCCCACGGTCGTGCCCGCCGTCGATCCCGTCGTCGTTCCGGCGGCCGTTCCGCTATCCGAGCCCGCGACGGTTCCACCGGGCAGAACGGCATTCGAGCCGGCTTCGGCCTTCGGAAGAACCTCGCCGTCGACGGACTCTTCCTTGGCGGCGTCGGAATCTGCTGCATCGACGTCCGTCGTCTTGGTTGCCGCCGCTGCAGACGAAGATACCTCGACGAGAGGCAGCGCGGAAAGATCGAGCGCAGAACCAAGCCACTTCGAGCAGACCACGCCGGCGATGCCGTTATTCGTCAGCGCCTCGAGGGCGCCGGAGACGGCCTCCTGAAGGTCGGCGTTATCGGCGTTTGCAGCCACTCCGTATCCGCCGATGCTGCCGAGCACGCACACAGGCTCGACGTCGACGTTCTGGCCCAGGGCGGCATACGTTCCAATGACCGCATCGGCCGCGACATATTTGGAATCGCCCGTCTCGATGGAAGAAAGCGCAGAAAGAAGGTCGGCCTTGGCCACAAGGGCATCATCGCCGAAAGCGTTGGTGACGGCCCAGGCGCTCGTCGAGGAAGACTGTGCGGCGATCTTGGGCGATGCATCGCGCGAAGGGACCTTGGATCCCGGAGCGGCGAACAACGCGACGCCCGTCTGCGTATACGGTTTGGAGACCCATACGTTGCCGCTCTCGTCGGAGGACGTGGCGCCCATGACGATGTCGACATCGCCCTTCCTAAGAGCGGAGTCCACGTCGACCTCGCTGCCGGCGCTGCCGAGCGTGACGACCTCGAGCTTGAGGCCGAGCTGGTCGGCGATCGCCGCGGCCATATCGACATCGAGGCCCGAAGCGGAACCGTCGGATGCGGAAACCATGAAGGGAGCGCCTCCGCCGATACCAACCCTCAAAGTGCCGTCCTTGCCGATCGTGGGCGAAGATACCGTGGGCTCGAGCGTTTCGGGGGTATACGCGGTCGTCTGCGAACAGCCGACAAGCGCCAGCGCAAGGCAGACGACGCAGGCGAACGCGCCTACGAGTGACACGCGATGCTTCATCGTTTCGTTCCTCTTTTCCGATTGTCGATTCGTTTCTTCTTCCGGCTGACCTAGTCTTTGCCCCCACACTCGCGCACCGGGGGTTTGCGGATTATTCCGCTCCGCCCTCTCCCCCGGTGCAGCAGGATGCTGCAAAGAATCGCCGGAGGGTGCGTCTTACTTCTAGGATACGCCATGCTCACCCGGCAAAGCCGTGCTTACGTGGATCCTTTCGACCGCATCTGCCATGGACTGAGAGGCGGAAACGCCCCCGCAACTACAGACCCGAAAGAAGTTCGGGGGTAAGTTTAGCAGATTTAGCGGAAACGCCCCGTTCTTCAGGGGAAGACCTTCGTAAAGCCGGGAACGGCCACGGCACGAGACAAGATAATCGACGCTTTGCGGCGAATAGTCGCACGCGAGCCGGATTGCAGCCGCACGCAGGCCGGAAATCAGCCGCAGCGCAGCTCTATCCTAGGTTCGGACAGCCCGAGAAAGGAGGCGCCGCCGTGCCGTCGTTTCTAACGCAGGCGTTTTGCGAAACCCTCTGGCCCACCCGGTGCGCGCTTTGCGACGCAGCCGGCGTGTTGCTATGCGAATCATGCCTGAGAAACCTACGCTATGTCGACTTCTACCAAGCATGCCCCGCCTGTGGGGCGCCCTGGGGACGCATCCAATGCGACACTTGCAACGCCGTCGCCGTAGAGCACAAGCCCCTGGCGGCTCCGTGCGCAACCTGCCTGGAATACGACGACGCGGCCGCCGCCGTCGTGAAAACCTATAAAGACAAGGGCGAGCAGCGCCTCGGCCCCCTGATGGCGAGCATGATGGCACGTATCGTGCAACCTTCTTGGGTCGCATGGGCCCAAGCCGTCACCTACGTGCCCGCCACGCCCGACGCCGTGCGGCGCAGGGGCTTCGACCACGCGCGCTTCCTCGCCGATGCCTTCGCGCACGAAGTCGGCCTGCCTTGCATCGGACTCGTCGAGCAAGCCGGCGCCGACGACCAGAGAGCACTCGGGCGAAGGCAGCGAGCGGCGAACATCGCCGGCAGGTTTCGCGCACCGCGTGCCGCAGGTTTCGACCGCGTCATAGCCGTCGACGACGTCACTACCACGGGAGCAACCCTCGCAGGCATTCAAGATGCCCTCGCGCGCGTTCAATGCGCTTCGCGCCTCGTCACGTTCGCACGCGTCTAATACGAATTCCGGCCATTATGGAGCGTCGTCAACGGATCTTCAACGAACAGCCCGTTGCGCGCTTATGCGATTCAATATAAGAAACGCAAGCACGGGGAGGCGACGCGAAGATGCATTTTGTGTCTGCTTGCAGTCAGCCGCTAGTATGCGGCACGGCATTGACTCTATAATTTTGAAAGTTTTGTTCAAAGTAGGGCGAAAGGCAGCGACCTCGTGTTAGACCAGTTTCTCTCGCAGCTCACGGTCGTCGACATATTCAATACCGGCGTCTTCTTGGCGTTTACGATCTGCTATGTGTATCAGTTCTTCTATATCTTCACCGTTCTAACGAAGAAACCCCCCAAGCAGGAGGCCAAACGAAATCATCGCTATGCGGTGATGATTTCCGCACGCAATGAAATCGCCGTCATCGGCGACCTCATTCACAGCATCCGTATGCAGAACTACCCCCAGGAACTGATCGACATCTTCGTCATCGCCGACAACTGCACCGACGACACCGCCCGCATCGCCCGCGAAGCGGGAGCGACCGATGTGTTCGAACGATTCAACAAAGAACTCATCGGCAAAGGCTATGCCCTCGACTTCGGGTACAAACGCATCCAAGAGCTTTACGCCGACAACGGCTACGAGGCGTATTTCGTTTTCGATGCCGACAACGTGCTCGACGTGAACTACTTCCGCGAGATGAACAAGGTCTTCGACGGCGGTGCAATCGCCTCGACGAGCTACCGCAACTCTAAAAACTATGGCAGCAACTGGATTTCGGCAGGATACGCCGTCTGGTTCTTGCGTGAGGCGAAATACCTTAGCCAGGCTCGCTTGACCTTGAATACCAGCTGCGCCATCTCGGGCACCGGCTTTTACATCGCAGCCGACGTGCTCGCCCGCCACGGCGGATGGAAGTGGCACCTTCTGACCGAGGATATCGAATTCTCCGCACAGACGATTACCGAAGGCGGCCGCATCAGTTACTGCCCCACCGCCATGCTTTACGACGAGCAGCCTGTGACATTCAAAGACTCCTGGAACCAGCGATTCCGCTGGGCGAAAGGCTTCTACCAGGTGTTCGCCCACTATGCATGGGGCCTGCTCAAGGGCATCTTCACGAACAAAAAAGGCGCCCGTTTCGCATGCTACGACATGCTCATGACCATCGCACCCGCGATGCTGCTCACGATCATCACCATCGGCTTCAACGGCACGATCGCCATCCTCGCCCTGCTGGGATACATCTCCGCCGGATCGATGATCGTCAGCGCTCTATCCTGCATGTTCTTCTGCCTGTTCAACTACTGCCTGTTCATGTTCATCCTGGGCGCGCTCACCACATTCACCGAGTGGGACAATATCCATTCGACCCCGGGCAAGAAAATCGCCTATCTGTTCACCTTCCCGTTCTTCATGCTGACTTACATTCCGATCGCCTTGATCGCTTTGTTCAAGAAGGCGAAATGGAAACCGATCAGCCATACTATTTCGGTAGACGTGGAGCAGATGAGCAAGGCGAGCCAGAAATAACGCCCAGCCCTTCGGCCCTCACGTCCCCGCCCCGCAAACGATCGCTTCTCCCAAGCCCTGCCTCGTACATTCCGTCACGAGGCAGGGCTTCTTTCATTTCCGTCATATTCTTCCAGAAGCGTTCAGGCATGAAGCTTTTCCGGAGGTCGTGGTTCGTGCGAGTTTCGATCGCCACTGCATCGTAGAACCGCTTCCAAGCCTGCGCCACGATGCGCTCCTCGCCCGTAACGGCAGGAATATCGAATCCGTCGGCTTCAACCATGACCCATGACCCGCCCCGCGAAACCCCTGCGATGCGGCGGAGCTCATCGTAGATGACGAAGCTCTGCGTGTTGAAACGAGCTGCGAACCAATCCATCAAGAGCGCGACCACGTTCGCCTTGGGGTCGCAACGAGCGACGTAGACTCCTCCCTCGACCTGCTCGAATCGCAAAAACTGCTGCCACTGATGTTTTTCGTTACGGACCGACCGTTCCATTTCGGCGAACGCGCGGACCCTTTCATGTGCGATATCGCGCACAGCAGCGGGTCCACGCCTCATCGCATAACGCACGAACTCGAGAATCGCACGCCCTTTCCCGGGATCATCCGAGCAATGGACTACACCGACGGCCTCGTACGCTTTGCGGCCGCATGTGCGAATAAGCCCGTTCTCGACCCTGCAGGCGCGAACGCGGTCGGTGGCGACGACTTTCGCGCGCTGTCCGAGCCGTGGCATGAAAGCAGACTTTTTCACGATATCGACCGGATCTTCCCGAGACGCATACGCCTCGAAGACGCACGAAAGCATCCCTTCGAGCGTTCCGTCATAGAGATACGCCATAGACACAGCGGCCCTCCTTTCTTTCGCTACGCCGCCGAACGAAAGCTACTCCCCGTTTTCGTCCCGCCGCCCCCCCCTTCGTCCCAAAGCGAAAGTTGGCCGGCGACGACGCGGCGCCTGCCGCCCGCTCTTTCGGGCCGCGAGGAATCAACCAAACAGGATCGCAGGGCTTCGGGGGTGTATTCGACTCCCTTGCCCTGATACACCCCCTTACACGTGATGAAGAAGCGGGCGCGCGTGAATGCGATTCCGAGCTTACGCAATTCGACCTCGCCTAAACGGGTCGCACGGCGAGCGGCGACGATGGAACGTGCACCGCGTACGCCGATGCCCGGCACGCGCACAAGCATCTCGTAACGGGCGGTGTTCACCTCGACGGGAAACAAATCGAGGTGACGTAGAGCCCACGAAGCCTTCGGGTCCAATTCCGCATCGAGAAACGAAGTGCGTTCGTCGATGATTTCCGCGACATCGAACCCATAGAAACGCATGAGCCAATCCGCCTGGTACAGTCGGTGCTCACGGTTAAGCTGCGCGATATGGGAACGAGGAAGGCGGTCGTCTTCGTTAACGGGAAGATAGGCCGAGAAGAAAACGCGCTTGAGACCAATGGTGCGATACAGCGACGATGAGAGCGTCAGGATGCGGAAATCGTTTTCAGGGGTTGCCCCGACGATCATCTGGGTGCTTTGCCCGGCAGGCACGAACGAGCGCGCCGGCTTACGCGGGCGGCGATCCGAGAGATAGCACGTTTTTCTGCGCAACGCCGCGCGAACCTCCCTGTCTTCAGCGATGCCCTCCCTGATCTGACGCATGGGATCGATGACCGAATCCTTCGACTTCTCGGGACAAAGCAAGGCAAGGCTCTCTTTCGAGGGCAATTCCACATTGATGCTCATCCTGTCGGCGAGAAGCCCCAGACGCGTGACAAGCTCGGGCGAAGCACCGGGGATGGCCTTCGCGTGAATGTAGCCGCGAAAACCGTATTCTTCGCGCAAGATTCGCAGAGTTTCGATAATCAGCTCCATGGTGCGATCGGCGCAGCCGATGACCCCGCTCGAGAGAAACAGCCCCTCGATATAGTTGCGTCGATAGAATTCGATGGTCAAATCGGCCAGCTCGCGAGGCTTGAAAGCAACGCGCGGCACATCGTTTTCGCGGCGGTTCACGCAATAGGCGCAATCGTAGGCGCATGCATTGGAGAAAAGCACCTTAAGAAGCGCGATACAGCGGCCATCGGCGGAAAAGCTATGACATATGCCCGCCGACACCGCGTTGCCGAGCCTGCCCGTCGCCGTGCCGCGATCGACGCCGCTCGACGTGCAAGCCACATCGTATTTCGCCGCATCGGCCAGAATGCCGAGCTTTTCGATCGTATCCATGCATGCCGCCTTACAAGAATCGAACATTTATTCGTTTTGAATATAATACGAATAAATGTTCGATGCAAGACGAATTTCCGCCTATGCCCAAGAGCATCGAACGCGGGCCGAAAACCGGCACGATACCGAAACCTTGCGCCATACGGTCGGCGGCGTCGTTGCGCTATGATTGGTTCGTACGCGGCGCCGATTCGATATCGCGCCATTCGCATGACAGGAGCCCCCATGCCAGCAATGCTCGCCGCGCGCCTTTCGCGCATCATCCCGCTTCTCGCGGTTCTCGCGATCATCGCCATCGCTATCTATGCCTTCGTCTCGTGGCGCTCGACGCCGGCACGGGCCAAAGAGGTCCTGATAAAAGTGTTCACGGTGCTCAATTCAAGCCTTTCGGCGTTCTTCCTCCTTGCCACGCTGTACGCCTGGCTCGAAGGAAACGCCTTCGTAGCCGACTTCTTCATCACCTGCATGGTCACGACCCTCGTCCTGCTGGGAATCACTTGGCTTTGCCGCAGATCGTTTCTCAAGAAAAACCCCCATTACCGCTGGAGGCTCACCGACGACGCGAAGACCGAGAAACGCCGATAGCTGCTGGAGATGGAATAAGACGGCCGTCGCGGCATTCCTCGAAAATGCACGATGAAGCCCGGAAAGAAAAACGGGCCGGATGACATCCGGCCCGACGAGCTTCTGGAGCCAGTGACAGGAATCGAACCCGCAACCCACTGATTACAAATCAGTTGCGCTACCGTTGCGCCACACTGGCATATGAAAGCTGGGATATTTTACCACAACACGGAAACGACGCACCGTCGTTTCGTATGCGATTCGAATTCCGGGAAAACACCCGGAGAACAGAGCCCTCGCCGTCCCTAGGGACGGCGAGGGCTCTTCACGCGAAAGACGAAGCGATCCGTCGCCTATTCGGTGAGCATCTTAGCGATCTGGACCGCATTGGTCGCAGCGCCCTTGCGAATCTGGTCGCCGCAGCACCACAACGTAAGGCCGTGTCGGCCGGCTTCGGCGGAAATATCCTCACGCACACGACCGACGAAGATGTCATCCTGGTCAGTGGTGTCGAGAGGCATAGGATACGCCAGCGCCGAAGGATCGTCGACAAGCTTGACGCCCGGAGCCGCCGCGAGGGCCGCGCGTGCGGCCTCGACGCCGACCTCGCGCTCGAACTCGAGCGTGATGCTCTCGGAATGGGATCGCATCACCGGCACGCGCACGCAAGTGCAGTTGACACGCAGGTCGGCGGCATGCAGGATCTTGCGGCCTTCGTTTTGCATCTTCATTTCCTCGGACGTGTAACCGACCTCGTCGAAACCGCCGATCTGAGGAATGAGGTTGCATGCGAGCTGATAGGCGAACGCCTTGGGGTCCTCGATGGGCTCGCCCGCAGCGATGCGCGCCATCTGGGATTCGAGCTCGCGCAATCCGCCGACGCCCGCGCCCGAGGCGGCCTGATAGGTGGAAACGACCATGCGCTTAATGCCGCCCAGCTTATGCAGCGGATTCACGGCGACCAGGCCGATGATCGTGGCGCAGTTCGGATTCGCGATGATGCCGTTGTGCTTCGCGACGTCCTCGGGATTGACCTCGGGAATGACCAGGGGCACGTCGGGGTCGAGGCGATACGCGCTCGAATTGTCCACCGTCACGGCGCCCTTTTCGCGCGCCACGGGCACGAAACGCTCGGCGATGTTATTCTCGGCCGCGCCGAGGACGATGTCCACGCCGTCGAAGGCCTCGTCGCGCGCTTCCTCGATCACGACATCTTCGCCTTTGAACTGCGCGATCTTGCCCGCGCTGCGAGAAGACGCCAGAAGCTTCAGGTTGCCGACGGGAAAATCCTGCTCGGCCAAGCATGCCAGCATCTGCTGGCCCACGGCGCCCGTGGCACCGAGAACGGCGACGTTATACGACCTCATGGAAGGAGCCTTTCTCTTCGAGTTCTTCGACGGTGATCACATTGTCTTCGGAATCGACGAACGCGTCGTAGATCACGCGGATAGCGCGCTCGAAATCGGCGTCCTCGACGCCGACGATGATATCGAATTCCTCGGAACCCTGGGCGATCATACGAATATTGATGCCTGCATTGCCGAGCTCGCCGAACAGGCGGCCGGAGATGCCGGGGCGGCTCGACATGTTGCGGCCGACCGTGGAGATGAGGGCGAGGTGCTCGACGACCTTGATTTCATCGGGACAGAGCTCGCGTTGGATGTCGCCGACGATCGAGTACAGGCAGTCTTTCACGTCCGCGCCCTGGACCACCACGGCGAACGAATCGATGCCCGACGGGATATGCTCGATGCTCACGCGATAGCGCTCGAAAATCGCGAGCGCCTTGCGCAAGTAGCCGATCTGGTTGGACATATGGTTGGTGCGGATGTGGACGGCGACGAAGTCGCGCTTGCCGGCGATACCCGTGATGATGGGCTCGGCCAAGCCGGGCTCGGTCTCTTCGCTGATCACGGTGCCGGGATCGTCGGGGCGGTTGGTGTTCTTGATGACCAGGGGGATGCCCGCCTCTTTGACGGGGAAGATCGCCTCTTCATGCAGGACGCTCGCACCCATGTAGGAAAGCTCGCGCAGCTCGGCATAGGTGATACGCGAGATGGACTTGGGGCTATCGACGATGCGCGGATCGGCCGTCAAGAAGCCCGACACGTCGGTCCAGTTCTCATACAGGTCGGCGCCGAGGGACTGGGCGAGGATGGCGCCCGTGATGTCTCCGCCGCCGCGGTCGAGCAGGCGCACCTGGCCGTCGGCGGTCGCGCCGTAGAAGCCGGGCAGCACGAAATGCTTCTCTTCGCCGATCGCGGCGCGCAGCTGTTCGCCGGTGCGGTCCATATCGAGCGTGCCGTCCTGGTTGAACGCGATCACGTCGGCCGCGTCGACGAAAGGAAAGCCCAGGTATTCGGCCATCATGCGCGCGGTGAAGTACTCGCCGCGGCTGACGATGAATTCGGGCGTGAAATCGCCGCGCTTGGCGCGTTCGCGGAATACGCCGAATTCGTGGCCGATGGGATAATCCAAATCGAGTTCTTTGGCGATTTCGCAGAAGCGCTGACCGATAGTTCCGAGCAGGTCGTCGCAGGACACGTGGTACTGCAGGTGCGCGTTGACCAGATACAGAAGATCGGTGATCTTGCTGTCGGTCTTATCGCGCTTGCCCGCGGCGGAAACCACGACGAACCGACGGGCCGGATCGGCCTCGACGATCTTCTTCACCTTCTTGAACTGCTCGGCGGAGCTGACGCTCGAGCCGCCGAACTTCGTTATCTTGATCATATACTGCCCACCTTCGATTCGGTTGCCGGCCTCTTCGACGCACGGGCAAGGCGGGCGCACGGACGAAGCCGGGCCGCTCGTTACATCCGTGTTAACCGCAGCGGGAACGGGTCGGTCATTTCCCCGACAGGTCGCGCCGGGCGCGCGTTTTCTTGCTAGTATTAGCCGAAACCACGGCCGACAAGGCCTCATTCCCATCTGCGAAACGCCAAGGAGTAGTCGAATGGCATCAATGTACCACAGCACACGCTCTAGCGTGAAGGAGTGCTCGGCCAAACGGGCAGTGCTCGACGGACTAGCGCCGGACGGCGGTCTTTACGTCACCGACGGCCTCGGGGCCGAGCGCGTCGACCTCGACCGCATCGTCGCGCAGGCGTATGCCGAAAACGCAGCGCTCATCCTGAAAATCCTGCTCGACGACTACACCGACGAGGAAATCGCCGCATGCGTCGAAGCCGCCTACGGCGACACCTTCGCCGCCCCCGAAACCGTCCCGGTCGTGAACGTGGGCGACGATTACATCCTGGAGCTCTTCCATGGCCCCACGAGCGCGTTCAAAGACGTCGCGCTGCAAATGCTTCCGCAGCTCATGAGCCGCGCCGCCGCATCGACCAGCGAGCGCATCATGATCCTCGCCGCCACGAGCGGCGATACGGGCAAAGCGGCCCTCGCAGGCTTCGCCGATACGCCCGGCCTCGGCATCACCGTGTTCTATCCCCACGGCGGAACGTCTGAAATCCAGCGCCTCCAGATGGTCACGCAGCAGGGCGGCAACGTGGCCGTCGGCGCCGTTCGCGGTAATTTCGACGACACGCAAAGCGCCGTGAAGCGCATCTTCTCCGACGAGGCGCTGCGCGAGCGCCTGCGCGAACAGGGCGTCGTGCTCTCGAGCGCCAACTCCATCAACATCGGCCGTCTTGCACCCCAGGTGGTCTACTACTTCGACGCCTACGCGCAGCTGGTGCGCCAGGGCGCGATCGAATGCGGCGACAAAGTCGACTTCTGCGTTCCCACCGGCAACTTCGGCGACGTGTTGGCCGGATATTTCGCCCTGCGCATGGGCCTTCCCGTACGCAAGCTGATCGTGGCGAGCAACGCGAACAACGTCCTGACCGACTTCCTGACCAGCGGCGTCTACGACCGCAACCGCCCGTTCCATAAGACCATCTCGCCGAGCATGGACATCCTGATTTCGTCGAATCTCGAGCGTCTCCTTTATTACATGAGCGACGGCGACGCCGATCTGGTGGCGCGCCTGATGGACGACCTGGCGAAAACGGGCCGCTACGAAGTGCCCGCGTCCATGCTCGAGCGCATCCAGGAGACCTTCGCCTGCGGCTTCGCGGACGACGACGAGGCGCGTGCCGCCATGAAGGAATGCTTCGAGGAAACGGGCTACGTCCTCGACCCGCACACCGCCGTGGCATGGCGCGTTTCGCAGCGCGTCCCGAAAGCCGACGGCGTGGCGCGCGTGGTCCTTTCCACCGCGAGTCCGTACAAGTTCTGCCGCGACGTCTGCGCCGCGCTCGGCCTTCCCGCCGATGGCACCGATTTCGACTGCATGCGCGCGCTCGAAGAGAAAAGCGGCGTGAAGGCCCCCGCCGCCCTCGCGTCCCTCGAAAACGCGACCGTCCGTTTCGACGACGTCATGGACGCCGCCGACATGCCCGTCTACGTTGAAGGAAAGTGCGGTGAGCTGCTGTGAGCGTGAAGATTTCCGTCCCCGCCACCTCGGCGAATCTCGGAATCGGCTACGACTGCCTCGGCATGGCGGTCGGCCTGTATTCCCATTTCACCTTCGACCGCGCCGACGAGCTGACAATCACCGGATGCCCCGAGAAGTACCGTGACGAGAACAATCTTGTGTACCGCTCGTTCGTCCTGGCGCTCGAGCATTGGGGCGAAGAGCCCTTCCCTATCTCGATCCACATCGATACGGACATTCCCGTTTCGCGCGGGCTCGGCTCGTCTTCCACCTGCACCGTGGCAGGCATCATGGGCGCTGCCGCGCTGACGGGCCGCATCGTGGGCCGCGCCGAAGCGGTCAGCATCGCCACCCGGATGGAAGGCCATCCCGACAACGTGGCGCCCGCCATCATGGGATCGCTCGTCTGCTCGTTCACGCCCGAAGGCGAGCTGCCGCGCTGCATCCGCTACGACGTGAACCACCACCTCAAGTTCATCACCGTCATCCCTCCCTACGAGGTGAAAACGGAAAGCGCGCGCAAGATCGTGCCCACGGAAGTGCCCCTTTCCACCGCGGTCTGGCAGATGGGCCGCATTTCGGGATTGACCCGCGGACTCGAGACGGGCGACGTCGAGCTGATCGCCGCGGCGTGCGAAGACAAGCTCCAGGAACCCTACCGTCGCACGCTCATCCCCGACTACGATGAGGTCAGGCGCATCTGCCTCGAAGGCGGCGCCTGCACCATGTGGATTTCAGGGTCGGGATCGACCATGATGGCCGTAACGGCCGACGGGCTGGTGGCCGAAAGCCTGCGCGCCCGCCTCGCCGCCCTCTACCCCTCATTCGAAGTCCACGTGCTCGAATGCGATACGAAAGGCGTCAGGATCTCGTACGCCGAGTAGCGATATCCCGCGCATGACGAACGCCCCCGAACGACCTGCGGAATCTAACCGCGGCGCCGTTCGGGGGCGTTTTCACATACTGCCGCGCCGAAACCGGCAGCGGACCAGTTGTATATAAGTAAGGAGCAGCGGCCTAACGCGAAGAAAGCCCCTCGCCAACGACGCCTTCAAGGCTGTCGAAATCAGGGATGAAGCTCTCCTCGGCGGCGTCGCCATCCTGCCAGAAGTACTCGTCGCAGCCGATAGAGTCGGCGAAATCGAGAAGCTCCTCGTATTCCTCGGCCGATAGCCTGCGTTCCAATTCGGGGTGGCCGGGACACGACGCGGGCGGCGTGTACTGGCTCATCATGCTCAGCGTCACGCGATCGCCGTACGTCTCGAAAACGAAGCGCACGTTTTCTTTCGCCTCGTCAAGATGGCCGGGAAGCGCGAGAATGCGCACGATGATGTCGGCGTCGGTGCGCGCCATGGCCGCAAGCGCGGCGCGAGCCGACGCAGGATAATCGGGCGCATGGGAATACGCCTTCGCCGTAGCGGGGTCGGCATAGCGCATATCGGTCAGAAACACGTCGACATAGGGCGTCACGAAGCCGATTGTCTCAGGAGTTTCATAACCCGACGTATTCCAGACCACGGGAAGCTGCAAACCGGCCTCTCGCGCACGGACGAGCGCCTCAACGACCTGGGGCGCGTAATGCGTCGCCGTGACCAGATTCACGTTGAGCGCGCCTTTGTTTTGCAGCTCGAGAAATATCTTCGCCAGGCGATCCGTCGAAATATCGGCACCCGATCTGCCGTTGGCGATCGAGGCGTTCTGGCAATACACGCAATGCAGCGGGCAGTTCGAAAAGAATACGGTGCCGCTGCCTTCGTCTCCCGAGATGGGAGGTTCCTCCCAAAAGTGAAGCGCCGCGCGTGCGACACGCAGCTCGCCGGCCGCGCCGCATACCCCGCGCTGCCCTGCGGATCGATTCGCGCCGCATTTGCGCGGGCACAGCTCGCAATGCTCCAGATATGCTTCGAACATGCATCCTCCCGACACGACTCGGCACGAAAGAAACGACCCGTTTCCGAAAGCGGGCCTATGCCCCTTTCACCTTGCGGGCGATGCGGTCGGCGACCGACAGGTCTTCGCGGCGGTCTTTGCCCCAGAACACGATGGCGAGCATGTCGGGTCCGACATGGCTGCCGATAACCGGGCCGATGGCGCTGTCCATGAACAGCACGCTCTCGTCTTGTTTCGTCACCGCATCATGCAGGCGCTCCATGTCCTTCGGGCAATCGGCATGCCCCGTGACCACGCACTGGGAGAAACCGCTTTCGTCACGACGCTCGAAGTAGTATTCGACCAGCTGTTTGATCGCCTTCTTGCGCCCGCGCGCGACGCCTTTCAGCGAAAGCTTGCCATCGGTGCCGATAGTGAGCAGGGGCTTCACATCGAGCTTGGCGCCGGCGTAAGCCACTGAATCGGGAATGCGGCCGCCACGGCGCAGGCTCTCAAGATCGTCGACCATGAACAGCGCATTCACGAAATAACGGGCCTCGCTCGCCCATGCCGCCAGCTCGGCGGCCGTCAACCCCGATTCGCGCTGACGGATAGCCTCATAGACCAACAGCGCCTCGGCGACGGATGCGAGCTTGGTATCCACGATATGCAGCTCCATATCGGGATAACGCTCTTTGACCTGATCGTATACGATGGTAGAAACGTCGTAGCTTCCCGAAAGGCCCGATGAGAAGCTCAAATACACCGTAGGAACGCCGTTTTGCGCAGCCTCCTCGAAAGCCTGCGTGAACGCAGGGATGGAGACCTGTGCGGTAGTGGGCTGCTCCCCTGCGCGCATGCGCTCGAAAAAATCATGCGCGGACATACTGCGGCCCAGGTCGTCGAGATGCTCTTCCTCTCCGAACAGGAACGGGAATTCGATCAGATAGACGCCGTCGCGATCGACCACGTCAAAAGGCAGATCGCAACAGGAATCGACAATCAGATTGCAGCGAGCGGTCATATGGCTCCTCTCGGGCCGAGGCCCTTCGTAAGTGATAGTTCAGCGAAAGCGTCGGAAAAACGCCTATCGCACGAATGCAACCAGGTCCGCCTTCTCGGTAAGCTTGCCTTCGAGCGGACGGGCGCAGGTATAAGCGATGCCCATAGCAGGGCCGACGTGCAGGCCGACGACGGGGCTCACGGGCAACACGCGCACGGCACGGCCCAAAAACGGCTCGACCACGGTGCGTGCCCATTCCGTAGCGTCGTCAGGCGAACCGATATAGTGTACCACGGCGTCCTCGAGCCCTTTCTCTTCAGCATCCGCTTTAAAGATTTCGAACGCCTGGGCTATGGCCTTCTTCTGCGTACGGGCCTTGGCGATATCGAGCGGCATGCCGTCCCGCACGGTCAGCACGGGAACGATACGCACCAGATTGCCGAGCAGCGCCTTCGCCGCGCCGATTCGGCCGCCCTTCTGCAGAAACGTCAAATTCGTCGGCGAAAACAGGAAACGCGTGCGTTCGACGGCCTCGACGGCGGCACGCGCGCTTTCTTCGAGCGATGCGCCCCGGGCGATAGCCTTTTGGGCGGCGAGAACGCAGTACGCCTGATCCCAGCCGGTCGAATACGTGTCCACGATGGCCGCCTTGAAATCGATATTGCGGGCATGGACCGCTCGTGCCGCGCGCAACGCCCCGTCGAACGTGCCCGACATCTTCGACGAGATGAACACGCCGAGCACCTCGTCGCCTTGCGCAGCCGCCCTCTCGAAATATTCCTCGAAAGCCTGCTGCGAAGGCTGCGACGACGTGGGAATGTCGTCGGACATCTGCGGAAGCCTGGCATAAAACGCGTCGAGGTCCATCTCGGCGTCGACGTGCTCTACATCGCCTTCGTAGACGTAAAGGGAAATGACATCGATTCCCATCGCTTCGGCATCATGTGCCGGGATGGAAGCCACCGAATCGGTAAGAAGTTTGATCATGACGCACCTGCCTTATCGAAGCGCCGCCCGAAGACGACGCGGCCTTTCGTATCGATATTGTAGTCCACCGCAAGCATCCGGACGCTGCTCGGAATACGCGCGCATTCTTAACGGAGCGGAGTTCGGGCCGCGCGCAGCGACGCTGCCATTTCGGCGCGGCGATGCCACAGCCCGGCCTCCAGGCCTACCGGATACGAATGAGGGTTGAGAAAACGCTTCTGCGATTCATCGAGATGGCGGAGGCCTTCGATCGTGCGGCCGCGGGCCGCCTGGGCGGAACGCTCCTCGTCGGGCAGCACCGATTCGCCCCCGCGCGCGAGCGGGGCGAGCAGCGTCTCGTATTCGAGGCCGCCGAGCTCCTTGCAGCGCAGCAGGTCGGCGGGGTCGATGATCGTGCCGTTCTCGTCGATGGGCTCATTGACGTCGAACACCATGTCGCCCGCCAGACGTCCGTCCGCGAAGCGATAGCGGCGCACGTCCAAAACGCCCGGAAGGGTGAGCTTGGAAGACTGCTCGGACACCTTGAGGCGTGCCGACCACGCATCGTCGGAAGAGGCGCGCGTCGCCGAAAGCTTGTACACGCCGCCCAGGGAAGGCTGGTCGTAGGCCGTGGCGAGCTTGGTGCCCACGCCCCACGACATGACCTGGGCACCCTGGTCGCGAATGGACTTGATGGTGTATTCGTCCAGATCGTTCGACAGCACGATGCCGCAGTCGGTCAAACCCGCCTCGTCGAGCCTCTCGCGGGCATAGCGCGCAAGCCACGCCAAATCGCCCGAATCGATGCGGATGCCCGAAAGGCGCTCCCCCCTCTCGCGCATCTCGAGGCCGACCGTGATGGCGTTGTCGATGCCGCGCTTGACATCGTAGGTGTCCACGAGAAGCACGCAGTTGGTCGGGAAGCTCTTCGCGTAGGCGCGAAACGCCTCGAGCTCGTCGTCGAACGCCATGACCCATGAATGGGCATGGGTGCCCGACACGGGAATATCGAACATCTTGCCGGCGAGCACGTTCGACGTCGACGCGCAGCCGCCCACCACCGCGGCGCGGCTCGCCCACAGCGAACCGCCCGCTCCTTGGGCGCGGCGCAGGCCGAACTCGGCCACGGGGGCTTCGGCGGCTAGGCAGACGCGCGCCGCCTTGGTGGCGATCAGCGTCTGGAAGTTCATGCAGCACAGAAGGGCGGTTTCCAGCAGCTGACACTGCAGGATCGGGCCCGTCACCCTCACGATGGGCTCCATCGGAAAGACCACGGTGCCCTCGCGCACGGCGTCGACCTGGACGGTCAGGCGCATCGTGCGCAGGTAGTCGAGGAAATCGCGGTCGAACAGCGCGCCGCCGCCCGGCGCGTCGAGCGACGCGAGATATGCGATGTCGTCGTCGGAGAAGGCGAAGCCGTCGATCATCTCGGCGAGCTGGGCCGCGCCGCATGCGATCGCGAATCCGCCCTTGAAAGGATTGTCGCGGAAAAACATGTGAAAACACGCCTGCTCGTCGGCCTTGCCGTTCTCCCAATAGCCCTGAGCCATGGTGAGCTGGTAGAGGTCGATCAGAAGCGCGTAGGCCAGCGTGGTGCGGCCTTCATGACGAAGCGGCGTTTCGGTCATGGGCGGAATCCTTTCTTCTCGAGGGGCGTGCGGGCGCCCTTATGCAAAACCGCCGCATGCGATGACATGCGGCGGCGGGTTCTAGCGGTCCTGACGCGGATCGGCGCCCTGCGCCTTATGGCTACGGCGACGCGACTTGCGATGCTCGGAGGACGCCTGGGGCTGAGACTGGTTTTGACGCGGCTGCTGCGACGAACGCTGCTTGTCCTGGGCGCGCACGTCGGAAAGGCCCGACGAGCGCTGGCCCGGCCTGCGGGTCCTGGGCTTGTCGGACTGCGGCCTGCCCTGGCCCTGCTGCTTGCCGCCCTGCTTCAGCGCGCCCTGCTGACGCTGGGACTTTCCGCCCTGCTGAGACTGCTTTCCGCGCTCGCGCTTATCGCCCTGCTGGCGCTGCTGCTTGGACGACGATTCCTGCGACGAGGAAGACGACGCCTGCGAACCCGAGCGACCGGAACGGCGGCGACGGCGCGAGGAACGTTTCTTCTCTTCGTCGCGATTGCGCGACGAAGCGCTGCGTGCTGTGCTGTCGGCCAGCTTGTCGGTTCCGGTGAACATAGGGGTGACCAGCACCTCGGAAGGAACCGTAGGCGCATTTCCCTTGTTCACGCACTCGTCATAGACATCGGCGGGGACGATTCCCGGCTTGCCCGTCTTCTTATCGGTCTCCATCTCGGACACGGGAATCTTGACGCGCTTGTCGCCCGCCATGATCGTGACCGTTTCGCGCGGCACGTTGATGTCGATGACCTTGGCGTCGCCCTCGGGCGTCGACACCATGGAGTTCATTTTCGGACAGCGCGACTTGAACTCTTTATAGGCATCCGCCTCGTAGCGCAGGCAGCACATCAGGCGACCGCACACGCCCGAAATCTTCTGGGGATTGAGCGAGAGGTCCTGGTCTTTCGCCATGCGGATGGACACCGGGTTGAACTCGCCGCCCAGGCGCTTGCAGCACAGTTCCTGGCCGCAATGTCCGAGACCGCCCACGATACGAGCCTCATCGCGCACGCCGATCTGGCGCATGTCGATACGCACGTGGAAACGAGCGGCCAGCGAGCGCACCAATTCGCGAAAATCGACGCGGTCTTCGGCCTCGAAGTAAAAGACGGCCTTGTCGCCGTCGAAGAGGAACTCGACAGTCACGGGGTGCATGTCGAGCTTATGCTCGGCAACCATCTGTTTGAACACGGGCAATGCCTCGGCGGCCTTGTCCTGCATCTCTTTCCAGACCTGCGCATCTTCGGGCGTCGCCTTGCGCACGACCGGCTTGAGCGCGCACTTCAGCGCGTTGAGGGCCTTCTGCTCGACCTTCTTGAGGTCTTCATCGGCAATGCCGTATTCCAAACCGCGCTCGGTGCGCACGATGAGCGCATCGCCCGCGGCGAATTCGACCCCGTTGGGATCGAACCACAGCACCTTGGGGTTATAGGTCAGCCTGACGGCGGCGACGTTAGGCATACAGTACCTCTCTTATCTCGAAAAGCATGGCTTCGATACTCACTTGCGGCGATACATTATACGAGATGGCCGATTCGGCGGCCGAAACGCGTTCCAAAGCTTCGCAAACCCGCGCCAGGTCGGTGCGCGCGGCACAGTCGCGCAATGCGTCGATGCAATCCACGTTGACCGCCAGGTCCTCGGCGCCCGAGCAGATCGCGCCCGCATCGCGCAACCACGAGCGCGTGATGCTTGCCACCTGACGCAGCAGCTCGAAGCTCGCCTGCGAAAAGGCACGTTTGTTGCGCATCTCGAGCGTCTTGAGCGCGGACTTCTGAAGGAATTCGGCGCGCTCCTCCATCATACGTTCCTGTTCGCGGCGCACCTCATCGAGCGGCGCCTTGGAGGCGAGCACGATATCGGCGGCGTACTCGAGCACGTCGATGTCGTCGGCCCGAGCCAGCGAGGCGAGCGCCGCGACCGTCTTGCGACGGAACTGCGCGCGTTCCTTCGAACGCAGAAATTCGGCGGCTTTGGTGATCGAACCGCCGCAGGCCTCGATGGCGATGGATGCCTCGGGCAGCGTGCAGCCCGTGTTCTGAACGAGGATGCCCGCGGCCTCGCTTGCCGGGATGTGGCGGAATGGAACCACCTGGCAGCGCGAAACGATGGTGGGCAGCACGCTTTCACGCGTGCGTCCGAGCAGAATCAGCACCACGTCGGCCGGAGGCTCCTCAAGCGTTTTAAGGAACGCGTTGGCAGCCGCCGTACCCAGAAGATCGACGCGGTCGACGATATAGACTTTCTTGCGCGCCTTGATCGGCGCAAGCGACGTGTCGGCCACAAGATCGCGAATCTGCTCGACCACGTAGCCCTGCGCGCCTTCGGGCGCCAGGTAGTGCACGTCGGGATGCGTCTTGCGCGCGATCTGGCCGCATGACGCGGATGTGCAGCCCTCGCAATCGGCGCACGGATCGCCCGAACACAAGATCGCCTGAGCGAACGAAAACGCAGCCTTCGTCTTATTCGAACCGGAAGGCCCGCAGAACAGATAGGCGTGGCTCACCTTGCCGGAGGAAACGCACGCGCGTAGGAACTCGCGCACGCGCGGCTGTCCGAAAATCTCTTCGAATGCATCGGCCATCAGAGCCTCGATTCCGAAGCGCGGCGCGCCGCGGCCTCGCGGGCGGCGCGCAGGACCTCATCGAGCGAAAGCTCGGGAAAGAGGTCCTCGAAATGCTCGAACACGGCGCGAGCCGTCTCTTCGATCGAATCCTGCGACACGACCACGCGTACGCGTTCGGGCTCGGATGCCGCGATCGCGCGAAACGCCTCGTTCACACGCTCGTGGAACGCCTCGCCCGCGCGTTCAAGGCGGTCGGGCTCGGCCACCGTCTCGGCGCGGCGAAGCCCCGAGGCGGCCGAAGGCGCCTCGAGCACGACGGTCATGTCGGGACGAACGCCCTGGCATGCGACGTCGTTGGCACGCCGCACCGCATCCTCGTCGAGGCCGCGGCCGTATGCCTGATACGCCACCGTGGAATCGCAGAAGCGGTCGCACAGCACGACGGCGCCGCGTTCGAGAGCGGGCGCGATTTTCTCGCTCACCAGCTGCGCACGGGCGGCCTCGTAGACGAACAGCTCGCACATGGCGGCCATTTCTCCGTTGGCGGGGTCGAGCACCACCGAGCGAAGCTGCTCGCCGATGCGGGTGCCGCCTGGCTCGCGCAGGCACAGCGTTTCGCGGCCGGCGGCGCACAAGGCGTCGGCGAAGACGGCCGCATGGGTCGATTTGCCCGCGCCCTCTCCGCCTTCGAAGGTGACGAAAACGCCGCGCGAGGACGTGCCTGCGGGCGCGGCGAAGCGATCCGCACTAGTCATAGATGCATTCCCCCTGGGTGTCGATTCCAACAAAAACAGGCAGGTCAGAAACTTCTATACGCCGTAAAGCTTCGGTTCCTAGGTCGTCGTACGCGAGCGTTTCGCCCGACACGACGCATCGGGCCAGAAGCGCAGCCGCGCCGCCTGTCGCCACGAAGTAGACCGAGCCGGTTTCTTTGCAAGCTTCGACCACTTCGGAGCCGCGCACGCCCTTGCCGAGCGTCGCCGCGATGCCCGCGCGATAAAGCGTCGGCGCCGCGAAATCCATGCGCGATGCGGTGGTCGGACCGACCGCTCCGAACGGACGCCCCGCCGCCGCGGGAGACGGACCCGCGTAGAAGATGGTCGCGCCGTCGAGCCCGTACGGAAGGCTCCCCTGCTCCTCGAGCTCGGCGAGCAAACGCACGTGGCCCGCATCGCGCAGCATGAACATCTCGCCGGAAAGCAGGCAGGCATCGCCCGCATGCAGGCCGCGCAGCGCTGCGCGGTCAAGCGGAAGAGAAACCCTTTTCTGCTCCATGTTCATCGGTCTCCCCTTCCCTTCGATGCGGGCGCAAGCTCGATCGTCGCGCGACGCATGGCCGAGCAGCCCATGTTGATCGCAAGCGGCAGCGCGGCGATATGGCACGGCGCCGTTTCGACATGTACATCGAGCGCGAGCGTGCGCCCGCCAAGGGCGCCGGGGCCCATGCCCGTGGCATTGATCGCGTCGAGCATCTCCTGTTCGAACGCCGCCGCACGCGGATCGGGCGAGCGCTCACCGACAGGGCGCAGCAGCGCCGACTTCGCGAGATGCGCGACCTTGTCGAACGTCGACCCCACGCCGATGCCCACCACGAGCGGCGGGCAGGCGTTGGCGGCTTTCGCGCACACGCAATCCATGATTTCGTTCACGATGCCTTCGCGACCCGCGCCGGGGGCCAGCATGACCACGCGCGAGGCGTTGTCGGAGCCGCCGCCTTTGAGCATCACGTGCACGCGGGCGCCGGGGCGGTCGACGAAATGCACGTCGGTGAACGCGGGCGTGTTGTCGCCGGTATTGGCGCGGTCGAATAGCGCATCGCGCACGACGCTCTTGCGCAGACGCGCTTCGTCATAGGCGCGCGCCACGGCATCGTTCACGAACGCGAACACGTCGCCCGGCACGAGCACATCGGGGCCGGCTTCGAGACAGACCCACACCGTGCCCGTGTCCTGGCACAGCGGCACGCGGTCTGCGGCGGCGATACGCGCGTTTTCGATCAGCTGGTCGAGCACGAAAGCGCCGCGCGTCGGGCCCTCGGCCGTGCGGGCCCCTTCGAGCGCCGCAAGCACATCGCCCGGCAGCTCGCAGGCTATCCGCGGGATAGCCTCGTACACAGCACGAGCAACGTCTTCTTTGGTGATGATTTCGAAAGTATCCATAACGTAATAGTATACCCGCACGCCGCTTGCAAGCGCCGCCCCTTGCAAGAACCGAACGGTTTTCGCATTACGAAAACGGGATGTCGCGATCGCGAGCATCGGAAATATAATGTAGAAAGCCTGCGAAGCGCCGCGACCGAACGGACGAATTCCGAGCAGGCGCCTCTTTTCCCGAAAAAAACGACGCGCCCCGCTTCGAGCGAGAAAGATGAGGACCATGATAGATATCGAAGAATGGAGCGAAGTGCTCCTGGAAAAACTCCGAGCGCACTTCGGCGAGCATCTCGTGTTCGCGGGAATACAAGGGAGCCGCGCACGAGGCGAAGCCCGAGACGAAAGCGATATCGACTTCGTCGCGGTCTTCGACGCGCTCGACGCGAATACGATCGAACGATATCGCGAAATCGTGGCGACGATGGAGCGAAGCGACCTCGCATGCGGCTTCGTCGGCAGTCGAGCAGCCCTTGCCGCATGGCCGCGTCACGAGCTGTTCCAATTCGTCAACGACACGAAAGCACTGCACGGATCGCTTCTCGACATCGTCGAAGCTCCGACGGAAAACGAGGCGCGACAGGCCGCCGCGATCGGGGCAGCAGGCCTCTATCATGCCGCCTGCCATCTTTGCGCGTTCGATTCGGTGCAAGACCCCGATTCGAGCTACGATGCGGCACAGGCGCTCTTTAAAGAATCGCTCTTCGTCATGCAAGCCCATTGCGTCGCGCATGGGCTTGGCCGCCCTCGCTCTCGATCAGCAATGACAACGGTCGCAAAAAGCAAGAAATGGTCAGACGAGGAGACTATACTGGAACTCTCCTGCAATAACGAAACCCTTCGATCCCACACAATCGACGAACTCTGCGACATCCTCATACAATGGTCGGAACGCATCATCATTGAAAACGGAGAGCGACAACGCGTATCCTGCATGAAATAGGGCGCGTCCACGCAAGCTCTCTCTGAGAAACCCGCATGAACGCGCCTCTTGCCGCCGCGACGCGAGGCCCGCGTTCGATCACGCGTTCACGCATCGCTTCTACCGGCCACATCGACGCAAATCAATCGAGCAGCGTCGTACCGTAGGAATTATCGATCGCGCAAAGCCATCCCCCGTCGACTTTGCGGTAGACGTAGGTTGCCCTGCGGTCCATGCTATATTCGGAATCCTGCTTGTTATCGGCATCAAGCAGGGTCTGGGAAAGAACGAGCACCGTATCGCCCGCTTCAATCATCTGCATCTTGCCTTGCGTCGGCACAACGCTATTGTCGAAATATGCCGCGATCTTGATAAACGCCTCTTTGATAGCCTGTTTGCCCCGAACCTCGAGGCCGGGGCGCACCACCAACACGGCATCGTCGGTATAGAATTCCTTCAAATCGTCGAAACGCTCTTATTTTATCGCCTTATCTGCGGCATCAATCAGTTCGCGGATTTTCTCGCGTTCCGTCACTGGAGCACGCCCCTTCCTTCTCTCTTCCATTCGCCTACGCCATGGCGCTGCAGAACCAGCCCGTGATGCTCGTGGGATGCGTGATGGCGGTGCCGACGACCACGGCGAACGCGCCCGCCTCGAGCGCCTCGCGCGCCTGCGCAGGCGTATGGACGCGGCCCTCGCAGAACACGGGGATATCGCCTGCGACCGCGACGGCCTCGCGCACGAAGTCGAGGTCGGGGCCCTCGGTCTTCTCGCGGCCGGGAGCATAGCCCGCCATCGTGGTGGAGACGATGTCGACGCCTGCGGCGACCGCGCGGCGCACGTCGTCCATGCAAGCGCAGTCGGCCATGATCAGCGTCTCGCCGCGCACGGCCTCGACGGTGTCTTCGAACGTGGTGCCGTCGGGACGCAGGCGGCCCGTCGCGTCGATCGCGACGATATCGGAGCCGGCGGAGATGCAGGCGCGCGCATGGCGGGCGGACGGCGTGATATAAACGCCCTCGTGGCCCTCTTTCCACAGACCGATGACGGGGATCTCGACGCGGCCCTTGATGGCGGCGATGTCGGAGAGGCCCTGGCAACGGATGGCCGCGGCGCCGCCCAACTCGGCCGCACGGGCGATCTGGGCCATGGTCTCGGGATGGCGCATGGGCTCGCCCATGTAGGCCTGGCAGCTCACGATGAGCTTGCCCTTCAACTGTTCGATGATGGGATCCATCTCTATCCTTCCAAAGAATCCAGCAGGTTTTCGGCCGCGCCGACCAGAGGCGCGGCGTCGCCGAGCGACGCATCCAGCACGGGAAGACCGGCGAGCACGTCGGGAGCATGCTCCACATAGGCGGCGAGCAGCGCGTCGCGCCAGATGGGGCCGGCCTTGACGACCGAGCCCGACACCACGGCCATTTCAGGGTCGAGCATGTTCGCCCACCCCGCGAGCGCGATTCCGAGCGCGCGACCGGCATTCTGGATGACCTCGCGCGCGGCAGGCTCGCCCTCGTTGGCGCGGGCGGAGATTTCGGCGCCGCTCAGATGCAGGCCCGTGGCGGCTTCGTAGCGGGCCTCGATGCCGCTTCCCGCCGCCACGGATTCGAGATTGCCGTCACCTGCGCGCAGCGTATTCGGCGTCGCGCCGATTTCTCCCGCAAAGCCGTGCGCGCCGCGCAGGATGCGGCCGCCAACGATGATGCCGCCGCCGAGGCCCGTTCCCGGCGCCATCACGATGCAGGTCCGGGCGCCGCGTGCGGCTCCCCAGCGGGCCTCGCCCAAGGCATGAGATTGCACGTCGCCCAGCACGGCGGCGGGCATGTCGAATTCGGCCTTCAGGCGGGCAGCGACGGGTCGGCCCGTCCAACCCGGCATGATTTCGTTCGCATAGGCGATCGAGCCGTCGCGAGCGTCCACGCGACCCGCCGTGCCCACGCCGATGCCGACAAGGGACGCCTCATCATCCAAGAAGGCCTTCATATCGGCCACGATACCGACGATGCGGTCGAGCACCGCCTCGCCGCCTTCCTGAGCGCACGTGGCGACGCTGCGCTTGCCCTCCACGACAGGCTGCTCGCCTTCGCGCTCGTAACGTACGGCCGCGCAGGCGATTTTCGTGCCGCCGACGTCGACGGCGATCACGGTGGACGGGTATTTCATCGTTTCCTCCGAATAACGACTCGAAACGCGGCCGCAGGGTATCGCGGCCGCCCGACACGGTGCGCGCAGCGATGCATGCGCCGCTTCAGCACGCGCCCCAAACAAAAAGCGCCGCCCGCAAGGACGGCGCGATGAGGCAACGGCTTAGAGCATGCCCGCGCGATCGAGCACGGCGCGAATGGCCTCGACATCTTCGCCTTCGAGCTTCTGGACGGGCTCGCGCATCTGGTTCGTGTTGAACACGCCCATCTGCCACAGAGCGGTCTTGAACGCACCGACGCCGGCACCGAAGCCGACGGTCGCCTTGACCACGCGGGTCACGAACATCAGGCGTGCAAGGTAGTCCTGAATCTCGCGGACCTTGTCCCAGTCGCCCGCCTGAGCGGCGCGCCACTGCTCGACATAGCTGTGGGGATCGATGTTTGCCAGGCCCGGGACGGAACCGTCGGCGCCGGACATGTACGCGCCGTCGACGACGACCTCATGACCGGTGAACACCTGCAGCGGGTGGCCGGCGTCTTCGTTCTCGAGGCAGAGCCAACGGAACGCGACGTCGTCGCCCGAGGAGTCCTTGACGCCCTGGATGACGCCGTCGGTGCCCAGACGGACGAGCATCGTGGGGTCGAGCTTGGTGTGGACGCAAGCAGGCAGGTCGTACGCGAACAGAGGAAGGTCGGTGTGCTCGCGGATAGCGCGGAAGTGACGCTCGGTCTCCTTCGGGCCGCCGAGGGCGTAGAAGGGCGCGGTTGCGACCAGGCCGTCGACGCCGTAGCCCGTGGCGCGCTTGGCCTGATCGACCACGCGCAGGGTCTCCATGTCGATGATGCCGGCGAGAACGGGCACGCGACCATGCACCATAGCCACGGCCTCCTGCAGCACGTGGTAGCGCTGCGCGTCGGTGAGGAAGGCGACCTCGCCGCTGGAACCCAGGAAGAACAGGCCGTCGACGCCCGCGTCGATCATACGGTTGATCGAGCGTTCGAGAGCCTCCAGGTCGAGCGTGCGTTCCTCGGTCAGCGGGATGACGACCGGAGGAATAACACCGTGGAATTGGATGTCAGTCATGAGTGATTACCTCTACTCTTCGGTTTGCATAAACAACGAAACTATATGGCCCGAGGCGCAAAGCGTCAAGGAGGCGCAAGACCCTATACAAAATGCACGTCCTTCGCCATCCGAAAAAACGCCCCTCATGCGGGAAAACGAAGAGACCCGGCCGAAGCCGGGTCTCCTGAAAGCTGCGAAGCGACGCTACGCGCCCAGATCGGGGTGAAGCAGCGAAGGCGCTGCGCCCAGAAGCAGACGGGTATAGTCGTCCTTGGGGTTCTCGAACACCTCGGACGCCTTGCCCTGCTCGACGGCCTGGCCGCCGTTCATGACGATGATGCGGTCGGAGATGTAGCGGACCGTCTGAATGTCATGGCTGATGAATACCATGGACAGACCGAGCTCCTTCTTCAAGTCGGACAGCAGATTCAAGATCTGCGCGCGAACCGACACGTCGAGGGCGCTCGTGGGCTCGTCGGCGATGATCGCGTCGGGCTTGAGTGAAAGCGCGCGAGCGATGGCCACGCGCTGGCGCTGGCCGCCGGAAAGCTGTCCCGGCAGCGCGGCGAGTACCGAGCTGGGCAGACCGACCATTTCGATCAGCTCCTTCACGCGGGCCTCGCGCTCGTCCTTGGTGCCCACCTTGTGGACGTTCATGGGGTCCATAAGCTGGTCATGGACCGACATGCGCGCGTTCAGCGCGGTGGCGGGGTCCTGGAAGACCACCGAAATCACGCGGCCGATCGTCTTGCGCTGGTCGGCCGTGCGCTTGGTCACGTCGATGCCCTTGAAGAACACGCGGCCGGACGTGGGAGCCTGCAGGCCGCACATGACGTTGGCGGTGGTGGACTTGCCGCAGCCGGACTCGCCCACGATGCCGATCGTCTCGCCGGGCATCAGCTTCAGCGTAAGGCCGTTGACCGCGTGCACCTTGTTCGGATGCAGAATCGAGCCCGTACGCGTCTTGAACACCACATGGATATCGTCGAGGAAGATGATGGGGGTCTGCTCGCCCGCCGCAACCGCGGCGTTGCTCTTGGTTTCAGTCATTACTGCACACCTCCGTACGGCTTGAGGCCGAGACGCTTCATTTCCTCGTCAGGCAGCTCGGCGTACCAATGGTTCGAGTCGCCGTCTTGCTTGAGCACCGGGCGCACGTCGGAAACGGCGTCGGGGTGGCTCGAACGCGGCGTGAAGCGGTCGCCCTTCGGGAAGTCGGCGGGGCTGGGAACCGAGCCGGGAACCTGATGCAGGCGACCGGAACCGGCCTCGATGGAAAGCACCGAGCCCAGAAGACCGCGCGTGTACTCGTGAATCGGGTTGGTGAGGATGTCGCGCACCGAGCCCTGCTCCACGATCTGGCCTGCGTACATGACGGTGATCGAGTTGGCCACCTCGGCGACGAGCGCGAGGTCGTGGCTGACGAACACCATGGCGAAGCCGAGTTCTTCCTGCAGTTTGTTGAGCAGGTCGACGACCTGCTTCTGGACCGTCACGTCGAGAGCCGTGGTGGGCTCGTCGGCGATGATGACCTTCGGGTCGCGGGTCAGAGCCATTGCAATCAGGACGCGCTGGCGCTGGCCGCCGGAAAGCTCGTGCGGATACGAGTCGAGCGTACGCTTCGGGTCGAGGCCGACCAGCTCGAGCAGTTCCTCGGCGGTACGGGTGCCGCCGCGCTTGGTGAGCTGCTTCATCTGGGAGCGGATCAGCATGGACGGGTTGAGCGAGGACAGAGCATCCTGGTAGATCATCGCGATTTCGCGACCGCGCAGGGTGTTCATCTCCTTCTGGGACATTTCCAGAAGGTTTTTGCCCTTATAGAGCACCTCGCCGGAGATTTCCGCCTTGGGGTCGATCAGACCCATGATGGTCAGCGACGTGATGGACTTGCCGCAGCCGGACTCGCCGACCAGGCCCATGGTCTGATGCGGACGGACCTTGAAGCTCACGTTGTCGACGACGTTGACGTCGCCGTGGCGCGGGAACTTGATGCAGAGGTTCTTCACCTCGAGGATGGGCTCGTCGTCGGTATGGGACTCGGCGCGATCGGTGCGCTTGCTCTCGATTTCCTTCAACGCGGCCAGACGCTCCTTGAGGGACTCGGCCTGAGCCTCGTAAGCGAGCACGGGGTTGGCGACCAGGCGGTCGGCCTCGCGGTCGCTATTGAGGTTGGAGTCGCTCGCCTTGATGGCTGCCTTGGGTGCGGCGGCCATGGCGTCGGTCATGCCCTCGGAAAGAATGTTCAAGCACAAAACCGTGATCATGATGGCGAGACCTGGGAACAGCGCCTGCCACCAGCGGCCGGACAGAACGCCGCCGCGCGCGTCGGCAAGGATGTTGCCCCACGTCGGCGTAGGCTCGGGAATACCCGCGCTGATGAAGGCGAGCGATGCCTCGAAGACGATGGCGTCGGCCACGAGCACGATGGTGAACACCATGACCGGAGCGATGCAGTTGCGAACGACGTGCTTGATAAGAATCCACGGAGCACGGGCGCCGGAAACCACGACGGCACGCACGTAGTCCTGATTGTACTCGCTGACGATGTTCGCACGCACGATGCGGGCGATCTGCGGGATATAGAGGAAGCCGATAGCGAAGATCAGCGACGGCAGGTTCGTTCCGAACACCACGACGAAGGTGGCGGCCAGAGCGATGCCTGGGAAGGACATGACGACATCGAGGATGCGCATGATCACTTCGGAGACCCACTTGCGCGAAACAGCGGCAAGTGCACCGATGATTGAACCGCAGATAAGCGCGAAGCCGGTGGCGCCAAGGCCGATGACGAGCGAATAACGAGCGCCGTACATCATGCGCGACAGAACGTCACGGCCCTTGTCGTCGGTGCCGAAGAGGAACTGCGCGTCAGGAGCCTGACGGGCGGTGAAGATCTCGAGCGGATTGTGCGGCGCGATAAAGTTGGCCAGCGCTGCGATCAGCACGATGATGACGAGAACGATGAGGGAGATGCGGGCGCCGATGCTCATAGCCTTCCAACGGCGGAAGTGCACCTTGCCTGCACTCGACTCCATAGTCTCGGTGAGATTTTTCCTAAGCTGAACCATACGTTACACCGTCCTGATTCGCGGATCGATCAGGATATAAAGCATATCCACGATGATGTTGATGATGATGAACGTGAAGGCCACGCACAGAACCACGCCTTGGACGAGCATGGTGTAATTGGACTGGATGCCCGAGATGATGGCCATGCCCATACCAGGAAGGTTGAAGATGACCTCGATGACCACTGCACCGCCGATCAGGTAGCCGATGCGAAGACCGAGAACCGTGACGGGAGTGATGAGGGCGTTGCGAAGAACGTTGCGTGCGACGACGACGGCTTTGGGAATGCCGGCGCCCAGGGCGGTGCGCACGTAATCCTTATCGAGCTCTTCGACCATAGAGGTGCGGATGACGCGCGTCAGCTGGCCGATGACGGGCACAGCGAGTGCGAAGGCCGGCATGGCCATACGTGCGATCCATCCGCCCGGATCGGACGTAAAGGACGGCAGCGGACCCGATGCGGGCAGCAGGTGCAGCATCGACGAGAACAGCAGAATCAACAGGACCGCCAGCCAGAACGAAGGGGTGGCGATAAAGGCGATGGAAAACACGCGGATGATCTGGTCAGGCCAACGATCGCGGTACAGCGCCGAGATCACGCCCAGAATGACGGCGAAAAACACGGCGATGACCAAGCCCATGAACGTGAGCTGCATCGTGACGGGCAGCGCTTCGGCAATGCGGTCGGCAACCGACGCATTGTTCGCGCCGTACGTGCCCAAATCGCCCTGCACGAGGCCGACCATGAAGTTGCCGTACTGCACGAGCACGGGATCGTTCAGGCCATGCTCTTCGCGATACTGCTGGACTTGGGCCTCGGAGGCGTTTTCGCCCAGGACTGAATAGGCCTGGTCGATGGGAGAAAGCGCCATGAGGAAGAATACGAGGATGGTAACGCCGATGATCATGATGGGAAGCGCTATAAGACGCCGTCCGATCAGACGCAGCAAATTGCTCACCTCGACCCCCTTTCGTTAAGCGGACATGCCAAAGGCGAGCGGACGTACGAGCCCAAAACGCACTCCCGCTCGCCTTTGAAAATTAACAACTGTCTTATTTTATACGAATTTACACGAAGTTCAAAAAATCGACGAAAGGACTTATTCTGAGCATGAAAGCGGCCGCAACCGCGCATAAGCCCCGTCAGAGGTTTTTTTCGCAGACGAGCGACCATGAATTCCCCGTCGAACGGGCGAACGGGCAGTCAAGGCAATCGGAACGATCGCATGCGTCTTGCGCATGCATATCGGACCCCTCGAACGATGCGTCGAGTTCGAAAGCCCGCCTCGCATCCACTGCAACGCCCTGACGCGCCATCGAGCGGACGGCCATCGATGCCAGCTGGCGCATTCCCCTCTTGGTGGGATGGGTGCCGTCTGCCGCCTCGTAATCAAGCCCGAACGACGCGAAATCGATCACGCGGCAGCCGTGCTCGGACGCCTGCAGGCGAATGGCGTCGTCGTAGGCCCGCACGTCGACGCCGCGCAGACGACGAATGAATGTCGGCGCCTGCGCGCCTGCGAGTCTGCCAGGACACAGCGTGCAGCACCACACGTCTGCGTCGGGATACGACGCGCGAATGCGCGAGAGCATGGACCCGTAGGCGTCGCGGAAAGCTTCGGCCGCCCCGACGGGCGCAAATCGCGCCGTCCGCTCTTCGCGCTCAGGAGCGACATCGGGCACCGCGCGCCCGCGACCGGCCGACTGGTTGGCTGGGCCGCCCCAGCCGTAATCATTGATTCCGATGAAGACGAGCACGACATCGGGATCCACTCCGTCACGCGACAAGGCGGAGATGCGGCGCTCGCTCGAAGCCGCAGGAAAACCGGCGCCCTCGACCATGCTCCCCGAAAACGACCCGTTGACAAGGAGGTCGCCGCCGATAGCATCGATTACAAGATGCCACCACGTATCGTATGCGCTCTCGACCCCCGTTCGATCGCAACGCTCCCCTTCGTAGAAAACGTCGAAATCTTCGGGGTTGCATCCCTCAAAAGTCGATATCGAATCGCCGAGGATCGACACGAGCGGACGGCGCGCGAGATCGGACATGGCACGGTTCCTTTCTTTTTTGCTCCACAGGGATGAGACGAATTATAACGGCATGCGACGAAAGCCGGCTTCGGGCTCCTCCCCCGCCGCCAGACGCGATACGACGCCCTAGACAGAAAAGGACCCACCCCGAAGGATGGGTCCTTGGACGACGAACGGTTTCGTCGAAATGCTTACGCCTTGGCGCTTGCGCCGAGGAAGACGAGGCCGGTCGTGGCGATCGGCTTGAAGCCCTCGATCTGGGCGGCCTGGTAGCCAGTGGCAACCTGGCGGTGGAACAGCGGGTACAGAGGCACCTGTTCGGCCAGGATGTCGAAGCACTGGTTCCAGAGCTGCTGCTGCTCGTCGCCGGTAGCCTCGCGGGCCTCCTGCATGAGCTCCTGCAGCTGGGTCCATTCCTCGGTGCCCTTCCAGCAAGAACGGCCCTGGGTCCAGATGTTGTCCGCATACCACCAGCTCATGAGCAGGTCGGGGTCGTTGCCGAAGCAAGTCGGATCGCCCGGGGTCAGCATGACGTCGTACTCGAGCGTGGCGCCGTCTGCGGGAGCGGCGAACTCAGACCAGTTGATCTTCTGCTCGGCGTTGGTCATCTTGATGCCGACGGCCTCGAGGTCGTTCTGAATCTGAGCAGCGAGGCCCTTGACCCAGTTGTTGTTGGTAACCATCGTGAACTCGAGGTTCTCGACGCCGGCCTCGGCGAGCAGGGCCTTGGCCTTCTCCGGGTCGTAGGTGTAGACCGTGGATGCCTTGTGGAAGTTGGCATGGGTCTTCGGCAGGAAGCCCTCGACCAGGTCGGCATGGCCGGCCATCTGGTTGCTGATGAGCTTCTCGGTGTCGATAGCATAGAAGAATGCCTGACGCACGCGATTGTCATCGAACGGAGCCTTCTTGGTGTTGAACATCAGGAAGGGCTGGTTGAAGCCGGGGACGTACTCGACGGTGGCACCGGCGGCAGAGAGCTGATCGGCGTTGGCGTCGGGAACGTTCTCCATAACCTGGACGGAAGCCTCCTGCAGGGCCGTGGTGCGAGCGGTGTCGTCGAGCAGCACGTTCCAGCTCATGGTGTCGGCGGTAGCCTTCATGGAGCCGTTGTAGTTCTCGTTCGGAGCGAACTCGATGGTGCCGCCGTCATCGCCGTTGATGGCGACGTACTTCCAGGGGCCGGAACCGACCGGCATGGTCTTGAGGTCATCCTCGGTGGCGGAAGCCGGGAACACCTTGACGACGCTCAGGCGACCCTTGAGCAGGCTGTCGAAGGGGTACTTCAGCGTAAAGGTGACGGTGGTGTCGTCCTTGGCGGCGACAGAGTCGATGAACTCGAGGAACGCGCCGTAGGTGGCGTCGGCCATGTTCTTCTCGAAGGCGTTCACGACATCGGCAGAGGTGACGTCGGTGCCATCGGAGAACTTCGCGCCTTCGCGCAGGGTAACCTCATACTCGACGTCGGAGACCTTGACGGGCTCGTCGGCGGCCAGAGCATTGTAGGTCTTGTAGGTATGCAGGTCCAGATCGTAGAGACCCTCGAAGACATGCCAGGTTGCGGCAAGCATCAAAGCGGAGCTGTTACCGATAGGATTGCAGTTGGTGCTAGTGTAGGCGCAAGCACCCGTCAGGGCGCCGCCTTCGACCGCGGCGCCGTCGGCGCCGTCGGTGGTCGCTGCGGTGTCATCTCCGCCGCCGCAGCCGTACAGACCCAAGCCGACCGTAGCAGCGGCAACGGCGCTACCCGCAACGAAGGTGCGGCGGTCGAGAGCGATCTTGTTTTCCATTGTCCTCCCTTTCGACAATATTGATGGGGACCCGGGCCGCCGTGCGGCCGGCCCTCGTCATGCTACGGACGGGAATTGTATCGAAATGCCCCTCTGTCCCTAGCATACATGCCGCTCATTCACGACGAACGGCATGTATGCCAGCCGTTTTGGACACGGCAACAGACTTTGTAAGGATAACCCGAAATGCGTCCATGTTTCGCCTCGGTTAAACAATTGTAAAAGAGCGTTTCCTTTTTACGGCGAACGGCATCTGCAGAGATTCGAGCGGCATAGAAAAAGGCCCCCGACGAATCGGGAGCCTTTCGAAAACAAGCGTTTCCGGCTTAGCCGAACAGCTCGATGGTCTGGCCTTCGGCCAGGGTGACCATGGCCTTCTTCCAGCTGCGGGTGTAACCCTGCTGGTAGCGAACGCGCTTCGGCTTGGGCTTGACGTTCATGGTGTTCACGCGAACGACCTTCACGTCGAAGATAGCCTCGATGGCCTGGCGAATCTCGACCTTGTTAGCGTCCTTGGCAACCTCGAAAGTGTAGGTGTTCTTGGACATCATGTCATAGCTGTGCTCGGTGATAACCGGGCGAATGATAACCTCGCGGGGATCCTTCATTATGCGAGCACCTCCTCAAGGCGTTCCAGAGCGGCAGCGGTCAGCACCAGGGCCTTGTTGTCCACGAGCTCAAGGGTGTTGGCGGCGGACACGGGGATGATGTTGACGCGCTCGATGTTGCGGAAAGACAGATAGGTGTTGACGTCCTCGTCGTCCACGACGATGGTGGTACGACGGTCGCAACCCAGAGCCTTCAGCGCAGCGGCGGCTTCCTTGGTGGAGGGCTTCTCGAAGTTGAAGCCGTCGACCACGATCAGCTGCTCATCGGCGAGCTTGGCAGACAGAGCGGAGCGCATAGCCAGCTTGACTTCCTTGCGGTTGACGCGGAACTCGTAGCTGCGGGGATGCGGACCGAACACGGTACCGCCGCCGGCCCACTGGGGAGCACGGATCGTACCCTGACGGGCGCGGCCGGTGCCCTTCTGGCGCCACGGCTTCTTGCCGCCGCCGCGAACCTCGCCGCGGGTCTTGGTGTCGTGGGTGCCCTGACGCATGGCGGCGCGATAGGCACGGACGACCGTGTGCATCACATGCACGTTCGGCTCGATGCCGAACACAGCGGCGTTCAAGTCGGCCTCTTTGACCTTCTTGCCGCTGGCATCTTTGATTTCAATCTTTGCCATTATGGTGATCTCCTCTTATGGGTAAGGTCTTAAGCCATGCGAACGCGGACGATGCCGTTCTTGCCGCCCGGCACGGAGCCCTTGACAAGAATCAGGTTCTGCTCGGCGTCGATGCGAACGACCTCGAGGTTCTTAACGGTCACGGTATCGCAGCCCATGTGACCCGGAAGGCGGACGCCCTTGAAGACGCGGGACGGCGTGGCGCACTGGCCGATGGAGCCGGGAGCGCGATGGAAGTGCGCACCGTGGCCGCCCGGGCCGCCGCCGAAGCCGTAGCGCTTGATAACGCCCTGGAAGCCCTTACCCTTGGAGGTACCGGTGACGTCGACCTTCTTCACGTCGGCGAATGCCTCGACGGTCTGGAGGTCGCCGACCTTGTACTCGCCCGCGTTCTCGACGCGGACCTCGCGCAGGTAGCGAGTCGGCTCGGTGCCCTGCTTGGCGAAGTGACCCGCCATGGGCTTGTTGATCTTATACTCGCCGCTCTTGTACTGCTTGACAGCGCCGAAGCCGAGCTGAACAGCCTCGTAGCCGTCGGTGGCGGCGGTCTTCACCTGGCAGACCTTGTTAGGCTCTGCAACGATGACAGTAACGGGGACGACGCGGTCGTTCTCGTCGAACAACTGGGTCATGCCGATTTTCTTGCCGTAAATCGCGTTAATCATGCTACACACTCCTTACAGCTTGATCTCGATGTCGACGCCCGCGGGGAGGTCGAGACGCATGAGCGAATCAACCGTGTTCGGGGTCGGCTCCAGGATGTCGATCAGGCGCTTGTGGGTACGCATCTCGAACTGCTCACGAGAATCCTTGTTCACGTGGGGTCCGCGCACGACGCAGTACAGGTTGCGCTCGGTGGGCAGGGGGATAGGTCCGGAAACCTTAGCACCGGTCTTCTGGGCGGTGTCGACGATGAGCTTGGTGGACTGGTCCACGATCTCATGGTCGTAGCCCTTCAGGCGGATGCGAATCTTCTGATTAGCCACTTTCATTTCCTCCATGAATTAAAGGCTCGGCTTAGGCGTTGCCGCCGGCCTTGCTGATGATCTCCTCTTGAACGCCCTTGGGCACAGGCTCGTAGGAGTCGAACTGCATGGTGTAGGTCGCACGACCCTGCGTACCGCTACGCAGGTCGGTCGCGTAACCGAACATGTTGCCCAGAGGAACCTTCGCGCTGATGGAAACGGCATTGCCACGCTGCTCCTGGCCCTGGATGAGGCCGCGGCGGGACGGAATGTCGCCCATGACGAAGCCGGTGTACTCCTCGGGGGTCTCGACCTCGACGGCCATGACGGGCTCGAGAATGACCGGGTTGGACTTGCGCAGAGCCTCCTTGATGGCCATGGAGCCGGCGACCTTGAATGCCGCCTCGGAGGAGTCGACGTCGTGGTAAGAACCATCGACGAGCTCGACGCGCACGTCCTCGACCGGGTAGCCGGCCAGAACGCCGGAGTTCAAGGCTTCCTGAATACCCTTGTCGATGGAGGGGATGTACTCCTTCGGGATCACGCCGCCAACGATCTTGTTCTCGAACTCGTAGCCCTTGCCGGCCTCCTGCGGGTACATGTTGATGACCGCATGGCCGTACTGGCCGCGACCGCCGGACTGGCGGACGAACTTGCCTTCGGCGTTCATGACTTCCTTGCCCGGACGCTCGCGATAAGCAACCTGCGGCTTGCCGACGTTAGCTTCGACCTTGAACTCGCGAAGCAGGCGGTCGACGATGATCTCGAGGTGCAGCTCGCCCATGCCGGCGATGATGGTCTGGCCGGTCTCATGGTTGGTGGACACGCGGAAGGTCGGGTCCTCCTCGGCGAGCTTCTGAAGGGCGAGGCCCATCTTGTCCTGCTCGGCCTTGGTCTTGGGCTCGACGGCGATGTCGATAACCGGGTCGGCGAACTCCATGGACTCCAGGATGACCGGAGCGTTCTCGTCGCAGAGGGTGTCGCCCGTGGAGGTGTCCTTCAGGCCGACGACGGCAACGATGTCGCCTGCGGAGCAGGAGTCGATGTCGACGCGCTGGTTGGAGTGCATCTGCAGCAGACGGCCGATGCGCTCTTTCTTGCCCTTGCATGCGTTGGTCACGTAGGAGCCGGACTCCAGGGTGCCCGAGTAAATACGCAGGTAGGTCAACTTACCGACGAACGGGTCGGTCATAATCTTGAAGGCCAGTGCGGCGAAGGGAGCCTTGGGGTCGCTCGGACGCTCTTCCTCGGCGTCGGTATCCGGGTTGATGCCCTTGATGGCGGCAACGTCGGTCGGAGCCGGCATGTAGTCGACGACGGCGTCGAGAAGTTCCTGCACGCCCTTGTTCTTGTAGGAGGAACCCACGAACACGGGATGCAGCTGGCAGGCGATGGTGCCCTTGCGCAGGGCGGCCTTCAGCTCGTCAACGGTGACTTCCTCGTCCATCAGAACCTTCTCCATCAGTTCGTCGTCGCAGTCGGCGGCGGCGTCGAGGAGTTCCTGATGACGCAGAGCGGCCTCTTCGGCGAACTCGGCGGGAATCTCGGGAAGCTGCTCGGGATAGGTCATGCCCTTCTCGTCAGCCTTGAAGTCCCAAGCGGTCATGTCGACCAGGTCGATGAGGCCCCAGAAGTTGTCCTCTGCGCCCATCGGCATCTGAGCGGCGATCGCGGGGGCGCCCAGGCGCTCCTTCATGGTGTCGATAGCATGGAAGAAGTCGGCACCGACGCGGTCGTACTTGTTGATGTAGGCGATACGGGGAACACCGTAACGGCTAGCCTGACGCCACACGGTCTCGGACTGGGGCTGAACGCCGGCAACGGCGTCGAACACGGCAACGGCACCGTCGAGAACGCGCAGAGAGCGCTCGACCTCTGCCGTGAAGTCCACGTGGCCCGGGGTGTCGATGATCTGGAAGCGGTACTCGGTACCGTCCTTCTTCCAGAAGCAGGTGGTAGCTGCGGAGGTAATGGTCACGCCGCGCTCCTGCTCCTGAACCATCCAGTCCATGGTAGCGGCGCCTTCGTGAACCTCGCCGATCTTGTGGGTCTTGCCCGTGTAGTAAAGAATACGCTCGGTCGTGGTGGTCTTGCCCGCGTCGATGTGGGCCATAATACCGATATTACGCGTATTCTGAAGATCGTTGGATTTAGCCATGGTAGTAAATCCCTTCCCTACCAACGATAGTGCGAGAACGCACGGTTGGACTCGGCCATCTTGTAGAGGTCCTCACGCTTCTTGACCGAAGAACCGGTGTTCTCGGCCGCATCCATGATTTCGGCGGCAAGACGCTGAGCCATGGTGTGCTCCTTGCGCTTGCGGGAGAAGTCCACGATCCAACGGATGGCGAGCGTGGTGGCACGACGGGGGTTGACTTCCATCGGGACCTGGTAGGTAGCGCCACCGACACGCTTGGGCTTGACCTCGAGCGTGGGGCGGACGTTGTCCATGGCCTTCTTGAAGACGGACAGGGGATCCTGCTCGGTCTTGGCGGCGACGATGTCGAACGCACCATAGACGATGCCCTCGGCGATGGACTTCTTGCCATCGAGGAGGACCTTGTTGATCAGCTGCGTGACCAAACGGTTGTTGTACACGGCGTCCGGCTGAACTTCACGACGGACTGCTGCTGCACGACGCGGCATATGAATGCTCCTTCATGTTCTGTGCGCGCTTCGGGGCTTCGTGCCCATTAGGCCGATTTCCCTATCGACCCGCGCGGCTTAATCCTACTTATTTGGGGCGCTTGGCGCCGTAGCGGCTACGAGCCTGCATGCGGTTGTTGACCGCAGCGCAGTCGAGAGCCGCACGGATGATCTTGTAGCGGACACCGGGGAGGTCCTTAACACGACCGCCGCGGATGAGCACCATGGAGTGCTCCTGGAGGTTGTGGCCGATACCGGGGATGTACGCGGTGACTTCCATGCCGTTGACGAGACGGACACGAGCGACCTTACGCAGTGCGGAGTTCGGCTTCTTCGGGGTGGTGGTGTACACGCGGGTGCACACGCCACGCTTCTGGGGGTTACCCTTGAGCGCCGGGGTCTTCTTCTTGTCGACCGACTTGGCGCGGCCCTTGCGGACCAGCTGGTTGATAGTAGGCAAAGTAGTTCTCCTCTTCTTTCGCCTATTTCCTACAGGCGGATCCGTCGCGCGCCGAGGTTCGTTGCTCAACCCTGGAACCCCTTCGCGGGACTTCTCCTTGTTTTCGGTCACGCAGCATACGTACTCGAAAACAAACGCCTTTGCAGACGCAAGGTGGAACTTTAACACCCGCACTCAAGGGTGTCAAACGCCACGCGCCCGGGTGTATCTACTTAATACTTTGAGCATAATACCTGATGAATAAGTTAATCGAGCAACAATTCAATGCATCGCTTCATCATTTTTGCTAAAAAACTTGAAAACCCTTCGCTGTTATGGATATCGCAGGTAGAAAACGCGGGACGAAGGGGGATAAAGCGCGAAAAAGGGGCTCCGCAGATACGCGGAACCCCTTGAAATGCCGCCGTCGACGCCCGTCGAAAAAACGAAAGCGTCCAGTACGACGTTATTTCTCGATCAACACCGGGCATTCGGCATTGCGCAACACGGCGTAGCTGACCGAACCGAGCATGCCGGCAACGGCATTCAGGCCGCGGCAGCCCATGACGATCAGATCGCAGCCGTGATCGGCGGCATAATCGAGAATGGCCTTGCTGGGCTTGCCCTGGCCCACTGCCACCTGGAACAGGTCAGCCGACGCGAAAACGTCCTCGCCGACGTACTCCTTCAAATCCCCGACCAGAAGGCCGCGCTCATAATCGAGATACTCCTTCTGCATGGCCGCAAGCTCCTCAGGGGGAACGCGTACGACGCCCGCCATATTCTCGGCAGCGAGGAACTGAGACGACTCGAATTCGGGAACGGGCGAAGCGAAGAATGCGGTCACGTGGGCGCCCTCGGCATCTGCCGCCATCTCGAGAGCCGTGCTCAGGGCACGCTTCGCGGATTCGGAACGGTCATAAGGAACAAGGATGTTCGAGTACTTCATGGCGACTCCTTTCACGAGCCTTTTACGATTCCATTGTATCACCGCACAACCGACCGATGAACCTTCGGGCGACGCATGGAGGCGTGACCAGCAGGGACGGGCAGCCGCACAAGTGAAAGAGGCCGGGCCCCATGCCGCGGCTTCTTTCGGAGCAATTCGCTCAGCCGCCCGAACTGCGATCAAGAGGAACTAGCGAGCGGCGATTTCTTCGGCCTTCTCGCGCTGGTCGTAGCTGATGCCCAGCTTGGTCTCGTCGGAGGTGTTGAACAGCTCGACGTGCTGGTCGCTTTCTTCGATGCCCTTCTTGCGCACATAGCCGCTCAAGAACAAGGAAAGCGCGCCGTCGCCCGTCACATTGCAGGCGGTGCCGAAGCTGTCCTGCAGCGCGAAGATGGTGAGGACGAGCGCGGTGCCCGTGGCGTCGAAGCCGAGCACGCCCGTGATCAGGCCGAGCGAAGCCATGACCGTGCCGCCGGGAACGCCCGGCGCGCCGATGGCGAACACGCCCAGAAGCAGGCAGAACAAGATCATGGTGCCGAGGTCGGGCGTGGCGCCGTAGAGCATCTGGGAGATGGTCATCACGAAGAAGACCTCGGTCAGAACCGATCCGCACAGGTGGATGTTGGCGAACAGAGGAATGCCGAAGCTCACCATATCGCGGCGCAGCGGCGGCACGGCTTTGTTCGCGCACTGCAGCGCGACAGCCAGCGTGGCGGCCGAAGACATGGTGCCGACCGCGGTGAGGTACGCAGGACCGTAGTGCTTGATGACCTGGAGCGGATTTTTGCCCGCATAGGCGCCGGCGATACCGTAGATGACCGCCAGCCAAATGTAGTGGCCCACGATGACGATTACCACGACCAGCAAGAACACGGGCAGCTGCTTGGTGATGGTGCCCTCATACGCAAGCGCGCAAAACGTGGTGGCGATGAAGAACGGCAGCAGCGGAATGACCACGCGCGTGACCACGGATAACACGATGCGCTGGAACTCGTCGAGCAGGTGCGCGATGCCGTCGGCCTTCGCCCACACGCAGGCAAGACCCAGCAAGACCGCCAGAACGAGCGCGCTCATGACGGGCATGATCTGCGGGATGTCCAGCTGGAAAACGATTTCGGGAAGCTCCCTGAGGCCGTCGACCGATGTGGCGATCGACAGGTTGGGAATAAGCGCATAGCCCGAAACCATCGAGAAAAACGCGGCGCCGATGGACGAAAGGTAGGCCAGGATCACAGCCACGCCCAGGATGCGCGAAACGTTCTTTCCAAGCTTTGTGATCGACGGAGCGATGAAGCCGATGATGATGAGCGGGACACAGAACGTGATCAACTGCCCCAGGATGTATTTAACGGTGACGACGACGTTCATGACCGTCTCGTTGGCCACCAGGCCTACGAGAATGCCCACGACGACGGACACCAGCAAAATGAAGGGTAGGCTGGTGAACACCTTCTTCATAACGTGGTCCTCCTTCTGTTGGGACGTGCAATATGGAGGCATACTCTACCACGATGAAGCGCTTTCTCATGCGAAAAGCCCGGCTGACGCCATAGACGGCCGAATATGTAAAAGAAAAGCGGCGCAAAGACTGCGCCGCTTACCGGTTATGCGCGAAACGCGTACATGCCGATCGACTGGTTCGCGATTCTCTCGGGATCCCACGTCTTAGCCGAACGCACGCTCGAATACGGGTCGTTCACCTTCACGGTGCCGTCATCGGCAAGGCCCGTCGCCACGAAGAAGTGGCCCGAATCGGTGAAATCGCCGGGGCCGACATTGCAAATCACCACGTAGCCGCTTTCGAGATACGTCAGGAAGTTCTGCGTGGTGGGCGTGAATTTCTCACACTGCAGACCGAAGGTCGCAGACATATCGGTAAGGAAAGTAGCGTAGGTTCCCTGCCCGTCTTCGGCGTAGCCGTTCTCGGTGGAAATGGCCGCGAAATCGGCAGGCGATTTGTCGGTCTTGCCCGTAAGGCCCGCATAAACCATGGAAAGCGACGTGGGGCAGCAACCCGTCGTGCCGATGGGCCCCGCGCAGTAATCCACGTAGCCCCAGCGCGTATCCCACTGATAGAACATGGGAATGACGCCCTTCGTGACCGATTCGTCGATCGGAGATCCCGAAGCCTCGGGGTACTCGTCCAAGACGCCCGCCACGAAATCGAGCGCCTCGTCGTCTTCGGCCGCAAGCTTGAACATGTTAGCAGCGGACACGGCACCGAAGGCGTCCACGTAACCCTGCGCGTTATTGACGATCGAAACCACGCGCTGGTCGTCGGCCTTCGCCTCCAGCGCGGAAACGATATCGGCCGGCGTATCGGCGGGGAGAAGCGAGAAATCCGCCTGGGCGGCGGGCTGTTCTTCGGAAGCGGCGGTTCCGTCGCCCGTGTCGACCTGGATGGCGGCGGGAGGCTCGTCTTGCACCGTGCAGGCGCGCTCGATGGCCGCGATTCCGGCGAAAATAGCCACGAGCAGCAGGATTCCCGCACCGAAGATCACGGGGCGCGGAATATGCACGCCGTCGGAAAGAACCGATGCGGGAGCGCCGACAAGCGAGCGCGACAACGGGTCGATCCGCTCGTCGTCGCGCGCGCGGGCGCGAGAACGCTCGGACGAAGAGGGCGCCTGGCGACGAGACGATGCAGGCTGGGAGCCCGAAGCCGCACGACGACGCTCGAGGCGGCGGCGAGCTGCCTCGCGTTCGTCCTCGTAATCATCGTAGATGTCGTATCTGCCGTTTCGCTGCGATGCCATGAACGTCTTCTCCTGCGATCAGGGCCTAGAGTCGCTGCGCCTTGGCGACCGTGGCGGCCAAGGCCTCCATGACGGCCGAGCGCATGCCGCGCTGCTCGAGCGCACGCACGCCTTCGATCGTCGTGCCGCCAGGCGAACAGACGGCGTCTTTCAGAGCACCGGGATGGGCGCCGCTTTCCAGGACCATCTTCGCCGCGCCGAGCACCGCCTGCGAAGCAAAACGGTAGGCCTGGGCGCGCGGCATGCCTTCGAGCACCGCGGCGTCGGCCATGGATTCGATGAACATGTACGTGAACGCAGGCGAGCATCCTGCGGCGGCGCTTGCCGCGTCGATCAGGTGCTCGGGAATGATTTCGCTTTTACCGAAGGAGTTGACGACGGACAGCACCGCGTCGATATCGGCCTGCTCGCACGCCTCGCCCACGACGACGGCGGTCATGCCCTCTCCCACCGCGGCGGGCGTGTTGGGCATCAGGCGCACGACCTTGCGGGCGCCCGACTGCTCGCCGAGCCACGCCAGGCTTTTGCCGGGCGCGATCGAGACCAGCACCGCGTCTTCGGGCAGATGCGGCTTCACTTCGACGATAACGGCCTCATACATCTGGGGCTTCACCGCCAGAAACACGAGCGACGCCTGACATGCCTGGGCGTTGTCGAGCGTCGTGTCCACGCCGAAACGTTCATGCACGGCGTCGAGCGTTGCCTGCGTGCGCGCCGAAACGACGATGTCGGACGGCGCCGCCAAGCCCTGGGCGACGATGCCTTGAACCATGGCGCGGCCCATGTTGCCGCAGCCGATGAAGCCGATCTTATGCATGGTGTTCCTCCGATTCCGCACGAGTAAACGGATGGGTTCCGACAAGGCCGGGGCGCAGGGCCGCGTGCCCGTCGGACGTGATTTTCGGGACATACTACTACGATCGCGCGCACGGGCGCGCGAGCGCGTCGTAAAAACAAAACCGCATGAAAAACGGGCCGCGCCCGACACCCGGGCCGAACGGTCCGAGAGCCGATGCGCGACCCGCCGATGACGGACGGCTTTCGCCGGCCGAAAAGGCGCTTCGCTTTAGGCGTGGGCCAGGATAGGAGCGGCCACCTGCTTCTTGCGGGAAAGCACGCCCGGCATCCACACGCTCTTGTCGGTGGCGTCGATGCCGAAGGTGTCGTTGACGAAATCGACGTCGCCCTCGACGATGAACTGGCTGCCTTCGGCCAGGATGTCGGTGGCGAAGAAGAGCACGAACTGATAGCCCTTCTCGGCGACGAGGGCCTTGACGGCCTCGCGGATCTCGGCCTCGCGGCCCAGGACGGCCTGCAGGTCGACGGTCTCGAACTGGCCGATGTAGACCTTGTTGCCGTTAGCGAGCTCGAATTCCTTCGCGTCGGCGTTGACGATTTTTTCCACGGGCAGCTCGGCCGGGTTGGAGCGGCACTTGAAGATTTCCATGCCGTACTCCACCGGGTCGACGCCGACGTACTCGGCGGTCGCGGCGATGACCTTGCGGTCGAAATCGGTGGTGGTGGGAGACTTCATGATCACGGTGTCGGTGAGCATGGCGCCCAGCAGCAGCGCCGCCAGGTCCTTCGGCAGCTCGACATCGCAGATGCCGAACTCGCGCACCACGATGGCCGACGTGGAGCCCACGGGCATGGCGTTAAAACGGAGCGGCTGCGCGGTGACCAGGCCGCCCAGGCGATGATGGTCGACGATTTCGACGATTTCGGCGGCCTCGATGCCGTCGGCGGACTGCAGCGCCTCGTTGTGATCGACCAGGATGACCTTGTCGCCCTCGCCCACGCCTTCGATCCAGCGGGGCTCTTCGATGCCGCGGTCGCCGAGGATCTTCTTGGTCTCGGGCGGGAAGCCGCCCAGACGGCACGCCTCGTAAACGACGTCCTCGCCGCTGCGGCGGGCGAGCTCGTTCTTCAGATACGCGTAGCCGACGGCTGCCGAGATGGCGTCGTTGTCGGGATTCTTATGACCGAACACCAGGATGGGTGCTGCCATTGCATTCCTCCTTGTTTTTCGTGCGAGTTGATTCGCAACAGTTTAGCACGCTGACGCGATGCCGACGCCGCCGTAAGAGGGAACCCGCAAAACCGACGCTCCGAAGGCTACGGAACGTGCAGGACGCCGGCAGCGCGACGAGGAAAACGCACGCGGCACGGATTCGCGCGTGCGCACAGGCTCATTCGGGTATATTCTCTGCGAGACGAAACTCCCCCGGCAACGCGATACGCGGCCGGAATGCGAAAGGAAGGACGCGCGATGAAAATCCTCGGCATCCGCGACATCATAGGACCCATCATGATCGGCCCCTCGAGCAGCCATACCGCGGGCGCGCTACGCATCGCGCTGATGTGCCGTCGCCTGCTCGCGGGCGAGCCGCGCAAGGCCACGTTCACCCTGTACGGCAGCTTCGCCCACACCTACCGCGGCCACGGAACCGACAAGGCGCTCGTGGCGGGCCTGCTGGGCATGCCCACCGACGACACCCGCATCCGCGAATCGTTCGACATCGCCCGCGCGGCAGGGCTCGACTTCGAATTCGTGCCCGCCCCCGACACGCCGTGCGAGCACCCCAACACGGTAGATATCGACGTGACGGACGAAACGGGCGCCGTCACGAGCATGCGCGGCGAGAGCATCGGCGGCGGCGCGGCGGTGATCAGCCGCATCAACGGCGTGGACGTGCGCCTGACAGGCGAATACCACAGCATCGTCGTGAAGCAGCGCGACGTGCGAGGCGTGCTCGCGCATATCGCCACCTGCCTGAACATCTTCGACATCAACATCGCCACCACGCGCCTGTTCCGCGAGCGCAAAGGCGACGTGGCCTACACGATCATGCAGACCGATGACGAAATCGACGAGGCGATCGCGCGCGCCATCGCGAAAAACCCCAACATCTACGACGTGCGCATCGTGAAAAGCGACCGCGCGACCGACGCCGTGCCGCCCGAGGCCGCCGACGAAACGCACCGCGCCGACGGATTCGGCGCCGACTTGACGCCCGAAAAAGCCGCAGAGATGTTCGAATCGCTCGATTTCGCCACCGGCGCGGAGCTTTTGGCCTACTGCGAAGAAAACGATCTGTCGATCAACGAGGCCATCTGCCGCCGCGAGCGCTGCATGCTGGCGGCCGACCGCATCGCCGTCGACGACACGCGCCGCTACCTGGCCGAGGCGCTCGATGTGATGCGCGAATCGGCCACGCTGCCGCTGACCGACCCCGTCCGCTCGATGGGCGGGCTGATCGGCGGCGAGGCGGCGAAGCTTTCCGAAAAGGAGGCCGCGGGCCCGTGCGGCGAGCTTCTGTCGCGCGCGACCACCTATTCGATGGCCGTGCTGGAAACCAACGCGTCGATGGGTCGCATCGTGGCCGCCCCCACCGCAGGGTCGTCGGGCGTCGTTCCCGCCATGCTTCTGGCGTGCCAGGACGTGCACGGCTTTTCCGACGATGAAATCATCGACGCGCTGGCCAACGCCGCCGCGATCGGATACCTGATCACGCGCAACGCCACCGTGTCGGGCGCCGAGGGCGGCTGCCAGGCCGAGGTGGGCGCCGCGAGCGCCATGGCCGCGTCGGCCGCGTGCCAGCTGTTCGGCGGCACGCCGCGCCAGTGCTTCGCCGCCGCATCGAACGCGATCGCGGGGCTTTTGGGCCTGGTGTGCGACCCGATCGCGGGCTTGGTCGAAGCGCCGTGCCAGAAGCGCAACGCCACAGGTATGGCCAACGCGCTCGTTTCCGCGCAGATCGCGCTGGCGGGCATCGGCAACCTGGTCGATTTCGACCAGACGGTCGAGGCCATGCACCATGTGGGACGCTCGCTTCCCTTCGAGCTGCGCGAAAGCGCGCTCGGCGGCCTTGCAGCCACGCCTGCCGCCTGCTCCTTCTGCCAGGGCTGCGCGCACTAACGCGAAACGGGATGCCGCTGACCGCTTTCGCCCTCGACGGCATCCCGTTTTTCTGTAGCATTTTCAAAACGCACCATGCGACAACGCATCGAATCTCAAGCCAGGCAGCGCGGCGTACGATTACTTTAATGCGACCATGCATCATCCCTCGAATAAATCGAGAAGCTCCTGCTTGGAGTGAACTCCTAGCTTCTGGTAGATATGCTTCACATGGGTTGCAACGGTATTCTTCGACAAAACCAATTCTTCACGGATATAAGGTTGTGAACGGCCTTTTGCAAGATACCCCAGAACTTCCGACTCTCTTGCGGAAAGACCCTTTTCGGCAGAAAGCTCGGCAACACGCTTCTCCCGCGCCTTTTCCTCCGTTAGCGGCATACTCGAATTCTCACCATCCAGCATGTCGCTTTCCCCATGCGGCGCAATACGCATCGAGGCAACGTACCCCGTAGGCGCCAGAGCCATGGCCAGCGAAAGCAGACACACAAGAGCCAGCGACAAGGCCCACATCTCGCAAGCCCCCGACGCGATCAAATCTCCCGTTTTCGCACCCGTGAGATTGCCCAGCAAAATGCCCGCCTGAATGAACCCTTGACTCACTCCGACAACGAAAGCCGCCGCGAAAGGCCCACGTCGCGCCATCCCGAGAAAATGCAGCATCACAACCACCTGCAAAACTGCATCAGCGATGGAAATCACAACGGAAAGCACGGTTTCGGGCAGCACTCCGTCGAACGAAGCAGCGGCGATGCCGATCATCATAAGAGGCGACAGCCATCGAAACAGCGCCGTCATATCGATACGCGAAGAGAAAAAGATGAACCAGACAGCCAGACAGAGGCCAGATACGGACCCGACAAGCGTCGATACATCGAAGCCGTACGCTTCTTGAAAGGCGCTTTCGGGCGAGCCGAGCGCAGAGAAAAATCCGATTACGAAATACGCGACGCATACAAGAAGGCAGAAACGAAGCAGCGCCCCTGTCGTCTTTTTCCCTCCGACGGCTTTCGACCGACCCGCATGCGCAGCGGTCGATCCGTACGAAAGCAAGCGAACGCCGCATGCTTCCGCCTGCTTCTCGCTTCGACCGCCCTCCCCCGAACCGTCCGACGCATCACCATACGTCAAAACCAGGCACACCGCAGAAAAGACCGGCAAGGCCGAAACCCCGACAACAGCAACGATTCCCTCAATATAAGGAAACACGAACGAGCAAGCCAGCATGACGCCCGACGCGGCGGGAATGGCCACTTCGGCCCGTTCGGCATCGATGCGAAAAAGGGCATCTCCCCATAAGACGATTAGCAAAGCACTTCCCACGCCGGTGGCTATGCCCGACAAAACTCCAACGGCCGCCGAGTCGCCCGCCATTGCCGAAGCGAACGTGCCGCACGCCATAAGCGCCGCAGCGATAAAAGGGAGGTTTTTGCGATTCGACAGGTCGCGAAAACGAAAAAAGAACCCGAAGGCAAAAAGGCAAAGCGCCACCGACGCCGCAGACGCCAGCCACGATATATCGGCGTTGATGCCGACCCCGGAGCGATCGGGGTAAAGAGCCGACGTTTCGAACGAACAGTAGATCCACGCCCAGACAAACCCAATGCCCAAATGACGAAACTTAATCGAATCCCCGATTTTCAGCACGATGTCAGAAAGACTCGTCATTCACCCTCCTTTGCGACAATTGCAATAATGCCGCATTTCCCCAGGTGTTTCGCTCACCTATTTCAGGTTAAAAGCCAAAGACCCCACTTTTCGGCGATGCTTTCGCAATCCATCCGCACCAGGATAAAGCAAGAGGCGGATAGAGTTCCCCTTGAGAAAACGCATGGCGGCGGTCTTGTCTCCCCTCCTCCCATCAACAAGGCCGCCAGCATGTAACCCTCAAAGACACAGGGAAAGGGATCGGTTATGAACATTCATCAACCACAAATCGATCGTCGTTCTTTTTTGACGGGAACGGCAGCCACCGTCGGCATCGCAACCATCGCAGGGCTGGCAGGTTGCGCCCCTTCGAAGGCAAAGCCTGAAACGAAAAGCGCCGGCGAAACCGGTTCGGAAACGGGCGCTGAAACACCATCGTGGCTCGGCGCCGCACCCGAAATTGCCGATGTCGACTGCGTCGAAACGCTTGATTTCGAGGTGGTCGTTGTCGGCGCGGGAACTTCCGGCTATTTCGCGGCAGCAAGCGCGGCCGAAAGCGGCGCCAAAACGCTCCTCATCGAAAAATCGGGACAAGGAAGCAGCGTCAGGTCGTCGGCGCTCGGCGCAGTCGGCTCAAAGCTACAGCAGGAACAGGGCGTCGACATCGATGTCATGGATATCGTCACCGACATGGACCACTACGCACTCGGCCAAATCAACTCGCGACTCGTCAGGCTCTGGGCCGAGAAATCGGGCGAAGCCATCGACTGGTATACCGACCTAATGAATAAAAACGGCATGGAAGTCCAGCTTGAGTGGAACATGCCCGAAGGAACCCGTTACAAAGAATGGCCCACTGGCCACGGAACCAACGGCGAATACCCGTCCCGCGAAGGCGACGTTGCCAAAATCATCGACGCCTACATCACGTCCTTCGAAGGATGCGAAGAGCGCTTCAATACGCCCATGATTCGCCTCATCGTCGAAAACGGCCGCGTCGTCGGACTCTATGCGGAAAACAGCGACGGCGACCCCATTCGCATCAACGCCTCGAAAGGCGTGATCGTCGCGACGGGCGGATACGCCTACAACCAAGACATGTATTCGACCCTTCAGCCCGAACGCCTCTCGTGCCTGGGAACGTTCGACGCGTTTCCCAATTGCGTCGGAGACGGCATCAAGGCCCTTATGTGGGAAGGAGCGAAACTCGACCCCGTTCACACCTCCCTCACGTTCAATCGATGCCTACTAACCGCAGAGCAAGAATCCGGCGACCCCTACTCCGTCGGATCGGATTACGGCTATTACTTCTTCAGCTCGCAGCCCTTCCTTCGTGTCGATGCGAACGGCGAGCGATTCCACAATGAAAGCGCTCCTTACGACTTCGTGATGAACGCCATGACGAAATACCCCGAAGGCCAGCGGACCTGGCATCAGGTATGGGACGCGAACTGGCAGGAAAACGTACAGCGTTTCCATACGGTGGGCTGCTCCACCATCTGCTATCGCGAAGGCGCCGACCACGATGCTTTCCCGACCATGATGGACGACTGGATCGGACCCGAAATGGAAAGCTTCGTTGAAGCCGGATACATCGTCAAAGCCGATACACTTGAAGAGCTTGCAGAAAAGCTGGGATTCGCAGATGAAAAGAAAGAAGCCTTCCTTGCGACGTGCGAACGACAGAACGAGAACTTCGACGCGCAGGTCGATCCCGACTTCGGCAAAGAGGCATTCCGTCTTTCCGAGTTGCGCACCGCGCCGTTTTATGCAACCGTGAAATCATGCGCACTCACCCTGTGTACCCTCGACGGCATCGTCGTCAATGAAAAGTGCCAGCCTTACGGTGCCGATGGGGCCGTTATCGAAGGCGTACGCGTCGTGGGAAATGACCAGGGATGCTTCTATGCAGGCACATACCCCAATCAGGCGGCGGGGCTCAATGCCGGACGCTGTGCGACGTTCGGCCGCATGGCTGGCAAAGAACTCGCCGAAGCCTAAAGCAACCGACAGACGCATTTCCCTGAAATACGGAGCCGAAAACGACAGCAGCGCACCCAATCGTCCATCGCGACGAAAACGAATATATGCTTTCAAGCAATACGAAACGGGAGTCCGCGTCGACGCGGACTCCCGTTTCGTTTACAGGTCGATACGCACGATCGGCGCGTAGTCTTTGAGCAGCTTCTTCGTCACGCCGTTCTTAGCAAACTTGACGTGCAGCAGGTCGCCGTCGACCTTCACCACCTTGCCGCGGCCGAACGTCTTGTGGTCGACCGTGTCGCCCACCGAAAACGTGGCGTTGGCGGCCGCCTTCTTGCGGGCAGCAGGGCTGGTGCGCACGCCCGAGCCCGTCGAAGATGCGGCGCTTCGGGACGAAGCCCCGCCCATGAAGTCGGAAAACGACGATCCGCCGCCCGAAGAGGCGCGGCCTGCGCTGCGCGGCCTGCTGCCACCCGCGCTCGACTGGCCGAACACGCGGCCGCCGCCCGCCTCGGTGCCGCTGCCGGAAATGCCGCGACGGCTGCCGCGCTTCTCCCAACCCGTGCCCGAAAAACCCGAGCTGCCCAGGCCGATCGTCTCGCGCAGCTCGCCCGGAATCTCGCCCACGAAGCGCGACATGGGGTTGGCCACCGTATCGCCGAAGATCTGGCGCGCATACGCGCAGGTCAAATACAGCTTTTTGCGCGCACGCGTGATGGCGACGTAAGCCAGGCGGCGCTCCTCTTCCAGGCCCGATTCGTCATGCGATGAATTGGAATGAGGAAACAGCGTCTCCTCCATGCCCGCCACGAACACGCAGTCGAACTCGAGGCCCTTCGACGAATGCACGGTCATCAGCGTGACCGCCTGGTCGTCTTCGGACGCGGCCGCATCGAGATCGGTACGCAAGCGCACCCACTCGATGAAGTCGGCCAGCGAATCGGGCGAAAGCTGGCGCACCGCGGCGATCGCGTCGTCGCGCGCGATTTCGGGACCTTCCTCGTCGACCTGGTGCGTCTGCACGTATTCGTCGACGACGGAGAGGAACTCTTTGATGTTTTCGACGCGGCCGCGCGCTTCGTCGGTGCCTTCGGCCTCGAGAGCCGCCACCATGCCGCTCTTGTCGATCACGGCCTCGATCACCTTGCGCAGGTCGCCGCCGTAGCTGCGCGCCTCCTCGATCAGCGACAAGAAGCCGCCCACGGCGTTGCGCGCGCGCATCTGCAGATGCTCGTCGGCCAAGCACAGCTCGGCCGCCAGCATGAACGGCATGTTGGTCATGCGCGCGGCGGAATCGATGTATTCCACCGTGGTGCGTCCGATGCCGCGGCGCGGCACGTTGATCACGCGCTTGGCGGCGATGTCGTCGGACGGGTTCACCAGAAGCGTCAGATACGCCATGACGTCGCGGATCTCGGCACGGTCGAAGAATCGGGTGCCGCCGACGATGCGATACGGCACGCCCGCGCGCAGCAGCATGTCTTCGAGCGAGCGGCTCTGCGCGTTGGTGCGGTAGAACACGGCGATTTCGTCGTAGGAGTGGCCCTCGGCGTGCAGGTGGTCGATTTCCGCCGCGATCCAACGACCCTCGTCGCGCTCGTCGGAGGCCATGTACACCTTGATCTTGTCGCCCTCGCCCGACGCGGTGTAAAGGCGCTTCTTCTTGCGGTGCATGTTGTTGGACACCACCGCGTTGGCCGCGGCCAGAATGTTGCCCGTGCTGCGGTAGTTCTGCTCGAGCTTCACCGTGTGCGCGTTGGGATAATCGGACTCGAACTCCAGAATGTTGCGGATGTCGGCGCCGCGCCACGAGTAAATGGACTGGTCGTCGTCGCCGACCACCATGATGTTCTTATGCTTGGAAGCCAAAAGCTTGGTGATTTCGTACTGCGCGTGGTTGGTGTCCTGATACTCGTCCACCATGAGATAGCGGAAGCGGTCCTGGTAGGCCTCGAGCACGTCTGGGTGGTTCTTCAGCAGCAGATACGTGTACAGCAGCAGGTCGTCGAAATCGAACGCGTTGGATGCCTTCAGACGCTCCTGCAGGCGGCGGTACACGCGCGCAGCCACCTTGGCCGCGGGGTCGTGGGCCTGCTGTTCGAATTCGCCCGGCACCATCAGCTCGTTTTTCGCCGTGGAAATGCGATTGCGGATCGCGTTGATCGGCCAGCGCTTCGGATCGATGTCGAACTCGGCCATGATGTCTTTCACCAGGCGCTTGCTGTCGTCATCGTCGTAGATGGTGAAGCCCTTGTCAAAGCCCAGCTTCTCGCAATCGGTGCGCAGCATGCGCACGCACATGCTGTGGAAGGTGGACACCCACATGCCGCGGGCGGCGGGCCCCACCAGGCGGCCCAGGCGCTCGCGCATCTCGGCCGCGGCCTTGTTGGTGAACGTGATGGCCAGGATCTGCCACGGCTGCACGCCCAAATCGCCCAGCATATGCGCGATGCGATACGTCAGCACGCGCGTCTTGCCCGACCCCGCGCCCGCCAGAACCAGCAGCGGCCCTTCGGCGCACAGGACCGCCTCGCGCTGAGGCTCGTTCAACGAATCGATATCCACCATGCCCATGAGCATTCTCCGTTTCCTTCGGTTTCAGCCGCCGCAAGCAAGGAGCGGCGCATCCCGCTCGGCTCGGCCCGTCGGCCCGCCCCGCGGCAAAAAGGGCGCGCCTTGCAAGCGCGCCCCGACGTGCGAACAGAAACGCGCCGAACGGCATTCGCGAAGCCGTCCGGCGCTTGCGGCCTTACGCGGCGATCAGCAGGAAGTAGCCGAGCACCACCAGGCCCAACACGATGCGGTAGACGCCGAACACCGTGAAGTCGTGCTTTTTCACATAGCCCACCAGGAACTTGATCGCGATGACCGACACCACGAACGCCGTGACCAGCCCGACGCCGAAGATCATCCACTCCAGGCCGGTGTAGGCGAAGCCGTGCTTGATGAACTTCAGAACGCTCCAGCCCAGCATGATGGGAATGGCCAGGAAGAACGCGAACTCGGTGGCGATGGTGCGCGAGGTGCCCATCAGCATGGAGCCGATGATGATCGAACCCGAACGCGACGTGCCGGGGATGATCGCCAGGCTCTGGAAGATGCCGATGACGAAGGCCTTGCCGTAGGAAAGCTCGTCGAAGGTGTTCACCTTGGCGATCGCGCTGGAGGCGTCGTATTCGGCCTCGGCATCGGGGTCGACCGACACCATGCGGGCCGCGGAAGCCTGCCGGCTCTGGCGGGCATGCTTGCCGCGCGGGGCTTCGGCGGCCTCGGCGATCAGGCGGCGGTTGCGCAGCTCGATCACGATGAAGATCACGCCGTAGACGATCAAGGCCGACGCCACCACGATGGCCGCGATGTCTTCGTTGGTCATGATGTGCTCTTCGATCCAGTCGTCGAGCAGCAGGCCCACGATCGCCGCGGGGATGGAGCCCACGACCACCTTCGCCCAGATGTTCCACGTGGTGCGCTTCTGCGCCTCGTTCTTGCGCGGCGAGAACGGGTTGAGCTTGTGGAAGAACAGCAGGATGACGGCCAGGATGGCGCCGAGCTGGATCACGACGAGAAACGTGCTGTAGAACGCCTCGGACACGTCCAGCTTCACGAACTCGTCCAGAAGCATCATGTGGCCGGTGGACGAGATGGGCAGCCATTCGGTGATGCCCTCGACGACACCGAACAAGAACGCTTTCAGCGCTTCGAACAAAACCATGCGTTGTCTTCCTTATCTGTTGCGGCTTTCAGTGAACGGGCGCGACGCCCCTCCCCGCGCGTCGACCCTGCGGGCGCGAGAAACCCGATGCCCGCGAAGCGAAGCGGGCCGGACGCGAAACAGCGGCCTATCGCCGCTGCTGTTCGTCATGATGTTCCTGCAGGCCCGCAAGCGCCAGAAGCGCCACGGCGGTCGCCAAGCCGATGAAGGCGAAGGTGTAGTCGAGCTGGCCGAGAACGGCGGTGGCCACCACGACGATGCCGATCACCAGGGCGACGAGCCTGCATATATAGGAAATGCGCCCGTTGAAACGCAGGCCGAATTCAGCACCTTCGTCCGAAGTGTTAGCATCAGGTGACTGGACTGTGTTTTCGGGCTTTTCCATGTGCGCTATTCTAGCATATGCGCTATGCTTGCCCGCACGTTTCAACCACCCGACAAAAGGAACAGATGCATGAAAGAATCCACCTTGCCCGAGCAGAAAGTCGTCGTGCTCGACTTCGGCGCCCAGTACGGCCAGCTGATCGCACGCCGCGTGCGTGACCTGGGCGTTTTCTCGGCCATCGTCCCCTGCGACGTGACCGCCGAGGAGCTTTCTGCCATGAAGCCTTCTGCGATCATCCTTTCCGGCGGCCCGGCGTCCGTGTACGCCGAAGACGCCCCGAAAATCGACCCCGGCGTGCTGGAGCTGGGCGTGCCCGTGCTGGGCTTCTGCTACGGCCAACAGATTATGGCCGTCACCCTGGGCGGCGCCGTGGGCCACACCGAGAAGGGCGAGTACGGCCCGGCCGTGATCGTGCGCCAGGGCGAAAGCGCCGTGTACGGCGACACCCCCGCGCAGCAGACCGTGTGGATGAGCCATCGCGACGCCGTGAGCCGCGTGCCCGAAGGCTTCACCGTGACCGCCGCCACCGACGTGTGCCCCGTGGCCTCCATGGAATGCGCCGAGCGCAAGCTCTTCGCCACGCAGTTCCACCCCGAGGTGCGCCACACCGAATACGGCAACCAGATGTTGAAGAACTTCCTATTCGAGGTGTGCGGCCTTAAGGCCGACTGGACCATGGACACGATCATCGAGGATTCCGTGGCCGCGATTCGCGAGCAGGTCGGCGACGACCGCGTGATCTTGGGCCTTTCCGGCGGCGTGGATTCGTCCGTTGTGGCAGCGCTGTGCGCCAAGGCCATCGGCAAGCAGCTGACCTGCGTGTTCGTGAACCACGGCCTGCTGCGCAAGAACGAGCCCGAAGAAGTTGAAGAGGTGTTCACCAAGCAGTTCGACGTGGACTTCGTGCACGTGCACGCCGAAGAGCGCTACCTGAAGCTGCTCGAGGGCGTGTGCGACCCCGAGGCCAAGCGCAAGATCATCGGCACGCAGTTCTGGAACGAGTTCTTCGAAGTGGCGAAGGAGCTCGAGCAGGACGGCCGTCCGGTGAAATTCCTGGCGCAGGGCACGATCTATCCCGACATCATCGAAAGCGGCGCGCGCAAGACGGGCGGCAAGGCTTCCACCATCAAGAGCCACCACAACCTGATCCCGTTCCCCGAAGGCGTGCATTTCGACCTGATCGAGCCGCTTGACCACTTCTTCAAGGACGAGGTGCGCGCGCTGGGCACGGCGCTGGGCCTGCCCGACCACATCGTGCACCGTCAGCCCTTCCCCGGCCCTGGCCTTGCCATCCGCATCATCGGCGCGGTGGATGCCGAGAAGCTCGAGATTCTGAAGAACGCCGACGCGATCGTGCGCGAAGAGCTTGACGCATACAACCAGAAGCTGTTCGAAGAGACCGGCGAGCGCAACAGCGAGCATGCGTGCTGGCAGTACTTCGCCGTGCTGCCCGACATCAAGAGCGTGGGCGTGATGGGCGACGAGCGCACCTACGCGCGCCCCGTGATTCTGCGCGCGGTGGAAAGCAGCGATGCCATGACCGCCGACTGGGCGAAGCTGCCCTACGACGTGCTGGCGCGTGTGAGCGGCCGCATCGTGGCCGAAGTTCCCGGCGCCAACCGCGTGTGCTACGACATCACGAGCAAGCCGCCCGCGACGATTGAGTGGGAATAGTTGTTGATACATTTCCGTATCAATTCGTGACCTAACGCACCCCTTGAGAAACACCAGCTCAAGGGGTGTTTTCATATCTATTAATTAGCCATCGAATACAAATTAGTAGTAACGTGACCCACAAGAATGAAGTCGATATGAAGTCGTTTTACAAGTGGCTAACAAGTTGGAATGCCTGTTCTCACCTGCAATTATTTCCAAAAGTGGCATAGCTAATGCAGAATATCGATTGATACGAATACGTATCATTACCTGCAAAAACCGTGATGCAGAATTCCTTACAACCCGTTAGCCACCTGCAACTACATAATTGATACGAATCCGTATCATTCTTTATTGCCCAATTTTTTTCGGTTTGGGTCACGAACGGGTCACGGCATAAAAATGGCCCCTGACGAGGCCATTTGAGCATATGTTGCAGCCGTTAGGCTCGGAATGAATCCTTCCAGGCGATGTATTCATCGCGTGTCAGCTCGTCATCCTTCAGGTCCCTGTTGCTCCTGTACCAGTGGTGAAGCGCCCTCGCCAAAGCCTCCTGGTCCTCGTTCTCAAAGCTCTCCGGCAAAGCGAGAACCACCGTCCCGCCTACCTTGATAGGCTCGAGGCAGAACGCCTCCTCCAATTCGAACAATATGTGTATCGCATCATTCGCATCGCTTCCCCAATCGGATTTCAGGGACGAGGGGTTCACCTCAAGGCAGCGTGCGATCTCGGCAATCATGGGATCCTTCGGCATGCGTTCCCCGTATTCGTACTTGCGCAGTGAGACAGCGGAGATGCCAAGCATCTCGGCGAACTGCTCGGCGGTGTAACCGCGTTCTTTCCTGATGCGATGGATCTTCTCTCCGATCTTCATCGGGCCTCCTGACCTGTAATACCAAATGTGTTTTTCGGCGAATCTCGACGAAATAGTTTATTGATACATAATTGTATCAGTTATTGTGTCTGTAGTACTGATACGTTTTTGTATCAATAGAAAGGACACAACGATGGATGGAAGACTTATCACGGCCAAGGAAGTGGCCGAAGACTTGGAATGCAGCATGCAGCACGCCTACAAGATCGTAAGGCAGCTCAATGCTGAGCTCACCGAAATGGGCTGCTTCACGATGCGGGGAAAGACGAACCGCAGCTACTACGAGGAAAGGCTCTTCGGGAGAATCGACGAAATCGACCTGAGCGAGCTCGAGACAAGGGCCGGCGATGAGCGTTAGGAAGGACGAGAAGAGGGGCACCTGGCTCGTCAAGCTCCACTACACGAACCATGACGGAGAGACCGTCGACTCGACGAAGCGAGGCTTCAAGACCAAGGGCGAGGCCCTGGCATGGGAGAGGGACTTTCTGGCCAATGAAGCGCGGTCCACGAGCATGACCTTCGAGCAGTTCGTCGGGGTCTACGCGGAAGACGTTCGTCCGAGGCTGAGGGAGACCACATGGCGCAGCAAGGAGTACATGATCAATGAGAAGCTCATCCCGTTCTTCGGCGAGATGAGGGTCGTCGACATCACATCGAAAGAGATCATGGACTGGCAGAACAGCCTGCTGAAGGCAAAGGACGAGAACGGGAAGAAGCTCTCGGAGACCTACATCAGAACGGTGGAGAACCAGCTCTCCGCAATCCTCAACCACGCCGTACGGCATTACGGACTTCCCGCAAACCCCCTTCAGAAAGCCGGAAGGGTCGGTGAGAAGCAGGGAAAGGAGATGAGGTTCTGGACGACGGACGAGTACCTGAGGTTCTCCGAGAAGGTCATCGACCGGCCCGAGATGTTCTATGCCTACGAGATCCTCTACTGGTGTGGCCTGAGGGAGGGCGAGCTGCTGGCCCTGACCGCCAAGGACATCGACATTGAGAACAGGACCATCAGCGTGACGAAGTCCTACTCCCGCCTTGACGGAAGGGACATCATCGGCCCTCCGAAGACCAAGAAGTCCGAGCGAGTGATCGCCCTGCCCCGCTTCCTCGCGCAGGAACTCCAGGAGTACATGGAGATGGAATGCGACATCAAGGAAGACGACCGCCTCTTCCCCTTCACGAAGTACGCGCTCAGCAACACGCTGAAAACCGCTGCGAAGCTTGCCGGTGTGAAAGAGATAAGGGTCCATGACCTGAGGCACAGCCATGTCTCGCTTCTGATCAACCTGGGCTTCACCGCGGTCGCGATCGCCGACAGGATGGGCCACGAGAGCGTGCACATCACCTATCGCTACGCCCACCTTTTCCCGAACCAGCAGAGGAACATGGCAGACGTGCTTGACGCGCTCATGAATGCGAGGAGTGAGAACCATGAGCGTTAAGAGTCTGGACAGAGAGGGGCGATGGAGGGACATCACCATCGGCTTCAGGGTCTCGGAAGAGGAGAACGAAAGAATCAACCAGCTCGCAGCCCTTAGCGGCATGACGAAGCAGGCCTTCATCATCGACCGGCTCGAGGGAAACGAGATAACCGTGCTTGCCACGACCAGGGTGCAGAAGGCCCTAGCGTTCCAGGCCAAGAGGATCGCTGACGAGCTTGCAAGGGTCGCTGCGGGCTCCCCGGTCAACGCAAGGCTCATGGACGTCTCAGGTGCCATCCTCGACGTCCTCAGGCAAATGAACGACCAGGGCATGGCCATCGATACCCTTGCCGACGGGCTGACCATTGAGGATATGGAGCTATCGGATCTGCGCAGGACCATGACGCCTGATATGAGGCAGATTCCTCTGACGCCCGAGAAAGTGGAGCCCGTCGCCGACGCAGAGAAGAGAAAACCCGAAAGACGCAGGAGAAGTACGAAGGGAATGTTCAAAAAGGACAAGAGATGATTCCTCGAAAGCTCACGGGAAACGCATCCGTGGACGCCATCGCCACGATGGCCATAAGCGGCAACGTCATCCCCGCGACCTGGTACAAGACAATTACTACCGCCTCTGGCAAGGCCGACCTGGCAGCCATCAACATCCTCTCGGACGTCCTCTACTGGTACCGCCCGAGCGAGATCCGCGACGAATCCACGGGCGACGTCATCGCCTACAGGAAGAGGTTCTCGGCAGACCTGCTGCAGCGAAGCTACGACCAGATCGCAGAGCATTTCGGTCTCAGCAAGCGGCAGGCGAAGGACGCAGTGGTACGCCTTGAGGAGCTGGGCGCCATCAGGCGCGTGTTCCGCAACGTCGACTATGGCGCCGGCACCATGGGCAATGTCATGTTCATCGCCATCGAGCCTGCGCGCATCTTCGAGCTCACCTATCCCGAGCAATCAGACGGCTTGGACCCTATGGCGGAAAAACGCCATAGGTATGACGGAAGCGACGTCGAACCCGGTACCCCTATGTCGGAATTTCGTCATAGGTGTGGCGAAATTCCGACAGACATATACAAAGACTACTCAGAGACTACTAGGAGATCATCTTCTGACCATCCAACCAACCAGCCAGAAAACCTCTCTTGCGACAAGGGGGATGGAGGGTTGGCGGAGACGAGCGAGAGCTTCGAGAGGGCCTGGGAGAAGGTCCCCAGCTCCAAAGCATCCCAATGCGCGAAGGAGAAGGCCTGGAGGGTCTGGCAGGAATCGCTTCTGGGCGACGATGTAGACGAGGACTTCCTCGCAGGCAGCTACAGGCGCTACGTCATCCAGCAGGAGCAGGCCGGCACGGAGGCCCGGTTCATCGCGACGCTGTCGACCTGGCTGAAGCCCAACAGGCCCATCACCGGACTCAGCCTCGATACGGCGCTCGAAAACCGCCGCAGGCAACGGACGCGCGCAGAGCGGCAGGCTGCCGAGCGAAGAGCTGAAGAGCGGCGCCGCATGGAGGAGGAAAGGATCCAGGCCCTCGAGATCGCGTGGCGCGACTCGGATCCCGAGGCCCAGCGACTGTGGTCCCTGGCCTGGGATTATGGCGCCGGATTCGACCGAATGGGAGACGCCATGGGCAAATACAGGGCCTACCGTGACGAGAAGTTCAAGCCCGGCTAGGGGCGCGCCGGGGCAATTTTCCCCGGCAAGGAGCCCCCCAAGGCATCCGGCTCTTTGAAAAAACACCGTCCCATCTGGCGCTTCTTGGAACCGCTGTCCCATAGAGTGGATACCCGGACATGCGGTTTTCTATAGAGTTCATGCTTGTATTACTGTGCACAGGCGCGGGTTCAGCCAAGAGGCTGCCCGAAGCGATGCGCCCGCCTGATCCGAAACCTCGTGACGGGTTTCCGTCATCGCATGACGGATTTCGCCACAGACATGAAGCGCACCGTTACTCTTCCCAGCATCACCGGGCCTGTATGGGCCGCGGCTACGGCAACTCGCAGCCGTGAGTGATGGAGGAAGCGATGGAACACCTAGACCCGATAACCAGGCAGTACCTGGGGGTGATCAACAGCTACAAGGACCGAAGCGGCATGTCGACGACCGAGCTCGCAAGGCGCCTTGGGCTGAGCGACTCGAACGTCGGGAAGAAACTGCGCGGAGAGGTGGCCATGTCGGCAACCGAGCTGGTGCAGATCACCTGGCTGTTCAAGATCGAATTCACCGAGTACTTCCTCGTGGGCCTTGGCGATCTACCGGAATCCACGCGACCTCAAAGGAAAGAGAAACGCTGACGACTGGGACAAATTGTCCCAGTCCATCTAGGGAGGAATCATGCCAAGCGACTTCGGAGACGAATCCGGCGAGAAGCTGTTCGACTGGATGCTCCGCCTGGGCCAGGAGGCCGGGCAGGCCGCCATGACCCACAGCGCAGCGAGGGTCTCCATGGCCTTCAGGAACGCCGTCGGCGAGATCGGAAACGAGCAATCGGCAATCACCGCAGGCGTCGAGCAGGCAAGCGAGGCGCCCGAGTGGGCGAAGCTGAACCTGCATGAGTTCAAAGACCTTCCCGAGTTCGACACCATCAAGGAGATCATCGACTCGAAGCTTGAACGCGAGGCGCTCCAGCACGAATTCTTCGACGAGGGCGAGAAGTCGTACCTCATCTTCAGGGTGGACGACGCGCCCGAGGTCGCCAGATGCTTCGACGAGCTGGCAACGGAGACCACGAGGGCCTGCAAGAAGGCCGAGCAGCAGCTCTCCAAGGAAAAGGGCCGAGCAGCGGCCAGGGACGGCGAAACGCTTGGCGACCCCGACAAGGAGCCGCTCCAGGACCGAGTCGAGGCCTTCAGGAAATCGGCAGAGCTCGCGGAACGCGCCCATGGCCGCAGCCGCGAGGTCATCGACCAAGCGAGGGGACGTTGACGCCCTTCGACAAACATACCGTGGCGATAGTCGCCCTCATCTCAGCCTGCGCAGCCCTCGCAGGCTTCCTCTTCGTGGGGAGCCTCCTCGACCTTCCGGGAGGCTCCCTTGATCCCATGGAGGCGTTGCTGCAGCTGCCCGCTTGGCTAGCGGGCGGAGGGATCATGCACGCGAACGCTCTCGCACCGCTGGCGGGAATGCTGGCAGCATGCGCCATCTGGGGCATCTGGGTGCACCAGGCTCTCCGAGGGGGGACCTTCCGGCTCGGCGAGGAGCACGGCTCCTCCCGTTGGGGCAGCATCGAAGAGGGCAAAGCATTCATGAACCAGGACGAGCCGGACCTGAACATCCCGCTGACAAGCTCCATCGGAATCCCCGTCTCCAGGTCCGACTTCAACCTGGAAACGGACCGCAACCGCAACATCTGCGTCGTCGGAACACCCGGAACGGGCAAGACCAGGAGCCACGTGCTTCCGCTGCTGATGCAGATGAACGCCAGCTACCTGGTAACCGACCCGAAGGGAACGCTCATAGAATCCACAGGGTGGATGTTCGAGGCCGCAGGCTACAGGATCCGCAACTTCGACCTCGTCAGGATGGAGACCTCGAGCCATTACAACCCCCTGGCATACGTGCGCACCGACGTGGACGTGCTGGCCATCGTGGAGTGCCTCATCACCAACACCACCGGAGACGCCGAGCACACGGGAGACCCGTTCTGGGAGAACGCGGAGCGTCTCCTCTACACGGCGCTCATCGCGTACCTGATCCACCACTGCCCGCCCGAGGACAGGAACCTCCCGGGTATGCTCACCCTGCTGTCGCTGGCTGAGGCCCGCGAGGGAAACGAATCCTACATGAGTCCCCTCGACCTGCTGTTCCACGAGCTTGAGACGGGCAAGCGCCTAGTCGCCGCAGGCGACGAGAGGCCCTTCGACGAGAACTCGCGGGCGTTCACCAACGGGAGCTCCACCGTGCGCTGGGAGCAGGTCCGAGAGCCCGCTGACCCTTCCAAGGACTTCGCCCTCAACGCATACAAGCGCTTCAAGACCGCCGCCGGGGAGACCCTCAAATCGATCATCATCAGCTGCAACACCCGGTGCCTGCCCATGATGGCCGACAACGTGCAGAACCTCCTGGCAGACGACGAGCTCCACCTGGACAAGATGGGCGACGCAGGGCAGAGGACCGTCGTCTTCGCATCGATGCCAGACACGCGCGGAACCTTCAACTTCCTGTTCGCCATGCTCATGTGGCAGGCCGTGAACGAGCTCTGCGACGCGGCGATCATCGACCACGGCGGCAAGCTCCCCACCCCGGTCCACCTGGTGTTCGACGAGTTCGCCAACATCGGCAAGCTGCCCGACATCGACCGCTTCATCGCCGTCATCCGAAGCAGGAACGTCTCCATGTCCATGATCCTGCAGTCGTTCGAGCAGCTGAAGGGAACCTACGGCGAGGAGAAGGCCCTGTCCATCAGGGCCTGCTGCGACACGACGCTCTTCCTGGGGTCGACGCTCTACGGCACCAACGAGGAGATCTCCAAGATGCTAGGAAACCAGACCATCGTCTCCTTCACCCTCAACGACACCGAGGGCGCCAACAAGTCGACCACCGTGAACAGGACCATATTCGAGCGACCGCTGATGCTACCCGACGAGGTGGGCCGCCTGTCAAGGCGGAAGGCCCTGCTGCTCATAGCGGGCACCTACCCGTTCAAGGACGACAAGTACGACGCGGCGCAGCATCCTCGGTGGGATGAGGTCGAGCCAGGGCACAAGGGGGCCAAGCACAGCACGCCCTTCGACTTCGGAGCGTATGCAAACAGGATGAGGGGGTGATCTCTGAGCAAGGAAACGGCAGCGGCAATGCCTCTGGCAACAAGGCCGGGTCGAGCTTCCACCCTCGGCGCGGCTGCCGCCGCCTAGACGCAAAGGAGCGCTCGCGCGCTCCGCACTGCAATCTTATCACGCAACACAAGGCGCCCCTTCCACCCTCGGCGCCAAAGACGCAAAGGAGGCATTCACATGCTTGCAAAGATCATCACCCTCGTCACAGGCTGCGTGACGTTCCTGGGCGGATTCCTCGTTGTCTGGGGAGCGGTGCAGCTCGGCAGGTCCATCGGAAACCGCGGAGGCGGTGGCGAGGGCATGGAGGCTGGCATCGCGACGATCGCCGGCGGCGCGATCATCATCGCCGCCGCGGTCTACTTCGGCCAGCTCGACACCTCATGGATGCCGGCTTAGGAGGCCCCGGTTGATCGACGACAAGCTCCACATCCCGATCCAGAAGGACATCGGGGAGTATGAGCAGAAGCTCTTCGGGGACATGTCCATCAGGACCTGCGTCTGCCTTGCGGGAGGATTCGCGACCGCTGTCCTCGTCGCCCTGGCCTCGTGGCTCTGGCTCGCCATAGACCCCTCTGACATGACGTTCCCCATCATGCTCGCAACGCTGCCCTTCTGGCTCGCCGGCTTCTGGAAGCCCCACGGCATGCCCTTCGAGAGGTTTTTGCCGCTGGTCGCCAGGCACCACATGGCCAAGCGCCACTACGAATTCACGCCCAGCCACCGCAGCGGCGCGGACATGCCGCTGGCCCTGGAACCGAAGAAGCTGACCCGCAAGGAAAGAAAGAGAACCTACCGAAAGGGGGCGGAGCTCTATGAGCCTGCTGAAGAAGCGTAGGAAGGGCGTCGAAGGCGCCCCTGAGAAGAAGAAGGAGAAGCAGAAGAGGCAGAAGGGCACCATCGACCTCTGCGGATACGAGCTCATGCTCGAGAACGGGGTCGCCCAGGTAGCGCCAGGCCTCTTCAGCCAGATGGTGCAGTTCGGCGACATCACCTACCAGTGCGCCAGAAAGGACACCCGCGAGAACATCTACAGCACCATGAGCGCGCTCTACAACTACTTCAACCCGGACACCAGCGTCCAGGTCACGATCACCAACGAGCCCGTGCCGGCCGAGGAGATCGGCAACAGGACGTTCTTCCCAAAGAGCGACCCCTGCCTGGACGACTACGTCGAGGAGTACAACCGCATCCTCAACGACAAGATGCGCGAGGGCGTCTCGAACCTGAAGAGGCAGAGGTACCTGACCTTCACCACCAAGGCGGACGACATCGACTCGGCAATCCCGAAGCTCGCCCGCATGCGCAACGACTGCACGCAGGCCCTGGCGAGGATCAAGAGCAAGTCGGAGCCCGTGAAGGGCGCGGAGAGGCTCAGGATAGCCCGCGGCCTGCTGAGCCCGCTTTCTCCCTTCGACTTCGACTGGGACAATTTGTCCCAGTGCCCGACGGCGCGGAGCCTCGACTTCGTGGCGCCCATGTCCGTCGACTTCAAGCCCAACGGCCGCAACGACGCCTTCAGGGCCGACGACGCATGGTGCTGCGTCATGGCCATCAGGTCGTTCGGATCCATACTCATGGACGACTGCCTCGCGAGCATCGTCGACCTCCCCATCCCGCTCTCCGTCTCGCTGCACCTGAGGCCCATCCCGCAGGACAAGGCCATCGACATGGTGCAGGGAAAGATCGACTGGATGGACATGGAGGAGCGAGGCCAGAAGAGCCGAGCCGCCAACAAGGGAATCATCCTCACGCAGACCTCCACGGCCCTTCGCTACTCGCGCGCGGACGCCGAGGAGCTTCTGGACTTCCTGCGCAACAAGAACGAGCGACTCTTCGAGTACGCCGGCTACGTGTTCACCTACGCGGCGAGCGAGGAGGAGCTCGACGAGCAAATCGACAGAATCATCTCCACCGCAAGGGGCTCTGCGCTCACCGTCGAGAAGCTCTACTACCGCCAGGAGGAGGGCTGGGGCTCCGTGCTCCCCTTCGCCACCAACAAGTGCGACGTGACCAGGCTCCTCACCAGCGGCCAGATCGCCATGCAGATGCCCTTCGCATCGCTGGAGATCAACCAGCCCGGCGGCATCTACCTCGGACAGTCGAAGATCACCAACACCCTGGCCATCCTGGACAGGCTATCCCTGCCCTCGCCCATGGGATTCGACTTCGGAACGCCGGGCACGGGCAAGTCGAACGCCCAGAAGAGCGTCTGGCTGCAGGTCCGCATGCTCTACGGCGACAAGGCCCAGGGAATCTGGATCGACCCTACCGGTGAGGGACGCCCGGTCGCAGAGGCGGGAGGCGGCGTGAGCATCAGGCTCGCAGCCGACTCGGGCCAGTTCATGAACCCCTTCGACACGAAGGACGTGGAATCCCTTAACGAGCCGCTCCAGAAGGCCTTCAAGGTGGACGCCTTCCTGGCGCTCTCCGCATCGATGATGGCGGAGGGAAACCAGGGCCTCACGCAGGCGGAGCGGTCCATCATCGCAAGGTGCGTGGAAGAGGCCTACCGCAGGGCCGGCAACGAGGGCACCCCGGTGCTCGAGGACTTCTACGACCTCCTCCTGGAGCAGCCGGAGGCGGCTGCCAGAGACATCGCCCTGCGATACGAGCGGCACGTCAAGGGCTCATTCTCGTTCTTCAACCGAAGGTCCAACGTGGCCCTCGACGCCCCGATGGTGAACATCGACCTCCACGACCTGAACTCCGACATGAAGGTCTTCGGCATGCTGACCGCGCTGGAGCAGGTGCGCAACCGCATGTACCAGAACTTCGCCGAGAAAAGGACCACCTGGCTCTTCATCGACGAGGTTCAGAGCCTCTTCAAGCATCCGGCCGTCATCGCGTACTTCGAGAGCTTCTGGGCGGAGGGCCGCAAGTTCGGCCTCGTAGCCACCGGACTCTCCCAGAACGCCAGCTTCATGCTGGGAAGCGACATCGGCTCCACGATGATCCTCAACTCCGACTACCTGATGCTCCACAAGCAGTCCACCGTCGACCGAGACCTCTGGGCGGAGACGCTCAACCTCTCCGACGAGGAGGTCCGCTACATCGACGACGGAATCAAGCCCGGCGACGGCCTACTGGTCGCAGGCGGCGCCAGGATGCCGATCACAAACGAGCTGCCCAAGGGAAGGATCTACGACCTGCTGACGACCAAGCCTTCCGAGGTCAACGCCCTCGGAGGCGGAGGAAGGTCCGCCCGATGACGCGATCGCCCGAAAGGGACCCCATGCACGACGTGGTAGCCGGAGAACGGAAGAACCTCCTCAACTCCGGCGTCGTCTCCGGCGGGGATGCGTTCCGCGAGGGCGTCGTCGGAAGCGGCGTCGGCGTGCCGGCCAAGGACGCCACGGAGCAGACAGCAGCGGGCCTCGGCCTCAGGCGCATGGCCGCCGCCTCGCTCGTTGACGAGCTGGACGACTCGGACGAGCTGGAGGGCTCACGCGACGTCTACGATGCGGCAGAGGGCGGCAGGGCAATCAGGAGGAGGCTAGCATCGCGCAAGGCGGGCAAGGCCGCAAAGTCGGCGGAGAATGCCGGCTCGCAGGGAACGGTCCCCAAGTCAACGGGGAAAGCCGAGGCCGCAGCCGACCCATACAGACAGGCCGCGGAGATGCGCGCCAAGTCGAACGGAGCCGCAGGCGCGACGAAGGCTTCGGCAGACGCAGCCGCCGGCGCCTCCGCGGAGATGTCCGCCCAGGCCGTCGGGACCCAGGTCGCCAGCGCGAACGCGTCGGCTGCCGCGGCAGCGGCAACGGCCGAGGGAACCGCGGGCGTCGCAGGGGCCATCGCCAGCGCCGGAATACCCGTCGCAGGAGTGGTGGCCGGAATCGTCGCCTTCGTGCTGGGCGCCCTGCTAGTGGGACAAATTGTCTCAGCGCTCTTCGGCTTCTGGGAGAACGAGGCCAACAAGCAGGCGATGGAGGGGCTCCCCCCGTACATCACCTACGAGATGGTCGAGGCGGCCCTGGACGCCCAGGAGAAGTACGGGCACCCCGCAGGCTGCACGATCGCCCAGATCATCTGCGAGAGCGGACAAGGCGACCATATGAGCCAGCTGGCCACAAGGGACCACAACCTCTTCGGCATGAAATGGGCCTCATCGTACGCCTCCGCTCCCGAGGTCGCGGGAAAGTCATCCTGGGCGACCGGCGAAGAGGCGGCAGACGGCAGCCACTACACGATCACCGCCCAGTTCATCGTCTTCAAGGAGGATGCGGAATGCATCCGCTTCAGGAGCCGCGTGTTCCTCCAGGCAGGCAGGTACGCGAACAACCCGCTCATCAGGGAGGCCATGGCAAACCACGACTCCGACAAGATGGCCGAGGGCCTCAAGGACGCGGGCTGGGCCACGGACTCGAGCTACGTGGAGACGCTGAAGTCGATCATGGACACCTACGGCCTCAGGCGCTTCGACGGGCTGAGCCTAGAGGACTTCAAAGCCGGCGAGGAGGCGGGCAACACCATCGTCGCCGCCGCATACAGCCAGCTCGGCGTGCCGTACGTCTGGGGCGGATCAACCCCGGGAAAGGGATTGGACTGCAGCGGGCTCACGCAGTACTGCTACAGGCAGGCGGGCATTCGCATCAGCCACTACACGGAGGACCAGAAGGAGGAGCTGAGGCAGATACCCATATCCCAGGCGAAACCCGGCGACATCCTCTACAAGTACGGCCACGTCGCCATCTACATCGGCGGCGACAAGTACATACACGAGCCGCACACGGGCGACGTGTGCAGGATCGCGACGGGAGTCAACTACTTCACATGCGCCCTTACGGCGCGTCACTAGAAAGGAGCAAGGAATGGAAAGGAAGAGCAAGGCCATGGCCGCGCTCGCATGCGTGGCCCTTCTCGTGCTCATCGGGGCGGGATGCGCACGCTGCACCATGGTCCACAGCGGCCAGCAAGACCAACCCGGCCAGGAGCAGGGAGAGGCCGCCAGCGTCGATGCCGAGGAGGCAAAGGACAGCTTGGAGAAGCTGTTCGGGACCCAGTGGACCTCCCAGGACGGCAAGTCGGCCATGTCCATAGTGAACGGCGCCTTCGTCGAGAGGTCCGGCGACGAGGAGAAGATCACCTACTGGACGCCGGAGAAGTCAACCTCCGACGAGAGCGGCTTCTCCGAGTCCATCTGGGTCAGCGACAGCCTCACGTCAACGCAGTCCCCGTCAACCATAAGGGTCGACGTCGCAGGCGACGGCAGCCTCGTGATCGCCTGCGACTCCTTCAAGCTTGCGGCGTCCTACACCATCGACGCGCCTGAGAGCGTCGAGCTCGGCATCACGGGAAACGTCGGATACCTGGCAATCCTGACCGGCATCGACCAGGCGAAGATCGCCGAGTGCCTGCAGGGATACGTGACCGCGAAGTGCCCGTACGCGAAGACCGCGAGCTGGGACGGCGAGATCTACATCGACGCCAACAACGACAGGACCAGCTCGACCTTCACCCTCGATGACCCCAACGCGACCATCGTGACCGTCACGATCGACGGCAAGACGGGCAAGATCTCCGCGATGTGATGCACATGTCCATCGTCAACAAAGCCATCGGTGACCGCCGCTTCAAAATCGCCTTCGCGATGACTCTCGCCCTCCTCACGGTGCTGCTAGTCCCTGCGCACAGCGCCTACGCCGACATCGCCGGGGACATCAACAACTGGCTGGCGGAGCTCCTGAGGGATGCCGCGAACTGGATGTTCTCCAAGCAGGTCGACGTCCTCAAGGGAATCGGATACGACGGCATCCTCGGCGCCGACTTCAGCTCGATGCTGACCACCTCCGGAAGCGTGTCGATGTACGACATCGCCCACGGCGTGTGGAGGGTCGCCATCCTTCCCATCGGCTGCGGCGTGCTCTCCCTCGTGTTCACCGTGAAGCTCATCCAGATCTCGCAGAGGGTCGACGGCAACGCGTCGATGCCCGGGGTCAAGGAGGTCGTGTTCCTGCTCGTCTTCTTCGCCGTGTTCCTGTTCCTGATCCAGCACAGCTTCGAGCTGATGCAGTCGATCTACGAGGTGATTGGCATCGCCATCGACAGGGTCATGGCGCTGTTCGGGACCGGCGGCGCATTGGACCTTGCGGCGGTGTCCATCGTCACCACCGACGACGACATCCCGGCGCTGCTGGCCATGCTCATCGTCTCGCTCATCAGCTGGGTGGTGGTGCTGGCCGCCTACATCGTCGCCCTGGTCGTGTGCTGGGCTCGAGCGCTGCAGCTCTACATCATGGCGGCGTTCAGCCCCATCCCGCTTGCCTTCATGGCCCTGGACGACACCAGGCAGATCGGAGTCGGGTATCTGAAGAACTTCACCGCCGTCTGCATCGCAGGCCTGATCATCGTCATCCTCCTGATCGCCTTCCCCGTGATCCTCGGAGGGATAACCGGCGCGAACCCCGGCACGGGCACCCCCGTGGACACCGTCGCGAACGGCCTCACGTACGCGCTGCAGTACCTGGCGATGTGCATCCTGCTCATCCTCTCGCTCGTGAAGAGCGGAGCGTGGGCTCGAGACATAGTTAGCGGATTCTAAGAGAAAGGAAAGAGAACTTGTACGAACCGAACAGCGGGGCCACGCCGGAAGCGGCATGGATGATGAACGACCCAGAGGACGGATCGCGCCTGCTCCTGGAGGCCCATGCGGCACCAGACCCGACCGGAGCGGACACCCTGGGCTTCTCGTTCTCCCTGTGGGCCAGGCGACAAGGCGGGTGGACCGAGGTGATGAACGGCTTCAACTGGGGCTATTCCGACGCCGAGGAGCTCGTCGACGCCGCCGAGGCCTACCTCGGGTACGAACCAAACGACATCGAGCGCATCGGCTACGGAGAGTTCGAGAGGGCGCTGCTCCTTGACGAGGGCCTCTCGTCCAGGGCGCAGCGCGCCAAGAACGTCCCCGCGGTCGAGCAGATCAGGAGAAGGGAGGGACATCGGATGGGCAGGTAGCCCTTGGCACCCAAGAACCCCGGCACTTCCACAACATGCCGGCACTAGACGTAAAGGAGGGCTCGCATGAGCCAGGAAACACCAAAGAACACCTATGTCACGCTGCACAAGAACTTCGTTCGCACGGACATCGAGTACACCGACCGAAGGACCGGTGAGATAAGGACCTTCAACTCCGTGACCCTGCCCAAGGGCACGGTCATCGACGGGCACGACGTCAGCTACTACCAGTTCAGCCCGCTGTTCGTCAACGAGTCGCGATACCGCGGCGAGGACTACCGGGACATCCCGCTCCTCACCGAGTGCGAGGTCTGGCTCCGCAGGAGCATCCTCGACGAGGACGGCAAGCCCGTCGTCAACGACGAGGGCGTAGAGGTCAAGGACGTGGTCAAGGTGATGCCCGCCCAGATCAGGGATGCGATCGAGCAGAACCGGACCGAGTACCTCGAGAGCCTCGCCGACCGCGCACGCTCGGCACGCGACGGCAGCGAGAGGCTCGGCCGCAACGCCGCAGCCCGCGCCAACGCCCGCATGGCCCGCGAAGACATCCCGTTCTAAGGAGGGGCCGTGAAAGCAAAGACAGCGGAGAGGATCGTCTCCTCCAAGATCGTCCGCGTGGCCATAAGCCTCGCTTTGGCGTTGAGCGTTTGCGTGGTGACGCCCGTCAACGCATTCGCGGCGGGCAGCGTCAACGTCACAATCGGCGACGACATCCCTTACGCGGGATACTCCACAACGCACATGTATGCCGACGGAGAAGTCGCGTACTGCGCCGACCCGTCTGCCGCCACTCCGTCCCCGGGCACGTACAGCAAAAGCAGCGTGAGCGACCCCGACCTCATCGCCACCATGTGGTTCAGCTACGGCGCCCCGGGATTCGACGCATCCATGTTCCCCGACTCCTGGTACGACGGCAGCGGCTGGAGCGCGGAGAAGTACATCGTCGCAAGCCACGTGCTCCTGTCCTATGCCTACCAGGACTCCAAGGCCGATGCCGTGTTCGGCACCAGCGGCGACTTCGAAGACTGGGCCCGCGGCGAGCTTCTGGGCACCACCTGGAAGTCCATAAAGGCAAGCAAGGGAAAGGTTTCGACCGGCTTCGAGGCGTTCTGCATCCACACCGGCCCCGGCACCCAGGTGCTCATGAGCTTCACCTGGGACAAGGGAGGCCTGAAGGTCGCCAAGGTTGACTCTCAGGCAGGGGCCGAGCCCCAGGGCGATGCCACGCTTAGCGGCGCCAAGTACGACATCGTCAACTCCTCCGGCAAGTACGCCTTCGTCGACGGCCGTTACTACGCAAGCGGCGAGGTGGTGAAGACCATCACCGGGCATTGGGACGGTGACGCCGGCGCGTATATCGCCAAGACTGCCTCCAACGCGCTGCCTTGCGGCACGTACACCGTGGTCGAGTCCGAGGCACCCGAGGGCTACCTCGTGTCCGACTGGTCCGCCAAGGCCGAGATCAATTCTGACGGACAGGTCGTCGACCTTACCGGCAGCCCCTGCGACGACGACGTGATCCGCGGCGGCGTGCAGGTGACCAAGTCCGACGTCGAGCTCCAGGCGTCCGAGGCCCTGGGCGGCAACTCCCATGACGCCCTCGACACCGGATCCACCCTCTCCGGCATCGAGTTCACCATCGCCAACGCATCCGAGCACAAGGTCCTCGTTGGCGACAAGTGGTTCGAGCCCGGCGACGTCATCGAGACCATCGCGACCGCATGGAACGACGAAGTGGGGGCATACACCGCCCAGACCGCTGCCGACGAGCTTCCCTACGGCACCTACACCATCCAGGAGACCAAGACCAACGACTCCTACCTGCTCACCGACGGCACGCCCCGCACCTTCCAGGTGAGGGCAGAGGGCGTGCTGGTCGCAGGCGACAGGCACGAGAGGCCCCTGGAGTTCTCCGACCAGGTGGTCCGCAACGACCTGGAGATCGTGAAGATGGCCGAGGACACCAACGCGTCCCTGCAGGTGGCCTTCAAGGTGACCAACGTCTCCACCGGCGAGTCCCACGTCCTCGTGACCGACCGCAACGGCAACGTCTCCACGGCCTCCTCCTGGAACAGGCACAGCGACAACACCAACGGCAACGACGGCCTGCTCTCCTCGGAGAGCATCAAGGCAGCCGACATGGATCCTAGGGCCGGCGTATGGTTCTCCCTTGGCGAGGACGGCTCCAACGCCGCCGTCGATGACGGCCTCTCCGCGCTCCCTTACGGCAAGTACCTCCTGGAAGAGCTCCGCAGCGACTCCAACGAGGGCTACGACCTGGTGACCAAGACCTTCGTGATCGAGCGCGACTCCACCGCGGCCAAGCCCGTGTGGATGAGCCTCGACGACAAGGAGGGCCCGAAGATCCAGACCGAGGAGACCGACAAGGCGGACGGCGACCACGTCGCTCAGGCGGCAGAGCAGGTCACCCTGGTAGACACCGTATGGTACGAGAACCTCAAGACCGACGGCACCCAGTACACCCTGACCGGCACCTTGATGGTCAAGTCCACCGGCGAGCCGCTGCTCGACGCTGACGGCAACCCCGTCACCGCGACAACCACCTTCAAGGCAAGGACCGCTTCCGGCGAGGTCGAGCTCGAGTTCACCTTCGACGGCAGCCTGCTCGCGGGCGAGGACATCGTCGCCTTCGAATCCATGGTCTCCGACGGCATCGAGGTCGCAGTGCACGCCGACATCAGCGACGAGGACCAGACCGTCCACTTCGTCGACATCCACACCACCGCCACCGACCAGGCCGACGGCGACAAGCTCGTCACCGGCACGGGGATCGTCATCTCCGACGAGGTTTCCTACGAGGGCCTTACCCCTGGTACCGAGTACACGCTTGAGGCAACCCTGGTCGATGCCGAGACCGGCGAGCCCGTGACCATGGGCGAAGGCCTCGCCGAGAAGCAGGTGACCGGCACGGCGACCTTCATTCCCGAGGAAGCCGACGGAACCCATGTCGTGGAGATCGCCTTCGACGGCACCGGCCTTGGCGGCAAGAGCCTCGTGGTCTACGAGAAGCTCTTCTCCGCAGATGTCCAGCTCGCCTCCCACGAGGATCCTTCCGACGAGGGCCAGACCGTGACCGTCGTCGAGATCGGCACCACCCTCGTCGATGCCAGCGACGGCGACCACGTCATCGTCTCCGGCAAGGTGAAGCTGACCGACACCATCGAGTACAAGGGCCTTGTCCCTGGCGAGACCTACACCGCCCACGGCACGCTGATGGTCAAGTCCACCGGCTTGGCGCTGGAGGACGCCGACGGCAAACCGGTGACCGCAACGGCGGAGTTCACCCCCGACAAGCCAAGCGGAACCGTTGACGTCACCTTCGAGTTCGATGCCTCCAAGATCGAGGAAGGCGTTGAGCTGGTGGCATTCGAGGACTGCCTCGATGTCAACGGCAACGTGATCGCAGTCCATCAGGACATCGAGGACGATGGCCAGACCGTCGTGGTGGACAACCCAGACACCCCGAAGGTCCCTGACGAGCCCGGCAAGGGCTACGACAAAACCGGCTTCGACACCACCATGCTCTTCGCGGCCGTGGTCATCCTGATCGCAGCGGGCGCCGCCTGCGGCATCTACGCGATCCGCAAGCGCAAGCAGGCCTCCATCGAATCGGACGAGGACGCTGACAGCGAAACCGACGAGTCCTAATCGCTCGTCCTGAAGCCAATTGGAGGCGGCCTTTTGGTCGCCTCCTTTCATCTGATAGGAGGAATATGAAAGCTGCGACGAAAGCAAGGGTCGCCTTCGCGGCGTGCCTCGCCCTGACCCTCTCCGGTCTGGCGCTAGCGCTCTCACTCCTGGAGTTCTCTGAAACCGCCGGCCGCGTCGACCCTTCGCCCGTGGCCAGCATCGAGCAAGAGAAGGACGATCCTTTCCCTGCTGTGGACTGGGACTATTGGAAGAGCCAGAATCCCGATGCCATCGGCTGGATAACCGTCCCCGGAACCGGCATAGACCTGCCAATCTGCCAGGCGCCTGCGTCTGACCCGACCTACTACCTGAGCCACGATGTTTACCGAAAATGGAACTTCTACGGTTGTCCTTACCTGGATGCGGATTGTGCCGAGAAGGGGTTCGACAGCCCCCTTGCCATGGTGTTCGGCCACCACATGGACGACGGAAGCATGTTCGCCGCGATGGCGAGCTACTCGGACAAGGCATTCGCGCAAGATCACTGCGAGATCCTGCTCCAGACGCCAGAGGAGAAGAAACGGCTGCATGTTGCGGCTGCGGACGTCGTGGACACCTACAACGAGTTTAAGAGGCTGGGCTTCGGCGATAGGAGGGACTTTCTTGCGTGGTGGGAGGAAACGCTCGAGGGCTCAGACATGGTGCTCGACTCGAATGCGACCGATCCCGAGAGCGTGCATGCCTTCGTCACCTGCAGCTACGGCCTCTGGAACGGCCATGAGCGCACCATCGTCTATGCAGTCGAATAAGAGGCTGAGTTTAGGAATAGGTACAGAGAGCCGCCGCGACAGACGCCCGTGGCGGCCATTGCGGCTTCTGGACCAGCTACAAGCGCGTCATTGTTACGTTATTGAGGGTCCCTGAATGATGCACTTCTACTCTTGATCTGCATCCTTGCGTTTGGCATCCCAAGGGAATTGAACATTGATTTCGGGCATCTTGAACTCCGGTAGCTTAATTTCGGGAAGCTTGAAGAATCCTTCGTCGTCCTTGCTTTCAAACTCCCGTATCCTCTTCAGGAATTCGGAGCTATCGCAGGGTTCTAGTCGCGCCACTTGTCGCTCATGACTGGCGTTGACGTATTGCTTTATGCATTCCATTTGCTCAGCGTTGAGATCTCTTCCATCAAGCATATTCGACATAGCATGGTAGAAAGCCGTTTCGTCCTTAGTGAAGTCTCGTCCCGTATCCAATCGCTCAAACATCAGGGAGAAGAAATCATTCACAGCATATTGGAACGTCAGACTATGCTTAATCTGTTCACGCAGTTCGCTTCTTTGAAACAAATTCCACGCCTTGAGCGCTTCATATCGCTGGAAGAGACCGGATAATTCATCGTTTTGAGCTCGGACGGTTTCTTCGAGTTCTTCAGCCTTGGCCTGCAACTGCCTAACCTGCTTATGCAAAACATTGATTTCCGGCTGACGGGCAAGCATGCCAACTCCGAAACCAAAAATGCCTGCCAACACGCCCACCATAGGTACGATTATCTTCTGAGGTATTTGCTGAGGGATGTTCATCAGTCCTCCAGGTAGTTGATTAGCTTAGAGACGTTTGCTGCCGCATTGCTCGAATCAAGCGAGTCCAACGACGAATGAAGTTGCTCAGATATCAATTCGTGTCTCGCGATTTGCTCATCTGCGGAGTTGCATAACTCCTTGGTTTTTTCTCTGAGCTGATAGGTCCTCTTCATGCTCGATGCGAAAAGTCCAGCGTAGGCTTTGGCAAGTTGGGGAACCATCGCATTGTTGATATACGGTACGCCATTTTGCCTAGAGGCACCGACAGCCGCCTGCCCAAAGAATGCGACGCTGGTGCTCACCAGCTCTATCTGAGCTTTTCTTATGGGGTCATCTATTCGCCTGGCAAGGTAATACGCATTGTCGAGCACCGCGACCAATCCACCCGCCGCAATATCCTGAGCGCGTATCGTGAACATATGTGAATAAATGTCCTGCTGAAGCTTCTTATCCCCGCAAGACTCGATTGAGAGTTCCTGCACCCAATCGATAATCTTGTTCCAAGGTTTTCCATCTTCGCGATTGATATCGAAATACGAGCTTCCTGGGACGGGAAGCCCTTGTTTCGACATGGTGTCGGCAATTAGATGCCGTGCAGCTTGAAGCACGCCCGCTAATCCCTGCTGCTCAAACATCAGCGTAAACGGATTGAACGGCATTAATCCTTTGCCGGTGGCTAGTACGTCATGCCCAAACAGAAGTCTGTGAAACATCACGTAAGCCTTCTCGCCGTTCCGCGCAACAAAACCTTCTCCGCTCTTAAACACATCCAGCGCATCACCCTGATGGAAGAGCAGGGACCCAAGCATTTGCTGGATGATGTTATATTCCCCCTTTTTGCCAGATGCCGCATCGTGGACTGACGCCAACCACTTTTCAATATCTGCGTTGGTGGAAATGAAAACTCCAACCAAACCAATCGCAAGCGAATATGCAATATCACTAGCATCTAGATCGGAATCGAATTGCGTGTCGAAATCCGCCGCGTCAGCTGGCATGGCTGCGATAATTTGCCTCTCAACAGTCGACAACTCTGATTTGTATAAAGCAATCTCTTGACTCAATTCGGCACCTCTTAAAGAGCTTAAGCATAGGTAGAAATGTTTATAAAACAGTGCGCTTTCCAGAAGTTTTGCAATACGGTACTGTACAATGAAGCGTGTGACGCTCACAAAGAGCTGCACAGGCATAAGGCAAAGGAGATTACCTTTTCCGACTTGACCTTAGAAGAAGCGCGGCAGCTTCATACCTTTGATGAATATTTCAAAGGGGAAACCGCCTTTGAAAGAGCCGGGAAGAAAATCACGCCGAAGCTGCTTCTTGAAGCAATCCGTACTTTGCCGGAAGAAAAGCGCAAAGCCGTACTCCTGTACTATTTCGAGGGAATGAACGACACCGAGATTGCGGAGCTGTTCAACACGTCGAGAAGCACGATACAGTACAGGCGGACAAGCTCTTTTGAGAAATTAAGAAAATATCTGGAGGAAAATGCTGATGAATGGGACGAATGGTAACGAACCCGGCTACCCGGAAAATGCCCTTGTTCCTTATCCTGTCATTGTGGCAGCGACAAAGGGCGACCCGGACGCTATGAAGATTGTCTTGCAGCATTTCAGCGGCTACATAGCCCGCCTCTCCATGCGGAAGCTGTACGACGAGCGCGGGAACGTCTATTTTGGCGTAGACCACGACATTCGGGAACGGCTGCAAGCAAAACTGATGATGGCTGTCCTCACCTTTAAGGCAGAGGAATAAACCGCAGCGGCGGCGGGACGCTTTCTCTCTCCCCCTTTTCCGTTCCGCTGCTGACGCGGCAGCAAAGCCATTCTGAACCTTGACAAAGAAAGCGGCGCAAGATAACGGCGGCGCAGCATAGGGCAAATCGGATACGTTCCTTTTGCGCCGAGCCATACGGCGGGTGCGCCATGACGCTATCCGGGTGAGGTTATCCCCGCCCGGACAGCCGAGCGACCAACACCGCGCCGGAAAGCAAGTGTAGCGGCTTGCGGGCGACGACACGCAAAATATACAATGATACTTCCTTACAGCCACAGTCCGAGCGTTAAGAGCGTCGCAGGCAATGGGTAGGTTTTTAATTTTGAAAAGGAAGGATATTAAATGAAACACTTACCTAAAAGTACACC
>NZ_CAUHPG010000005.1 GCF_959608125.1 uncultured Slackia sp.
GCTCGCAAACGAAACCGCAGGACACGCGCGCAACGCCTGGAACCTTGGCCAACAGCTCGACCGTGTCGGAAACGGCCTCAGGGGCGGCATCGGAAAGATACATCACAAGCACGCGCCCCGAAATACGCGTGACTTTTTCGACAGGAGCATCTTCGAGCAACGTGCGGATGTTGTACATCAAGCGCTTTTCGAAAGCTGCGCGGTTATGGCCCTTAAGGCCGAGCTCGTGATAATGCACGAGGCTGATACGTTGGAACTGAGGCATGATACCCTTCTTTTCGCGGCGCCGCCGCTGCGGCGCGGTCCGAAAACGGCGGAAACGGGAGGTGCCTTTCCGCCATAAGATAGAAAAGGCCCGATGAACGGGCCTTGGCAATGAGCTTGATTGGCTTAATGCTGCGAAATGTCGATCGTCTCGGGATCGTAGGAAACTTCACCGCGGGCGATTTCGGCGAAAGCCATAGAAAGCGGCTTCTTATTGTTCGCTTTGGCGATCTCGACGGCGCTCGAAAGCTGGATGGCGCGATCTCGCTGGCCGCGCATCATGTCATTGATGTCGTGCGCACGCTTGGAAGCAAGAGAGCACAGCAGGAATCGGTCATTGTCGGTGGCGTCCAGCAAGACGTCGATTTTAGGGTCGATGATGCTCATAGGTCTATATTCCTCGTCTATATAGTAGCCTGGCGCTCGATGTAGGAAACCACTTCGTCGGTGCATACATCGAGATCGTCGTTCACGAATTGTATATCATACTCCATTTTGCGCGAAAGCTCCAGTTCGGCGTTGCGCATACGCAGTGCGATGGTATCCTCGTCTTCGGTGCCGCGACCGCGCAACCTACGCTCGAGCTCGTCGATCGAGGGGGGCTCGATGAACACCAAATGCGCGTCGGGATTCTTTTCCTTAATCTGAAAACCGCCCTGTACGTCGATTTCGAGAATGACTTGATCGCCATCGGCCATATGAGATTCCACCAAAGCGCGCGGAGTGCCGTATTTATGGTCATGGACTTGCGCCCACTCGAGCAAGCCGCCTTCTTCCACCATGCGGTCGAATTCGGCATCGTCCATGAATAGATAATGCACTCCATCCACCTCGCCTTCACGCGGCGCACGCGTGGTGGCGGAAATGGAAACCCACGCGCCGGGAACCCGCTCGAGAAGACGAGATACGAGCGTACCCTTGCCGGCACCCGAAGGGCCGGATATGACGAAAAGGTTCCCTTTGCGCATGAATCCCCCTTTTAGTTGAAAGAAATCCTCTTAGCGGAGACGCTCGAGCAGAGCAGCCTCCTGGCGCTCGCCGAGTCCCTTGAGGCGGCGGCTTTCGGCGATCTTCAGCTCACCCATGATCTTCTCGGCCTTGGCCTTGCCGTAACCGGGAAGGGTTTCGATCAGGGTGGAAACCTTCATGCGGCCGACGATGGGGTCGTCCTTCATAGCCAGAACATCTTCCAGCGACAGCTTGCCGGATTTGAGATCGTCGCGAACCTGGGCGCGCTTGATGCGAGCAGCCTTGGCCTTCTCGAGTGCGGCCTGACGCTCTTCGGCGCTCAATTGGGGAATTGCCATTCTGTACTCCTTCGCATCTGCATGGTCTTGATTGCAGCGATACGGGATAATACCACATGAAACGGCATTTTCAAGAACTCTTGCACGTATTCTCGAACTCGTCGCATTATCGTCGGAATTACTTTATTTTCCTCATCTGACCTGTGTATTTTCAATGGCGCGCATATGTAGCGAGCCTTTTGGAAACAGCCTATTCGAGAGGACGTCCACCTTGTCCCCCACATGCATACGGCTTCCCGAAATGAAGCCTGCATGCAAAAACCTCCCGTCCCTCATCGGGAACGGGAGGTCGAACGAAACCCGAGGATCGAATCGTCGCCTCGAGCGCCTGAAAGGCCTGGCGATGCCGATGCGGGAACCCCGATCTACAGTTCGGCCGCGATCGCGTCGAAAGCGGCGGCGGGATCTTCGGCCTGCGTAATGGGACGGCCCACCACGATATGGGACGCGCCGGCGTCGAACGCCTGGCGTGGCGTGGCAACACGGCTCTGGTCGCCCAAGGCAGCGCCGACCGGGCGTACGCCCGGCGTCACGATCAGGGCATCCGGACCCAGAAGTTCACGCAACATGGAGGCTTCCTGGGGAGACGCCACGACGCCCGAAAGGCCTGCATCCTGAGCACACATCGCCAGGGTTTTCACCTGTTCGGTCATCGGACGGCTCACGCCGGTCTGGGCGAGCGTCTCATCGTCCATGCTGGTGAGAACCGTGATAGCAAGCGTGTCGGCATCGCAGCCGGCCTCGTCGACGGCAGCCTGGGCGGCCTGCATCATGGGAACGCCGCCCACAGCATGCATCGTGATCATATCGGCGCCTGCCTCAACCGCAGATGCAGCCGCGCCGCTGACCTGATGCGGGATGTCATGGAACTTCAGATCCAAAAAGACCTTGAAGCCAAGAAGCTTGAAGATTTCGACGATCGAAGGGCCTTCGGCGTAATAAAGCGTCATGCCCACCTTGAGCCACTTCGCCTTGCCCTGTAGCCGCTGAGCAAGATCAAGCGCGGCCTGACGGTCGCAGTCCAGAGCCACGATAACGCGGTCTGCACGGGGAATGCTTTCGTACGCTGCTAGCATTGCAGCCCTCCGATCAGTTCGTTGACGTCTTCGACGCCCTGGCGTTCGCAATATTCGATGATGCCGTCGAGCACGTCGTTTTCGGCATGCGGGTTGGTGAAGTTCGCCGTGCCGACCGCGACGGCCGTTGCGCCGGCAAGCATGAATTCGACGGCGTCTTCGCCGGTCATGATGCCGCCCATACCCAGAATGGGTACGTCGACGGCCTGATAGCACTGCCACACCATGCGCAGCGCGACGGGCTTGACCGCAGGGCCTGACAGGCCGCCGACGACGCGCGCGAGCTTGGGACGACGGCTGTTCGCGTCGATCGCCATGCCGAGCAGCGTGTTGATCAGCGAAATGGCATCGGCGCCGGCGGCTTCGGCGGCGCGGGCGATTTCGGCGATATCGGTCACGTTGGGCGAAAGCTTCACGATCATCGGACGCTTCGCGACTTCGCGGCACGCGCTCACGACGGCCGTGACGCTAGGCACATGGGTGCCGAAGGTGAGACCGCCCGCATCGACGTTAGGGCAGCTGATGTTGATCTCGTAGGCATCGGCGGTGCCGTCCTCTTCGAGAGCCTCGATCACCTGCACGTATTCCTCGAGGCTGTGGCCAGAGACGTTTACGATTGCAGGGACGCCCTGGCTTTTGATCCACGGAAGGTCGACTTCGCACAGATGGGCGACGCCGGGATTCTGCAGACCGATGGAATTGAGCATGCCGCTCGGCGTTTCGGCGATGCGGGGGGAATCGTTGCCCTCCCAGCCGTGAAGGGACACGCCCTTCGTGGTGACCGCGCCCATGCGGGACACGTCGACGAAATCGGCGTACTCGCGGCCGGCGGCGAACGTGCCGGATGCATCGGTCACCGGGTTGGGCATGACGAGGCCGCCCAAATTCACCTGAAGATTCAAAGCCATTACCACACCACGTCCTTCGCATCGAAAACGGGGCCGTCGACGCAGGAGCGCTTCTTGCCCGCAGAGGTCTCGACAACGCAGGACAGGCAGGCGCCGACGCCGCATGCCATGCGCTTTTCCATAGAAACGAAGCAGTCGACGCCCGCCTCGTCGGCGAGGGCGGCGACCGCGCGCATCAGCGGCTCGGGGCCGCAGCAATACACGGTTCGGCACTCGCCCGTCGCGAGCTGCTCGCGCACGGGCTCGGTGCAAAAGCCCGCATATCCGACGCTGCCGTCGTCGGTCGCGAGAATCGGGTCGCGGCCGAGAAGGTCGGCGTAGTCGGCGCGGGTCACCAGCATGGATTCGGTCTGGGCGCCCAGCACGACCTCGAACGGACGGCCTTCGGCGGCCAATTTCTCGGCGAAAAGGAACAGCGGAGCCGCGCCGACGCCGCCGCCGACGATAAGGGATTTGCCCTCGCGCTCCTGCCAGCCGTGGCCCATGGCGCCGATCAAGGCGCACTCGACGCCCGGCTCGTACGACGTCATGAACGACGTGCCCTCGCCGACCACCTGATAGATGATTTCGATGGAACCCGCCTCACGGTCCGTGCGATAGACCGAGAACGGGCGACGCAGGATGTGGGCCTCCATGCCCGTCAGCTGCATATGCACGAACTGGCCCGGCTCGATGGCCTCCGCCATCTTCGGCGCCGCCAGGGTAATCTTATACAAGCGAGGGCCCATCTGCTCGTTCGCGAGCACGCGCGCCTTTTCGTCGAAATGCTTCGACGCGAAGCGATCACACATAAAGAACCTGCCTATCCGAAATGAGAGACCATGCCGGGCCGATCGCCGGCATGTCATGCGAGTATAACGCAAGAAACGGCCCGCCACGGCTTGAAGCCGCGCGGGCCGCTCGGCAGCACATCTGCTGCAAAAGCGTCTTGATGCGACGCTATTCGACGATTTCGCCGTCCTTCAGAGTCGCGACGCCGCCCACGAACACATCGGTCGCGCGGCCGACGAGTTTGGCACCGATGAAGCCCGAATTCTTGGACTTCGAGACGAACTCGGCCTCGTCGACGACCCACTCGACATCCGGATCGAACACCGTGATGTCGGCGACGCTGCCTTCGGCGATCTTCACGGGCTCCAGGCCCAAGATTTCGCGCGGTGCGACGGCCATGAGCTCGACCATCTGCGCGTAGTCGATCCGACCGGTCTTGACCAGGTGCGTGTTGATCAGCGCGAAGCTGGTCTCCAGGCCGGTCATGCCGAAGGGCGCGTACTCGAACTCATGCGCCTTCTCCCATGCGGCATGCGGCGCGTGGTCGGTGACGACGGCGTCGATGGAGCCGTCCTTGACGCCCTCGATCAGAGCCTCGCAGTCGGCCTTGGTGCGCAGCGGCGGGTTGACCTTGAGCGAGGTGTTGTACGTAGAGTCGATGTCGTCCTCGGACAGGAAGAGATGATGCGGGGTGACCTCGCAGGTCACCGCAAGGCCCTTGTCCTTCGCCGCACGGACCATATCCAGGCCCGCCGCCGTGGAGATATGCTGGATATGAACGGCGCAGCCCGTCAGCTCGGAGAGCATGATGTCGCGCGCGATCTGCAGCTCCTCGCCCTGCGCGGGCCAGCCGAGAAGGCCGAGGCGCGTGGATACGACGCCCTCGTTCACCTGGCCTGCACCGACCAGACCCTCGTCCTGGCAGTGGCTCATGAAGACGCGACCGAACATCTTGCCGTAGTCCATGGCGCGGCGCATCATGCCGGCGTCCTGGATGCCGCGGCCGTCGTCGGTGAAGGCGACGGCGCCCTGAGCGACCATGTCGCCCATCTCGGAGATGATCTCGCCCTTGAGGCCCTTGCTCATGGCGCCGGCGGGATAGACGCGGCACTTGCCCACCTGGGCGGCGCGGGCGACGATGTAGCCGACCACGACGCCGTTGTCGGTGACGGGGTCGGTGTTGGGCATGCAGCACACGCCGGTGAAGCCGCCCTTGGCGGCGGAACGGGTACCGCTCGCGATGTCTTCTTTGTGCTCGAAGCCGGGCTCGCGCAGGTGGACATGCATGTCGACCAGGCCGGGAACCAGGTATTTGCCGGACAGGTCGCGGACCTCGGCGCCCTCGGCCTCGATGCCTTCGCCGACGCGCGCGATCTTGCCGTCTTCGATCAGGACGTCCATGATGCCGTCGAGCTCGACGGACGGATCGACGACGTGCGCGTTTTTAAGAATCAAGGCCATTGTCGGCACCTCCCAAAAGCAGATACATTGCGGCCATACGCACGCAGATGCCGGCGTAGACCTGTTCAAGGATGACCGAGCGCTCGGGATGGTCGGCCATGTAGCTGTCGAATTCCACGCCGCGGTTGATCGGGCCGGGATGGCAGATAATCGTGTCGGGCTTCATGAGCTTTTCGCGCTTCTGGGTGAGGCCGAACAGATTGTGGTACTCGCGCAGACTCGGGAACGGCGCGCCTTCGAGGCGTTCGCGCTGGATGCGCAGCATGTAGACCACGTCGAGCTCGGGCAGGACGTCGTCGAGGTCGGCGCTCACATGGTCGGCGCCCAGGATGTCGGGACGTGCGGGCATCAGCGTGCCGGGGCCGATCAGCGTGACCTCGGCGCCCATGATCTTGAGGGCGGGAACGAGGGAGCCGCAAACGCGGGAATGTCCGATGTCGCCGACGATGCCGACCTTGAGTCCGTCGAAGGACTGCTTATGCTGCCAGATCGTGTACAGGTCGAGCAGGGCCTGGGTGGGATGCTGGTGCTTGCCGTCGCCCGCATCGATGACGCATGCGGGAGTGTGCTGGGAGATGATATGGGGAGCGCCCGCATGCTTGTCGCGCACGACCACCATGTCAATCTTGTACGAGTTGAGCGTCGCGACCGTGTCGATGAGGCTTTCGCCCTTCACCGTGGCGGTCGAGGAGCCGCCGAAGTTCAGGCTGTCGGCGGAAAGGCGCTTTTCGGCCAGCTCGAAGGAGCTGCGCGTGCGGGTGGAGGGCTCGTTGAACATATTGACGATCGTCTTGCCCTTCAGCGTGGGAACCTTCTTGATCGCACGCTGATTGACCTCGGAAAACGCCTTGGCGGTTTCCAGAATGGTCATGATGTCGGAGTCGGAATACTCCGTGATGTCGATAAGATGTTTATGATTGAAGGCCATCGCCTTATTCACCTCCAAGGGGAGCGGAGCCGGCACGCTCGCCCGGCTTCATCTCGAGAATCTCCACTGCCGAAACGCCGTCGACCTCTTCGAGGAACAGGCGCACGTTCTCATCGCGGGAAGACGGAACGTTCTTGCCCACGTAATCGGCGCGGATCGGGAGCTCGCGATGGCCGCGGTCGACCAGGACCGCCAGCTGGATCACGCTCGGGCGACCGAGGTCCATGACCGCGTCGAGCGCGGCGCGGATGGTGCGGCCGGTGTAGAGAACGTCGTCCACGAGCACGATGTCTTTGCCGTCGATGTTGAACGGGATGTGCGTGGCGTGGATCTCGGGGGCGAAATTAGTCAGGAAGTCATCGCGGTAGAAGCTGATGTCGAGGCTTCCGAGCGGCACCTTGGTGCCCTCGATCTGCTCGATTTTCTCAACCAAACGCTTGGCGAGCAGGTCGCCTCGCGTGACGATGCCCACGAGCGCGAGGTTGTCGGCTCCGTGGTTCGCTTCCAGGATCTGATGGGCGATGCGCGTAAGCGAACGCTCGATTTCCGCGTCATCCATGACGACGGATTTCACCTGGTAGGTGTCTTTCATACACACTCTCCTTTCACGTCGTGCGAGTGCGTACAGACTGACCTTGGGTCGCCTTCCGACATGAAGGCATAAAAAATGCCTCGGCCGGACGGCGAAGGCTTCGTGGGTGCCATATGTAAGCGCTTGTTCTGGCACCTGGCGCGCGGCCTTGCCGGTCTCTCTGTACCGTCTTAAAGGACTTGCCTAGTATAGCGCGAATAAGTGGGCATGTAACCCCTTTTCTTACGAAGATGCAGTTTCGTGCATAAAAAGAGCGCATTCATCCATCCCGCTCCATTCGGACGCCATTTCTCGCGATTCGTCACCGAAGCGTCATTTCTTTCGCGCCTCCGAGGAACTACACTCGAAACGACGCGCGACGAACCAGGCGTAAAGCGCGCGCAACGCCCGAACGACCGAAGGAGCACCGTGACCGACACCGCCCTGCAAGACCAATCGCTCGCCCAGCCGTCGAAGAAGAAACTGCCCCTGCCGCTGAAGGTCTTCGGCATCGTCCTCATCGTCATCGGCGCGCTGTCGCTGCCCGCCATCTTCGGCGCGGCCTTCAGCATGTCGGAAGGCTTCGAGAAATCCCTCGCGGAATACGGCACCACGACGCTCGTCATCTTCGGCGTGCAGATCGCTTTGCTCGTCGCCACCGGCGCCCTCTACATCGCCCTCGGCATCTATCTGCTGCGCAGCAACCGGCGCCACGCGCGAACCGCGCTCGAAACCTTGATCGTCCTCGATATCGCGCAGCTTCTGTGCGAGATGATGGTATTCGGCATCGAGCTTGGCAGCATCGTCTCCGGCCTCGTGCGCCTCGTGGTGGCTATCGCCCTGATGGTCTACATCGACCCGTCTCTGTCCGAAGAGCGCGAACTTCGACGCAAGCTGCGCGACCTGGAATTGCGCGAACGCGCCGAAGACGGCACGCTCGGCCGCGACGAAAGCGGCAAGGGGTTCATTCGCCTCGACTTCTTCAACCTCTTTTGGATCTTCATGGTATGTTGCGTACTCGGCCTGCTGATCGAAACCGTCTATCACTTCGTGATGTTCGGCGGATACCAGGACCGCGCAGGCGTCCTCTACGGCCCGTTCTCCCCCATCTATGGTTTCGGCGCGGTCCTCATGACCATCGCGCTCAATCGCTTCCACGACAAGCCGCTGCCCCTCATCTTCTTGGTAAGCGCCGTGATCGGCGGCGCGTTCGAGTACCTGACCAGCTGGTTCATGCAGTTCGCCTTCGGCATCGTCGCTTGGGACTACACGGGCTCGTTCATGTCCATCGACGGCCGCACCAACTTCGTGTTCATGTGCATGTGGGGCGTGCTCGGATGCGTTTGGATCAAGCTCCTGCTGCCGCACCTCTTGAAGTTCGTCAACATCATCCCTTGGAACTGGCGCTACGCCGTCACCTCGGTCTGCGCGGCGCTCATGATCGTCAACGGCGCCCTTACCCTGTTCGCCCTCGACTCCTGGTACCAGCGCGAAGCAGGCCAGACGCCGCATAACGCCATCGAGCAGTTCTGCGCCAGGCACTACGACGACGAATTCATGAAAGAACGCTTCCAAACCATGTCCATCAATCCCGATAACGCGACGCGCGCCCACTAACGCCGAACGCGCGAAGGCCCCGCTTCCAGACGGTTTTCCGTTCGGAAGCGGGGCCTTCTCCATATCGAAGCCGCATGTTCTGCGCGTCCATGCGGCACAACGGCTCTTTAGACGAACATGCCCGCAAGGCGCGGATTGAGGAACACGTTGTAATACGTGGCCGCGCCGATCATGACCAGGCCGATGATGACGGATACGACCGCCCAGATGCGCTGGCGCTTCAGATAGGTCTCTTTAGAAACCCCCATGGAAAGCGCGCGGAGCAAGGCGTATTTCTGCGTCGCGACGGCGAATGCGAAGGTGACCGCGGTCAAGGCGACGAACACGATCGCGCCGAGCGTGACGGCGAGCGGCGTCCGTTCGGCGAATGCGTTCACGAAACACGTATCAGAGACGAGCCACAGAGGATAGAACACGATCGCCACCCACAAGCCGTGCGCGGGACCCCAGATAGGGGGCAGGAACAACGCGCCGATATTCAATCGCGGCACTCCATCCATAAGCTCGCGCTTCATGCGCTCGCGTTCTTCGTCGGCACGAGCGGCCGCTTCCTTCTTCGCTTGCTTCTTGCTCATGGGCATGGTCCCTATCGGTCGAAAAATCCCCGTGCGCCGCATTGCGCGGAAACCGGGGCGCATGGATATCTATCGGAAATCTCAGGCGCAGATCGCCCGCATGTGCCGCACGGCGCCTATTCGTTCGTGCGCACAGAGAAATCGACTTCGTCGACGGAGCATGCGACGCACGGGGCGCTCGCAAGCTCGGCCCGCTGCGTCGGAGGTACGAACGGCGTGCCATCCGCATTCGAAAAGCTCACGCCGCGACGCACGAGCTCGGCAAGCACGGAATCGACCGCGAGCGGCAGCGCCTCGTAGACGTCGGGCGTCAGTCCCTCGGTGATCGTGGCGGGCGTCATGTTCTCGACCTGGATGCCGAAGCAGATGCCCCGGGCCTCGTAACCCAGAAGCGACGCGGCGTTCAGAAGGTCGATGACGCGCAAGTCGTGCAGCGACTGCATGACCGGATGGCCTGCGATGTCTTCCGGCGCGAAGCGAAAAACCGTCCCTGGCTTTTCGCCCGTGCCATCGACCGCATCGACCACGATCAAGAAATCGTGATCGCGTACGACGGGAAGCAGGTCCATCGTCATGCACCCGGCGTCGAAGAGCGACACATGCTCGGGAAACGAATACTTTTCGGTGAGTTCGTCGAAAACGGCAGGCCCGATTCCGTCATCGAGCATGAGGCGATTTCCGACGCAGATGATTGCTATTTTTTCCATACCCCTATCCTAGCGTCGCAAGCGCGAAAAGCGCGAAGCGATCGGACGGTCGGCATGAAAAACGCAAAGGAACACAGCCACGGCGATACGAAGCATCGTAACGTCAGAATATGCCCGAGACGAACAGGAATTCCAACGACTTGAGGCGCGAGCCCACATGCTCGCGCGCCCACGACTGGCACAGATGGAGCACCTCGAAGGAAACGCGCACGGGAGGGTTGCTCTCGACGACGACGTCGAAGGTCGACATGAGCAGGAAATCAGCCCACGAAAGCACCTCCACGGGAATGCGCTCGGTATCGGAGAAAACGAGGCACGACCCGCATACCGCTCCCCCTTCCGCCACCGAGAACGTGACCTGGGTGCGATCTTGGGAAGGAGCATCGAAGGCAAGCGGGGCGCCGCATGCGACGCAATGGCGCAGGCTGGGACGAAACCCCGCGAACGAAAAAGCCTTCAACATATAGGCCGCGCACACGGCTACGGCGGTCGGAGCGCAGGCCTGTTCGGCATGGGAGAACGCCGACGACGAAAGCGCGAACAGTTTCGGCGACTCCAGGCCCGGCTGACACAGGCGCGACGCCAAGTCGGCCATCGGAGCAGCGGCGGCGGCGTGCTCCATATCCGACGTCAGTCCCCGGTGCGCATCGAGCAGGCGCGCCTCCTTGACGATGTCGAGACTTTTGCCGCGAGCCATGAGCAGATCGACTTCGCAAAAGATATCGAGCCGCGAGGAAAAGGGCGACGAGGGCTTGCGTCCGCCCTTCACGACAGCACGCACTTCCCTGCCGTCTTCGGCGAGAAGCGTCACGATGAGGTCGGATTCCCCGAGCTTGGTCTTGCGCAGAACCAGCGCATGCAAATCGTATGTCCCGGAAGCCACGCCTCCCTCCCTTCACGCCCGGCGGCTCCGGCCGCCCTTCGAATGGACCGACGGAGCATGGACCCCGATAAGCCGAAAGCGGCGAGCCCCTTCGGCCCCGCCGCTTTCTTTCGGTCGCTTCTGATGAAACGCCGCCCGTGCGTTTATGCGCGCGTGCGGATCTTTTCGGTGATCTCGGCGATAAACTCGTCCACCGACTTCTGCACCGTCTCGTTGGAACGGTCGCGCACGGAGATATTGCCCTCTTCGGCCTCTTTCTCGCCGAGGATGAGCATGTACGGCACGCGGTCGATGCTGCGGGCTTCGCGGATCTTGTAGCCGATCTTCTCATCACGATCGTCGACCACCACGCGCACGCCGGCCGCCTCAAGCTTGTCGGCGACGGTATGGGCGTAGGCGCGGCTCTTCTCGGAAACCGGGAGGACCTTCACCTGCATAGGCGCAAGCCACGTGGGGAACTTGCCGGCGAAATGCTCGATCAGGATGCCGATGAAGCGCTCGATGGAGCCGAAGCACACGCGATGCAGCATGATCGGTCGCTTCTTCTCGCCGTCAGCGTCGGTGTACTCGAGGTCGAAGTTCAAAGGCATCTGGAAGTCGAGCTGCACCGTGCCGCACTGCCACGTGCGACCCAGCGAATCGTCCAGATGGAAGTCGATCTTGGGGCCGTAGAAAGCGCCGTCGCCCTCGTTGACCACGTAGTCCATGCCGAGCTTGTCGAGCGCGGTCTTCAGACCGCTTTCGGCGGCGGCCCAATCCTCGTCGGAGCCCATGGAGTCCTCGGGGCGCGTGGACAGTTCGACGTGGTAGGTGAAGCCGAACTTGTCGTAGACGGACGTGATCAGATTGGCCACGCCGACGATTTCCTCGGTCAGCTGGTCGGGACGCACGAACAGATGCGCGTCGTCCTGGTTGAAGCAACGGACGCGGAACAGGCCGTGCAGAGCGCCCTTGAGCTCGTGGCGGTGAACCAGGCCGATTTCGCCCGCGCGAATCGGCAGCTCGCGATAGCTATGCGGCTTGGACGCATAGACCAGCACGCCGCCGGGGCAGTTCATCGGCTTGATGCAGTACTCCTCTTCGTCGATCGTCGTGGAGTACATGTTGTCCTTGTAGTGGTCCCAGTGGCCGGAGGTCTCCCAGAGGTGACGGTTCATGATCTGCGGCGTGGAGATTTCCACATAGCCCGCGGCGTGATGGATCTCGCGCCAGTAGTCGAGCAGGGTGTTCTTGAGAATCATGCCGTTAGGCAGGAAGAACGGGAAGCCGGGAGCCTCGTCGCGCATCATGAACAGGTCCATTTCGCGGCCGATCTTGCGATGGTCGCGCTTCTTGGCCTCTTCGATCATCGTGAGATGCGCGTCGAGCTCTTCTTTGGTGGCGAAAGCGGTGCCGTTGATGCGGGTGAGCATCTTGTTGCTGGAATCCGCCTTCCAGTAAGCGCCGGAGACGCCCGTGAGCTTGAACGCCTTAAGAGCCTTGGTATAGGTCAGATGCGGGCCGACGCACATGTCGATGTAGTCGCCCTGCTGATAGAAGGTGATACGGGCGTCTTCAGGCAGATCGCCGATATGCTCGACCTTGTACTTCTCGCCGCGCTCTTCCATCAGCGCGATGGCCTCTTCGCGAGGAAGCTCGAACGCGTTGAATTTGAGATTCTCTTTGACGATCTTCTTCATCTCGGCCTCGATGGCGGGAAGGTCGTCTTCGGACAGCCTCTTGTCGCCCAAATCGACGTCATAATAAAAACCGTTATCGGTCGCGGGGCCGTACGCGAAGTCGGCCTCGGGATAAAGGCGCTTGATGGCCTGGGCCATGATATGCGCCGCGGAATGACGGATGACGTGGGTGGATTCCTCCGGCGAAACCTCGGCCACGGAGCCGTCGTTGTACAGGGCCTTCATGGGAATGTCTCCTCTCGAACGATGCGAGTTACGCATGATGAAACGAAATGGATGCCGGCCTATAGACACCCGCCGGCGAAGGCGTCTTTCTGTCGCCTCGTGCGACGACGCGGACGCTCACAAGAAAAGCCGCCTCGAACGAGACGGCTTTCGAAGCTCGAATCGAAGCTATCGATCCTGGCGAGGACGCGATGCGCCCTGCTGATGCCGACCTGCCTGATTCGCCTGATGCGCCGCCTGCTGTCGCGAGGCGTCGGTAGTTCGCGCGCTACGACGCGCGGCAACGCCCGGAAGCGGCGTGGCGCAATACGGGCAGATGGTCCACGACGGGTCGAGGGCATGGCCGCACTTGGCGCATTGGTTCTTCAGACGCTGATGACACTGCGGGCACAAAACGTAATCGGCCTCTACGGGATAACCGCAGTTGCCGCATTCGCCGTAATGCATCAGCTGGCGCTGCTTCAAAGCGATTTCGAGCTCTTGCTCATCACGGTCGATCTGCAACAGAGGCGGACGAAGCAGGGTGTAGGCGATCACTCCGAGCACCGGAATGAGGGCGACGATGGCCCAGGCGTACCACAACGTGCCGCGCTGATACGCGTCGCGCACCACCCAGATGACGGAAAGCACGTACAGAGCCACCAGCAAGACGATGACGGCAGTCACCGCCATCTGAAGCTCGGGGGTCCACAGCTGAGAGAGAATCTCGCTCATGTTCGCTTCCTTTTCAGGCCGCGCGGCCGTTAACCCCGCGGATCGGTTTCTACGCAATAAACGCAAAGCATTGTACCGGATTCTGGCCGTCGCGCTTCGAAACGGACTCGGGAACGCGCGCTCAACACATTCGCACGACGAAGGCGCCGCTCGCCCCTCCCCGTCCGCGCGCATACGGCGCACCCGATGCCGAAAACGGAAGAAGCCGCCCGCGGCATAAGCGCCACAGGCGGCTTCCGATCGTCGGCGACGAAAAGCGGCTTCGCGTTAGCCCAGCTCGGCGATCTGAGCGACCACCAGGTCGATCTTCGCGACGAGCTCGGCGTGTTTGGCCTTGTCCTTCTCCACGATCTCGGGCTTCGCCTTTGCAAGGTAGCCGGGATTGGAAAGTTTTTTCTCGACCTTCGCGCTTTCCTTCTGGAGCTTCTCGTGCTCTTTGACCAGACGGTCGCGCTCGGCGGCGAAATCGACCAGGCCGGAAAGGACGCAGTATACCTCGCAGCCGGAAACGAGCGTCGCGGCGCTTTCGGCAGGCTTGTCAAGGTCGGCGGCCACAGACAGCGACGCCGTACGGGCCAGGCTCTCGACCAGTGCGCGCTGCTCGTCGATCAGGGCGGCATCCTGCTCGCTCGCAGCCTTCACGGCCACGTCGAGCGCCTGCTTCGGCGAGATACCGTAACGGGCGCGAACCGAACGGACAGCGGACACGATTCCGCAGACCAAGTCGATGGCGCGCTCGGCCTCTTCGTTCCTCCAGCACGCGAGCGTCTCGGGCTCGGGCCATGCGGCCATCATGAGCGCGGGAGCCTCGTCGCCGTGCGGGAGCTTCTCCCAGATGGCCTCGGTCACGAAGGGCATCGCAGGATGCAGCAGGCGAAGCGCATTGTCCAGCACATAGACCAGGTTGCGCTGGGTCTGCAGACGGGCCTCGCCCTCCTGCTGCAACGCGGACTTGGTGAACTCGATGTACCAGTCGCAGAACTCATTCCAGAAGAAGCCGTGCAGCTCGCGCGCGACCTCGCCGAACTGGTATGCCTCGATGCCTGCGGTGACACGCTCGGAAAGCTGCGCGAGGCGCGAGAAGATCCATGCGTCGGCGGGGCCGATCACGCGGGGTTCGCCCGGCGTGAAGCCTTCGAGGTTCGAGAGCACGAAGCGGCTCGCGTTCCATACCTTGTTCACGAACGAACGGGCAGCCTCGGTGCGCGGCGAGTCGATGAGCTCCTTGGTGTCCTTGTCCAAGTTGGCGTCGAAACGCACGTCCTGGTTATTGGTGACCAGCGTGAGCAGGTTGAAACGCATCGCATCGGCGCCGTATTTCTCGATGAGGTCCATCGGATTGACGCCGTTACCCTTCGACTTGGACATGCGCGTGCCGTCCTTGGCCAGGATGGTCGCGTAGATGACCACGTCGTGGAAAGGAATCTCGTCGAGGAAGTACGTGGACGCCATGATCATGCGGGCGACCCACAGCGCAATGATGTCGCGCGCCGTGACGAGCGCCGTCGTGGGGTGATGGCCTTCCATGAGCTCGGGCTCGTCCGGCCAACCCTGCGTGGCGAACGTCCACAGCTGGCTCGAGAACCACGTGTCGAGCACGTCTTCATCCTGGCGCGTCGCAGCGCCGCAATGCGGACAGACATGCACGTCCTCCATGGACGCGTCCATCCAGCCGCACTCGTCACAGTAGAACACGGGGATGCGATGGCCCCACCACAGCTGGCGCGAGATGCACCAGTCTTTGAGATTTTCCATCCACGTAAGGTAGCTCTGCGTCCAACGCTCGGGGTGGAATTTCACCTTGCCGCTGGTCACGGCCTCGGTCGCGGGGCCTTTCAGCCTATCGACCGCGACGAACCACTGCTCGGACAGCCACGGCTCGAGAGCCGACGGGCAGCGATAGCAGTGCATGACGGAATGATGGTGGTCTTCGACATGGTCGAGCAGGCCGTGCTCCTCGAACCACGCCACCACGGCCTCGCGGCATTCTTCGCGGCTCATGCCGGAGAATTCGCCGTAGCCGTCGACCACATGCGCGGTCTCGTCGAAGATGTTGATCTTCTCGAGGCCGTTGCGCTCGCCCATCGCGAAGTCGTTGGGATCGTGCGCGGGCGTGACCTTCACGAAGCCGGAGCCGAAATCGGCATCGACGTAAAAGTCGCTGAAAATCGGGATTTCCCTGTCCACGATCGGCAGCATGACGGTCTTGCCGACGAACTTGTCCTTGTCATGGTCTTTCGGGGAAACCGCGACGCCGGTGTCGCCGAGCATGGTCTCGGGACGCGTGGTTGCGACCACGATGTATTCCTGGCCGTCGACAGGCTCGGTCAGCGGATAGCGGAGGTGCCACAGATGGCCGTCCTCCTCCTTGTACTCCGCCTCGTCGTCGGAAATGGCGGTACGGCAGTGCGGGCACCAGTTGACGATGCGCTTGCCGCGATAGATCAGGTCGTCGTGATACCAGTCCACGAAAGTCTTACGCACGGCTTTGGCGTAATCCTCGTCCATGGTGAAATGAGGGTCGGAGAAGTCGACCGAGCAGCCCATACGCTTGACCTGCTCGACAATGTGTCCGCCGTACTCATGCGTCCAATCCCAGCAGGCGTCGATGAACTTCTCGCGGCCGATTTCGCGTCGCGAAATACCTTCGGCGGCAAGCTTCTTGTCGACCTTCGTCTGCGTGGCGATGCCTGCATGGTCGGTACCCAGAATCCATCGCGTCGAGCGACCGCGCATGCGCATGAAGCGCACGAACGTATCCTGGATGGTATCGTCCATCGCATGGCCCATATGCAGCTTGCCCGTGACGTTGGGCGGCGGAATCGTGACGGTGCAGTCGCCCACGCCCTTGGTGCGCTTGTAATAATCGCCCGCAAGCCACTTATCGAGCATCGCCTGCTCGATGGACGCGGGATCGTAATTCTTGGAAAGCTCTTCCATTGATTCTACTCCTGAATCTCATCGGCCGGTTCGGCCTGGTCGGAAGCGTCTTCGAGTTCCTCGGCGGTCTCGATCCGCGGTTTCGTCGAACCTTCGATATCGGTCGCACGAACGACCACGCGCGTACCGGGCTCGTGCTCGGGCAGATCGAACATAACGTCCTGCAGAACGCGTTCGCAGATCGAACGCAAACCGCGAGCGCCCGTTCCATGCTCGACAGCCTCGTGCGCGATGGCGCGCAGGGCCTCATCGGAAAATACGAGATCGGAATCCTCGAACTCGAACATGCGCGTGTACTGCTTGACCAACGCATTCTTAGGATCGGTGAGGATGTGGACGAGGTCGTCCTCGGTCAGCTCGTCAAGCGAGCAAATCACAGGAATACGGCCCACGAATTCGGGAATCATGCCGAACTTGTTCAAATCCTCAGGCAATACCTTGGAAAGCAGCTCCGCCTCGGCGTGCTTCCTGCTCTCGGGCATGTCGCTGGTGAAGCCTATGCCGGTCGTTCCGACGCGCGAGCCGATGATGTCGGCCAGGCCCACGAAAGCTCCGCCCAGAATGAACAGGATGTTCTTCGTGTCGATGTGGATAAGCTCCTGCTGAGGATGCTTTCGTCCACCCTGCGGAGGAACCGCGGCTTCGGTGCCCTCGACGATTTTGAGCAATGCCTGTTGCACACCCTCGCCCGACACGTCGCGCGTAATGGAGAGGTTTTCGGCCTTGCGGGCGATCTTGTCGATTTCGTCGATGTAGATGATGCCGATCTGCGCCCGGTCGATATCGAAGTCGGCCGCCGTGATCAGCTTCAAGAGAATGTTCTCGACGTCTTCGCCCACGTAGCCCGCCTCGGTCAGCGTAGTGGCATCGGCGATAGCGAACGGAACCTGAAGCGTGCGCGCCAAAGTCTGGGCGAGCAGCGTCTTGCCGGAACCGGTCGGACCGAGCAGCATGATGTTGCTCTTCGCGAGTTCGACGTCGCCCTCGCCCGCCTCCTGGCCGAGGCTGATACGCTTGTAATGGTTGTAGACAGCCACGGAAAGAGCGCGTTTCGCCGCATCCTGGCCGACGACATGCTGGCTCAATCGGTCGTAGAGCTCATGCGGCGTCGGCAGCGAAGCGAGCACCTGTTCGGCGCTCGGAACGGCCTGCTGGCCCTCATCCGACTCGGACACTCCCTCCTCGGAGCGGCCGTCGTCTTCACGCATGTAGCCGCCCTGCGAAAGCACATCGGAGCAGACCGAAATGCATTCGTCGCAGATGCACACGCCGTCCGGGCTCTGGATCATGCCGCCCACCTGGTCGGCAGATTTGCCGCAGAAAATGCAGCGAGCGTCTTTGGGGTCGACGTTTTGCGGGTCGTTGTCGTTGATTCGCATCGGTTAGGCTTCCTTCTTCGCGACGGAACGCGAGGTGATGATTTCGTCGACCAGGCCGTATGCCTTGGCCTCTTCGGCGGTCAACCAGTGATCGCGCTCGGAGTCGGCGTGGATGGTCTCGATGGACTGACCCGTATGCTTCGCCAGGATGCCTTCGAGGCGGTCGCGGCACTTGCGCATCTCGGCGGCGGCGATTTCGAAATCGGTCTGCTGGGTGCGAGACTCCGCGCCGCCCATGGGCTGATGGATCATAATCTGGGAATTCGGCGTGATGAAACGCTTGCCGGGAGCGCCGGCGGTGGTCAGCACCGAACCCATCGAAGCGGCCATGCCCATGCACACGGTGGAAACGTCGCAGCGAATGAACTGCATGGCGTCATAAATCGCGAGGCCGGCGGAAACGCTGCCTCCGGGAGAATTGATATAAAGCGAGATATCCTTCTCGGGATCGGCGCTCTCGAGATGCAGGAGCTGCGCGACGACGATATTCGCAACGTCGTCGTCGATGGCGCTGCCCAAAAAGACGATGCGGTCGTTAAGCAGTCGCGAATAGATGTCGTAAGAGCGTTCGCCGCGAGGCGACTGCTCGATGACGTAAGGGATGGTGTAGCCGTTACGTATATCCATAATGTTCCCTTTCCGGTAATACAACCTTGGCTCGCCTCCTTCGGAAAGGTGACGAGCCAAGGTCAATGTAGCACGATATAACGAACGCGAGCTCCAAGGGCACCGCAGGCTTACCGTACATCCATAGAAGCAGAAGGCGATGCCTTATGCGTTATTCGGCGGCGGGAGCCTCTTCATCGGAGGCGTCGGCCTTCTTGGAGGCCTTCTTGGCAGAAGCCTTCTTCGCAGGCTTCTCCTCTTTCTCCTCGGCAGCAGGAGTCTCGACCTCTTCGACGTCGGCCTCGGCGAGCAGAGCCTCGAGAGCCTTGCCGCGCATGATGCCCTCGCGGACGATGTGCAGACGGCCCTGAGCCTTCCACTCTTCGTAGAGAGCGTCGGGATCCTGAGCGCCGCTATTCTTGAACTCCTCGACGATTTCCTCATCGGAAACCTCGATGCCGGCATGACGCGCCCAAGCGTCGAGAGCCAGGTTCTGCTTAACGGCGTCGACAGCCTGGAGCTTGACGTCTTCCTTGAATTTGTCGGCCGTGATGTCCTGGGCCTTCAGGTAGGCGTCGAGCGTGGCGCCCTGGTTCTGCAGCTGAGTGAAGAAGTTCTGCAGCAGGTCGCGCTCGGCCTCTTCGGCCATAACCGCAGGAACCTCGCCGATCAGGCGCTCCTGCAGAGCGAACAGGGCGTTGTTCTCCATGATGCGGGGAATGATGTCGCCCTTCTGCTGCTCGATGGATTCGCCCATGCGGACGCGCAGCTCGGCGACGTCGGCGAAGCCCAGGGTCTCCTTGACCCACTCGTCAGTGACCTCGGGGGCAATCTTCTTCTTGACGGCCTTGATTTCGACCTCGAAGGTGACTTCCTCGGTCTTGTCCTTGAGGATGGACGTCATCATGCAGGGATTTTCGGCGACATTGAGGGTGATGCTCTTGGTCTCGCCCTTCTTCATGCCCAGCAGAGCCTCGTCGAAAGCTGCGGGGAACAGGCCCTGACCCAGCTCGTAGAGACGGTCCTCGGCACCCAGGGACTCCATGACCTCGCCCTTATCGTCCTTGACGACCAGGGTGATCTCGACGCTGTTCTCCTGCTTGACCTTGGTGTTGGCGGGAGCGTTCTTGTAGTCGTAGTAGTAGTTGCCCAGGGCCTCGATCTGCTCGTCGATTTCGGCCTCAGAGGCCTTCTTGAACGGAACCTCGATGTGCACGGGGGAATAATCGGAAAGTTCGAGCTCGGGCTTGACCTCGAACTCCGCGGAGAACGTGAAGTCTTTGCCCTCTTCGACCAGACCCTCGACGTCGCCGAACTTCGGCTGGGAGATCATATTCAGGTCGTTCTCATCGACGGCCAGGGGGAAGCTCTCGTTCAGCAGTTCGTCGGTGACGGTGGAGCGGACGGCGTCTTTGCCCAGGTTGCTGTCGATGACAGGGCGCGGCACATGGCCGGGACGGAATCCGGGGAAACGGTACTTAGCACCGAAATCCTTGTAGGTCTTCTTGATGCGAGCGTCGATCTCGGCAGCCTCGATGGTCACCGTGAGCTTGGTGGCACCGGACTCGAGAACCTCTACCTTCGTTTTCAACTCTATCCTCCATCTGAGTCTTGCTCAGTCCGTCCGAAGACGAACATGTTACCTATGGCAAACGCCGTCGCGTAAGCGCGGATGGTGCGGGCGAAAGGACTTGAACCTTCACGGGGGTTGCCCACCAGAACCTAAATCTGGCGCGTCTGCCAATTCCGCCACGCCCGCACTCTTGCATCCCCTTTCGGGACACGCAACAGCACATGATAGCAAAAACAGCCGCTTTAGTGGAGAAGCAGCATCAATTCCATAGCAAGCATGGCCTATTCCCAGCCAAAACCCGCCGCAACGCCGCCCTAGACCTTATCTTCCAAGTCAAGCTGCATGAGATGCACGTTCTCTCGCATCATCTTCGCGGTGCCGCGATTGATGCGTCCCGCCTCGTACATATCCTGAATATGGTCGAGCTCGAGGGCGCATGCCAAACGCCGCATCTCCGTCGCCTTGTCTTCGGCCCGGGCGGCAGCCGCCACGCCGCGACCCGCGCGCCTGACGCGGCGCAGATCGCGCTGCACCTCGACCATGAGCGCGCTGACGTGCTCGGTCCTATACGCCGGATCGTCCAGCCTCACGCGAAGCCTGGAAAGCACGTATTCGAAAGCCTTGGCCTGGAATTCGCGCATTTCCGCCTCTTCTTGGGACGACGTCCTCAAAAGATTCTTATCGTGCAACGCACGCTTGACCGAGCGCGCCACCAGGTCGAGCCTGCTTCGCGCGATGCCGATCAGCCATAGCACATTGCGTTCATGGCACACGAGATCCATCTCCTGACGCACGCGCCGCAGAAGACGATAGCCGACCACCGGGGACACCGTGTCCTCTTCGAGGGCGGTGAGAATGAACTCCTGCTCCCACTCGAGCGCCTGCATGCGCAAGCACGAATCGTCGTCTTCGTATCCCGTACCCTGTTTGATGCGGTCGATGCGGTCGTTATACTGCTTCATGACCACCTGCGTCGCACGGCGGTTCTCACGATTCTGGCGTGCAGCAAGGTCCTCGATCACGAGGCGCAACACCTCGATCGAAGCCTGGATGTCGGTTTCGTAGACACGCGCCTCGTCCTTGTCGGGAAGCAGGAGCGGCAGCACGAAATTCGCCAGAAGCAGCGTGACCAGAATCACGCCGCTGGCAAGGAAAATCAAGAAATCGCGCTGGGAAAACGCCCCGCCCGCCGCATCGATCGAGTACGGCAACGTGAACATGATCGATAAAGTGACGGCGCCCTTCGGGCCGGCAAGAGCCATGGCGCATGCCTCGACCATCGAGTCCTTCGTCAACAAGCGGACGGAACGCATAACGCCTTTCACTTGCTCAGGCGTGCCTCCGCTGTTGCGCTGCTCGTTACGGGCGGTCTGCTTGCGCCCGATATAGCTGAGCGCGACAAACCATGCCACACGCACGCCGATCACGACGGCCGCAAGCAGCAGGACGAGCGCGATGAGCTCGGGATTGCTGACCGAACGGTCTTCCCATGTATCGGACATGGCATGGGGAAGCTGCACGCCGAGAAGCACGAACACGATGCCGTTGAGCACGAATCCGAGCACCTTCCACACGCTGGCAGAGACGATTTTCATGCGGGCTATGTTGGGCCCGATGCTACGGTTCCGGAACATAGACCCCGAAAGGCCCGCGGCAACGACGGCGAGGATGCCGGAAACATGCAGCTCCTCGGCGACGAGAAACACGAGAAACGGCGTCAAAACCTCGAACAACACGTGAAACGTCGTATCCTCAAGGCCGAAATCACGCACGCGCGAAGCGACGAAGGCCAGCACGGCAGCGCATATCAAGCCGATGGCGATGCCGCCGAAGAAGCTCACGAAAAACGTCGTGGCGGCATCGAGCATCGAAAAGGTGCCGGTAGTCAGCGCCGCCACGGCGAACTGGAACGATACGACGCCCGAAGCGTCGTTGATCAAGGACTCGCCCGACAACAGGACCTCTTGGCGCTTGTTCAACGAAGCACGCTGCGAAAGCGACGCCACGGCAACGGCGTCGGTCGGGCCGAGCGCGGCGCCGAGGGCGAACGCGGCCGCGAGCGGGATGCTAGGCTGCACGAAGTTGAGCACGAAGCCCACCACGAGCATCGCGACCACCACCAGGCCAACGGCAAGCGATACGATAACCGTGCGATTCGACCAGAGAGACACCTTGTCCACCTGGCGCGCCTCATCATAAAGCAGAGGGGCGATGAATAGTACCAAGAACAGTTCGGGGTCGATGGTGAAATTCGACGTCGTGAACCCCCACAGGGCTATGATCGCGCCGAGGGCGATCTGGATAAGAGGCGTCGAGACCCCTCGAACGAGCTGGTTGATGACCGCGGAAATGACCACGGCCACAGCGAGGATGAGGATGAAGCTGAACGTCGTCATACGTCAGGCCCTTCGGTCGAGGAAAAGAACATCGATTTCGCGCGGAAGGATCGAGATGTCGAAACGGTCGCCGACGATGCGCTCGCCGTCGACCTGTGCAGGCGGAGGCGATGCGAAAGAGACCGTCAGCCGCTCGGCGCGACAAAACGAAAGCACATCGGTGCTTCCTGTGTGCCTCCCATCCTTCGCCTTGAGAAAAAGCCGCGCTGCGCGGGCGAAGCCGATCGGCGGATGCGCGATGCAGCAGTCGAACGCGCCATCGAACGGATCGGCCTCGGGGCAGATCGCGAAACCGCCGCCGTAGGTGGGGCCGATCTGCACCGCGAACAGAAACATCGACGAACGCTCGGACGCCGCGCCGTCGATCGACAGCTCGTACGGGTACTCGTCGCGATGGAACACGAGCTGCTCTATGCCTTCCTCGAGAAACAGCCTTGTTCCCATATGGCCGGTCTTGACCCTGCGCTCGTGCGTACCGAGCGCGATGGCCGCGTCGAGGCCGAACGAAAGCGTCTGCATGAAAGGCGTGCCGTTCACGATTCCCACATCGACGGCACGCGGCACGGCCCTCGACAAGGCAGCGAACGCCGCATCGAATGCGAACGGCATGCCGAGCGTACGAGCGTAATCGTTGCCGTTCCCGCACGGAACGAGCCCGAGAACCGGACGCTGGTCGCGCGGAATCTCGAGAAGACCTGCGACCGTCTCATGCACCACGCCGTCTCCCCCCACCACGACGACGGTGTCGTAAGAGCCGGCCGAAGCCGCAAGCACCCGGGCATGTCCCGGCTCGCGGGTGGTTTCGATGGAAAGAGACCGGAACGGCGAGGCGTCGGATGCTCCCGCATATCTAAGAAACGCCGCACCTCGGGCGCCGTTGCCGTTCTGGGCGGCAGGGTTCACGATTGCCAAAGCGTTTCCGAGACGACGCACGAAACGACCCCTTCCCTTTCCTTCTCACAATGCATCCGTTGCATTATACGGCGAGCGCGCCCGCGATTCTTTCCGCACGAAACGATGTGCGACGTTTCTTCGAAACCCGCCGATACGACGAAGGCGCGGCCTGAACGCCGCGCCTTCGCATGCTTATCCGGTATTCCGATCGATGAGAACGTCGGTTCGCTAACCTTGATTCACAAACGCTTTCACGAGCGATTCGGTGAAATCGCAAGCGAGCACCGAGGCCTTGGCGCTGTTGATCTCGTAATTGCCGAAGCCGTCGTGCTCCGCCGTGTCGGTGATGCCGCGCACTGACACGAACGCCACGCCGTTCGCGAAGCACGCCTGGGCCATGGCGGCGCTTTCCATATCGACCGCAAGAGGGTCGTGACGCGCAATCACATCGCCGCGGCACTCGTCGTCGATGAACTGCTCGCCCGAGACCATCGCGCCGAAACGCACGGGAGCCTCGAAGCCGTCGGCTGCGTCGCGAGCCGCATCCAAGAGGGCGGGGTCGGCCTCGAACACGCCGCCCGGATAGTACGGGTACGAATCGACGAGCACCATCTGGGCATCGACGTCATGATGGCAGAACGTGGCGCCGACGACGATATCGAACAGGTCGAGAGACGGATCCATGCCGCCCGCCGTGCCCGCGTTCACCAGGGTGTCGACCCCGTAACGGTCGATGAGCATCTGGGCGACCATGGCGGCGTTGGTCTTGCCCACGCCGCAGCATGCCAACACGACCGGCACGCCGGCGAATTCGCCCTCATGCACGTCGACCAGGGCCGCATGCTCGGTCTTTTTCGCGCCGAGCTTCTCGATGAAAGGCGTCGCCTCGGTCTTCGTGGCGCAGATGATTCCGAGAGCCATCGCCTACTCCTCCTGGGCGGCGTCGGCCTCGGAGACGAATTCGACGAGCGGAGCGTCGTTCCAGATCTCTTCGAGACGATAGTAGTCGCGACCCTCGGGCTGGAACACATGGACCACGAAATCGCCGTAGTCCTGCAAGGCCCAGAAGCCCTCCTGCGCGCCTTCGACGCTGTAGGGCTTCACGCCCGCTTCTTTGATTTCGGCTTCTTCGATCGCGTCGAGCACGGCGTCGATCTGGCGGTTGTTCTGAGCGGTCACGATGACGAAGAAATCGGTGATGCTCGACAGCTCGCGCACGTCCTGGATCATGATGTCGGTGGCCTTCTTGGAATCGGCCGCGCGGGCCGCGATCAGGGCCTTCTCGACCGAGGGGAGTCCTTTGTCCTGTGCCATGTAGCTAATGGTCCTTTCGTTTTTTCGAATGCGGGTTCAGACGCCCGCATGTCTTTTACTCTATGACGATGACGCGCGGTCCGCGGGAACGGGGCGCGTCGGGCGCTGCCTGGGAAGCGCCTGCGTCGGCCTGGGGCTCGAGACGCTGCGCGCGCTCGGCCACCAAGACGTTCCAGACGTCGAGGGAGTCGGGATGCACCGGCAGCCCCGCCTCGATAAGGTAGACGAGCGTCGAGCCGTACGTCATGAAGAACAACTCGTCGAGCGACACCTCGCCCACCGCCTCGCGCAAAGGAGCGACGTCGCCGAAAGTACGGCCCGGCTCGATGATATCGGCGATGAAGACGATCTTATCGAGGTCGGTCATATCGGTCGCGCCGCACGTATGGCGCCCGACCGCCTGCAGAACCTCGGCCGAAAGTTCGGGAAACTCTTCCTGCAGCGAATACGGCGCGGTCAGCGCATGAAGCACGCCCGGCATCTGCTTGCGCACGGCCTTCGGGGCGAGCTTGTGCTTTTTCGCCAGACGCTTGAGCTCCTTGAACGAGAGCGCCTTGTCCCAATCGTGCAGAAGGCCCGCGACGGCGGCGTCGTTCTCGTCCGCTCCGTAAATGCGGGCGAGCTGCTCGGCCGTCTGGGAAACGCCCATGGAATGCAGGTAGCGCGACGGCTTCACGCGCCCCTCGAGACGCCTGCGCATCTCTTCGAATCTATCGGGATCGATCATCGACCGCTTCCTTCCTTGCAATGACGCGCCGGCCGCGCACGGCGGGCAATGCCCGCGAAAGCGCGAAGCCGGCGAAAACGGGGCGCTATGCGCGGCCCCGGTACAATCCGTGGTTTTCGACGTAGTCTGCCACAACCTGCGGCACCAGATAGCGTATCGAACGCCCCGAGCGCACTTTCTCCCTCAAATCAGTGGAAGAAACGGCGAGGGCCGTGGCTTCGATGACGGACACGTGGCGGATGGCCGCATGCGTGAGCATGTAGCGGCGACGCGCGTCGTCGATTTCGTATCCGGGACGCGAGACCGCGACGAGGCGCGCCATGCGGGCGAGCTCCGTCGCATCGCGCCACTCCAAAATCCGATGCATGGCGTCGGCACCCGAGATGAAGTACAGCTCGACATTGTCAGGGTAATGCGCACGCAACGCCCGCAGCGTGTCGACGGTGTACGTTTCGCCCGCGCGATCGATTTCGAGGCGGCTCGCATCGAAGAAAGGATTGTCCTCCACGGCGGCCTTCACCATGGCGAAACGGTCTTCAGCGGCGCTGATGCTGCGGCCGCGCTTCATCCACGGGTCTCCCGCAGGCATGAACACCACCCCGTCGAGCTCGAACACGTCGCGCACCTGCTCGGCGCACGCGAGATGCCCCACATGGATCGGATCGAACGTGCCGCCCATGATGCCGAGCCGAGCGCGGCGGCCGTCGAAGCCCAGCGCGTCGAAGCGCTCGCACACAACAGGGGCCGCGCTCTCCTCGGACGCCGCGGGAGCGGGTCCGGCAAGCATATCCACTAGCCGCGCACCTGCCCGGTTCCGCGCACGACGTACTTGTACGACGTCAACGCCTCGAGGGCGAAGGGGCCGCGCACATGCAACTTCTGCGTGGAAATGCCTATTTCGGCGCCCAGGCCGAAGCATCCTCCGTCCGTAAAGCGCGTCGAGGCGTTGGCGTAAACCGCTGCAGCATCGACGCCCGCGAGGAACTCGTCGACGGCTCCCGCGCCTGCGGCCGTCGTCTCGTCGGCGACGATGCACTCGGAATGGCCCGTGCCGTAGCGATTGATATGGTCGATCGCCTCGGACACGCCGTCGACCGCCTTCACGCTGATTTCGAGCGCGAGATACTCGCGACTCCAATCCTCTTCGGTCGCGTCGACGAACGCAAGGGCCTCCGGAGCGCAGGCGCGGGCGCACTCGTCGCCGTGCACCATGACGCCCGCGCCCGCCAGCTCGTCGAGCATGGCGGGAAGGAAACTCTCGGCCGCCGTGCGGTCGACGAGCAGGCTCTCGCACGCGTTGCACACGCCCGTTCGCTGCGTTTTCGCGTTCATCACGATGGCACGCGCCATCGTGAAGTCGGCCGTCTCATGCACATACACGTGGCAGTTGCCCGTGCCCGTTTCGATGACGGGCACCTTGGAATGCTCGACGCAATGGCGGATGAGCCCCGCGCCGCCACGCGGGATGAGCACATCGACGATGCCGTGCAGGCCCATCAGCGCATCGGTCGCCGCGCGATCGATCGTCTCGATCGAGCAGATGCAATCGGCGGGAAGGCCGACGGTTTCGACGGCCTCGCGCAGGACGCGCGTGAGCGCGATGTTCGAATGAAACGCCTGGGAGCCGCCACGCAGGATGCAGGCGTTGCCCGATTTAAGGCAGATACCCGCCGCGTCGGCCGTCACGTTCGGACGCGCCTCGTACACCATGGCGACCACGCCCAAAGGCGTGGTGACGCGACGCAGGTCCATGCCGCCTTCGATAACGCGCTGCTCGACCGTGCGGTTCAACGGATCGGGCAGGCCCGCCAAAGCCTCGAGCGCCGAAGCCATGCCCTCCAGGCGGGCTTCGTCGAGCATGAGGCGATCGAGCAGGCCTTCGCTCATGCCCGCCGCGACGCCCTGCTCCATATCGCGCGCATTGGCCTCGATGATGTCGGCGGCCTGAAGGCGCAGCGCCTTCGCCATGGCGGCAAGGGCCTCGTTTCGCTGCTGCTCGGACGCGCGAGCGAGCACGCGCGAGGCGGCGCGGGCGGCAAGGGCCGTATCGCGCACATAGGTTTCCAGTTCGCGCTCCATGGCGCCTCCCTCCGAAAACTCGGGCGCGGCATGCGCGCCCGTGGGAATCTTTATTCGAACACGACCATCTCGTCGCGATGAATCACCGTTCCGGCCTCTTCGCGAGCAGCCTGGGCATCGCAGCGCACGAGACCGCGCGCGATCACGTAGCCGGACTCGTCGAGGACATCGACGACATCGCCCGCCTCGAAAAGCCCATCGATTCGCCTGACGCCGACCGAAAGAAGCGACGACCCGTGTTCGACCAGGGCGCATGCGGCGCCTGCATCGACCACGAGACGACCCTTGACCGAATCGCCCAATGCGATCCAGAGCTTGCGAGGCGTGATTTCGTGCCTGCGCTCACGCGCCGTGAACAAGGTTCCGATCGGGTCGTCGGCAAGCGAGCGGACCACTGCGTCTTCCGCGCGACCATGGCAGATCACCAGCGGGATGCCGGCGGCGCCGAGAACGCGCGCCGAAGTAAGCTTGGTGATCATGCCGCCGCTGCCCACCGCGCTTCCCGCGCCCGTGGCGCCGGCCATGATTTCAGGCGTCAGGCGGTCGACGCGGCGAATGAGCGTCGCATTCGAGTCGATCTGCGGATTCGCCGTATACAGACCGTCGATGTCGCTCAGGATGACCACGCGGTCGGCGTCGGCCAGGCATGCGACCAGGGCCGCAAGCGTATCGTTGTCGCCGAACTTGATCTGCTCGACCGAGACGGTGTCGTTCTCGTTGACGATCGGCACCGCGCCCAGCTCGAGCAGGCGAGCGAACGTGTCGCGCGCATGCAGGTAGGCGTTGCGGTCGGCCGTGTCGCGGCGCGTGAGGAGCACGAGCGAGGTGAGCATGCCGTACGGCGAGAACACCTGGTCATACGCCGCAATGAGAGCACGCTGGCCAACGCTCGACGCCGCCTGGACCGTCGGCATGTCCTTCGGGCGCTTCAATGGCAGCCCGAGCGATTCCAAGCCGCACGGGATGGAGCCCGAACTGACGATGATCACGTTCCAGCCCGCCTTGCGCACGCGGTTCACCTGGTGTGCAAGGTCGGCAAGATAGGCGCGGTCGACTTTGCCTTCGGCGTCGGTCAGCGTCGACGACCCGATTTTAATGACCGCCGTGCGCGGCCGTGCTGCATGCGTCATCAGAAATCAAGCTCCCTATAGATATCCACGCGGTCGTCGGCGCTCTCGAACTCGAAAGCGCGTCCGACGATACGGATCTCGTCGCCGTTCACCGCGCCCGCGTTGATGAGCTCCTTCTCGAGGCCCATGCGGTCGAAGCGATGCTGCAGGAAGGCGAGCGCCTCTTCGTTCTCCCAGTCGGTCTGCACGACCATGCGCTCGATCTGCGGGCCTTCGACGCGGAAGACGCCGTCGGAGAGCTTGCGCACCGTGAAACGACGGTCGCGCTGCATGCGCTTGTGCTCCCAGACCTGGTCGTACTGGACCTCGGCGCCCTGCTCTTCGCGCGCTGCCTCGCGCAGCTCGTGGACCTTGGCGGCCGTGGCGTGGATCAAGGCGTCGACGCCCTTGCCCGTCAAGGCGCTGATTTCGAACACACGCGAGGCCTCGTCGACGCCGTCGGCGAACTCGTTGCCGTCGGCGGCCGCGATCGCGTCCTTGCGCACCTCTTCCTTCAGGCGACGGACGTTGTCCTCGACGCCCGGCACATCGCACTTGTTCGCGACCACGATGCGGGGGCGATTCGCGAGCTCGTCGGCATAAAGCGCCAGCTCGCGATTGATGATGCGGTAGTCCTCGACCGGGTCGCGACCCTCGTAGCCGCCCGTCATATCGACGACGTGTACGATCAAAGCCGTGCGCTCGATGTGGCGCAGGAACTCGTGACCGAGGCCGCGGCCCTCATGCGCGCCCTCGATCAAGCCCGGGATGTCGGCGACGACGAAATTGTATTCGTCTCCCTTGACCACGCCGAGATTGGGAACGAGCGTCGTGAAGGGATAGTCGGCGATCTTGGGACGAGCGGCGCTCATGCGGGCGATCAGCGAGCTTTTGCCCGCGGAAGGAACGCCGACCAGCGCGGCGTCGGCCATCAGCTTCATCTCGAGCTCGATCCAGCACTCCTGAGCCGGCTCTCCCAGCTCGGCGAACGCAGGAGCGCGCCTAGTGGAAGTGACGAAGTGGATGTTGCCGCGACCGCCCATGCCGCCGCTGGCAACGACGACGCGCTCGCCGTCATGCGTCAGGTCGGCGATCAGCTCGCCCGTTTCCTTGCTTTCCTCGAAGTATTCGCGCACCACGGTGCCCACGGGAACCTTGAGCACAAGGTCCTCGCCCGTCGCACCGTGCATGCGGCTGCCTTTGCCGTGCGTGCCGCGCGGAGCTTTGAAATGATGCTTGTAGCGATAGTCGATCAGCGACGAGACCGACGCGTCGGCTTCGAGCACCACGTTGCCGCCATGGCCGCCGTCGCCGCCGTCGGGACCGCCCTTGGGCACATGGGCTTCGCGACGGAAACTCATGCAACCTGCGCCGCCGTCGCCGCCCTTGACATTAATATGCACTTTATCAGTAAACATGACCGTCCATTTCTGTTCGAAGGTTACGCCCGATTATACGAGATACCGGGCAATGCGCGAGGGTGTTTCGCAGGCGAGCGCGCGATTGCCGCGCCCCACCGCCGAAAACCCACAGGTGTTACAAATCGCAGTGGCAGGACTCCCGCCCTCACGCGCGGTCGGCGGCACGGAAACCTCCCGTAAGCAACAGACCCCGCGCACGCAAGCTGTGCCATACTGAGTCGGCATGCATGCAAGCCGCGGCATCGAGCCGCCGAAGGAGGAACCATGCCTATCGACGATAAAGAGCGCGTGCGCAAAGACATCCGAAAAGCGCTTTCCTACAAAGCGCAAGTCTCTGCAAAGAGCAGCAAGGCGCACGGTAAAGAACTTCGTACGACGACGCCGCGCGAATGCCACGGAGCCTGGCAGGTCGAAGACGAGCGAGAAGGCGCCGTGGCGATCCTGCGCGAACAAGACGAAACGCGCGTCCAAGAGCTCGTTCCCATACGACGGGAACGCATGGCAGCGTCTCCGTTCGCGTTTTTCAGGGGTTCGGCGGCGATCATGGCGGCCGACCTGTCCCGCACTCCGTCCACCGGCATCAGGGTCCAGGCGTGCGGCGACGCCCATGTGGCCAATTTCGGGCTGTTCCACTCCCCCGAACGCCGCCTCGTCTTCGACATCAACGACTTCGACGAAACCGCCCAGGCTCCGTGGGAATGGGACGTGAAGCGCCTGGCCGCCAGCGTCGAAATCTGCGGACGCGAACGCGGCTTTTCCGAAAAGGAGCGCAAAGCGGCGACGCTCGAAGCCGTGAAATGCTACCGGGAAGCCATGCGCGATTTCGCGCGCATGGGATCGATGGACGTATGGTACGCCCACATGGACGCCGAAAACCTCTATGAGCGCATGGCGCGTGCCGCGACCAAGCGCGAACGCCGCGAAACAGAGGAACTCTTCGACAAAGCGCGTTCGAAGAACAGCGCCCGCGCCGTGTCGAAGCTGACCGAAGTCATCGACGGAGAACTGCGCATCGTGAACGACCCGCCGCTGATCGTGCCGCTACGCGAGCTGGTCAGCCAACGCACGGGCCTCGACATCCCCGATCCCGACATGCGCGAGCGCGAGCGCATCATCGCGATGCTGCTTTCCCGCTATCGCAAAAACCTCCCCGACGACAGGCGTCTGCTGGTCGAGCAATATCGCGGCGTCGATATCGCACGCAAGGTGATCGGCGTGGGAAGCGTCGGGCTGCAGGCCTGGATCGTAGTCATGGAAGGCGCCACGCCCGACGACCACTTGGTGCTGCAAATCAAAGAGGCGCGCGAATCGGTACTCGAACGCTATGCGGGCAAAGATGCCAACGAAAGTGCCGGCCTGCGCATCGTACGAGGCCAGAAGGCCATGCAAACGGCCAGCGACGTCCTGCTCGGATGGAGCGACATGCGATCCGACAAAACGAATCGCAGCTTCTACGTGCGCCAGCTCTGGGACGGAAAGGCATCCGTCGATCTGGAAGACATCGATGCCGATTCGCTGCAAGCGCTCGCAGGCGCTTGCGGATGGACGCTCGCGCATGCGCATGCACGCACGGGCAATCGCTTCGCAATCGCAGGCTATCTCGGCAAAAGCGACATATTCGACCGTGCGACCGCCGCATTCGCGCAAGCTTACGCGGACCAGAACGAGGCCGATTACCGTATGTTCCTGAAAGCGCTTTCGCTGTAGCGAACGCACTTGACCGCCTGGGCGCGGATTCCGTCAAACGACGGCCGCGCTCGGGCGGCATTTCGTTTCGGGGCCGTGCAGCCAACACCGCGATTCTGCATTGCCCCGAAACGAAAAAAGACCCGCCGAAGCGGGTCTTAGCGCAATCGAATGCGTGGTTGCTATTCGGCCTCGAGGGGACGAACGTGAACCATACGACGAGCACCCTTGGTGAACTCGACGGTGCCTTCGCACAGAGCGAACAGCGTGTCGTCCTTGCCGCGACCGACGTTCTGGCCGGGATGGAAGTGGGTGCCACGCTGGCGAACGATGATGTTGCCGGTGATGACATGCTCGCCGCCATAACGCTTCACGCCGAGGCGCTGCGCGCGGGAGTCACGACCATTACGGGTAGAACCAAGACCTTTTTTATGTGCCATTTTCTATACCTGCCTTCTGTTCTCTTCGGCCCGTTATTCGCCGATGCTCTCAATCTGGATGCGAGTGAGGTTCTGACGATGACCGCGAAGCTTCTTGTAGTTCTTGCGCTTCTTGAACTTGAAGACGAGCTTCTTCTTGTCCTTGTACTGGTCAAGAACGGTAGCGACGACCTTGGCCTTGGTATCGAGGTCGACCTTGCTGCCGTCGACAACGCAGATGGCCTCGAGCTCGACCTTCTCGCCGACCTCGGCGTCGAGCTTCTCGACGGAGAGGTATTCGCCCGGAGTGACCTTATACTGCTTACCACCGGTTTTCACGATTGCGTACATGTAATTCTCCTTGAATGTGTTAAAACGCAGGGCGATATTGTACATCGCGCCATGCACACTCGTCAATACATTTGGGGGGCTAAGTCCCAATATTTAGAGGAAAACACGCCATCAGAGGCAAGCGAAGACTTTACCATACCAAGGGCCGTTCGCCTAGTCGTGATTTCGTCATTTTCACAATGGTTTCGCTTAGCGGCCTTTGAGCCCCACCTGCCTCTACTCGGCCCCCGCGCGTGAAAGGCGCCGCAAGGCGCCCTTCCCCTGCGCCGCATTCGGGACCGCAGGCCTCTAATGCGCCTGCGCCCAGTTCGCGCCGCTTTGCACGTCCACCACGAGCGGCACCTTCAGCTCGACGACGCCGCCCATCACCTCTTCCACCATGGCGGAAAGCGCCTCGAGCTCCTCGCGCGGCACGCTGAAATCCAACTCGTCGTGCACCTGCAGCATGAGCTTGCTCTCGAAGCCGTCGGCGGCCAGGCGGCGCGCCACCTCGTTCATGGCGAGCTTGATGATGTCCGCCGCGCTGCCTTGCATGGGATGGTTCATGGCCGTGCGCTCGCCGAAGCCGCGCTGCACGGCGTTGCCCGCACGCAGCTCGGGTATATGGCGCTTGCGGCCGAACATCGTGACGGCGTAGCCGGTCTCTTTCGCCTCGGCCACCGTCTCGTCGAGATACTCGCGCACGCGCGGATGCACCTCGAAATAACGGTCGATCATCTCCTGGGCTTCTTTGAAGCCGATGCCAAGCGAGCTTGCCAGGCCGAACGCCTGCTGGCCGTACACGATGCCGAAGTTGACCGCCTTCGCGCGGCTACGCAGTTCGGGCGTCACCTCGCCGACGGGAATGCCGAACACGCGCGCCGCCGTCGCCGCATGGAAGTCGGCGCCGCCGCAAAACGAATCGATCAGGCTCTCGTCGCCCGACAGATGGGCGAGCAGGCGCAACTCGATCTGCGAGTAGTCGGCCGACACGAAGACGTCGTCCGCGCGCAAAGGCACGAAGCACTCGCGGATGCGGCGGCCGAACTCGGTGCGCACGGGGATGTTCTGCAAGTTCGGCTCGCTCGAGGACAGACGGCCCGTGGTGGTGACCGTCTGATTGAAGCTCGTGTGAACGCGGCCGTCGCCCGCGCACATGCGCGGAAGCGCGTCGATGTAGGTCGACTGCATCTTCGCCAACTCTCGATAGCGCAGCACCTTGCTCGCAATAGGATGCTTGCCCTCGAGACCCTTGAGCGTTTTGGCATCGGTGGAAAAGCCGCGCTGGGTCTTCTTGCCCGCAGGCAGCCCGAGCACTTCGAAGAGGATATGGCCGAGCTGCTTGGGCGAATCGACGTTGAACTCCTCGCCCGCCAGGTCGACGATTTCCTGCCTCAGCGCATCGATTTCCCCTTTCGTCACGCTGCCCATTTCGGCAAGCGTGACGCTATCGAGCGCGGCGCCGACGCGCTCCATGCCCGCGAGCGTCGCGACGAGCGGCGCGTCGATATCGGCGTAGCATGCAAGGCTTCCGTCCTTGTCCAGCGCCTCGCGCAGGGCCTCGCTCAACATGCGCGCGACCGATGCGTGGGCGGCTGCGGCCGCCTCGGCCGAAGAGGCTTCGGGCAGCGTCGCTCCGAGATAGGCGTCGCACAGCGTCTCGTATTCATAGCGGCTCATATTGGAATTGAGCAGATACGCCGCAAGCCCGATATCGAAATAACGGGAATCCGCCACGTCGGAAAGCTCGACGGCCGCGGGAATCGACCCGTCGGCAGGATAGACCTCCTGCAGGGCTCGCTTCACATCGAGGGCGCAAAACGCCCCGTCGCGCACGATGCGCGCGAACGCCTCGCGCGCCGCATCGCCCTCGAAGGACATGACGCGCTCGCCCGTCCCGACGAAGAGCGCAGAGGTCGGCTCGAAAAGGCTTTCCTGCGCGGGCCTGTAGAATTCCACGCCCACCATGACGCCTTCCGCGATTGCGGCGTCGAGGACCTCTTCGGCCTCGGCGCCCGTCAGGACGGGCTCGTTCGGCAGCTCGAGCTTCGCCGGGGCCGTAAGCGACGCATCGGCGCCCGCCAGCGCGAGCACCTTGGAAAGATGGGCGTTGAAGCGCAGCGTATGGAACGCCTCGACGACCTTCTCCTCCTCGAACGCCGGAAACGCCGCCGCCTCGAGGTCGATGTCGATATCGAGATCGCGCGCGATCGTGGCGACGCGGCGGCTCGTGAACGCCGCCTCTTTGTTTTCGACGAGGTTCTGGAGCTGCTTGCCCTTGAGCTTGTCGAGGTTCTCGTAAATGCCGTCGATGCTGCCGAAGTTTTGCAGCAGCTTGGCCGCGCCCTTGTCGCCGATGCCCGGAACGCCCGGGATGTTGTCGGACGAATCGCCCTTCAGGCCTAGAAAATCGGGGAACTGGGCGGGCGTGACGCCGTAGCGCTCCTCGACCTCGGCCGGGCCGTACACGGCCACGTCGCTGATGCCCTTCTTCGTGGTGACCACGCGCGTCAGATCGCTTACCAGCTGGTAGGCGTCCTTATCGCCCGTCACGAGCAGCGTCTCGTAGCCGAGCGCCTCGTCCATGGCGGCGATGCTGCCGAGCACGTCGTCGCCCTCCCAGCCCTTGATACGCACCACGGGCACGTTCATCGACTCGAGCAGGCTCTCGATCACGGGGAATTGCGCGCGCAGCGCATCGTCCATAGGCGGACGGGTCGCCTTATACTGCTCGAGCGCCTCCATGCGAAACGCGGGCCTGCCGGCATCGAACGCGCAGACCACCGCGTCGGGCATCGTGGTTTCGTAGAGCTTCAAGAACATGGACATGAAGCCGAACACGGCGTTGGTGGGCGTGCCGTCCGGGGCGTTCATCGTGGGAGGCACCGCATGGTAGGCGCGATGCATAAGCGAATTACCGTCGATGACGGCTATTTTTTTCGGCGAATTTGGCATAATGCTCCTTTTACCTTCTTACGCCCTCGCCGGCGCAGGCATGAGACGCCTCGCGCAGGCCCGTTTATCAAGGACGGTTTCATGGTCGAAATCCAAGCCGGCCCGATCGCCGTCGCATGCGCGATCGCGGCCCTCTGTTTCCTTTCGTACGCCATCATACGGCGCAAACATCTGGCCGACCGCTTCGGCCGCGTGCTTTCCCATGCGAAACCCATAGTCGCCGCAGCGTGCGTCCCCGCAGGGTTCCTCCTGATGGAGATGCCATACAACCCCCTGACGTTTTCGATGGAGGCCTCGTTCGTCGCGACCGGGCTCGGCGTGACGGCCGCGCTGTTCGCCATCGCGTTCTTCCTCGGACAGCGCTCGAAGGCGGCGATGGCGGCGTTTCTGTGCGCCTGCTTCGCCGCGGGAACGGCGAACTATTTCGTGGCGTCGTTCAAGGGCCAACCGATCCTGCCTTCCGACGTCATGGCGCTGCAGACGGCCGCATCCGTAAGCGGAGGCTACACCTACGCGCTCGGCGAAAGCGTGCTGGGCTCTTTCGCCCTCCTGGCCGTTTTCTGCGGAATCATCGCGATGCTTCCCGCCTCGAAACCGACGAAACGCTCGCTCGCGGTCAATACGAGCGCAGGCGCCGCGATCCTGGTCGCGTTTTCCATGTGGTTCTCCGCAGCCGATATCGAGAAAGACTACGGATGCACCGTCGATGTGTGGAGCAGCCTCGATTCCTATCAGCAGCACGGATCGCTTCTGTGCTTTCTGCAGCGCAGCCAACTGATCGCGCCGCGCCCGCCCGAGGACTATTCGCCGCAGGAAGCCGCCGCGATCAGAGCAGAGAAGGCCGCCATAGCAATGGCCGCCGAAGCGGTCGAAGACTCCCCCGCCACGGCGCCCGACGTGCGCCCCGCCGTCGTGGCGATCATGAACGAAACGTTTTCCGACTTGTCGCGCTACCCCAACGTGGCGCAAACCTACGCGGGAACCGTCGCGTTCGACAGGATCGACGCGCTCGTGAAGGGCGACTGCTACGTATCCGCCATGGGCGGCGGCACGTGCAACAGCGAGTTCGAGTTCCTCACGGGATCGACCATGGGCATGCTCGGCGCGGGCGTCTATCCCTATATGCTCTATGACTTGCGCGGCGCCGACAATCTGGCGCGCTACCTTTCCTCTATAGGCTACAAGACAAGCGCGATTCATCCCGCCCCGAAGGAGAACTGGCGTCGAGACCGCGTTTACCGCCAGCTCGGATTCGACGAGTTCTACGACGAGGACAGCTTCCCCGACGCCGAAATGTTTCGCGGCATGGTCAGCGACGCCTCGACCTATGATCTGATTTTGGACCTGCTGCGCCAAGATGACGAGCCGCGCTTCATCTTCGATGTGACCATCGCGAGCCACGGCGGCTATGACACGGGCAGCATCCCCGCGCAAGACATGGTGCGCGCGCCCCTCGACGGCGTCGAGTACGACGACGTGAACGAATATCTGAGCTGCATCGAGCGTTCCCAGGTCGAACTGGTGGAGTTCCTCGACGAGCTGCGCGAACTCGAGCGCCCCGTCATCGTGTGCTTTTTCGGCGACCATCAGCCGGGCTTCGTGGAATGGCTTGCAGGCGAAGCCTACGGCGACGGCTCGCAAGCCGAATCCGAAGACGGAGCGGGCGCCGAAACAGGCGTCGAAGCACCTACCGGCATCGACCTCGTGCAGGAGCGCTACGTCACACCCTACATGATATGGACGAACGACACAGAGCTGCGCAAGGTCTCCGAAGAGCCGCAGGTGGCCGACACGAGTCTGAACTACCTCGGCGCCATTCTTCTGCGCGCCGCAGGCCTGCCCCTCGACGAGTACTTCGCCTTCACTCTCGCCATGCGCGACGACATCCCCGCCATCAATCTGAACGGCTATCAAGACGCGCAAGGCGAATGGCATTGGCACGGCGATGCGGCGGAGGGCTCCGACGCCTATCGCCAGCTCTCCATGGTCGAACATGCGAATCTCTTCGAGAAAGAATAAGCCGCCCGAAACGTCCGTCCGCAGCAACTCGAAACAGAGCGGGCGGGCGTTTTGCAACCCTTCGTCCAGACCGCAAAAAAGGCTGGAAGCGGCAATGCTTCCAGCCTTCGATATTCCATGGTGGGCCCGCCCGGATTCGAACCGAGAACCAAAGGATTATGAGTCCCCTGCTCCACCGTTGAGCTACAGGCCCGCTTGCTTCATCCGCGACGAAGCGTTCGGTTATTGTACCGCAAACAAAGCGAATCGCAATAAAACGTATCCATTTTCCGCCAGCATGCGAAATACGCCGCCTTAGTCCTCCAGATAGTCCTTCAGCTTGGAAGAACGGCTGGGATGACGCAGCTTTGCGAGCGTCTTGCTTTCGATCTGACGGATACGCTCGCGAGTGACGCCGAATTCGCGACCCACTTCTTCGAGGGTATGCGGATGGCCGTCTTCGAGCCCGAAGCGCAAGCTGATGACCTTGCGCTCGCGCTCCGCCAGGCCGTCGAGCACTTTACCCAGCTGCTCTTGCAGCATGGAGAAGCTCGCCGCGTCGGGCGGCACGATAGCGGCATCGTCCTCGATGAAGTCGCCCAGCTGGCTGTCTTCCTCTTCGCCGATCGGCGTCTCGAGGGAAACGGGCTCCTGGCTGATCTTCTGGATTTCGCGGACGCGCTCGGCGGTCAGGCCCATCTTCTCGCCGATTTCCTCCGGCGAAGGGTCGCGACCGAGCTCCTGAAGCAGCTGACGCTGGATACGCACGAGCTTGTTGATCGTCTCGACCATGTGCACGGGAATACGGATGGTACGGGCCTGGTCGGCGATAGCGCGCGTGATAGCCTGACGAATCCACCACGTGGCATACGTGGAGAACTTGAAGCCCTTGGTGTAATCGAACTTCTCGACGGCGCGGATGAGACCGAGGTTGCCTTCCTGAATGAGGTCGAGGAACAGCATGCCGCGGCCGACGTAACGCTTCGCAATCGATACGACGAGACGCAGGTTCGCTTCGATAAGCTGCTGCTTCGCATCGATGCCCACCTGCTCGACGCGCGTCAGACGACGGCGCTCGCGGCGCTCGAGCTCGATGCCCTCCTCTTCGGCCTTCTCGAGCTCGGCGGTGGCGGCGACGCCGGCCTCGATCTTCATGGCGAGGTCGATTTCCTCGGCGGCCGTCAGCAGGGGAACCTTGCCGATTTCTTTAAGGTACATGCGCACGGGGTCGCCCGTGAGCATGGTGACGGAGGTGTCGGCCGAACGGCGGCGCACCTTCGAAGCGCGGGTGGATACCTTGGGCAGGTTGACTTCGGCGTCTTCGGCGGCCTTGAGCTCTTCCTCGGGAATGCCCTCGAGCAGGTCCTCGTCGTCAGACAGCGAAGAGTCTATCTTCTCGTCTTCGAGAGCCATGTCGCCGGCAAGAGCGGCATCCTCTCCTTTTGCCTTGCTTTTCTTGGGATCTTCAGTTGTTTTCGCTTTGGCAGCAGACACAGATGCTATCCTTTCGCCGCAGAAAATGGGCACAATGGCCCTAAAGATACAGTTTACAATTGTACCAAGAATTCACCAGCCTGGTCAATGCAACTTGACCAGGCCTTTCTTGTCATCGTCGTTTTTTCTTAATCGTGCGACCCGAGCGGGCGATGCGCGCTTCGCAAAGCCACCAGCTCCCGCTGGAGCATGACCACGTCCTGGTAGGCCTGCTCGTATTCTTCGGGCGCCATGTCCTCGGGATGCTTCAGCTGCGCGTTGACGGCCGCGATCGAATCCTCCATATCGCGAATCGCCAGTTCGTCGGCGAGAAACCGAGCGAGCTGCTCAGGTTCGATGTCGTCGTAGAGCGAGGCCGCGGTCAGCGTCGAAGCGGCCCCTTCCACCATCGCGGACACGCCGCGTACCACCTCCCCGGGCGAACTCGCTTCGGGATGCTCGGCCAGATAGGCTATCAGCGCCTGGGCTACGCAGCGATGGGCGTCACGATGCCAAATCGTCTGCACGAGCGCATCGGCGTAAGCAAGCCCCACGTCGGCGTGGCGCGCGCACAAGGCCAGGAATTCGCGCTCGATTCGCAAACGTTCCCGCTCGCGAGGCGGCAGCGACACGGCAGGCTGCGCAAGCGGCGCCAAAGCCGCCTCGGCCGGCGCCTGGTCGTACGTCCGCGGCGCCGTGACGCCCGCGAGCTTTTCGGTCACCATGCCGATGTCGTAATGCAGCCTGTCGGCGATATAGCCCGCGTATTCTTGCGCGAGAACCGAATGTTTGATGGGCGCGAGCAGAGAGAGGCCGTCAGCCAAAGCCCTGCTTTTCTGGCCGAAATCGGACAGGTCGTACTTCGAAAACGCGCGATCGATCGCATAACGCAGAAGCGGCTGCGCGCGCGATATCAGCTCCTCGAGGGCTTCGGCGCCGCGCTGCTGCACGAAATCGGCCGGATCGAGGTCGTCGGGCAGCGTGACGGCGCACAGGTCGATTTTCGAGCGCCCCGCCTCGGGCAGCATGCTCTCGTCGACGAAGCGCGCCGCGCGATCGGCCGCACGCTGACCGGCTTCGTCGCCGTCGAACAGATACACGATGCGTCGCTTCGCATGGCGCGAGATGGTACGGATATGCTGGACGGTCAGCGCCGTCCCCAACGTCGCCACCGCGTTTTTCACACCGGCTTCGTGCATCACGATCACGTCGGTATAGCCTTCGACGATAATCGCGACGCCGGTGCTCGCCATGGCGGCTTTCGCCTTGTCGAGGCCGAATAGCACCTGCGACTTATGGAACACGGGCGTTTCCTGCGAATTCAGATATTTCGGCTCGCCCTTGCCCACGACGCGCCCGCCGAACGCGATCGTATCGCCTTCGACGTCGCGGATCGGGAACATGATGCGGTCGAAGAAGCGGTCGCGCAGGCCGCGTCCCTGCTTCGAAGGCATGGCGACGTTTGCCTCTACCATGTCATCGGCCGAAAAGCCCATCGATTTCAGATGACGCACGAGCGCCTGATTACCGGGCGCGTATCCTAGATTCCAATCCTTCGGAACGCGGCCGCCCAGATCGCGCGACGACAGATACGCGCGCGCGGCGTCTGCCTCGGGACCGCGCAGCCTCATGAGCTGAAGATGATAGAACGCCGCAGTCGCTTCGCAAACCTCTTTGAGACGCGCCTTGCGACCGCGCGCGGCAGCGACCCCCGGCTCCTCGGTCAGCTGGATGCCCGCGCGGCGGGCGAGTTCGCGCACCGCATCGATGAATCCCAGGTCGTCGAGCTTCATGACGAAGCTGAACACGTCGCCGCCCTCGCCGCAGCCGAAGCAATGCCACAGCTGCGTGGTGGGATCGACCTTGAACGACGGAGACTTCTCGCTATGGAAAGGGCAGCATCCCCAGAAATCGCGGCCGCGCTGCCTAAGCACCACGCGCTCGCCTGCGATCGCCACCAAGTCGCTCGCCTCGCGTACACGCCTTATGTCGTCATCCGACACGGCTGCCATCTAGTTTCGCCCCCTGCGACGGAGCGCCAACGAAACCGCGCCGACCACGACGAGCGCCGCCACGGTCGCACCGCGGCCGAACGTGAGGGGCTGATAGCCTACGGCCATGATCGCGACCGCGAACGCCGCGAGCGCGAATGCGACGCCCGCGATCCACACGTAGTATTCAGACTTCATACCGTCCCCGCTTTCCGACGACGTCGCCTACGGCGCTTCGGCCCTGCGACGGCTTCTTGCTTTCTACAAATTCGCGCGAACCCACGCGATATTGGCCTGCACCTCCGCGATCAAATCATCGACGGAATCGAATTTGATCATCGGGCGCAGGTAATGCACCGGCTCGACCGTCACGGTCTCGCCGTAGATCGACCCCGAGAAATCGAGGATATGCACCTCGCTCGTCGCCACGGCCTCGGCGAAAGTGGGAGCCACTCCCATGCTCATCGCCGCCTTATAGCGCATGCCTCCGACCGTCGCCCATGCGGCGTAAACGCCCTCTCCAAGCGTCTGCATCATAGGAGGAAGCTCGATATTGGCCGTGCAGAACCCCATGCCGGAACCCTCGCCTCGACCTGCGGTCACCACGCCGTCGAACGAATACGGATGGCCGAGCAAATCGACTGCATCCTCGCAACGTCCTTCGGCGAGAAGGAGCCTGATGCGCGTCGCCGTGATCGGCTTGTCGAACGCGCTTTTCAAATCGTGCGCGAAAACGCGCACGCCGCGGACATCGGCCCATTCCTGCAGATCGCTCACCTGCCCTGCGGCCTTCGCTCCGAAATGGAAATCGCAGCCGACATGCAAAGCCGCCGGGAAGGACTCGCCGAACGTCGCGGACAAGAAATCGAGCGGAGCCTGCGCGGCGAATGCGGGCGTGAACGGCAGCACCGCCACCATATCGACGCCCGTCCGAGCCAACGCTTCGATGCGACGCTCGTTCGTCATGAGCTTCTTAAGGCGGTCGGCATGGAAACGCTCGTCGGGATCGATGTCGAATGTCAGGGCGACCGAACGGCCTCCGAATTCGGCCGCGGTACGTTTCGCTTCGTCGATCAGGAAACGATGCCCGCGATGGACTCCATCGAACACCCCGAACGCGCACGATGTCCCGGAAAGCAGTTCGTGATCGAACGCTTCGTCGACGCTACAGACCTTTACCACGAATCACTCCTTGAGAAAAAACGCAGCAGGGACGCAGATGGCCCTGCTTTGGACGTGCGGTATAGAGGGCGAGAAGCTCGTTGCCCGCCACCAAGCTCACCGTTTCGCCGTCTTCGAGCCCGACCGCGCTGCGCTTCGCCGCGCGCATCGGGCCGCAATCGGACTCGTCGAAACGGCACGGCGCTTCGAAAAGCTCGAGCGACGGAATGGGCAGAAACGCTCCGTTACGCACGGCCGCCGCCTGCTCGTCGCTAAGAAACGCCATGCGATAGCCCAGTAAGAACACGGGATCGATAGCGGCGTCGAGCCCACGGCCTTCAAGCGCCTCGATCGAAAGGCAGTCTTGCACATCGAGTGCGCCCGCCTTCAGGCGGCGAAGCGCCTGCACGTGCGCCGCCGTGCCCAAAGAGGCGCCCACGTCGCGCGCGACCGAGCGGATATAGGTGCCCTTCGACACCGACAGGCGCACATCCCAATACAGGACCTCGGCGTCGTGATCGCGCTCCAAGTCGAGCAGCTCGGCGGCATAGATTTCGATATCGCGCGGTTCGAGTTTGATGACCTTGCCCGCACGAGCCGCGTCGCACGCCTTCACGCCGCCGCGCTTGATAGCCGAATACGCCGGAGGAAGCTGCTTGTGGCATCCGACCAGCGCCGCCACGCGCGCCCTGGCGAAATCGGGATCGCATACCTCGACCGGCACCTCGCATACGCGAATCGGCTCGCCTTCCGCATCGTCGGTGTCCGTAGCCACGCCGAAAGCGATGCGCACATCGTAAGTCTTATCGTGGTTCGTCATGTACGCGTCGAGCCTGGCGGCCGGGCCGATGCAGATACACAGCGCGCCCGTAGCCAGAGGATCGAGCGTGCCCGTATGTCCGACGCGGCGTTCGCCGAATATCCTGCGGCAGGCGTTCACCACGTCATGCGAGCTCATGCCGCTCGGCTTGTCGACGCCGACGATGCATGAGATGCCGCTCTGTCCCCGCTTCATCGCAGCCCCGCCTTGTCGACGAGCCCGTCGAGATGCGCCGGCAGTACCGCAACCGCCTCATCGAGGGAGCCTTCGAACGTGAAGCCCGCCGCCGCGCGATGGCCGCCGCCGCCGATCGCGCGCGCAAGTTCGGAAACGTCGATTTCCTCGCCCTTCGCACGCAGACTGCCGCGCACGCCGTCAGACTGCTCGCGCAGCATGCACGCAACGCGCACGCCTGCAAGAGAGCGCACGATGTCGACCAGAGGCTCGGCATCGGCCTTCACCGCGCCGAGTCGATCGAAGTCGCTTTTGCGTAGATAGGAAAACGCCCACAGGCCGTCTTCGGCCACCGTGACGTTTTCAAGCATGGCCTTTTCGAGCATGAGCGATGCGAAGCTGCGGCTCTGGTACACCTCGCTCGACACGAGCGCGGGATCGGCGCCCGCCTCGACCATCTCGCAGGCCGCGCGCAAGGCGGCAGGCGTAGTGTTCTGGTACTGGAAACGGCCGGTATCGGTCATCAAGGCGGTGTAGCAGCACATCGCCGACGCAGCGGGAATGCTGTCCCCCGCGAGCAGCTTCACGAGCTCCCATGCGATCATGCCGCATGCGGGCGCGTCGGGATCGACATAATTGCATTCCGACATCGACACATCGGCTGCGTGGTGGTCCACGGTGAATCGCATCCGGGCGCGGCTCTGGATATCGGCCGCGGCGCCCAGGCGTGCGACGGTAGGAACGTCGCACGCCACGAACGTCGCCGCTTGGCCGTCGAAGTCGCACGCCGCGACCATGCCGTCCACGCCGGGCAGGAAACGAAGGCCCAGATCGACCGAATCGCGCTCGACCAGCAAGCAGGTCGCGCGCTTCCCGATTGCATGCAGGGCATGCATGAGCGCGAGCTGAGAGCCCAGGCAGTCGCCGTCGGGGTTCACGTGCCCGCACAGCACGAAATCGTCGCAGCCCTTCATGCGTTCGGCCATCACCTCGAGCGTGATATTGGTCTGAGGAGTCACCGCCATGGCGTTATTCCTCCTCTGCGTCCTCTTCGAATCGGCTCTTCTCGGCCGATTCGGCATTGCGCGCCGCGTCGCGGGCCAACGCGTCGGTGATCTTTTCGGCCTCGTCGACCGAGGGGTCGAGTATGAAGCGCAGCTCGGGAGTGACGCGCCAGGACAGGCCCTTGCCCATCAGGCTGCGGATACGGCCCGCCGCTGCGGCGAAGCCCGCGGCGGCATCCTCGTAGCGGTCAGGCTCCGTGGTGTAGAACACATTGCACACGCTGCGGTCGAAGCTCACTTCGCAACCGGTGATCGTCACAAGACGCAGGCGGGGGTCGGACACCTCGAATAGCAGAATGCTCGCGAGAATCTCGCGAGCCTGTTCGTTGACTTTGCGATTCGCATTGGATTGTTTCATAACGAATCCTCCTTCCAGAAGGGTTCATGCATAAACCGTCGGCAGGATGCGTCACGTCGAAAACCCGACACGGGAAACTCGACGTGACGACTCTCGCCGACAGGATGGCGCGCACAAAATCCCATGCGCGCCATCGCGATAAGCGAGGCGTCCGACGCCCTGAAGGGAGCCGGACGCCTGAACGGCGGGCAAAGCGCCGGATGCGTTATTCGGTGCGCTCGACCTCTTCGATGCGGAAGCCTTCGATGACGTCGCCGACCTTGATGTCCTGGTAGCCGTCGACGCCGATGCCGCACTCGTAGCCCTGCTTGACGGTCTTGACGTCGTCTTTGAAGCGACGCAGCGAGGAAATCTTGCCCTCGAAGATGACCGTCGAGTCGCGGACCACGCGAACCTTGTCGTCACGCGAAATCTCGCCCTCGGTGATGTAGCAGCCCGCGATGTTGCCGACCTTGGGGACGCGGAAGACGTCGCGGACCTCGGCGGAACCGGTGTCGCGCTCGACGATTTCGGGGGCGAGCATGCCCACGCGGGCCGCGTTGATGTCCTCGATCGCCTGATAGATGACGCGATACAGGCGAATGTCGACCTTCTCGTGCTCGGCCGCCTTGCGAGCGCCCGCGGTCGGGCGAACGTTGAAGCCGATGATGATGGCGTCGGATGCCGCGGCCAGGGTCACGTCGGTCTCGGTCACGCCGCCGACGGCGGAGTGGATGATGTTGATCTTGACCTCGGACTGATCCATCTTGTCGAAGGCGTCGCGCAGGGCCTCGATCGAACCCTGAACGTCGGCCTTGACGACGAGGTTGAGTTCGGTCGTGCCCTCCTCGATGCGGCTGAACAGGTCGTCGAGGCTCATGTGGGTCTTCGCCTCCTGAGCCTTCAGACGCTCGCGCAGGGCGCGCTCTTCGGCCAGCTTGCGGGCATCGCGCTCATCTTCGAAGACACGGAACTCGTCGCCTGCGGTGGGAACGCTCGAAAGGCCGAGGATCTCGACCGGATCGGACGGACGCGCCGCCTCGGCATGGTTGCCGCGCGGGTCGATCAGAGCACGGACGCGGCCGTAGCTAGTGCCCGCGACGACAGTATCGCCCGGCTTCAGCGTGCCGCGCTGCACGAGGACCGTGGCGACCGGGCCGCGGCCCTTATCGAGGTTGGCCTCGATGACGAAGCCGGACGCCAGGGCATCGGGGTTCGCCTTGAGCTCGAGGACGTCGGCCTGCAGCAGGATGGTCTCGAGCAGGTCGTCGATGCCGATGCGCTGCTTGGCGGAAACGTCGACGAACATGTTCGAGCCGCCCCACTCCTCGGGGATGACGCCGTACTCGACCAGTTCCTGACGCACGCGGTCGGGCGTGGCGCCGGGCTTATCGATCTTATTGACCGCGACCACGATCGGCACGTTCGCCGCCTTGGCGTGGTTGATAGCCTCGATCGTCTGCGGCATGACGCCGTCGTCCGCTGCAACGACCAGGACGATGACGTCGGTCACCTGAGCGCCGCGGGCGCGCATCGCCGTGAAGGCCTCGTGGCCCGGGGTATCGATGAAGGTGATCTGACGGCCGTCGATGTTGACCACGGAAGCGCCGATGTGCTGCGTGATGCCGCCGGCCTCGCCTGCGGCGACGCCGGTATGGCGAATCGCGTCGAGCGTGGAGGTCTTGCCATGGTCGACGTGGCCCATAACGGTGACCACGGGAGGACGCGGCTTGAGGTCCGCCTCGGTGTCGTTATACACCACGGCGTACTCTTCCTCGGGCGAGACGACGCGGACCTTGCGGCCCATATCGTCGGCGATCAGCTCGATCAGCTCGTCGGTCATGGTCTGGGTGACCGTGAGAACCTGGCCGAGCATGAACAGTCGCTTGATGACGTCGTTGGACGGCACGCCCATCAGGTCGGCGAACTCGCCGACCGTCGAGCCCTGCATGACCTCGACCACGCTGTCGTCGAGCACCAGATCGGGATCGATGCCCTTCTCGATGGCCTCCATGGCCATGCGCTCGCGCTGAGCTGCCTCTCGCTTTTCCTTGCGCTTCTTGCGGCGGCCTTCGCCCTCGTTATTGGAAGCGGCGGCGACGGCGGCGCGGGCCTCGGCGAGCACCTTGTCGCGCTGGAGCTTCTCGGCCTGGACGGCCATCTGGGCGTAACGGTCCTCGCCCGCCGGGGTGGCGAGTTCGGGAACGTCGGGCTCGAAATGATGCGTGCCGCGCTTGCCGCCCTGGCCCTTGCCGCCCTGCTTCTTGGGGGCGCGGGTGGGAGCGGTCGCCTGCTTGTTCGCCTTCTCGGCGCTGATGCGGGCCTTCTCGGCCTCGATCTGAGACAGCAGCGAATCGAACGACGACGTCGCGCGAGGCGCGGGGGCGGGCTTCTTCGCCGCCGGAGCAGCCTGCTTGGACGTGCCTTTCTTGCCACCGCGCTGGGCGAGGCTTTCGGCGACGGCCTTGCGCTTGGCGACCTCGGCCGCGATTTTCGCGGCACGGGCGTCGGCCGCCTGCTTGGCGCGACGCTGCGCCTCGGCTGCCTTCTGCTCCTCGATCTGGCGTGCGAGGCTGGAAAGGCCGGAGGAAGCGGGTGCGGGCGCGGGCTTCTTCTTGGCCTGCGGCTTATCGGCCGCGGCCTGGCCGGAACCGCCTGCGCGGCGGGCACGCTCGGCGTCGCGCAAAGCACGCTCGCGCTCGACCGCCTCGCGGCGCTCGCGCTCTTCCTCGGCCTTCTTCTTCGCGGCCGCCTCTTTCTCGGCCTTCGCGGCCTTGGCGGCCTCGGCATCGATGCCCTCCGCCTTCTCGCCCAGCTCGGGCGCGATAGCTTTCTTAATCGCTTCGACGTTGTCGTCCGACAGAACGCTTGCGTGGCTCTTCGCGGGGATCTTCATATCCTGAATGCGAGAGAGCAGCTCTTTGCTGTCCATGCCGAATTCCTTCGCCAATTCATGAACTCTCATGCTGGCCATACGGTACTCCTCGTCTATCCTCTACTCTCTCGAACTACTCCTCGTCGGCGTGAATGCCGCAGAAGCGGCTGCCGGGACGGGCATGATTGCGGCAATGCGCGCCGTCCTCGGAAACGAAGGCGCAGAATTCCGCCTCGTCCTCCTCGGGCTCTTCGTCGATGAGCATATTCACTTCGGGCGCCGGCGCGATGCCGAAGCTCGTGGACTTGATGTCGATGTGCCATCCGGTCAGACGCGCTGCCAGACGGGCGTTCTGGCCCTCCTTGCCGATTGCCAGGGAGAGCTGGTCGTCGGGAACCACCACGGTGGCGTAGTGGTTGGCCTCGTCGATGCTCACGCGGGTCACGCGAGCGGGGCTGAGCGCCTGGGCGACGTATTTCGCAGGATCCTCGTCCCACTGGATCACGTCGACGCGCTCGTTGCGCAGCTCTTCGACCACCATGCGCACGCGGCTGCCCTTCGGGCCGACGCAGGCGCCCACCGGGTCGAGATTGCTCTCGCGGCTGGCGACGGCGACCTTGGAGCGGGCGCCGGGCTCGCGGGCGATGGACTTGACCTCGACCATGCCGTCGTAGATCTCGGGGACCTCGAGCTCGAAAAGGCGGCGGATCAAGTCGGGATGGGTGCGCGAGACCACGATTGCGGGACGCGCCTGGTCGCCGCGGACGCGGGGCTCGAGCGCATTGGGGTCGCGCACGTCGATGATCAGCACCTTGATGCGCTGGTTGTGACGGTAATGCTCGCCCGCGGGACGCTCGTTGCGCTCGCCGGGGTTGCGCTTCTGGTCGTAATGAGGCAGCTCGGCCTCGACGCCGTCGCGGATCTTGACGATCGTGAAGTCGGGCGTGACCTGCAGGACCGTGCCCGTCACGATGTCGCCCACGCGGTCGCTGAACTCTTCGTAGATGCTCTGGCGGCCGGCCTCGCGCACCATGGCGGCGATGACGCCCTTGGCGTTCTGCGCGGCGATGCGGCTCACGTCGTTCGGAGTCACGTCGCGCTCTTCGAATTCGCTGTACTCGCCGGTCTCCTCATCGGGCTCGCCCACTGGAACCAGCTCGTAGACGTAGATGCGGCCCGTGGTGCGGTCGATCGTCACGCGCGCATCCCATTCCAGGTCGAGAATGTTCTGATAGCTCTTGGCAAGCGATGCCTCGAGACGTTCGATCAGATAGAACTCGTCGATCTTCTTCTCGTGCGCCAGGGCTTGCAAAGCCTCCATAAGTTCGGATGCCATGGTATTCCTTCCTCGTCGACGTACGTATCGTACGTGCTCGCTCGGTCTTTATCGGGAAAAGTCGATGACGCCCTTGACATGCGCCTTCTTGATATCGCCCAGAGGAACGTCGATCTTCGCTCCATCCTCCATGGAAAGCTCGACGCAGCCTTTCCCCTCGTCGAAGCCGCACAGGCGGGCATTGAATCGGCTGCGGCCGTCGATAGGCGACGTCGTCATGACGTAGACCTCATCGCCGGCGAATCGGGCGAAATGCTCGGGAGTGCGCAGCGGGCGGTCGATGCCGGGAGAGCTCACCTCAAGCGTATAGGCTCCCGGAAACGGATCGAGCTCGTCCATGATCTCGTTCACCCACGCCTGGGCGGTCGTGATCTCCTCGAACGTGATGCCCTCGGGCGTATCGAGATACACGCGGATGGTGGGAGCCTTGCGGGACCCGACCACTTCGACCGTCACGATTTCGATTCCCTCGTCGGCCGCGCGCGGCTCGAGGGCGGCAAGCAAGCTTGCCTCTTTGGACGAAAGCATCCCGTCCTCCTTTCCAGACACCCTGAATAGGTGCTTATACAAAAAGAAAGCGGGCCGTGCCCACTTTCTCATGCGTCAGAAAAAGTTTTAGCGTATCGCACGTACCAGCCGCGCAAATACGATATTTCTTATACCACAGCAGACAGAACGCGCGCAAGGGCGCGACGTCGGTTCATCGTTCGAATACAGAATATATGCGAACGTCGCGGCGGCGGACGCCGAACTTAGCGGCCCTCTTCGATCAGAATGCGGGCCAATCCGCCGAAATCTCCGCACATCAAGCCAGGGTTTTCGGCACGCAGCACTCCTTCGTCGAACATGCCCCACGTGACCGCAGCCGTCAGCATGCCCGCGGCATTGCCCGCCTGAATGTCGAAGGGGCTATCGCCCACGTAGGCGCAGCGCGCGGGATCGGCGCCTACCAGGCGCGCGCCGAGCGCCACCGGATCGGGATCGGGCTTATGGCGTTCGCAATCATCGGCGCCCACCACGCAGTCGAAGAACTCTGCGATGCCCAGCACGTCCAGACCATGCGCCGCCAGGCGATGCATCTTCGACGTGACCACGCCGAGCACCATGCCCGCATCGCGCATCCGCTCGAGCGCCTCGCGCGTGCCGGGAAAAAGCGAGATGCGATCGTCGTGGACGCTTTCGTTATAAGCGCGATATACGCGCAACAGCTCGTCATGGACGTCGGCATCGTCGGTGAAGTCCCACATCTGCACCGCGAGGGGCTGCCCGACCTTCGCCATAAGGCGCGCGTCGGAAATGGTCTCGCCGAGCACGGACCGGGTGGCATGACGGAAGCTGTCGAGAAGCAGGTCGTGCGTGTCGACGAGCGTTCCGTCGTTATCAAAGAGGACGGCTTGCAAAGCGGACATGGAAAACCTTTCGTGAAGACCGGGTCCCGAAATGCACCCGGATATGACGTTCGCACTTTAGCGTATCATAGGCGCGCAACGCGAAAAGAAGGCCGCAGACGGCCGAGGAAAGGAACATATATGAGAGCTTTGGTGCAACGCGTGACCCGCGCCCACGTCGATATCAACGGCGAAACGGTTTCAAGCATCGGCAAGGGGTTCGTCATCCTCTTGGGCGTCGGTCATGACGATAGCGAGGAGCAGGCCGACAAGCTGTGGGCCAAGATCTCGAAGATGCGCATCTTCGAGGACGAGAACGGCAAGACCAACATCGGCCTGGCGGACGTCGGCGGCGACGTGCTGGTGGTCAGCCAGTTCACCCTCTACGCCGACTGCAAGCGCGGGAACCGCCCGTCGTTCGTGAACGCCGGCGCGCCCGACGAGGCGAACCGCCTCTACGAGTACTTCGTCGGCCTCGTGCGCGAAGACGTGGGGCATGTCGGCACCGGATTGTTCGGCGCCGACATGAAAGTCGAGCTCGTCAACGACGGCCCCTTCACCATCTGGCTCGACACCGACACCCTGTAAGCCCGGCCGGCAGCGCGTTTCATAACGCGCCGGCAACGGATAGGCGCGCTGCGCAACGGGAGGGAAACAAACCCTTCGCCCGGCCGCGCCGTTCTGTCACGATGGCGCCCGGAAGGTGCAAGCCCTCCCCGCGCGCCGCCCGGCGCCGGCCCCCACCCGAGAGGAATACCATGAAAAGCATCCGTTTCTGGGGCGTGGTCATCGGAGCCGCTGCTCTTGTCGCCGTCGGCTTCCTCGGAGCCAAGCTGCTCGACCGCGCGGCCGAACCTTCGGTCACGATGAGCGCCGACACGGTGGCCGAGCAGCTCGTCGAATGCAGCGAGCTGGCCACGATGAAGCTCGAGTACCGAGGACTCGTCACCTACGAGGAAGGCGAGCTTCCCCTTCTGACGAAGAAAGCCTTCACCATGATCTACGACGCCGACGTGCGCGCGGGCGTCGACCTGTCCCAGGCGACGGTCGAGGTCGCAGGCTCTTCCGTGAAGGTGTCGCTTCCCGCGGCCACCGTCCAAAGCATCGCGATCGACCCCGATTCCCTGCAATTCTACGACCAGCGATACGCGCTGCTGAACTGGCAGGACCGCGACGACACCGCCAAGGCGCTCCAGATGGCGCAAGATGACGCCGAGGCGAAAGTCGACCGCACGGCCATGATCGGCGACGCGCAGAAGCAGGCCGAGACCATCGTCGAAACCATGCTTCTGCCCTTCACCGAAGACGGCGACTACACCATCGAAGTAAGCTTCCGCGAACCGGCCGAGCAGGCGGACGCGGCATAGCGAAAAACGAGGCGTCCGCCGCCTGAGCGCGCTGGCGCATCCGTGGGAAAGGAGTATCCATGATCGTCACCACCACCCAATCCGTCGAGGGATATCGCATCACCGGCTACTACGGCATCGTCTTCGGCGAAGTCGTCACCGGCGTCAACTTCCTGCGCGACATCGGCGCAGGGCTGCGCAACGTGTTCGGCGGCCGTTCGAGCGGATACGAAAACGAGCTCGAGCAGGCACGCACCAAGGCGTTGCGCGAAATGGAAGAGCGCGCAGCCCGCATGGGGGCGCACGCCGTCGTAGGCGTCGACCTCGACTACGAGGTGCTCGGCGAAGGCGACATGCTGATGGTCACGGCAAGCGGCACCGCCGTCACCGTCGAGGCCCTGTAAACGCGAAGAGGGGTGGAAGCTCAGGCTTCCACCCCTCTTTCGATTCGAGCGCCGTTGCGTCGCAAGCTCGAGCGAATCGCGCTACGCCTGGCCGGCGGCGGCGACGGACTTCTTCAGAATGACGAGCGTCCACACCAAGCATACGCCGAGCACGATGTGGCTCAGGCCTGCGATGCCGGAGATAGCGGCGTCGGCGCCGGAAGGCAAGGCCGCGCCCAGAACCTCGAACACGCCGCGCACGAGCATCATGACGACGGCGGCATTCAGACCGACCTGATAGCCGATGAGGACCTTGTTCAGGCCCTTCTTCTCGCCGCCGAACACGCGGACGAAGATCGTCAGCGCCAGGAAGAACAGCACGCCGAGGATCATGTAGTGCGGATGGATGACGCCGAGGGCCGTGGCGCCGTCGAATCCGTTGAGCTTGGTGAACTCGCGGAAGAACACGCCGCCTGCAAGCGCCAGCACGGCATAGACGATCGCGCAATTCATATATTTCTTCATGGGGGCTCCCTTCTTTCGCAGGCGCTCCTGCACGCCTGCCGCTTTCTTCGCTCAGTATAACAATTAGTGAACATCGTTCAGATTTTTTGCATAACCTCCCGACAATCGGGTCTGCCCCGCTATCCCCCATACGAAAAAACCGCCCGGATTCGGGCGGTTTCGGCATCGGTTTTAAAGAATGCGCTAATAGACCATTCCCATGGCTTCCTGCACTTCGGCAAGCGTCTGGTTCGCGATCTCGTTGGCGCGCTTATTACCCTCGTGCAGCACGTCCTTGACGTAATCGAGGTCTTTCTCGAAGGCGGCACGGCGCTCGCGAATGGGAGCAAAGTACTCGTTGACCGCCTCGGTCACGTATTTCTTCAGCGCGCCCGATCCGCCCATGCCGATTTCCTCGGCGATTTCAACCTCGTCGCGGCCGGTGCAGATGGCGGCCGTGGAGATGAGGCCCGAAACGCCGGGACGATTCTCGGGATCGAACGTGATCATGCGTTCGGAGTCGGTCTGGCTCTTCTTGATGCGCTTGGCGGTCTCTTCGGCGGTCATGGAGATGCTGATGGCGTTGCCGTAGGACTTGCTCATCTTGCGGCCGTCAAGGCCGGGGAGAAGCGGGGTGTCGGACAGAAGGGCGTCGACTTCGGGGAACACCTGGCCGTAGCGGTTGTTGAAACGGCGGGCGATCGTGCGGGTCAGCTCGATGTGAGGCAGCTGGTCGCGGCCGACGGGGACCACGTTGCCCTTGCAGAACAGGATGTCGCACGCCTGATGCACGGGATAGGTCAGAAGAAGACCCGTGAGCTCGTGGCCCGACGCCTCCATCTCGGCCTTCACGGTGGGGTTGCGCTGCAGCTCCGCTTCGGTGACCAGGCTCAAGAACGGCAGCATGAGCTGGTTGCAGGCGGGAACGGCGGAGTGCGTGTAAATCATCGTCTTCTCGGGGTCGATGCCGCACGCCAAATAATCCATCACCATGTTGTACACGTTGTCCTGGATGTGCTCGGTGGTGTCGCGGTCGGTGATCACCTGGTAGTCGGCGATGAGCACGTTGGTGCGCGCGCCCATGTTCTGAAGCTCGACGCGACCCTTCAGCGTGCCGAAGTAGTGGCCGAGATGCAGCCTGCCCGTCGGGCGGTCGCCCGTCAGCATCGTGTATTTCTCAGGATGAGCCGTCAGGTCGGCGCGAATCTCGTCGCTGCGCTTCTGGCTCGCCTCAAAGCTTCCTTCGTTTGCCATGGTTGGGCGCTCCTTCGAATAGTCATGCCGCCCGCGTGCGGCGGATGCGGCAGGTTCGGCGTTGTCGGCAGACTATGGTAACACGACCGACGCGCGAAGGCCGTCTCGCGATGCGCGTGCTATAGTAGGCGGCATGAATTCCTACACCACCATAGAAGGCCGCGCGACGGCCGAAATCGAAGAGAAGAAGAGCCGCTTCATCGCAAGCGTCGCCCACGTCGAAACCGAAGAGGAGGCCCTTGCCTTCCTCGAAGAGGTGCGGGCGGCCAATCGCATGGCGCGACACAACGTCTACGCCTACATTCTGCGCGAAGGCGGCGCGGGGGCCGACGGCCGCGTGCGCTACTCCGACGACGGCGAGCCCCAGAAAACCGCAGGGCTTCCCACCCTCGAAGTCATCCAGCATGCGGGCCTGACCGATATCGCCATCGTGACCACGCGCTATTTCGGCGGCATGCTGCTGGGAACGGGAGGCCTGGTGCGCGCCTACACGCAGGCCGCCCAGGCGGGCATCGAGGCCGCGAATCTCGTGGTGGTCTCGCAATGCGTCGACATATCCGTGCGCATGGACTACCCGCTCTACGACCAGATGGTACGTCTCGCCGCCGATTGCGAAGCCAAGACGATCGACGTGCAGTACACCGACCGCGTCACCATGGTGCTGCGCATGCTCGACGGAACCCAAGAGCCTCTGCTCGCGAAGCTCACCGAGCTGTTCCGCGGCAAGGAAGAAATCGAAGTCTCCGACCCCTTCGATGCCATGTTCTAAATCCGCCGCAAGCGCCTAGGAGCGAGGCAGCGCGACGTACGCCTCGTCGCTGCCGACGCCGCACCTATGAAGGTCGACTCCGAACGCCTCGTCTATCGCGCGCGACGCATAGACCTCGTCCACCGTGCCTGCGGCCGTGACCGCCCCGGCGTCCATGACCGCCATACGGTCCGAATAGCGCAACGCCAAGTCGAGATCGTGAATGACCAGGACGACCGTCTTGCCGCATTCTTCGTTCAACCTGCGCACGAGCCTCATCACATCGTGGCAGGCCCCGATGTCGAGATACGTCGTCGGCTCGTCGAGCACGACGGTGTCGGCATCCTGGGCCAGCGTCATGGCGACGAACGCGCGCTGCCGCTGACCGCCCGAAAGCCTGCGCAGGTCGCACGAGCGCAAACAAGCGACATCGGCGAGCTCCATCGCATACTCGACGGCGGCACGGTCGGCGCGAGAAAGACGGCCCTGAGACGACGAATACGGAAAGCGCCCGCACGCGACGAGCGATTCGACGGTCATGGCAGGCGGTCGCGGCCCCTGCGCCAGCAACGCAAGACGACGGGCACGCTCGCGGGCGGCATACGACCGAACATTTCGCCCGTCGAGCAAAACATCGCCCCTGCAGGGCCGGACGATACCGCACGCCACCTTCAACAACGTCGATTTACCGCAGCCGTTCGGTCCGACGATGCTCGTCACCGCGCCTCGTTCGAATCCGATCGAAACATCCTCGATGAACGGACGGGAGCGATCGTACGAAAAGCCGACGCCGCGCAGCTCGAGCGCGAATTCGCGTTCGAGCGAAGGACGGGCCGAATCGCGAGCAGCTCTATTCAAGGCCTCCCCTCCTGTTCTTGAAAATCAGATAGATGAAAAACGGCCCCCCGACGAACGCCATAAGAATGCCCACCGGCACCTCGTAGGGCGCAAAGGCGACACGGGCAATGAGGTCGCAGCCGACCACGAACGCGGCGCCGGCTACCGCAGACAGAGGGAGCACCGCGCGGTTGTCGTTTCCGACCGCGAAACGCACGATATGAGGAACGATCAACCCTACGAAGCCCAGAAGGCCCGCGAAGCTCACGGCCGCCCCGGCAAGCAACGACGCGACGGCCAGCATGGCGAGCCTGACGGCGCGTACGTTCAATCCGAGCGCATGCGCCATATCGTCGCCGAGCGCGACCACGTTGAGCCGGTGCGCCCCACACATCGCCGCCACAAGGCCCGCCGCAATCAGAACCGCAGGCCATGCAAGATCCGACAGCAGCACGCCCGAGAGACCGCCCGTCAGAAAGACCGACGAGCCCACATAGGCGTCGGGCGCCACGATCATGACCGTATTCATACCTGCGCCGAACACGGTGGTTATCGCTATGCCCGACAGCACGACGGTCAGACGCGACGCGCCCGCATGCAGCGATATGCCGAAAATGACGGCCGCCGTAGCCAAAGCGCCGGCGAACGCCGCGAACGGAGCAGCCCAAGGCGCATGGGGAAACAGCGCCGCGACCGCGAGCACGAACAGCCCTGCCCCCGAGTTGACGCCGATCACATTCGGACTTGCGAGCGGGTTGTCAAGCACCGATTGAATGACGGCCCCCGCCACTGCAAGGGCCGCGCCTGCAAGCAGCGCGGCCAGGACGCGCGGAAGCCTGACGTTTACCAAGATGCTTTTCGCGGCATCGCTCACTTCTCCGCCGCAGACCCATGCCGCGAGCTCGCCGAAACTCACAGAAGATGCTCCGCACAAGAAAGCCGCGATGCTCAGCGCCGCAAGAGCCGCGCAGGCAATGGCGAAGGCCGCCGCCCGACGACCTCGCCCGGCGGCGTGCCCCGATTCTTCACGAACGCGCCGCATCACGCCTCGTTCTGCCCGGACACGAGATGCCCCGCAAGCGTCTCATAACTCTGGGCCCATTTCGCATTGGGCTTGTACAGGAACAAATCGGGATCGAGCATGATGTAGCGACCCTCCTGCACTGCCGAAAGCGTCGCCCATGCAGGATTTTCTGCGGTCTGCGCCTCGAGATTGCGCATAGCGGTCTCGGTGTCGTTGCCCATAGGAATCACGAAAATGTAATCGGGGTCGAGCTCGATTACCGACTCGAGACTGAAGTCGGACAGAAGGCTGCGATTCTCGTCGGCAAGATTGACGACGCCCAAATCGGCAAGCATATCGCCCGCCATCGACGAGGACGTCAACACACGAGTCCCCCGCGAATACGTGGTCATGAGCAGAGCCGTGGAAGGCTCGCTCGCCTCGGGCATGTCCGAAATCGCCTGCTCGATCGCCTGCTGCACCGATTCGCCGTTTCGGCTATACAGGTCGTCGCGGCCGGTGATGTCGCAGAACACGCGCAGCATGCGCAAGTAGTCCTCGAAAACCGTGACCTCGAAATACGCCACGGGGATGCCCGAAGCATCAAGAGCCGCCTTGAAATCGGCCTGGCTCGAATCGCCGCCGCGGCCGCCTGTGCCGCAGGTCATGATTACGAAATCAGGCTCGAGGGCGATGACCGCCTCGAGGTTGATGTTCGAGAAGTCGCCCACCTTCGCGACGTCGGAAGACTCGATATCGAATGCATCGAACGTGAAAGCGTCGTCAGAAGCGCCGACCAAGGTGCCGCCGGCAAGCTCCCACGTGTTCGCGAAGCTTCCCATGCACGCAACGACGCGCTGGGGATTTTCCACCGTGACCTCGTTGCCCATATCGTCAGTGAAAGTATAGGCCTGCGGACGTTCCGCTTCGATGGCAGACGCCCCCTCGCCCTCTGCCGACGACGCGCCGTCGCCGGCGCATCCTACGAGCATCGATGCCGAAAGCGCGAGCGCGAGCGCAGTGGAAAGCAGACCTGCGCGCACTGACACGCGGCTGCGATACGTTTCATCGAACATAGCGGAAGATCCTTTCATAGAGAGCATGCGGCCGTTCTTATTCATGGGAGGCGGCCCCTTCGTCGTCGAGCTTCAATCCATGCGCGCAATAATCGTCCTGCGCGAGGATGTCGCCCTCGTGGTAATACGCGGCGCGGGCGCGGCATCCGCCGCATCCGTCGCGATAGTCGCACGTGCCGCAAGCGCCCGAATAGGCCTCGGTGCGCAGCTTCTCGAACACAGGGCTCGATTTCCAAATCTCGTCGAACGGAGTCGCGCGCACATCGCCCGCCTCTTCCGTCATATACGCGCACGGACGAACGATTCCCTCCGACCCGACGACACAATACGTCAAGCCGGCAAGGCATCCGCGTGAAAAACGCGTCTCCACGCCGAGCTGTTTGGCGACGCGCGTGAATTGCGGGGCGCACGTGGGCTTGACGTCGATGGAAACCTGTTGCGATTTCATCATGATGTCGCGCAGAAGTTCTTCGTTCTCCCTCACCTCGAGCGCGGTCTCCTTGATGAATTTCCCTCGGCCCACGGGAATGAGGAAAAAGATGTAGTGCGCGACGGCGCCGATACGCTCGGCGAAGTCGGTGATGTCGCAGACCTCGTCTCGGTTCCAGTCGACGACGGTGGTATGAAGCTGGAACGCCAGCCCCGCCTTCTTGCACGCCTCAATGCCCTGCATGGTTAGCTCGTAGGCGTTTTCGAGCCCGCGGAAGCGGTCGTGCTTGGCAGGATCGAGGCTGTCGACCGAGATTCCCATGGCGCAAGCCCCGCACTCCTTCAGACGCGCGGCCGTCTCATACGTGATCAGCGTGCCGTTCGTTCCGAAAACAGGACGCAGCCCCCGCGAAGCGGCATGCGCGACCAGGTCGAAAATATCAGGGCGAAGCAACGGCTCTCCGCCCGAGAAGATCATCACTTTGAAGCCCGCACGTGCGATCTCGTCGATCATCTTCTTCGCTTCATCGGTGCCGAGCTCTTTGTCCGTAGCCTCCTCGGCATCCTGGTAGCAGTGCTCGCATTTCAAATTGCATTTGTTCGTCGTCATCCACGACACGATCATGATTGCCCCCTTTTCGGCGCACGAAACCATCGGCGCGCCATCGCCTTTCTTCTCGATTTTCTTTCGAATGTCTATGGAAACCGAAGCGTCGCACGTCGAAGCGGCCTTTGCACGCCCAACGCGACGCGTGTTTCTATCCCGAAGCCGAAACGTCCCGGCTATCGAACCATCTCATATAAGCGCGCGCACGCTCCCTGATCGCCCGCGCGCGCTCGGCATCGCCGACGCTTTCGCGCTCGCACGCGGCCGCAACCTCCTGAAGATCGCTACGCCCGTAGACGAACACGTCGTCTACGTCCACGCGGCCGCGTCCGTCGGGTTCGCCCGCAAGGTCGAACACCACGCTCAAGCGTCCCCGACGCACACGTCGAAGCCTCTTCGCAGCGGCAGCGTCGAACGCCTGCGCGCGCCAGAGGAGCGACACGTCGGCCTTCGCCATGGACTCCATCAGCCCGTCTTCTTCGCAGGCATCGAAGACCGATGCCCCGGCAGCGGAAAACGCCGCCTGGAAAACAGAAGCCTGCGGGCTCGAAGATTCCACCATGACGCTGCATTTCCCTAGGTCATCGAAGACGAATCGGGCAAGCTCGACCGCCATGTCGGCTTCGGCGCGCGATTGGGCGTCCTCGTCGCGGCGCAGGCCGAATGAAGAAGCCGCCTCGCTCGCCTCAAGAAAGAGCCGCTCGATCGCTTCGGCGGGCTTGCCGGAATCGCATGCGGATTCGCATATAAAGCGCGGCGCTGGAACATCCCTGCCCCGCGCGAACGAATCGGAGCCGCATGCGACATGCATCGCATGCATCGCGGCGTCGACTCCTTCCGCAGCGTAAAAGCAGCCCGCGATACGAGAAGGCGGAACGCCCAAATGGGACGAGAACAGATTGCCGAAAACCCCGAAGCTATCGAAGCCTTCGCGAAGCACCGCGTACGCCTCGTAGCGTTCGCCTTGGCCCGCGATGGCGGCCTCTTCGGCATCGGGAAGCGCCGCTATCGCGGCAAGAAGGTCCCCTCGACGCGCGCTTTCGACCGATGTGAGCACGTCATCGGGCGCATGAGCGGGATCGATTCCCGCAACGACGAGCTCCATCTCTAAACCGCCGCGACGAACATCAGCACAAGAGCTGCCGAGAAACCGCAGATGGAAAGGACCGACCGCGTCTTCGATCCGACCAAAGACGGCGCGAGGTAGGAAACACCGACGAACACGGCGTAGGCCGACCACACGACGATCGAAAGTCCGATGCGAGGACCCAGATACGAGAATGCGGCAGGACAGCCTGCGGCCACCATAACGCCGTGGCGGATCGCATATCTACCGAACCCGAGCAGCATCCCCAGCGTGAACAACGGAAGGCCGACAAGCCCCGCACGGCGGGCGACGGCATTGAGCGTGTCGAGCGCAGGCATGGTGAGATTGAACAACCGCGCACTGCGGTCCTTCATCAGGCGGCGCTGATAAAGCTGCATGGCGGATGCCGCGGCGCTGATGACGAAACACGCCATGGCCGCAAGGAAGGAAAGGATATGGAGAACGAGGGCGGGCCACTGTTCGTACGTGCTGTTCGTATAGAAAGCCGACCCGGAAAACAGCGAGCTCATCTGGGCGATCAACATGAGCAAGGCGACCGTCGAAGCGGCTACGACGAGATAGCCGTACGGCCTCTTGGCGAAAACCGCCACGAACAACGACGCCACGGACAGAACCCATGACGTGAGCATGAGCACGTTCGGGCCCACGAGAACGGTTCCCGACGTGCTGACCGACTCCATTCCGATCGAGGCGGAATGGAGCAGGAAAGCCGCAAGGAAGAAAAGACGGGAAGCGACGGAAAAGCGGTCGGCCTTACGGGCGGCGCGAAACGCACAGAGGCTGGCCGCGCAGCCGTAAAGCGTGATGCTCGCCGCGGCGGCTATGAATGCGATCATTGCTCTCCTTCGCTCTCCGTGCCGAGGATTCGGCGCGATTACAGAGTATCGGAGCACGAACGGCCGCGTAATAGCCCATTCGGATTAAATCGGCGTCGGGGAGTACGCTTCCTGCCGTACTCTAGGCGAATCATCGCGCCTTAAGCACCCCCGTCTCGAAGCCGTACGCGACAAGGGCTGCACGATTGTCGCAGCCCGTTTTCGCAATCATATTAGCAAGATGGACTTTCACCGTCTGTTCCGAAAGCGCAAGACGGGCCGCTATGCCCCTGTTCGAAAGGCCACGGGCGATATGGTATAGAATCTGCTGCTCGCGCACGGTCAGAGAACTCTCCTGGTCGATGGTCAGAATCACCTTTACCCCCTTGTTCTATACCGCACGAAGCGTGCGATGCGGGCAATTCTAGCGAGCATGCTCCCGTCGGTCTAGAGGAAGGCATCCTTGCCGGCGCCGTCGGACGCCGGTATACTCGCCGGAATGAATTCACCGAGGATGCCGTGCGCATCCGCTTCTAAGGAGCCCTGCATACATGAAGTTCTAGACGATGCACAGTTTTGTGCCCCATTCGCATCCGGCCGCTTTCGCGGCGCAGCCTTCGCGCATATCGGGCAGCATCGTCTTATACGTTCGTTTTCCCAACGGCTCCATCTCGCTTTTTCTCATAGCTTCGCCCCATGAGCGAAAGCGTTTTCGCCCCGAGAAAAACCACGCTTGCCCATGCGCGACCTTTCCGACAGGAGGCCGCCCTATGGCACGAACCATCCTCACGCTCTCCCATATCGCATACACCCACCCGCAATCCGCCGACCCCGTGCTGCACGACGTGTCCGCTACCTTCGCGCAAGGCTGGACCGCGCTTGTCGGCGACAACGGGTGCGGCAAGACCACGCTCGCCCGTATCGCCTGCGGTCTGGAAAAACCCGACGACGGCAACGTATCCGCACGCCTTTCCTTTGCGTATTGCGAACAAGACCCGCGCATGGAGCCCGCGCTGCTCTACGATTTCGCATGCGACTTCTCCCCCGAAGCGACACGCCTGCGAGCCGCTCTCGAAATTCCTGACGACGCCCCTTGGCGTTTCGAATCCCTAAGCGGCGGCGAGCAGAAAAAGCTCCAAATCGCCGTCGCGCTTTGGAGTGAGCCCGAACTGCTCGTCCTCGACGAGCCGACCAACCACGTCGACGCAGCATGCCGTGCATGCATCCTTGAGTCGCTGCGGGCATTTTCGGGCATCGGCATCGTCATTTCGCACGACCGCCTTTTGATCGATTCTTTGCCAAAACAGTGTCTCTGCTTTGAAAACGGCCGCTTCGTCATGAGGCCAGGAGACTATGGCAATGCTTCCGAACAGCGCAAACGAGAGCTGCTTTGCTCGCAGCGTGCCAACGTACAAGCGAAAAGAACCGCCGCGGCGCTACAGCACGAGTATATCCGCCGCGCAGAAGAAGCATCCAAGACAGCGAAACGACGCAGCGCCCGCATGCTCGACAAGCACGATTCCGACGGCCGGGCAAAACGCAAGCTGGCGATCTATACCGGCCAGGACGGAAAGGCCGGCGCGCTCGCAAGCGGCATGAATGCGCGGCTTGAGCGCGCCTGGGCCGACATCGCCCGCACGCGCACGGAAAAGCGCTATGACGGATCGATCGCCTTCGACATGCAGCCCCACCCCCGAAAGACCCTGATGCACGTTGAAGAAGCACCCATCGCATGCGGACCGCAGGGGTTGCTTCGTGTGCCCCGGCTCTACGTGGGCAATACCGACCATCTGGGAATCAGCGGAAACAACGGAAGCGGTAAAACGACGCTAGTAAGGCATCTACTCGATCACATGGACCCCGATATCCGCATCCTATTCATTCCCCAGGAATACACGCCCGATGAAGCGCGACGACTCGTGCAACGCGTGCGCGACGAATCCCCTGAAACGAAGGGTCGCATCCTTTCGATCGTCGCCCGCCTCAATTCCAATCCCGACCGCATCCTCGAAGGCGGCCGAACCAGCCCGGGAGAGCTGCGTAAGCTCGCCATCGCATGCGGCATCGCCGACGGCGCCGCCCTTATCATGGCGGACGAGCCGACCAACCACCTCGACATCCACTCCGTCGAGGCGCTCGAGCAAGCGCTAGCGGCATTTCCCGGCGCGCTCGTCGCCGTAAGCCACGACGAACGTTTCCTTGAAGCGGTCTGCACAAGGCGGCTGCACATCACGCGTGCAAACGGCCTTTCAACCTGCACGCTCTCCTGACGCGGAGCAGAGCGCGGCTGTCGTCGTAAAAATCGGCAACACGCGAACGAACGCAAAAGGACGGGCCGCGCAAGCCCGTCCTTCGATACGACGTGATTCCTCCATTCGAAAGCGCTACTCCACGCCCAACGCGTCAGCTAGTTCGAGCCATTCGTCCTCGAGCTCTTCTTTCGCCGCACGCAAAGCATCCAATTCCGCCTGAAGCTCGCCCAGACGCACGAAATCAGTGGGGTCGGCCGCATCCATCTCGGCCTGTTTGTCCTCTACCCTTTTCGCGGCGGTGCCCATCTTCTTGTTCAGGCTGGCCAGACGTTTTTTCATATCGCGCAGCTCGGCATTGCTCAGCATCGGAGAGGTACCGGCCGCCGGGGCCGCCGTCTGCGGCGCATCAGCCGCGCCGCCCTGGCCCGTCACATCGGCGAACGTGCGGCCCGAACCCGATGCGGCATCACGTTCGGCCAAAAGCTCGAGATATTCGTCCACGCCGCGCGGGCAATGGCGAACCTTGCCGTCGATGAGCGCGTATTGGTCGTCGGTCACGCGCTCCATCAAATAGCGGTCATGCGTCACCATGACAAGCGTTCCCGCCCAGGTGTCCAGCAAGTCTTCCAAAACGGCGAGCATATCGGTATCGAGGTCGTTTCCAGGCTCGTCGAGAATCAACACATTGGGCTCGTCGAGCAAGATCAGCAGCAGCTGGAGCCTGCGCTTCTGACCGCCTGACAAATCGCAGATTCGGGTGTAGAGATGCCTCGAAGAAAAGCCGAGACGCTCGAGCAGCTTGGCGGGCGTGGTCTCTTTCCCGTCGACCACGACGCGGGTGCGATAGCGCGACAGCACCTCGGTCACACGGTATTTGCTCATTTCCTCAAGTTCGTCCAAGCGCTGAGACAGCACGGCGAATTTCACCGTCTTGCCGATTTTCACGAATCCCGAGTCCGGCTTGATGGCGCCCTGCACGATTTTGAGGAGCGTAGTCTTGCCCGCGCCGTTCTCACCCAGGATGCCCACGCGGTCGCCGGGGCCCACGGTCCAGTCCACGTTGTCGAGCACCGTCTTGTCTCCGAAGCGCTCCGTCACGCGCGTCAGCGACACGCACTGCTTGCCCAAACGCTGCATGGCCATTGCACGAAGCTCGAGCGTGTTACGCACGGGAGGTTCACCCGCGATAAGCTCCTGGGCAAGCGCCATATGGAACTTCGGCTTCGTCGAACGCGCGCGGGCGCCGCGGGAAAGCCATGCGAGTTCCTTGCGCATGAGATTCTTGCGCTTCTGCTCGGTCACCTGCGCCACGCGATCACGCTCGACGCGCTGCAGAACGTATGCCGAATACCCGCCCTCGAACGGGTCGACCGCGCCGTCATGCACTTCCCACATGGCATTGGCGACCTCGTCGAGAAACCAACGGTCGTGAGTCACCGTGAGCAGCGCGCCCGTTCCCTTGGGCCAGCGCCTGTTCAAATACGATGCCAGCCAGGCGATGGCGTGCATGTCCAAATGGTTCGTCGGCTCGTCGAGCATCAGAACGTCCCAGTCGCCGATCAAAAGACGCGTCAGGTCGACGCGGCGGCGCTGGCCGCCCGAAAGCGTGCCCACCTGCGCCTGCCAATCGATGTCGGCGATCAGCGCCGCGATCACCTCGCGCACACGCGCGTCTCCCGCCCATACGTATTCGGGCGTGTCGCCCACCACGGCGCGCTCCACCGTAGCCTCGTCATCGAGCGAATCGCGCTGGGCGAGCATGCCGATGCGCAAACCGCGCGTGCGGCGCACCAGGCCGTCTTCGGGCTCCACCGTGCCCGCAAGCACGCCGAGCAGCGTCGATTTGCCGTCGCCGTTTTGCCCCACGATACCGATGCGGTCGCCCTCGTGCACGCCGAGCGTCACGTTGTCGAGAACCTTCTTCGTCGGATATTCAAGATGGACGCCTTCGCATCCGAACAGAAATGCCACGCGCTTCGCCGACCTTCCCTATCGCCTGTGTGTCCGCGCCATTCTATCAGGCGGCACGGGCAACGCCGCGCATGAAGCGCATCCTGCATGCGAAAACCGGCCACGCTTTGATTTCCAACCAAAACCGGCCGCGCGCCTAGCGCTTTTTCAACGACTCGGTCAGCGCATCAAGCGTGGAATCGCTGAAGCCTTCGCTGTAGGCGCTCGGAATAACCACGGTGCCTCCAGTGTTTTTCACGCTCTCGTACAGCAGATGCATCGTGCGCAGGCGCAGGGCAACTTCGTTTTCCTTATATTGGTCGGCCGCCTCCACGAGCATGGACGAGATGTCCTTTTCCACTTCGGCGAGCACCATGCGGGCGTTTTTCTCGCGCTCCGCCTGCGCTTCGGCGCTCATGACCTCCTGCAAGCTTTCGGGAATCACGATATCCCGAATCTCAACGGAAAGAACGGTGATGCCCCATTGACTCGTCTTGTCTTCAATGACTTCCTGAAGCTCCTCGTCGAGCTGGTTGCGGCGCACCGCCACCTCCGAAGCGCTGGCGCGGCCGATCGCGTCGCGCAGCGCCGTCTGGGCGGCAAGATTGACTGAGTTGTAGTAGTTCTCAACCTCGAGCGCCGCCTTTTCGGCATCCCACACCATCCAAAACAGCACCGCGTCCACGTTGATGGGAACAAGGTCGCTCGTCAGCGTGGCCTCGGCGCCGAAGCCGGTCACCATGACGCGCTGATCGGCGGAAAGCGCAATCTGGTCGATGAACGGGATCGTAAAATACAGCCCCGGGCCTTTGGTGCGGCTGAACTTGCCCAGGCGCAGCACGACCACCTTTTCCCACTGCATGGCGATGTGGATCGACATCACGGCAAGCACCGCCACGACCAACGCCGCCAGAAACACCCATACCACCGGCTCGCCCACAAGGGCCACGCCGATAAGCGACGTCGCACAGAACGCAACCACGAACACGAACGCCGAAAACGCCATAGCGCCGTTTTGCGACGTCCTACGGTCGCTGCGCGAATTGTATTTCTCGATAGGCGCCGCCCTGTGCTCACGTGCGAAAGGCGAACGAGGCCTCTTCTCTTCTTTCACGCCAACCCTCTCCTAGCGCAATCGCGTTTTCATTTCCTTTTTGATTTCGTGCGTGATGTCGATCATACGCAACTGGACCTCGTCAAGCGACATGCCCATGGAAAGGCAGCGCCTGATGGCATCCTCCAAAACGGTATCGACCGCCGAGGTCATTTCACCATGAAGGGCCTCGGGTGTTTCACGCACGAACACACCGCGTCCGCGAATCGATTTCACATAGCCCGAATGCTCCAGATCGACATAGGCCTTGCTGACCGTGTTGTAGTTGATAGAAAGATCGGCCGCCAGGCTTCGCACGCTCGGAAGCTGCTCGCCCGGGCGGTAATACCCGATTTTGATAAGGTATATGAGCCTGTTGCGCAACTGAAGCCATACGGGCAATCCGGAGGCTTCGTCGAGCCTGAATTCGGGCATGTGCGTCGTTCCCATCGGTAGCGTTTGTCGAAGAAGGTCTGTTTGATTGTAGCGAAAGACGCCGCAAGCTGCAGACAAGGCGGGCTGATTCATGCATGCTTTGCGTCACGCTCAGTGCAGGCCCGCCGAGACGATGCAGATTCTCAGGGCAAGCCCGCCGAAAATACACAGCGCGTCGATGAGCGGAAGCGCGCGCTCGATGCGGCGAGCACGCAAGACGCTCTCGCCGATGAGCGGAACCGCAAGGCCGCACAGCACGACGCCCGCAGCGAACCACGAAAGCAACGGGTCATGCAGCAAAAGCGCGAACGACGCCGGCGCCTCGCCGCGCCCGAAAGCGGCCGTTGCAAGAAAGGCGGCCAATGCGAACGCCTCGACGATAAGCACGAAAACGTGAATCGCATGCATGCGGCCGATGTCGCGGCCGTACAGCCAACCGTCGCGCATGAACGCCGAGACCAGCAGGCACGCCGATATTCCCATGGAAACCGCCGAGAGAACGAACAGGGCGGGCACGAGCCACGTGTCCCAAAACGCTACGGCATAAAGCCCCTGCAGGAAAAGCCCCGTATACGTCATGACGGCCACCGACAAAAACGCGCACAGCACCTCGGCGACGACCTTCGCCCGCGCGTCGAAGCGCGGCAGATACAGGCAGTTGACCGCCGAAAGAAACGACGCAACAGCCGCAAGCGCCGCCAAAACGAACGTGCCGAACGTCAGATACGTCTCGTTTGGCCTGAAGAAAAGCAAAACGAAGCGTTCGGGCCTTCCCAAATCGGCCAAAAGACACACCGCCCCGAGGCAGACCACGATCGCGCCCGCCACGAAACAGCGATTGCGAAACGTCCTGAAGGCGGCCGACTGGCGAAAGGTCCGGTTGGCGCGGGCATGGAAAACCAGGCTCCACAGAGAGGACACGAGCAGCATGCCCGCTCCGCATCCTCCCAAAAACAGATACATGATGATCAGCGGCCCGAACACATCGCCCTCCTCTCTTGGCCCAAGGCGCGTACGACCCAATCCGGCACGACGACGCCGCACGCAGCCGCATGCTACGGGCGATTATACGAAAACGAGCCGTTTTCTTCGTTGAACGCGATGCCGAAGCGCGCGGCGCACGACCGCTCGAGCCCGAACACCAGCTCCCCGACCCCGCGGTAGTAATCGGTTTTCGCGTGCTGCCTCACCAAGAAACGCCAGGCCGAAACCCAGGGAAGTATATGCTGCACAAGGAAATCCTCGAAGGCTTTGAGGGCCTTGCGCGAAGCCTCTTCGTCCCCCGATTCCCCCAAACGCAGCGATTCGCGCACAAGATGGGCGCAAAACGCCAGCATGATGCCCAGGGCATCGTCGGGCTCGCTCGCCTTGCGGTCGCTTTCCAGGCCCCATGCCCGATAGGCGGCGCGCGCGGAAAGCGTGCTTTGGCCGAACATAATCGAGTTCGGCTCCGTGTAATACGACTCGTTGATGGACGCCTCGGGAGCGCCCAGGCCGATGAACAGACGAAGCCACTCACGCTGCAGCGAGCCGACCGCCTCGTCGATGTCGCCCGCAGCACTCGCACACCATCGGCGCATCAGCGCCAATCCGTCCGCGACCGCCTCGTCGTCCTGCCCGAAAGGCGCGGCGGCGAACAGATCGTCGTCGATGCACGATTCGATCCAGGCCCGGTCGGGCTCCACCTGAACCAAACGTGCGGCGAAATCGAAAGCAACGCCTGCCGAGGCAAGCTCTTCGGTGGAAAAGCGCGCCATTTGTCCCCCTCTCCGTGCTCGGCATCTCGAAACAAGGCGGTTTCGAGAGAGCACCACGTAATACGCCGCAGGGCGGAATCATCCGCCCTGCGTCTTTCATTCTATCGCGCCGAACCGACGCGCGCGATGTGCGTCGGAAAGCTAGAGCTCTTCCGCAAGATTGACTGTAGAACCCGTTCCCGCGCCCGTTTTCTGAGCGGCGGGATGAGGCTTGATGATGAGGTTGGCGCCAGTGGTGTTTTCCGGCAACGGCTCGATTTCGACATCCCCTTCGCCGTATTTGGCAATGAGCTCGTCTTTGTCGCCCCAGTCAAGCGCACGCATCGGGCAAGAAGCAACACAGAACGGAACATGCCCCGACGACACTTCGTCAAGACACATATCGCATTTCGATACGACACCCGTTTCCTCGATAAACGTAGGAGCCTCATAGGGGCATGCCGTGATGCACGCCTTGCATCCAATGCAAGCTTCCTGGTCTATCGAGACGATTCCGGTGTCTTCGTCCTTCGAAATAGCGCCCGTCGCACAATTTGCCATGCAGGCAGGCATGTCGCAATGATTGCACGACAAGGAAATCTTGTAGCCGAAAGCACCTTCGGGGACATAGCAGCCCGATGCATCGACGGACCAGGAGCCGCCCTGGTACTCCAGCACACGACGCCAAAGATTATCCGTCGGGAGCTTATGGTTCTCTTTGCAAACCACCTGACACGTCTTGCATCCCGTGCATTTGGAAGAATCGAAATAAAATGCATACTGAGTCATAGGAGGCCTCCTCTATCCCTCGATGCCAACGGGCGTAACAACGGGACGGTTCTTGTCGGGCAAAAGCTCCAAGGGGCCGTCGTACTTTTCGACCTGCAAAATCGTTCCCGTCCACGCCTGGCAACCACCGCCGGATGACTTCGGGGCCTGAAGGACGTTCGGGCATCCGCCCAAATCGATTCCCGTCTCTTCGTCAATCTGGAACCAGGCACCATCCTGCATGGCAACAGCACCAGGAACGATATTCGGAACAACCTTGGCAGGGCGCAAAACTTTTCCATGGGGGCTTGTCATCAAAACGATGTCTCCGTTCTTGATGCCGCGCGCCTCGGCGTCAACCGTGCTCATGAAGCATTCCTGCGGGAAAGCTTCGCGCAAGCTGACAACGTTGTCATTGACCGAATGCGCGCGCCTCAAAGAATGCGGCGTCCAAAGCAAGAGCGGGTATTCATCAGTACGTGCCCCAACGCCCTGCTCGGGGTCTCCCACCTGATAGATGCCAATAGGAGCAATGGTGGAGTAACCGACGGAATTGATCATCGCCGCAAGCGTTTCGCAATAAATCTCAAACTTGCCCGAAGCCGTGGCCAAAGGCGCGCCTGCAGGGTCGGCGATGAAAGCCGCATAAGGCTCGGGAATAACCATCTCTTCCGAAAGCTCGGCCTTCAGGATGCCTTGCTCACGGAATTCCTGGAATGTGAATTTCCCTTCCTGAGGAGAGCCCTCCACACCGGGGAAATATGTATCGATTTCTTCCTGCGTAATCGTAAGCAGCGGCGAAGGCTGGAAGGTGGTACCGTCCATATACACCGCATCGCGCACGGTTGCGTATGTCCTCTCGGAATCAGTAAGCGAATTAACCACCTTGGGATCGACCCCGAGGCGCTTCGCCAGTTCTTCCGCAATCCAGCTTTCAGGCTTGGATTCGTAAAGAGGATTCATGATTTGATCGAACCACAAAGCCGAGGAGGCATCGCCGGCAAACGCCTTGTTCGGTTTCTCCCAGAATGTGCAGCAGGGCAGCAATACGTCGCAATACTGTCGCGTGGAATCGAAGAACGGGTTGCATCCCCACACGAAGTCCATGCCGCGCACCACCTCGATGCCCGTCATGGTATCCGGAATCTGGTTCAGCGTGCTCATATGTCCGCCAAAGTAAGCGGCATGAATGTCGATCTTGCGCTTCCCCGTGGGCCAGCAGTCACGACCGTATTCGCCTGCCTTGATGGAGCGCCACGTCTCGGAAGGCTCAAGATTCAGCCAACCTTCAGGATCTTCCATGGTCGCAAACACAGGAATGGGGTAATACATGTATACAGGAGCCCCTGCAGGCTGAAGAGGATTGACGGGATCCGCATCAACAGGGCAATACGAACCGGGATTGACACTGCTGCTCATGAAGTCCTTCATGCCAGACCAGCCGAAATAATGCCCGGGCATACCAATTCCTCCATGCATAAGCGCCATGGTATAGAAACTTTGAACGAATTGTTCGCCCGCAGGAATCTTCGAAGTAGACTGGGAGGAGAAGAAATCGACCTTGTCAACCGAGGCGATTTCGGTCGCAAGCTCACGAATCTTCGCAGCGGGAACGCCGCAAATCTTCTCGGCCCATTCGGGCGTTTTCGGAACCATATCGTATCCCGTGCCCATGACATAGTCTTTCCAGGATGCGTTGGCGGGAGCCCCTTCGGGCATGTGGTCCCCGTCAAAACCCACGCAATACGTATCAAGGAATTCCTGGTCATAGGTTCCAGCAGCAATCCATTCATGGCAAATGGCAATAACGAGAGCCGTGTCGGTGCCGGGAATAATGGGAATCCATTCATCGGCAACCACCTGGGCAGTCTGATTCAACCATGGGTCTATGACAATGACCTTCGCACCGCGTTCGCGACACTGCTGCAAATACCACGTATGATTGCCAGCCTTGTTGGCCGCCCAATTGCAGCCAAACATGACATGCAAATCACTCGAAAGCATCTGAATATGGTGCGGGGTATTCGTCATGGCGAAACCGCCGAGCATGTGGGTGTCCGCCACGGACCAAGAACCGAACGAGACAGTTCCCGCCTCAGCATGAACCGAACCGCCAAGAGCGTTCAAGAGGCAGACATTCTGGTCGTAATAACCGTCTCCGATATTGGACGAGGCCCCGCAAAGAATGCCCTTCGGGCCGTATTGATCGAGCATGCGCTTGATGCCATCGGCAACCAGATCAAGCGCTTCGTCCCATTCCATACGTTCCCATTCGTCCTTGCCTCGCAAGTCTCCATGAGGATCGTCAAGGCTGAAGTTCTTGCGCTTCATGGGATATTTAATACGCGCAGGAGAAAGCACCTCGCTCATCTTGGCGCGACCACGAAGGCACGAACGACGCTGAGGCATCGCATACGAATCGATCTCGGACTCATCGCTCCTCGTTTTCAGGGGAACTCCGTCTTCAACATAGACTTTATTAAGACAACGAGACGAACCGCAGCTGCAGTTGTTGTAGCAGGGAGCATTGAGCCATGCGCCCGACTCAGCAGCACCCGCACCCGTCTCTTCCTGAGCTTCATTCTTTGGAGCGCAGGCACTCAACCCGACAAGCGATGCGGTTCCCGCCGTCGCCGCTCCCCACTTCACGAAATTTCGCCGAGTCAACATGGCGTCCATAGTTTCCCCTTCCCCCTATCCAAGCGGTTCGAATCAAAGCAAATTCATTCGAACCATCGATAAAACTGTCCTATCTGCCTTAGTTAGATAGGACAGTTTTATAATGGATATTCTATCCATGTTTTCTCCATAAAGCAATTTCATTTGCGTAAATTAAGGCTAATGGCAGTAGCTCTATTTCTCCAATCTGTACTATGATAGTATGACAGTTAATTGAATGGATATATCGATACAGCCTATGCAATCCCGCGCATACGGCGCTTCATGCTCGACAGAAACGCCGTGCGTCACGCGGCCTAGCAGAACAAAGCAGCCCCTCCCGGAAAACGCAGCTTTCACGAGTTGCGTTTTCTTTTCTGCGACATACCAGCCGTTTCGTCACCGAATCGGCATCGTTGCGTCATCCCGGCGCAAGGTGCATCGTGCATACTGAGACCAACAAGCCGGCGCGGGAAGGAGGAGCCATGCGACGCCCCGCGTACACCAACGACATCTCGAAGAAAAACGGATTCGGCCGAACGTTGCGCAATCTCGTGAAATGGCTCCTCGTCCTACTGCTTGCATTCCTCGTGGGGACCTGCGCGTATTTCGGCATACGGGGCTATATGCTCTATAAACAGGCCTCCGAACGCGAGAGCGTCGCGCAGATGGCCGAGAGCATTCGCGCAAACAGCGCTTACATCGACCTCGAACGGCTTCCGCAAGTCTACCTCGATGCCGTCGTATCGGTCGAGGACCACCGTTTTTACCAGCATCCCGGATTCAACGTCTTCGCCACTGCCCGTGCTTTGCTCAACGACATACGTGCAGGCTCGATCGTCGAAGGCGGCTCGACAATCACCCAGCAGCTCGCCAAAAACGAATTCTTCACGCAAGAGCAAGTCATCGAACGCAAAGTAGCCGAGGTGTTCATGGCCTTCGATATCGAACGACAGCTCGACAAGGAAACGATCCTGGAACTCTACGTCAATTCGATCTATTTCGGCAACGGATATTACGGCATAGCGAGCGCCTGCGCGGGATACCTCGGCAAGGCCCCGGCCGATATGACCGCATGGGAAAGCGTGCTTTTGGCCGGCGTGCCCAACGCGCCGAGCGCCTACGCGCCCACGCAGAACTTCGACCTGGCCTGCCAGCGGCAGCACCAGGTTCTCGCGCGCATGGTGAAATACGGAACCCTCACGCAAAACGAAGCCGACGCGATCGCAGGGCAGACGCCCGCATCCCTTCTCCGATAGAATTGGAAAATGCCCAGGAACAGGCCGTATGAAGAGAATCGAGATGCAGATTCAAACGATTCGGTGCCAGCCTGTCGCAACGCCTCGTTGCGAGCGTACCATGGGGCGAAGCACGGCGCCCGCGCGACGCCGACGGAAGGGAGGCCCGTCATATGAACACCGAGAAAACCATCGAGAGCGCTGTCGCGAGGATGCACGCCTATTTCGCGACAGGAGCGACCATCGATATCGACGAGCGCGTCGACGCGCTTGCTCGCCTTCGCAGGACGATCAAAAACGCCGAGCCGCGCATCATCGAGGCGCTCGCCGCCGACCTAGGTAAGCCGTCGCAGGAAAGCTACATGACCGAAATAGGGCTCACGCTGTCCGAGCTTCGCCACCAACTGGGGCATCTACGCAGCTGGGCCGAACCGAAGCGCGTACGCACCGACGTCGCGAACTTCCCCGCGACGAGCTTCACCGTGGCCGAGCCCTACGGCGTCGTCTTGATCATGTCGCCGTGGAACTATCCTTTCATGCTCGCTATGGAACCGCTGATCGGCGCCATAGCGGCGGGCAACTGCTGCCTCGTCAAACCGAGCGCCTATGCCCCCGCCACCAGCCAGGTCGTGGCCGATATCGTAGCCGAGGCGTTCGACCCCGCCCACGCCTGCGTCGTCCAGGGCGGACGGGTCGAAAACACCGCCTTGCTCGAACAACGCTTCGACTACATCTTCTTCACCGGCAGCACGACGGTCGGCAAGCTCGTCATGCAGAAGGCGGCCACGCACTTGACGCCTGTCTCGCTCGAACTCGGCGGCAAAAGCCCTTGCATCGTAGCGGCCGATGCCGACATAGAGCTCGCGGCCAAGCGCATCGTCTTCGGCAAGTACCTCAACTGCGGCCAAACTTGCGTCGCGCCCGACTACGTGCTCGTCGACGAACACGTGCACGACCGCTTCGTCGACGCCGTGAAACGCTGCATCGTCGCCATGTTCGGCGAACACCCGCTCGACGAACCGTCGTACGGACGCATCGTGAACCGCAAGCATTTCGGCAGGTTGCTCGGCCTCATCGAACCCGCGAAAACCGCACTCGGAGGCGGCTTCGACGCCGACGCCCTGCGCATCGAGCCCACGGTCATGACGAACGTTACGCTCGGCGACGCCGTGATGCAGGAGGAAATCTTCGGACCCATCCTGCCGATCATCGCGCTCGAGCACATCGACGAGGCCGAACCGATCGTCAAATCGATGCCCAAGCCGCTCGCGCTGTACCTGTTCACTCGCGACGCAGAGCTTCAAGAACGCTTCGTCCGCCACGTCCCCTTCGGCGGCGGCTGCATTAACGACACCGTGATGCACCTGGCCACCTCGCACATGGGATTCGGAGGCGTAGGCGCCAGCGGCATGGGAAGCTATCACGGCAAGAAAAGCTTCGACACTTTCAGCCACGAGAAGAGCATCCTGAAAAAGGGCGCCTGGTTCGACGCGCCGCTGCGCTACCGTCCTTACTCGAAAGCGAAAGAAGCCGTCATCCGCGCGCTTCTGCGCTAGCAGCCGCGGCACGCCTATCGAACGGGTTCCGACACGTAAACGGCCCCTCTGTAAAGGGGCCGTTTACGTGTTATTCGCCCGCTTCGAGCGCAGCTGTATAGGCCGCATACAGCTCAGGCATCGCACGCTTCTGGCTCACCGGCCGAAACGTCGCGGAATCCACCAGGCAATGCGAGGTAAAGCCCGTGCAGCACGGCTTGTCAACGCCGATTTCCTGCCCTTCTTTGTACACCTCGTAGGTATATTCGGTCTTCGCCTGTGTAAGCTTCGATACACTTGTGCGCACGATAGCCGTATCGCCGTAGGTCAGCGGCGTGCCGTATCGCAGCTGCACATCGACGACCGGGGACATGTATCCCGCCTTCTCCATATCGACATAAGGAAAACCGAGCTTGTCGAGGAATTCCGCACGAGCGATTTCGAACCACACCAGATAATTGGCGTGATAAACGATGCCCATGCGATCGGTCTCCGCATACCTGACTTTGATCCTGCTTTCGGAAATCATGCGATCGCTCCCTACCCATCGCTTGAAACCCGCCGTTCTTCCGAAGAAAAACGGCGGTCATGCCTCCAACGCCGCCATCGACCCGACTTCGGCCTACAAGGCCTCCAGATCGTACGGCGTAGTCTGGTAGACATAGTAGTTCAGCCAATTGGTGTAAATCAGCTGGCCTTCGGCGCGCCACGAGACGATAGGAGCCTTAGAGGGGTCGTCGCCAGGGTAATAGTGGACGGGAACCTTGATGTCGAGGCCGCGCTCCACGTCGCGATCGTATTCGAGCTTGAGCGTATCTCCGTCATATTCGGGATGACCGAACACGAAGAAATGCTTGGAGTCGATGCTCTTCGCGATAGAAACCCCGCATTCATCGGAATACGCGATCACTTCGAGCTTCTGATTGGCCACGATATCCTCGTAGCGCGTCTCGGAGTGACGGGAATGGGGCATCATCGATACGTCGTTGAAGCCGCGCACCAAAGGCGACGACGGCTTGATCAGGCGATTTTCGAAAACGCCGAAGCATTTCTCGTCCAGATTATGCTTCGGCACGCCGTAGTGATGATACAAAGCCGCCTGCGCGCCCCAGCATACATGGAAGACGCTGTGCACGTTGGTCAGGCTCCAGTCCATGATTTCGACCAGCTCGGGCCAGTAGTCGACCGACTCGAAATCGAGCGTCTCGACCGGCGCGCCCGTGATGATCATGCCGTCGTAACGATAGTCGCGGACCTCGTCGAACGTTCGATAGAACGTCTCGAGGTGATCGGCCGAGACGTTTTTCGACTGATGGCTCGCAATGCGCAGCAGCTCGACCTCGATCTGCAGCGGAGTGTTTGACAGCTTGCGCATAATCTGGGTCTCGGTAACGATCTTGGTGGGCATCAGATTGAGCAGAAGCACACGCAACGGACGAATGTCCTGATGCATGGCACGATGCTCGGTCATGACAAAGATATTCTCGCCCTCCAGGATGGACGTGGCGGGCAATGCGTCGGGAATTCGAATAGGCATGAAAGGCTCCTTCTGCCGTCGCCGCGCAGATGCCCTTTCATCTGAGCGACGAAAATTCAACGCGTGCCATTGTATCAATTCGCCAATGAAGACGGCGAAAGACGAATGGAGGACCTGCTGCATTTGCGTTAAATCGACAAGACGGCAAAGGAGAGCGCGCGCCCGAAACGTATAATGGCAACGCTATCCCTCGCATGCCCGTCGACTCGGGGCAACAGGCCGCGACGTTGCCGCATACGGCATGCCGAATTAAGTGAAGGAGCACTCATGACCGAACGCATCGGCACCACCTGCGTACAGGGCGGGTACCGCCCGGGCGACGCCCAGCCGCGCCAGATCCCCATCTACCAGTCCACCACGTGGAAATACGACACCTCCGAACATATGGGCAAGCTCTTCGACCTCGAAGAGTCCGGCTACTTCTACACCCGCTTGCAGAATCCGACCAACGACTACGTCGCTGCGAAGATCTGCGAACTCGAAGGCGGCACGGCGGCCATGCTCACCAGCTCGGGCCAGGCGGCCAATTTCTATGCGATGTTCAATATCGCAGGTTGCGGCGACCATATCGTGGCAAGCTCCGCCATCTACGGCGGCACCTATAACCTGCTCGCCGTCACGATGAAGCGCATGGGCATCGAAAGCACCTTCGTCTCGCCCGACTGCACCCCCGAAGAGCTCGACGCCGCTTTCCGTCCGAACACCAAGGCCGTGTTCGGCGAAACCATCGCCAATCCGGCGCTCGCCGTGCTCGATATCGAGAAGTTCGCGGCGGCCGCGCATGCCCGCGGCGTGCCGCTGATCGTCGACAACACCTTCCCCACGCCCGTGAACTGCAGGCCCTTCGAGTGGGGCGCCGACATCGTGACCCACTCCACCACCAAGTACATGGACGGCCACGGCGCAGGCGTCGGCGGATGCATCGTCGACTCGGGCAAGTTCGACTGGATGGCCCACGCCGACAAATTCCCCGGCCTCACCACGCCCGACGAGAGCTATCACGGCGTCACCTACGCCGAGCGCTTCGGCAACGAGGGCGCCTTCATCACCAAGGCGACCGCCCAGCTCATGCGCGACTTCGGCAGCATTCAGAGCCCGCAGAACGCGTTCCTGCTCAACATGGGTCTCGAGAGCCTGCATGTCCGTATGGCGCAGCATTGCAAAAACGGCCAGGCCGTTGCCGAATTCCTGCATGAGCATCCGAAAGTCGCCTGGGTCCGCTTCCCCGGCCTCGAAGACGACGCATACCACGCTCTCGCCCAGAAATACCTGCCCGAGGGAGGATGCGGCGTCGTCAGCTTCGGCGTCGCGGGCGGCCGTCCTGCGGCCGAGAAGTTCATGGCGGCCCTGAAGCTCGCTCAGATCGCCACGCATGTGGCGGATGCGCGCACCTGCTGTCTGCACCCCGCAAGCTCCACGCATCGTCAGATGAACGACGACGAGCTCGCAGCCGCCGGCATCAGCGCCGACCTCGTGCGCATGAGCTGCGGCATCGAGTCCACCGAGGACCTGATCGCCGACATCGCCCAGGCGCTCGAAACCGTCTAGGCGCTCTTACGGCGCGGCGGAACATGCCGTCGACACGCATTGCAAGGCCTGCGCACCCGTGCGCAGGCCTTTTTCATGCGGCACGCAAAAGAAGGCATCCGTTTCCCACCCGTCACCGAGCGCGACCGGCATGCCGGTACAATGCCCGTCATGCTTGAACAACTTACTTCCATAGATATTTCCGTGCTGCACGGCATACAGAATGCGCTTCAATCCCCTGCGCTCGATGCCGTCATGCCGTTCGTCACTTCGCTGGGCAACCTCGCCTTCATCTGGTTCGTCATCGCCGCTTTGCTTCTCAGCAAGAAGGAGTACCGATTCTACGGCGCGGTGGTCATCACCGCCATCGCGGCAGCGTGCCTGATCGGCGAAATCGGAATCAAGAACATCGTCGAAAGGCCGCGGCCGTTCCTTGTCGACCCCACGCTGGCCACGCAGCTCATTGAGCTGCCCCACACGTTCTCGTTTCCTTCGGGGCACACGGGAAGCTCGTTCGCCGCAGCCACGGCCTTGTGCTTCCTTCCCATGGCGCATCCCTGGTTCAAGGCCATCCCCTTGCTCGGAGCGGCGTCCATCGCCTTCTCGCGCCTTTACCTCTGCGTCCACTACCCAAGCGACGTCCTCGGCGGCATCATCGTCGGCGTCACAAGCGGCCTTATCGGCATGCTGGTCGTGAAATACCTCGTACGCCGCAAGAAAGAACGCGCCGCAGCCACGGCATAACGCCTCTTCGATACGCAAAAGGGCCGATTCCCCAGGGAATCGGCCCTTTCTTCTTTTGCCTCGCTTCGTGCTTCGCTAGCTCCAGATGCGTACTTCGGGCTCCAACATGACGCCGAAGCGCTCTTTCACGCGGTTCTGCACATCCTCGATAAGCTGCATGACGTCGGCAGCCGTGGCGCCACCCGCGTTGACGACGAAGCCCGTATGTTTCTCGGACACCTGCGCGCCGCCGACGCGATAGCCGCGCAGCTCGGAATCCTGGATAAGCTTGCCGGCGAAATACCCCTCGGGACGCTTGAACGTGCTGCCCGCGCTCGGCATGTCGAGCGGCTGCTTCTCTTCGCGGCGGGCCTTCAGCTCGTCCATGCGCGCCGCGATTTCAGCGGGGTCGTCGGGCGTCAATTCGAGAATCGCCTCGACGACGATATAACCCGCCGCATCCATCATGCTGTGACGGTACGACCAATCAGCCTCGTCGCGCGAAACCTTCACGACCTCGCCTTCGGGCGTGACGCACGTCAGCTCGACCGCGACGTCTTTGAACTCGCCGCCGTACGCTCCCGCGTTCATGATGGCAGCGCCGCCGATCGTGCCGGGAATGCCGCTTGCGAATTCGAATCCCGCAAGTCCTGCATCCAGCGCCGCACCGGCGACCGCCGCATTGGTCGCGCCCGCAAGCGCGCGCACGCTCGTGCCGTCGACGACGATGTCGGACAGGTTGTCGAGCACCTGGACCACCACGCACCTCAGGCCGTCATCGGACACGAGCAGGTCGCTTCCGTTGCCGACGATCCGATACGCCGTGTTCTCCTTGCGGCACAGCGCCACGACGCTCACGAGCTCGTCGACCGTATGCGGCATCACGTACACGTCCGCAGGACCTCCGATACGAAACGTCGTATGCTTGCTCATCGGTTCGTTTTCAAGCACGGCCTCCGCGCCGACCGCCTCGATCAACGCATCGACCAAGCCGCCCGCACGCGTTGCCGCCGCGTCGCCGAGATTAGTCATATCCATCGTCACTCGCCTTTCGTCATGTGTCATCGACGCCTGCGCCTGTGCATCGTTGCCGCAAGGCGCCGCGCTCGGGAATTCTAGGAATGCAGGCGCTCGGCCCAGGCCTCCTCTTTGAAGCCGACCAGCACGAAATCGTCGCCTACGACGATCGGGCGCTTCACGAGCATGCCGTCGGAAGAAAGCAACTCGTAGCACTCCTCATCGGTCGCGCCCGCATCGAGCACTGCTTTCAAGCCGAGCTCGCGGTATTTGATGCCGCTCGTATTGAAAAAACGGCGAATCGGAAGGCCGCTGCGGGCATGCCAGGAAGCAAGCTCTTCGGCCGTCGGCGCCTCTTCGACGATATGGCGGTCCGCATACGCGACCCCATGCTCGTCAAGCCACTTCTTGGCCTTCTTGCACGTCGTGCACTTCGGATATTCGACGAACAGAACGCTCATGCTATCTCTCTTTCTCTCTATCGACCGCGAATCGCAACGGCGGCGCATCACGACGCCGTGCGTCCGCCGCGCATCAGCGCGAAACCCATCGCGGCGGCGACGTAGCCGACCGCGGCATACCCTACGGCATACAACCACACATCTCCAAGCGATACGCCCATAGAGAAGCAAAACAAAGGCAAAAACAGACCGGCGAAAACGCCCGGCACCCACCACAACGTGCGCAACGCCCGTGCGCTCACGATACCGAAGGCTATCGAAAGCGCAGGATACAGCACGCATAGCAGCAGGATGGATACGATCATCCCCGCATCGCTCGGAACGAAATCCGCCGCGAAGGCGGGAACGGCCCCGTAGGCGACGCCTGCCGCGGCGAGCATTCCGACGACCGTGCGGCTCGCGCGCATAGCAGCCCCTCTCTCTGCGTCAGGACTCGCGCGGCACGCTTTCGTTCATGCTTGCGATGACGGCTTCCGCAACGCGAAGGCCGTCGACGGCGGCCGACATGATGCCGCCCGCATAGCCCGCGCCCTCGCCGCAGGGGAAGACGCCCGTGCCCGAGAGGCCCGAGGCCGCCGAGAACGCCTGCATGCTCGCCTTGTCGCGCACGATGCGCACGGGACTCGAGCTGCGCGTTTCGACACCCGTCATCACCGCATCGGCGGACGAGAAGCCCCTCAGGCGGCGATCGAGAAGCGGCAAAGCCGATGCAAGCGAGCGGGAAACGAACTCAGGCAGGACCTCGCGCAGGTCGCACCAGGCCACGCCGCGCGCATAGGACGGCGCCACGGCGCCTTCGCGCGGCGCTTCGCTCGGCCTGCCCGCGAGAAAGTCATCGACATACTGCGCGGGAGCGGCATACGACGAACCCGCCGCGCGAAATGCCGCACGCTCCATCGCCCTTTGCAGCTCGACACCCGCCAGCACGTCGTCGCCTTCGAGATCGGACTCGTCGACGCCCACGAGGACCGCCGAATTCGCATTGACGCCGTCGCGTGCGAAACGGCTCATGCCGTTCACGCAGACGCCGCCTTCCTCCGAAGCCGCGCAGACGACTTCGCCGCCGGGGCACATGCAGAACGTGTAGACGCCGCGTCCGTCCTCGAGATGCGCCGCAAGCTTGTAATCGGCCGCTCCGAGCGCCGGATGCGACGCGGCCTTGCCGTACTGGGCCTTGTCGATGAGTTTCTGAGGATGCTCGATGCGCACGCCCACCGAAAACGGCTTGCGCTCCATGAGAAGCTCCGCATCGCGCACGGCCTCGAACGTATCGCGCGCCGAGTGGCCGCAAGCGAGCACCAGACGGTCCGCCCGAACCTCTTCGCACGTCTCCGCATCCGCCGACTTGACCGCGACAGACGCCAGCGCGCCATCGGAGAACCGCATCGATTCGAGGCGCGTATCGAATCGGACCTCGCCGCCCGCTGCGATGATGTCTTCGCGCATACGCCGCACCACGCCGACGAGCAGGTCGGTACCGATATGGGGCTTCGCCTGCCAGAGGATTTCCTCGGGAGCGCCCGCCGCGACAAAGATATGGAGCACGTCCTTGCAGCGGGGATTCTTGATATTGGTGGTCAGCTTTCCGTCGGAAAACGTTCCCGCACCGCCTTCGCCGAACTGGATATTCGATTCGGGATCGAGCGGCCCGCCTTCATTGAAGCGAGCGACGGAGCGAAGGCGGTCTTCAACGCAGCCGCCCCGTTCGATGACGAGCGGGCGAGCGCCCGCCTTGGCAAGCGCCCATGCGGCGAACAGGCCCGCAGGACCCGTGCCGACCACGACCGGGCGAAGGTCGGGGCGAGCCTCGATGCGAGGCGGCTCATAGCCCGCATACGGCTTGTGGACCTTGACGGCGGCAGGAGGCCTGCACCCTCGCTCCACGACGGCCGTCTCCTCTTCAGGAGAGCCCTCGTACCCGAACGCATACGACGCGACGAAATGCACGTCGTTTTTCTTGCGCGCGTCGACGCTGCGCTTCAAAAGACGCAGGCCGCCGATCCTCGACGCATCGACGCCGAGCGCTTTCGCGACGGCCTTGCGCACGAGACCCTCCCCTTGCGGAAGCCCCGCATCGAGAGAAAGGCGCAGGTTGCTTATCTCAAGCATGGAAACCCTTTCGAGACGTTCTGCGATACGCCGACAAGACGGCTAGGCGTGGACGGAAAGCGCCGCGGCCCTGCCCGCGATCATGCCGCTCGTCCAGGCCCAATGCAGGTTGTAGCCTCCGCAACGGCCGTCGATGTCGAGCGCTTCGCCCGTGACGAACAGGCCGGGATGCTTTTTGCACTGCATCGTGGAAGGGTCGAAGCCCTTCACCGCGTATCCGCCGCGCATGACCTGAGCCTGCTTGGGGTCGGAGATGCCCTTCACAGTCAGACCGAACGATTCGGACACCATGGCGAGCACCACGGCCTCCTGCTCGGCGATGATCGGCTCGTCGGGATCAAGCCCCGCCGCGGTCGTCACGGCGCGCGCGACGCGCGATGGCAGCATGCCCGACATGACCTGGCAGGCCGTGCGGTTCGGATGGGCGATCGTCTGGTTCCAGATGAAATCGACCTTTTGCTGCGGGTCCAAATCGGGAAGCAGGTCGATGAAAACCATCTGGCCGGGGCGCACGTAGCGGGACATGTCGAACGCGGCGATGCCCGAAATGCCGTAATCCCTGAAAAGAACCTCGCCGCTCGCCTCGGGGCCCGCATAGTCGGATTCGAAATCGGGATCGACCACGTCCATCCACGCATCGCGCAGGTCCGTGGGATCGGCGTCGATGTACAGACGCGCACGTACGCGGATGCCCGAAAGGCCCTTGATGTTTGCGGTATCCGTCTTCAGGCCCGCGAGCACCGGGTACGTCGGGACGTATTTCACGTCGTCGGGCACGAGGCCTTTGGAGGGCGCGCCGCCCACGGATACGATCACGGCGTCGAATTCCTCATCGGATCCGTCCCCGAAACGCACCGTCCATTTCTCAATACCCTGTCGCTGCACCGGAGCGACCGAACGAACGCCGGCGCCGCAGCGCACCTCGACGCCCGCCTCATCAAGACACAGGCGTAGCGTATCGACCACGGTGGCGGCTTTGTTGCTGTAGGGATAAATGCGTCCTTCGTCTTCCTCGAAGGCCAGCAGGCCCGCATCGGAGAAGAAGCGCTGCACTTCTTCGGGAGGAAGCACGTTCATGGCGGCCTGCACGAATTCGGGGCGGTTGTAGTCGTCGCTCATGATGTCGGCGTTGCTTATGTTGCAACGCCCGTTGCCTGTGGCGAGGATCTTCTTGCCCACGCGGTCGGCAGCCTCGCATACGACGACCTCGGCGCCTTTGCGAGCCGCTTCGATAGCCGCGACGAGGCCCGATGCCCCGCCGCCGACGACAGCGATACGAGCCATGCTTAAGCCTCCTTGGAAATCGTGGGGCCGTGCGCGATGAAGAATGTGCACGCCCTGCATATCTCTTTCACGGCCGCCGAACGGTCGACGTCTGGATTATCGAGGATGGCGAGACCGAGGGCCACCTCATGGGTCGGACGGTCGCAGGCCGCGAAATTGCAGTCAGGAGGGCACGGCTCACCCGGCACGTTGTGCGGACAGCGGCTTTGCATCTCCCCGTCGCATCCTCGCAGCTCCCAGCAAAAAGCCATGGCGGCTCCTTCCTCTCTCGAAATCGAACGGCAGTACGGACGTCGCAGCGCAGACACGCCCGCCGAAAGCACCGCGAAACGGCGCCGTGGAATCATTTCGATCCATGATACTCCGACCGCTTCGGGCGAGGTGTTCGAGGCGCGGCGGCAACGAAATCGCCAGAAACAAAAAACCCGGACATCTAACGATATCCGGGTTGAACAACCGATGGTGCCCCCAACGAGAATCGAACTCGTGTCTCAGCCTTGAAAGGGCCGCGTCCTGACCTCTAGACTATGGGGACACTTAAGCAGCTCGGTTATTATTGCAAATTACTTTCGGCATTGCAACAACTTTTTTCAAAAAAATTCGCCGTGCTGCTGAAATTAAAAGAAATGCCTGATGAAAAGCGCTTAGGACGATATGTCGGAAATACGCGCATCGCACGCCGCGACCAAATCCGCCAAAGACAGCTCGATTTGATCGCCGATACGTCCTCCCGAACACATGATCGCATCCTCGCTGAGAAGCGCCGTCTCGTCGATGAAGGTAGGGAAATGCCTCTTCATGCCAAGCGGGCTGCATCCTCCATGGACATAACCCGTCAGAGGCAGCAGCTCGCGCGAGCGCACCATCGCGATGCTTTTCTCCCCCGCCGCCGAAGCCGCTTTCTTCAAGTCGAGCTCCATGGCGACAGGCACCATAAATACGTAGTGCTCGCCGCTTTTGCCTTGAGCGACTAAGGTCTTGAATACGCTATCGGGATTCTGCCCCAGAATCGACGCCACCTCGACGCCCGAAAGCGCCTGGTCGCCGTCGTACGTGCGGTGCACATAAGCGATGCCCGAAGCATCGAGCAAGCGCATCGCATTCGTCTTTTCGGCCTTGTCTTTCTTAGAGCCCATAGTCGCCCGCCTGCTGAGAATAAGGAAGCGGAAGAGGATCGTCCTGAGACCCCCACCGCGCAACATCGAACTGCGCCGTCCAGTAGCCAAGGCTGCGATACACCAGCGTCTGCACCATGACTCCGCATACCACGGAAACGTAAGCGACCGCTAGGGCGAACAGCAGAGCCGCAACGAGACCCAAAACGGCCACGCCGCCGAGGCCTAAAGCCGAAATGCCCGAATAGTCGGCGAATCCCGACACTCCCATGGCCACAATCATGCCGAGAAACAGCACCACGAACCACACGACCGACATTACGGCGCCCACAACGAGGGTGGCTAGCAGCCCGCAGAAAAAAATCTTCAGAAGCCCTACAGGGTCGCGCCTGATCATGCACCACACATGCCCGAGCTGAAAAGCCGAACTCAACGTGTCGTAGATGCTCATGCGCATAAGAGCGACCCATACGAAGAATTGGACGGCGAAAACCGCCACGACACTCGCCGCAAACACCCCGAACGAGCCGAATAAAGCGGGAAACGCCAAGAGGCCGGCATAGCGGGAGCCGTCGAACAACGTCGCAAACAACCCCGCCGCAAGCCCCACCAAACTCATAAGAACGAACACGCCCGCAAGCACGGCAAAAACCATTGCAATGCCTACCACCAGAGCGAAAAAGCCACGACGGTACAATGAGCCGTCTTCGTTTCCGAATATATGCTTCGGCATGGGATTGTCCATGCCCCAAGCTGCATCACGAGCCCAACCAAGCAGATATCCGGAGACGACCACCGGCCCGAAAACGGGTATCAACGACACCAGTGCAAGCAGGCAGACCCTGCCGAGCCAGGCATCGCTGCTGCGAACGGCCCGCCACGCGCGGAAAAAGTACTCTTGCTTCATGCGCGAAACCCTCCTCGCCGATTACGGATATATGACTATACAACGAAGGGCCGAGGCAAAAGCCCCAGCCCTTCGTTCGTAGCATAAAAGAAATTCGCCTGTTGACGAGTTGTTACTTCAGGGTAACAGCAGCGCCGGCCTCTTCCAGCTTGGCCTTGATTTCCTCGGCCTTGTCCTTGGCAACACCCTCCTGGATAGCCTTGGGAGCGCCCTCGACGACCTCCTTGGCCTCCTTCAGGCCAAGACCGGTGATCTCGCGGACAACCTTGATGACGGCGATCTTGTTGTCGCCGAAGCCCTCGAGGACGACGTCGAACTCGGACTTCTCCTCAGCAGCGCCAGCCTCGGCAGCCGGAGCAGCAGCAACAGCCACGGGAGCAGCGGCGGAAACGCCGAAGACTTCCTCGAGCTCCTTGACGAGCTCGGAGAGCTCCAGGGCGGGCATTTCCTTCAAAGCTTCGATGATCTCTTCACGAGTAACGGCCATGGTAATGGCTCCTTTCACAACAGGCGTCTCCGAAGCGACGCCTCGATTTTCACATTCGCGGCTTAAGCCGCCTTATGCAGCATTACGCTGCGGACTTCTGATCCGCGATAGCGGAAACCGCGCGAGCGAAGTACTCCATGGGGCCGTTGCAGACGCGGACCATCTTGACCATGGGGTTGCTGATGGTACCGAGCAGCTTGGCGATGAGCTCCTCGCGGGAAGGCAGGGCTGCGATAGCCTCGACCTCGGCGGCGCCATAAGCGACGCCGTCCATCATGCCGCCCTTGATGACCAGGTTCTCGTTCTTCTTCGCGAAGTCCTTAATGGCCTTTGCGGAAGCGACCGGGTCGCCAGCGGCGAACACGAAAGCGGAAGGACCGGAAAGAATATCGCCCAGCTCGGGGAGCTCGGCGTTCTCCAGGGCGAGACGCATCAGGGTGTTCTTGTAAACGCCCATCTTGGCGTCGGCCTCGCGGATGCTGCGGCGCAGGGCCTCAACCTCTTTCACGGTAAGACCGCGGTAATCGATGACCCACATTGCGGAAATACCCTCGAGGTCCTCGGCGATCTTTGCGACGTTGTCGATATTGTGCTTGTTCGGCATGTTGATTCACCTCCTTTTCGTTTTTGCTCAAATGCTCCGCCACGATAAATGGTGGGCCTTTTCGCAAAACGAAAAGAAAAGACCCCCGGTCGAAGACACGGGGGTCGCACTATCAATCATGCGCTCCACCTCGGCTGGCTGCAATGCAATTAAATCCTTGCGGATGCCTGCTGTCTTCGGCAGCGGAACTATCGTTCACATGCGTTGTTAAACGCAAGGTGATAGTATAGCCGATCGTTTTCTTTTTACAAGTAGTTTTTTCTACTATGAAGAAATAATGGATCCCTCTTCATCCAAAAGGAGGAGCGAATTTCGCTCCTCCTTTACGCGATCGTATTCGACGCGTCGACTACGCGGCATTCGCCTGACCGGCCGCCTCGACGGAGCCATCCGCCGTATCGGCCTTCGGCTCGGCTTCGGCGGCAGCGGCATCCTCATCCGCCGCATCGGCAGCGGCAGCGGCGTTCTCGACGATTTCCTGAACCACGCTCGTAGGATCGCCTTCGGTGTAGCGCAATGCGATCGTGTCGCCCACGCCGTAGGAAACGACATCCACCATGGCAGGCAGTGCGAAATCGTAGATGCGGGCGTCGCCCTCGAGAGTCATGTAGAAGTGCGAATTGCCCTCGATGACGGCCTGTGCGATCGTCTTGATCTTGCCGTTCGCCTCGGCGAACGACTGGCCCTCGGCAGGCGTCTCCGCCGAGCCGCTCGCGGCGATCAGAGAGATGTAGGACTTCTGCGTGTCGGCCACGGTATCGCCCACGGCGACGTTCTGATAGCTCCTGATGTCGACCATCGCATACTTCTTCACGAGGCCGGCGTCATCTTTCAGGGCCATGAAGTACGTCGGGGTGTTGTTGACGTTGATCAGAATCGGGAATGTCGCATGGTAGCGCAGGTTCTGGACCTGGCCCTCGGCCGACTGCATGGCCGAATCCTCGGTTGCGCCGGCGACAGAGTAGAAGTGGCTCTCGGCCGTGCGCTGGTTCACCAGAACGAAGCCGACGATCGAGTTGTCGCCCGTCGCGGACGTCACGCCCGTGTACATCCACACGTCGTCGTCTTTGGCCAGGTAGTTGTAGCCCAGAGTGCCATCGGTGCCGGGAGTGGTCTGGACCACGCCGTTCTGACCGAGCCAGCTGTTGAACCAGCCGTCCTTATACTTGCCCGACCAGTTGTACTGCTGAATCAGCAAGGATGCGGGATACACGCGGTCGACCCACTCGGGAACCTCGTCCACCGCAAGATCTTGGCACTCGCCCGTCGAAGCATTCACCAAGACGGCGCGCGAAACGGTTTCGCCGCCGAACAAGCCGATCGTAAAGTCACGGACCGGACAGATCCACCAGGCATTGCCCTCGTCATCGATTTCGAAGGACTTCTCGCCGAACATATAGAAGGGGTACTTCAACTGCACGTAGCGATCGATGTTGCGCGCAAGAGGCTCGCTCTCGGAGTACTTGATGGTCTTGTCGCCCCCCAGGCGCACGACCTCGGCATCCTGCGACGTCATATCGACGACAACGTAGGCGGGAATGCCCTGCTCTCGGTTCTGCAGCCACTTGAACAGGTCGGCATAGGTCAGCGGGCTGACGCGGACGGGATGGTCCTGGTAGTTGATCTGGCTATACAAGGGCGAGATTTCGAACTGGCTGACCAGGTCGGACATAGCACCCATGGTGCGGTTGCCCAGCAGGGCCGCGGATGCGCGGTCGATGACAGGAATCTCATTGTAGTCGACCTCTTGAATATCCTGGGTGAACTCCATGTCGTTAGTCTGCAGGATGTCGGCGTATTTCTGAGCATTGCCCGGGAAAAAAGCCACCGAAAGCAGCGTTCCCAGAATGAAAAGCACGAACACGCCTGCGGGGATGAACGAGAGGAGCTTGAAGGTCTTCGCCTTGCCGGCGCTGCTGCTCACCTTTGCCGTGCCGGTTTTATACGCCCTCGACTTAGCACGGAAAAACAGGAACGACGGCAACAGGATGACGACCGCAACGAAGAACCACGTGTCGACGCTGTGGATGTTGATGGGGGGATGGAACCACCAATACGCCACGGCAAGCACGATCACGGCGATCACGGCGCTGACGATGGCGGCCTTCTTCCCCATGCTCTCGAATTTCTCTTTCAGATTGTTGAACTCCGCCGTAGTGTCGAACTCCACATGCGGCGCACCCTGCGAGGCCCCCTGAGGCCCGCCCGCACCGAACGGGTCGTCCACACCGAACATGGTGAAGAACGGATTTTGGTTGTTTGCCATAGGTTACCTTTCCTGTGTCCGATTACACGAAGCGCGGCGGAATACGTCGCGCTTCGTGTTTTTCTTATTCAGCTGCCTCCGCCAATTGGCGTAGCACATATTGCAAGATGCCGCCATGGGCCATATAGGCGCCTTCGGTCGGCGTATCCACACGTACTATAGCCTGGAATTCGACCGACGAGCCGTCCTGGCGCGAAGCCGTTACCTTCACCGTGCGAGGCTCAGGAAGCTGCGGGGTGCCGTCGCCGAATTCGACTCGTTCTATCGAGAACGTCTCGGTACCATCCAGGCCGAGGCTTTCGACGCTTTCGCCTTCGAGGAACTGGAGCGGGAGAATGCCCATGCCCACGAGGTTCGAACGGTGGATACGCTCGAAGCTTTCCGCGAACACCGCCCGTATGCCCAAAAGCAACGGGGCCTTAGCAGCCCAGTCGCGCGACGACCCGCTGCCATACATCTTCCCCGCCAGCACCACGCAGGGAATACCTTGCTGGGCGTAATGTTCGGACGCCTCGAAGATGCTTGCAATCTCCCCCGTCGTGAAGTCGCGGGTGTAACCGCCGTTGCGGCCGTCGGCGAGAATGTTGGACAGCTTCACATTGCCGAAACCGCCGCGAGCCATTACTTCGTGATTGCCGCGACGGGCTCCGTAGGTGTTGAACATCTCGTCAGCGACGCCGCGCTCCCTCAGGTAGCGCGCCGCAGGGCTGTCGGCCGCGATGCTTCCCGCGGGAGAGATATGATCCGTCGTGATGAAGTCGCGCACGTTCACAAGCACACGCGCGCCATCGATCGCTTCGCAGCCGTCGAGTTCGCGGCGCATGCCCTCGAAGTACGGCGCCTTGCGCACATAGGTGGAACCTGCATCCCAGGCGAAGATATCGCTCGGGGCGACCTCGAGAGCCTTCCAGGCGTCGGTGCCCTCGTAGAGGCCCTTGCCGCCCTCGTCGAACAGCTCCTCGGTCACGAACTCGGCGACGACGCCGGCGACTTCTTCGTCGCTCGGCCAGATGTCGCGCAGATACACGGGCTCGCCCGCCGCATCGGTTCCGAGCGGGTCGGATTCGAAATCGAACTCCATGGTTCCCGCCATCGCGTACGCGACGACCAGGGCCGGGGAGCACAGGTAATTCTGGGAGACATCAGGAGAGATGCGGCCATCGAAATTGCGGTTGCCGGACAAGACGCTCGTCAGCTCGATATCCTCGGCGATATCATGCATCTGCGGCCACACGGGACCGGAGTTGCCGATGCAACTCATGCAGCCGAAACCGCAGGTCGAGAATCCAAGCTCAGCCAAAGGAGCGGCCAGGCCCGCGCGCTCGAGCATCAGCTGCGTCGCATGGCTACCGGGCGCCATGACACGCTTGACCCACGGCTTGGCCTGCAAGCCTGCTTCGCGGGCATGCTTCGCGACAAGGCCGCATGCGACCATCATCGCGGGATCAGTCGCCGTCGTGCAGCTCGTCACCGCCGCGATGGCGATAGCGCCATGCGTCAGATCGAACGACGAGCCCGCGAAGTCGACCGTGCGGACCGTGGAAGAATCAAGCCCGCGCTCGGCGCAGATGTCGACGAAGCGAGCGCGAGCCGCATCCGCCGCGAACCTATTATGAGGACGGCTCGGGCCGGCAAGGCTGCGCTCGACGCTCGAAAGATCGAGCTCGACCACATCGCTGTACACGCGTTCGGCACCGTCGTTCCACAGGCCTTGAGCTTTCGCATAGCCTTCGACTAGTTCGACCTGCTCGTTGGAGCGTCCGGTAAGACGCAGATACTCGAGCGTACGCTCATCGAACGGGAACAGGGTGCACGTGCAGCCGTATTCCGGGGTCATGTTGGCGATACAGGCGCGCTGCGTAGCGGAAAGCGTCGAAACGCCTTCGCCAAAGCATTCGACAAAGCATCCGACAACGCCTTTTTCACGCAGCATCTGGGCAAATGTCAAAGCGGCATCCATCGCCGAGACGCCCTCGCGCAAAGCCCCGGTCAAGTGCACGCCGATAACGCGCGGCACGAGCGTCGTGATAGGCTGGCCCAACGCAGCCGCCTCGGCCTCGATACCGCCGACGCCCCACGAAAGCACGCCGATTCCGTTCGCCGTAGTAGTATGGCTGTCGGTTCCAACCACAGTGTCGAAATACGCGACGTCTTCTCCGTCGCCCCCGCCGACCATAACGCCCGTGGCGAAACGCTCGACGTTGATTTGATGGCAGATACCCGCTCCGGGAGGTACGATGCGCACGTTCTCGAAGGAGTCCTGCGCCCATTTCAAGAAACGATAACGTTCTTCATTACGGGCGAATTCCATTTCCATGTTCTTCTCAAGCGCGCCGGGACAGCATGCGACATCGGCGATAACCGAATGGTCGACAACTAGATCCAAAGGAATCTGGGGATTGATGCGCGCAGGGTCGCCGCCCAGGTCACGAGCAGCCTCGCGCATCACGGCGAGGTCGACGAATACGGGGACACCCGTGAAGTCCTGCAAAAGAACGCGAGCGGGCATGTATTCGATTTCGCCGCCCTGCTCGCCTGCAAGGCCCGCCGAAACGACGCGCTCTGCGAAAATGCGAGCGGTCTCGTCGTCGGATGCATTGCGCAAGACGTTTTCAAGCAAGATGCGCAAAGAGAACGGAAGGCGGTCGGCGCCTTCCACAGAGAGCACGGGATAATACCAAAGAGTGCGGCCTCCCGCATCGAGAACCGAAGTGCGATCTCCCATGAAGAACCTCCGTCGTAATATTCGAACAGATATGCTGCGCCATGCCTGAAAACGAAACCTATCGGATCGCGCATATTCGTGGAAAAGCCTGAATCGACCCTACAAAAAACCCGCTCGAAGCAAAGTGCAACGTTCGTATCATACCATTCGCTTTAGTCGAATGGAGCATACGATTCCGTCACCGGTATACCTCGAGCGGATATGCAAGATATGAAATAGCTTGATGCGCTTACTCGGCATTAAGCTTGTCGAGGATCTGCTGGGCCCTCTTCTTCAACGAACCCTTAGCATTGCGCGCATCGAACTCCATGCGGGCCTTCAAAGCATCGGCCACTTCCGAGTCGAGGTCGCTTTCGGAGAACAGCGCGATAGCGGCAAGCATCTCATGGAATTCGACATCGCCGTGATAGCATTGGATAGCCTCGTCGATAAGCGGCCAAACCTTAATGCTTCGTTCCTGGGATGTAGAGCCGATACGGCACAAGAAACGAACAGCCGCCAAATGCAGCGGGCCGGAATCCTCGTCGAACAAGGCACCCTCGGCACCAGGCAGGGCGCTTTCACATCGATCGGCATCAAATGGAACGAGGGCGGTCAGGATATCGAGGGATTCCCAACGGGTCTGAGCTTCGGGCCTCTCGAGAGCGTTGATGACGACATCAAGGTAAGGAAGCATCGCCTCCGGCTGAGCGGCCGCCACAAACGAAAGCGTCGAGGCCGTGTTCTGACGAGTACGACGCGAAGAGCTGTCCATGCGTTCGATAAGTCCCTCGAGGATATCTTTGTTTCCGAGCGCCACGTGCGCAAGCTGCTCGCGCTGAGCCTTAATAGTCTCTGACATGCTTTCATCCCATCTCGATTATTGAATTCACGTAATGATTTCTACAATAGAATAGCAGGTCAGCAGGCTCAACCTGAATCAAAGCGTCTTGACTCCACGGAAAAGACGGGGGCAAAACGTCCAGGATCGGCATAATCGCCAGGACTCATCATGGAAACATCGCCCGAGTTGAAACGTGCAGGCAACCGCCGCTTACCCCCTTTGAAAATGTCAGGGTCTCTTTCTTTAACATATGCAAGAAGCACAATACGAAAAAACGCCTGGAGGCCGAAGCCTTCCAGACGTTTTTCGCGCCCGAAAGGCGCAACGCTGTCGCATGCGTATGTAAAATAAAAAAAGGTCCGAAGACCCTTATAAGGCGCGAAGCGCCCCGCGCGAGCGCGACGACCCTGCCTTCCGCGGACTGCACCGC